>JASHOR010000052.1 GCA_030041005.1 Xanthobacteraceae bacterium
GTGCCAAGCCATGGCCATTCGTGCAGCTCCGCTATCTGATGGAGGAGCTCAGCAATTGGCGATCGGGACAGCTGCAGACCGTCGCCACGAACACGCGGTACCTCGTCGACGGCCATGTCGTGCGCCAGCTATGGGACGTCGATATGCCGGATGGACACGGGCTGGCCGCCTACCGGCTCGAAGGATCATTGGCCGAACTCCGGCGCACACGTCCCGGCTTCATCCGCCACTGGGATCCGGCAACATTCGGGGAGCCGTGGCTCCAGGATTTCTGGTCCGCGCATCCGGATCGGCGCCAGGACCTTGATCTGCCTGTTTCGTCGATGCATTCGGACATCCGTCTCCCACTTGCGTTGGCATTCTATTGGAGCCGATGGCTGCCGCAGGGCGGTCGAACCGTCGACGTCTTTCTGCCCGGGTTCAAGAAAGACAAGAACGTTGATCTAACGATCAAACCAGACGGGCCGTCCGATGATGGCTGGTATCAGTGGCAGACCATAGTACGCTACCCGGCGCTCAGCGTGAGCCACCCATCCACCGCCACCGCACAGATCTCAACCGATGGGCACTTGCTCCAACTTGCGGGCACGGTAGTCATGCGCAATAGCCTTGCGCACGGCTGGGTACGCGAGCAGGGATGCAGCGACCGGTGAGGACGGGTACTTATTAAAATGAACCCGTTCCACTCCGTTGGGTGAGCGTACGCCCGAGGAAGCCCCAAAGCAGGTGCGTGCGAATTCTTTACCTGACAGGCTCCTCGATCATCAGGATGATCGCGGCAAGTCCCTGCATCCTGTAGGCCGCTCGCACAACCAACGCGCTAGGTGCCGGTGGCACTGCCACTTGCCATGCGCCCCGCGAAACACGTTCACTGGTGTCGGCCGCCCACGTCAAAATGCGAATTTAGAGGCTGCTTCTGTTCGACATGACGATCCTCAAACCGGCTCCGGACTTGCCTCACCAACTTCTTGTGCCGGGCGAGTCCAGGTCTGGTCAATTGCACGCGCTCACGCATGTCGGGGGTTTTTTACTCGATCAATACCCGATCATATTTGCTGTCGACGAATCCGCCAGCCGCCGTCAACTCATATCTGGTCTCGGGCCTGATTCCGGCGTCCGCCTGCAAGAACGCGAGTCCATATACGGAAACAATCCGAATCGCCTCGATATTTTTCGCCTTCGCAGCCGCAACCGCCATTTTGTCCGCATACAACCGCGCCCGTTGTCGGATCGACTCATCGAACCGGAGAGTGCGCATATGCCCGCATTCATAAGGGCCCGGTAACCGAGGGACTGGGTTGTCAATAGCGGCCACAGATGCAGCCGATGTAACGTTCCACGGCTTATATGTCACTTACTGTAATATGGGATCGAGAACAGCCACTGGCAGACGCACGGGAATCTGCGCCAGCAAATTCCGGTCGGCGAATGGGACGTCTTTGGTCCCTTTCCGATCGATGGCCGCCCAGAGCGAGGGAGGCCAAGGGCCAACGCCATTGACGCGTCGAACGGACGCGCCGGCAGCCACCCTGACGGACCTGAGCAACAGTGGGGAGCACCCGCGGGACACCTCTGCCCGACCGTTGCTGAGCTGCTCTCTCCGAGCCGTTCGCTGCATCCCCGTTGTGAGGAGCCTGCACCGACGTACTGCACGGACGGGGTGTCTGACGAAATGGTGACCCGGAGAATGCGGGCAGGGGTTCATCGAGCGCCGTGGTCGGAAGCGAGCGCGACTCGGGGCGCTGGTTGGTGCCGGCCAGACCCGGGCAGGCTTCGTCGCATGCGCAGCCCAGCCTGGGATTGCATGATGACGATTGTGCCAGCCGGCGCGGACCGATAGGGTCCACGCCCATGCGCCGTTGCTCGACACGCCGCTTGGCTGTGGTGATTCTGCTGAGCCTCGCGTTTGGCCCCTTCGTGCGGCAGTCAGCCGACGCGATGGCACACGCTGCGGCGAGCCCGTCAGCGCAATGTCTGGCTGCCATCGACAATGCACAGCATCGATATGGCACCCCGCCAGGCCTGCTTGCTGTGATGGCGAAGGTGGAGAGCGGACGGCCCGGGGCCGATGGGGTGTTGGAGCCCTGGCCGTGGACCGTCGATGCCGACGGAACGGGCATCCTGTTCCCGACCAAACAGGCAGCCATCGAGTGGACACGGAACGCAGTTGCCACCGAGGCCGCCACCTATGTCGATGTCGGCTGTCTGCAGGTGGATCTGCGTATGCACCCGCATGCTTTCCGCACGCTTGACGATGCGTTTGACCCGGCTGCGAACGCGGACTATGGCGCCCGCTTTCTCCGTTCACTGCACGACGGTCCGGCCCGCGGCAATTGGTTCACCGCAATCGGCCTTTACCATTCCAGCACGCCCGAGATGGCCGCTATCTATCGAATGCAGGTCGCCGCAGTGGCGGCCGGCTTACCGATGCCACCCGCCCCGCCGGGCAGTCACGTTGTGCGTCTCAATCTGGTTGGCGGCGGCGTGCTGCGTATCAATTTCACCCGTCAGCCGGCGCGCGTGCATCGTCGTCTGACTCCGTGTCAGATCAATCGAATCCTCGGCTCGGATCTGGCTCGGCCGGTGGCTGGCTGCGGCCGCTGAACGATCATCACCCCATACAGTCGCGCAGGTTGGCGAGCGTCTCGAGCTGTCGCTCGGCGTCGCCCGCAATACGTAGTCCGACACGGCTCGCCTCCACGGCAGCGTACGCCGAGCGTCAGTCCGCGGCTCCTGTCGGCACGCGGGCATAACACGCCCGCAAGGAACGCAGCTCCACCGGCGGCCGCCGATAGTAGGATTGCAACGACGCGCTAGCTCACGCCTGGGCCCGCAAGGCATCCCACTCGAGTGACAGGGCCAGAGACAGCCGTCAGCAAACCTGCGATCAATCCAACGATACTATCCGATATGCTAATGCTGAGCGCCCAGGATCACGCCGGCAATCACCATGAAACCTGCTGATGAATCCACTGAGCGTTGCGATGGTGCGCATAAGTAGGCCATTCAACAAGTATTCTCCCAATGTTGGTTAACTTGTCCGTCACCGACACCGACTACGATGTTGTGTGGTAGTAATCCAATTAGCCCAGGACGTTATATGCTCACAGCGTCGCTGTGACGCTCAGGTCACGGCTGATCCGGGATGTTAGCTCCTGGGGGGTAGTCCGGCCGTAGCCCGCAATATTAGATCGTTCCTAAGAAGTGGGTTGTGCAATGTCGGGGTACGGGTCACGCTGCCCGCACAAATCGCTGATTGACCGCGCGGCTGCGGGCGCTGGAGGCTTGTGAGCATGATCCGAGTCATTTCCCTCACCTCGACGCCTGAACGCCGCCGGCGCTTCGCAGATGCGCACGAGGGGGTGGGTTTCGAGTTCTTCGACGCGATCGACGGACGTGCCGCGGCCCGTGCGCCGTTCTTGCACGTTCCGCACACGCACGGTGCGATCGGCTGCGCGCTGTCGCATCTGGCACTTTGGCGATTGGTGGCCACCACCGGGGAAATGCTGACGATCGCCGAGGACGACGCGATCCTGCGCCATGATTTCGAGGTCGTCAGTGCGGCTGTGATGGCACGAGCACCGCGCGATTGGGATATCATAGTCTGGGCGTGGAATTTCGACTCGTTTCTATCCCTAAATCTGATGCCGGGCGTGGCGCCGTTGGTCGCGTTCTCCAAGCAGGCGCAGATGCGCGAATCGATTCCGGCGTTCCGACAGATGACGGCGGATCCAACCCTGGTGCCCCTGGCGGCGTGCTCGGGCGCGCCCTGCTATAGCCTGTCCCCCGCGGGCGCCCGGAAGTTGCTTAACGCCTGCTGGCCGCCTCGCAAGGATCCAGTGTTTGTGCCTGTGGTAAATCACGCCTTCAACAACACTGGCATCGATGTCGCTATGATGCGAGTCTACCCCGAGATCGGCGCCTACGTCAGTCTGCCGCCGCTGGCCGTCACACCGAACATCAACGAGGAGTCGTTGACACTGCTGACGGGGCGCGATGCCATTGGTTGAGTTCGCGTTGCCCAGACAAGTCACGCGCCGGGGTCTTGCCAGGCGCTGTGAGAAGCCAAAGCAAGTAGGCCAAGGATAAAGTCAATTCGCGTGTGGGCTACTGGTTGCCGTGGTTTGCGATGCCGACGGCCGCGGGCAGCATGCTGGCGCCGTGCGACACCCCGGTCGGCGTGTCGCCTGCCCTGTGGGGAACGTATTGGGAGAACGCGCCCGTCACAAATCGGAACGGTGGCGGTCCACATGTGGTGCGCTTGGGCTCCGCCGCAGCCCTGTTACCCGGTAACTGGCATGTAGCCAACCACTCAGTTCGGTAGGGCAAATGGATGGCAGGAACCTGCCGATTGCTGAAGCAAGCGCAGCGTCGGGGAGGCACCAGGGGCCGGTCCTAGTCTCAAAACAAGCATTAATTGGGGATGCCGACTCAGTCGCAAATTAGCGCGGCAGAAACGAGGGCCGCTTTTCTGCAGTTTCACAATATGCGTTCAGATGACCGTCAGGCCGTGATGCTCATGCCGCTCCGCGCCGTACTGCCGCATCCGGTGCGCGATAGTTCGCCGTGGCCGGCAGCCGGCCCGGCTGCGGATCGATGCCGCTGCGGCCGCCCTTGTTTTCGTAGATGTGGATGTGCGGGATCACCGGCCGCGCATCGTGCTCCACGTCGAGCCACAGCCGCAGCATTAGCCGCTTCTTTTCTTGCTCTTCCCAATCTCCGAATTCAGAACGCGCGTGCATCACGGTGTAGTTGTTGAGGAACGTCGCTTCGCCCGCTTCCAGCCGCGTCTCGAACTGTAGCTTGCGGGCGGTGGTGCAATATGTGTCGATCGCGTCGATTTCCTCAGGCGTGAATGCCCGCTGCAAATCGCGGAAGGCGGCATTAAAGATCTCCCCGACAAAGAAAATGCTGATGTTGCCGTCGCGTTCGCTGAACACCGGAATGTCGTATGGCGTAATCGGTGCAGAATCCGGTGCTTCCTCACCGCGCCGGTGATAAGGAAAGCCGCGGCATAGCACGGGCATCAGATCCGGCCTCATCGCAAGGATCTCGTTATAGATCGCAAGACCGGACTCGTACTGGCTAAATCCCCCTGTGCGTGCCTGGCGCACGCACATCAGGCCGACGATCTGGCCGAGGTCGACGTGCAACGACAGCTCACGGCGGCTGGTGTATCCGCGGGCGCTTTCCTCCGCGCCGGGCGGTGTCTCATCCTGCACCCGGCCCAGCACGTCGCCACGCGAACTTTGTGAAACGCCGCGGCCGAAATGCGTACCGATGGCCCAGAACATCGTGCTGACGTCGTCCACCGAATGGTCGGTCACCGGAATGCCTCTCAGGATCACGATACCACGGCCGTCCTGGATTTCGTTGAAAACTTGGGTGAGAGCGTCGTCCAATTCCGGGTGGTGGCAGTGCTCCGGCTTGATGTCAGCCACCGCGAGCCCCGCCTTGCGCACGCGAAGCAAGACATCTTCCAGAGCCGCGGCCTGGGCGTGCGAGAAATCGAAAGCAATACGCTCCTTGCACAGGTCGCTTCCATGCCACGTCATTGGGCCTTCGGCAGGCTTGGACAGGACCGGAGCAGTGAGGAGGGCCATGGGCGAGCCTCCGTGTAACCTGGAAATCAGGAAGGTGTCATCGCGGGCGTGGCAAGGCAATCCCGGATCGAACGTATCGGCACAGCAATCGATCCGCCGCCCTTGCGCGCAGGTCCTGGCCGAGCGTTTCGCCGATTGGCGACCGTAGCGCCGCCTGATCAGTGGCTTGCAGCGCTCCTGGGCGCGGCCAGCCCGAGTGAGCGGGCGGTCCGATGGTCCGGGCGGTCAAGAGGTCCGCAATCGGCCCGCCCTTTCTGGGCGGCGCCTGCTCGGAACGGCTAACCCGAGGTTCGTACCCTGGCGCCTTGTTAGGCCTGACCGTCATTGTCGCTCGTGCCGGATGACCCTCACTTTGCCCTCCAGCGGTCACCCCTGCCAGTAACGTTTTCCACTTTCATACAGCACATGGGTGAAACGAAGGTCACGCTAGTCAGTCCGCTCGGGGCCAAGTTGGATCGGTAGCTGCCCAAGCATCCAATAGGCGCAGCGTCAGCTATCCCACGTTGCGTAGCAGGCAGATGACAGGCAGCTCTCGCCGCCGATCGGACAGCGGGTAAGGTGCAGCGCCAGATGCGGTGCGCAAGCTGTGGTGCGGGCCGGATACCCGTCTAGCTGGTGGTCGGACCCTAGTGAATCTGCACTGGCAAATCGCGGATGCCATGGATCAGGTTCGATCGCAGGTATTTTGGCCTGTCCATCACCTCTATCTCGAGGTCGCGCTTAAGGATCTCCTCCCACAAGATACGCAGTTGCAACTCGGCCAAACGGTTGCCGACGCAACGATGCACGCCGAAGCCGAACGAGATGTGCTCGCGCGAGCGTGGACGATCGACGATCAAGCGATGGGGATTCTTGATCGCATCGTCGTCGCGGTTGCCGGAAACGAACCACATTGCGACTTTATCGCCCTTGTGTATTGTCTTGTCGCCGAGTTCGAAGTCAGCCAGTGCGGTGCGACGCAGATGCAGCACCGGCGTGTGCCAGCGGATGATTTCGGATACCGCGCTCGGCACGAGCTCGGGATTCTTCCGCAGCTTGCGGTATTCATCGGGATACTGGGCAAAGCCCCACACACCGCCCGACATCGAATTGCGCGTGGTGTCGTTGCCACCAACGATCAGCAAACTGCAGTTTGCGAGCAATTCGCGGAATTCCATGTTCCGCGTTGCATCGTTATGCGCCATCATCGAGATCAGGTCGAAGTTCTGCGAGTTAGAGACCGCGCGTTCGTCCCACAGCACCCTCATCGCCTTGGCCATCTTCTCCAGCTCGGCATAGCGCTCCGCCTCGGAATGCACCGGTGCGTCCGGTGTGTCGACGTGGCAAACGGTGACATCTGACCAGAACATCAGCTGATGCCGCTCCTCAAGCGGCCAGTCGAACAGCGTCGCTAGCATGCGTGAGGTGAGCTCAATCGAGACCTCCTGGACCCAATTAAAGGTCTCGTTGCGCGGCAGATTATCGAGCACCGTCTGAGTGCGCTCGCGGACCACGCCCTCCATCCGCGCCAGGTTAGCAGGCGCCACCACGGGGCTCACCGCCTTGCGGCGCTCGCCATGATCTGGTTCGTCCATCTGGATGAAGCTTGGGCGCTCATAGCCCTGAACCTGGTCTTCCAGCCGTACACCGCCCAAGTCCCAGCGTGATGAGAACACCTGGTTGTTCACGGCCACTGTCATGATGTCCTTGTAGCGGGTTGCCGACCAGTACGGACCGAAGTGGCTGTCGGCGCAAAAATGCACGGGATCATCGCGGCGCAGTCGTTCAAAGTACGGCTGGTAGATGTCGTTCTGGTAGAGTTCCGGGACGCTGACATCGATTTGATCGAGCGGCTTCGAGTAAGCGTCTTCGCGCGGGTCGAAGTTCACGTTGGCGTCCATGGAGCCCTCCTAAGGTGCCAGATTTTACTGGCTTCAGTGCTGTCCCTCCGGCATCCGTACGGTAAGTCCGGCAAGTTCCTCACGCATCCTGATCTGGCAGGAAAGGCGAGAGTTCGGCTGCGACACTGCAGCGAAGCTCAGCATGGCGGCTTCTTGCGATCCTGGCTCGGGCAGGCCGGTCTTGCCGAGCCATTCCGCTTCGACATAGACGTGGCACGTGGCGCAGGCGCATTCGCCCCCGCAGTCAGCATCGATACCCGGCACGCTGTTATCGACCGCGCCGCGCATCACCGAGGTGCCAATGGGAACCTCGACGCGGTGTTCGGTGCCGTTGAATTCGATGTAGGTGACCTCCGGCATGCGTCCCTCCCAGGGCCGGCGACGCTTCTTACCAAGCAGTAGCACGCTCTGTCCACAAGTGGGAAGTGTTCCTCGCCAGGTCCGCTCCGTTGGCTGCGGACATGGTTGGGGGCAGTCGTGTCGGGTCAGACCGACCAGGTGTCGACGTGTTCGTGTTGCCCAAGTCAACGTCATCGTACTGGCGATCATCGACATTCCCAAGTCACGATTCGTGCGGGTATCATGATCTGGATGCGCTAACGTCACCGAGGATCACGCTTCGGACTCCTCCGCCGGTCGACTAAGCCACTGGATATCGGGTTTCTGAGTGCGTCGTGAGAGGGCGGCCCTTCCCAGTGGGTGCAAGTCCCACCCGGCGACCGCTCTGGCCAGCAGCGACCGGACCAGGCATGGAGGAGGCGAAATGTCTGAAGCCTTCGGATGACGGGTCACGACATACGGTGACCGGCGCGAGTGTGCGGACTGCAACTTGAGTGACGGCGTGCGGAGTGAAATGATGCCGAAACTGATCCCCGTCCCCGACCCTCTGAGCAAGCCCTTTTGGGACGCTGTCAATCAAAGGCGGCTCGTATTGCAGCATTGTGCTGACTGCGACAGGCTGCAATACCCACCACAGCAGGCCTGCCAGGTCTGCAACTCAGCCGCCGGTCTGACGTGGAGGGAGGTCGAGGGAAGAGGCCATATCGCGACCTACATCGTGATCGAGGATGGCCGCCTCAACCGGCGCATGGCCGATCAACCCTATAACCTGGCAATGGTGACGCTGGACGCGGACCCGCGGGTCAATTTCTATTCCAATCTCCCGGGCACCCCGCCGTACAAGGTGCCGGTGGGCGCCGCCGTCGAGGTGATGTTCGAGGACGTGGCCCCGGACCAGCTCATCCACGAGTGGCGGGTAGCCTCCTAGTTCATCCCTGGCATACCTTCGCCGCCAGAGCATGGAGGAAAGATGCACTTATGACCGTACCGGAGCGGTATCAGTGGCGGCGAGATAAGGACGGGCTCGGAGCATGGGAGCACCGTGGCAAGGTCGCAGTTGCTGGTGTCGGGCATTCTCCGGTCGACCGACGCTGGGACGGCGCCTCGATGGACAAGACACTCGGTGCCTACTCCGTCTTGGCCTGCCGAAAGGCGATGGACGACGCAGGCGTGACACCGGATCAGATCGACGGGGTCATCTGCTGCGACAGCCATATCGCAGGCGGCAGCGGCGGCTCCGCGTCTCAGTGGGCGCCACGGCCCTACTTCGCGCCGCCCTACGATTCGGAGTGGGGGCTCACTCTGGTCAACGCGAAGTGGCTCATCGCGCAGATGCGCCTGCCCAACGTCAAATTTGCTCCGACTGGATTGCCTACCATCAGCGAAATGGTAGGCATGGCAGCACAGGCCGTGGGTGACGGCCTTTGCCACACCTGTCTCGTCATCTACCCGACAGGCAATCTCGAAGGCCGCTATCGTCGCGGTGGCGAGAATGCCGACGACTACGCTCGCGGCCCACGACAATGGACGGCACCCTGGGGAAATCACGGTGGCAACGATTTCATCAACATCTTCCCGCACCGCCAGTACTGCCTGAAGTACGGCGGCAAGCACGACGACCTCGCTCCCTTCGTCGTCAATCAGCACCGCAACGGGCTGCTCACGCCCTGGGGGTACAACGCGACCCACGGGGTACCGCAGCTCACCATCGAGGATTATGTCAATTCGCGCTACGTCCTGAACCCGCTCAGACTCTGGGACTGCGACCGCCCGGTCAATGCTTCGGCCGCGTACCTCTTCACGACTGCCGAGCGCGCGCACGACATGCGGCAGTCGCCGGTCTATGTGCTTAATCACTCACAGCACAACTTCCGGCAGCGCACCACACAGGCTGATTTGGACGAGATCGAGCATTGGACCGACTGCGCTGCCAGGAGAATGTACGAGGGTGCCAGGCTTGGGCCCAAGGATGTTGATATATTCAATCCTTACGACGGCTATGCGCCCATGGCGCAGTTCTTCCTGGAGGCCTTTCAGTGGCACGGCGTCAAACGCGGCGATGCTTTCGCGTTCTACGCAGGCGATATCAGGGTCGAGGGACCGCATCCGTTCTGCTCGAGTGGCGGTAATTTGGGGAACGGGCGCACCCGTACGGCCATGTACACCGACAGCATAGAGCAGCTCCGCGGCACGGCTGGCGCACGGCAGGTCACGGTTCGGGCAGAGACTGCGCTTGCGGCATTCACCACTCCAAGCAATGGCGGCTGGATCATGTTCGGCAAATACCCGAGATGACGGTCCGTGACAGTGAAGAGCATCGGCTCGCGGTGGCGCCTCTCAGGGACGTGCGGTGCTATGTGCCACGAAACACGACGAGGGCGTCTACCGCCTTCACTCCCTGACCTGACGGCAGCACCACGAGCGGATTGATATCCAACTCTGCCAAGTGTTCTTCAATGTGCGTGGCGAGGTACGACACGCGCACCAAGGTATCCTCCAGCGCCTTGAGGTCCGCCGCTGGCCGCCCGCGAAAGCCCTGCAGCAACCTGGCTCCTTTTACCTCAGCGATCATAGCCTGTGCTTCCGATCGCGTGATGGGGCAGCGTCGCAAGGCCACATCATTGTAGACCTCGACCATGACGCCGCCACTACCAAACAGGAGCACAGGGCCCAATTGCGGATCGCAAGACACGCCAATGATAACTTCTACACCTTCTCCGACCATCTCCTGCACCGACGCGCCGATGATCTGAGCCTGTGGAGCATAGGACCTGGCGTTGGCCAAGATCTCTGCATAGGCCGTTCGCACTTGTGCGGCATCGGCGAGGTTCAGCCGAACGACCCCAGCCTCTGTCTTGTGCGGAATGTCCGGCGAGTCGACCTTGAGAGCCACCGGAAACCCGAGCCACTCCGCGGCCGCGACGGCTTCCTCCGCGGAATTTGCCCGGTGCTCGCGCGCACTCGCCACACCGCAGGCGGCCAGCAATTGCTTGCTCTCGGATTCCGAGAGCGTCGGACGCCCCAGGCCGAGCGCCTCGGCGATGGCCGCATCCTGAGGCGCCGTGCGCGGCGGGGCCGCGGCAAAGCCGTCGGCCAGGCGACGCTCGCGCCAGGTGTGGTAGGCGAGGCGGCTTTGCAGGCCTCGGGCCAATTTGTCCGGCGTGTAGAAGATCGGGATGCGGGCGTTTTTGAGCTGGGGCAGGCCGCCCTTGGCGTCCCGGCTGCCGGTCCACAGGAACACCACGCCCTTGTCGGTCCGATCGCGCTGATTGATGACCTGCTGCGCCTGGGTGTCCGCCCCGGAACTCGCCACGACGAGCGTTCCCATCCGGGGATCGGCGACCATGTGCTCCATGATCTGCGGGAACGATTCGCTGTTGGCAAAGCCGGTCACATCGGCAGGATTCGCCGCCCAGCCGAAGCCCTTCAGGATGCCGTTGATGCCGTCGCGCGCCGCGTCGCCGAGCGGCGGCAGGTCGAGACCGGCCTGCCCGCACATGTCGGCGGTCAGCGAGCTGATTCCGCCTGAGTGCGAGACCACCGCGATGCCGGGCACTTGCGGCTTGGGGGTGTGGGCGAGGAGGTGCGCGACCTCCAGGAGCTCGTCGTAATCCTGGACGCGGATCACCCCGTACTGGGCAAAGATCGCATCGTACCGGGCATCTGCGCCGGTCAGCGCCGCGGTATGCGAGCGCGCGGCCCGCGCGCCGAGCTCCGAACGGCCGATCTTGATCAGGACGATGGGCTTGCCGCGCTCCGCCGCGAGCTTTGCCACCTCGAGAAACTTGTCGGCGCGCTTGAAGCCTTCGACAAAGCCGGCAATGACCCTTGTATCCGGATCGTCGAGCAGGTAGCGGGCGAAATCGGTGAAATCGAGGTCGGCCTCGTTCCCGGTCGAGATTATGTAGCTGAAGCCGATGCCGTTCTCGACCGCCCGCACCAGGAACGGCCCGAACGCCGTCGCGCCGCTTTGGCACACGAGGCCGATCGGCCCGGTCAGACCGGACGCCCCGCGCGAGGAAGCGGTGGCCCAGATGTCGTCTTTGACGTTGGCGAGCCCCAGGCAGTTGGGGCCGCTGATCCGCACACCCGAGGCGCGGGCAAATTCACCCAGTTCCCCCTGCAGATCGCGCCGGTCGTCGACGCCGCGCTCGGCAAAGCCGGCCGAGATCACGATCGCCGATCCTGCCCCCTTGCGGTGGCTCTCCTCCAGGACATCGAGCACCTGATCGTAGGGCACGACGACGGCCACGACGTCAGGGGCCTCCGGCAGGTCCGTCACGCTCGGGTAGGACTTCTCCCCCATGATTTCGTCGTAACGCGGATT
>JASHOR010000053.1 GCA_030041005.1 Xanthobacteraceae bacterium
GTCAGCATCTCCACCGGCACTGTCACCACGGCCGGTACTCTGCTGCTCAGCGTCGGAACCTCGACCGCAACCATCTCCATTAGCTCGGGTGAAGCCCTGAGCTCCATCGAATCCGCGATCAACAGCGCCAGCACGACTACCCTCGGCGGCGCCATCACCGCGAGCGACGACGGCAGCGGCGATTTGATCCTGAGCTCCACGTCGACTGCCTTCACAGTTGCCAGCAACGCCACCTCGGTGACGCTCGGCCTTGGTACAGGCGTCAGCAACGGCACCAGCACCACGCGGACAACACTGCAGACCAACTACAATACGCTGCTGACGCAGATCAACCAGCTGGCCGGCGACTCCGGCTACAACGGCGTCAATCTGATCGGCGGCAACAATCTGCAGATCAACTTCAACGAGACCGCCACCAGCGCGCTGACCATTGATGGCGTGAACTACAATGCAGCTGGCCTCGGCCTGTCGTCGATCAGCGGCTCGTCGACCGGCTCGTTCTTCGATACCAGCACGCTTTCGAGCTTAGTCACCAACCTCAACACCGCGATCTCCAACGTGCAGACCCAGACCGAGACGTTCGGCACCAACTCGTCGACCATCTCGATCCGGCAGACGTTCACCACCGCGATGATCAACACGCTGCAGACCGGCGCCAGCAACCTGGTGGCGGCCGACCAGAACCAAGAGAGCGCCGATCTGCTGACCGAGCAGACGCAGCAGCAGCTTGAAATCTCCGCCCTCTCGATCGCCAACCAGGCGAACCAGTCGGTGCTCAAGCTGTTCGGCTAACGCTTCCATTCCTGGCTTCATTCGAAGGCGGCGGGGCAAAGATGCCCCGCCGTTTTTGCTTGCGGGCTGCGGCAGCCGTTCGTCGCGGCGTCAATGTTCGATTAACAGGGACGCTGTACAAATTCCTAAGGCGCCCCAACTGGTTGCCCCAAAAAGGAAACCTCCCATCATGAACTACGCCAGCCGAGCCTACGCGAAGACGGCGAAGGAGATGGCAGGACCGCGCGAGCTGGAAGCGAGGCTGCTGCTGCAAGCCGCCGCGAGACTCCAGGCCGTGCACGATAGCTGGAAAGACAAACCGAGCGGGCTCGACCAGGCGCTGACCTACAATCGTCGGCTCTGGACGGTGTTCCTCGATGCGTTGACGAGAGACGACAATCAGTTGCCGCAGAAGCTGCGCGAAAATCTCAAGACACTGGGCGCGTTCGTGATGTGCGAGACGTTCTCGCTGATGACCAAGCCTCAGCCGAAGTACCTGGCCTCGCTCATCAAAATCAATCGCCGCATTGCCGCCGGATTGCGCGGCCGGCACTAGCACTGCCGCAATGGGCAAACCGCTGCGTCACGATCTTACGCCGCAAGCTGCCGACCTGATCGGGGGCGACGAATTGAAGACGGCGGCGCTGGAATATTCGCGCGCCATGCGGGAAAGAGTACGGCGCGAGCAGGGCGGCCTGCTGAGCGTGTTCGACGGCTGGTTTGCCCGCGTCGTTGGCTGCCTGACCGAATTCGATCCGACGCGATCATGGGAAGAGAGCGTGAACGCGGGCGCGGCACGATCGGCCGAAGCAAGCGGCCTGCAATGGGATCTGCTCCGGCTGCGCCTGTTTCTCGACCGATGGCGGCAAGGACGATTCGTGTCGTTCGCCGATCGCGAAAAATCGCAGATTCATTACCACCCCCGCTTCGGCACCGAGTTTGGCGCCGACGTGCTGCTGACGTGCCAGGGCGCGCCCTTTCTCATCCGCTGGCGGGGACAGCCGCTCATGAAGAACGCATTCGACTTTGCCATGTACCCGGCGTTGATTGCGGAGCTGCGACCGGGAACGATCTTTGAAGTCGGCTCCGGCGCCGGCGGCAGCGCCGCCTGGTTCGCCGACCAGATGACGTTCTGCGGCGCGGGCGGTCGCGTCCACTCGATCGATCTCGTCAAGCCGCGGATGGAGCATCCGCAGGTCACATTCCATCAGGGCGATTGCCGCTTTCCCGAGACGGTCTTCGAAGACGCGCTGCTGCGCCGAGAGCCGCATCCATGGCTTGTGGTCGAAGACGCGCACCAAAACGTGGCGGGCGTTCTCAATCGGTTTCACCCGTTCTTGCGGCCGGGCGATTATCTGGTGATCGAGGACAGCGACATAAAGCGCGAAGCGATCAGAACCGTCCTCGCGGCGCATCCCGGCTGCTATCTGGTCGATACGCGATTTACCGACAATTTCGGCCGCAACGCCACCTGCGCCGCGGATTCGATATTTATCAGAACAGACGCGGACAGCGGGACTGACGCCCATTGCGCCGCATAGCGGCGCGAGTATTTGTAGCGACCCGCACGTGATGCCGAGCCTCTCGGCTGCCTCGGACTGTTAATCCCTTGGTTACCATAATCCAATACCGATGCGTGGGCACCAACGCGCAACACTCGGAATTACTTCATTGCTTCCCCAGCCGAGCCAAAAGTCGGCCGACCGCGGAATGATTGGAGCCGAGGACACGCTGCGCATGCTCGGTGACGAGGCGTGCGCCCATCATGTCGCCGGACGATATGCGGAAGCGGCTGCATGCTACGGGCAAATGCTTTCGCTCAAGACGAATGTGCCTGAAATCTACAACAACCTTGGCCATGCGCTTCGATCACTCGGCAAGCCCGAAAAGGCCGTCCTCGCCTTTGAGTGCGCGATCGCCCTGAAACCCGATAGCCCGGACGCGCTGTGCAACTGGGGCCTCGCGCTTGCCGACCTGGATCGGTTCGACGAGGCGGAGGCGAAATACCGACAGGCCATCGAAGTCGATCCCGGCTTTGCCGGCGCCTATAACAACCTCGGACTGCTGATGAAGGCGAGGGGACGGCTCGCGGAGGCGAGCAAAGCCATCGAACAGGCGATCCATCTGGCGCCGAGAAATCTGGCCTTTTACGACAATCTTTCCGCGATCAGACCCTTTGACGCCGCCGACCCCTTTCTGAAGGCATTAGAAGAATTGGCAAACAATTGCGAGGTGCTCTCAGCCGCGGACCAGGTGTACCTGCACTTCGCACTGGCCAAGGCCTACGAGAGCAGCGGTCAGCCAGAAAACGCATTTCCGCATTTGCAGAGGGGGAACGCGCTCAAACGCCGGCAGATGGCCTACGACGAAGCCAAGACGCTTGGCCAAATGAACCGTCTTTGCGAGCTTGTCAGCCGTAACCTTATCGAGGCCCGCCAAGGCTGCGGCGAGCCGTCCTCGGTTCCGATATTCATCGTCGGCATGACGCGCTCGGGCACGACATTGATCGAACAGATATTGGCGAGCCATCCGCAGATCTTCAGCGCCGGCGAGATTCGCCTATTTGATCACGCCTTGGGCTTGATACGGGATTCCCTGCCTGGACGTCCCCCGTTTCCGGACATGGTACAGGCAATGTCGGGGGAGCATTGTCGCGCTCTGGGCGCTTCCTATCTCGAAAAAATCAGGCGGCAGGCGCCCACGGCAATGCGCATCACCGATAAGATGACGGTGAACTTTCTTTTTGCCGGCCTCATCCATCTGGCGCTGCCCAACGCAACGATTATTCATGCCGTTCGCGACGCCGCCGATACCTGCGTGTCCTGCTTCGCCACCCTTTTTACGACAGGGCAAGCACACACCTACGACCTGGGCGAACTCGGCCGTTATTACCGGCAGTACCGGGCATTGATGCAGCATTGGCATGCGGTCCTGCCGCCAGGACGCATCCTGGACGTGCAATATGAGGAACTGGTCGCCGATCCGGAAGGTGTTGCGCGCCGCATCGTCGCCCGTTGCGGGCTCTCCTGGGACGCCCGCTGTCTCGACTTTCACCGCACCGAGCGCACGGTCCGCACAGCCAGCGCGGCTCAGGTGCGAAAGCCGATCTACAAGGATTCGGTCGGGCGCTGGCGCAAGTTCGAGCCCTTCCTCGCGCCGCTCCTTGCCGAACTTGGGCCTGTCGCCGGATAGCGTGA
>JASHOR010000054.1 GCA_030041005.1 Xanthobacteraceae bacterium
TGATGCGGTCAAAACCGGGCGCGACGACGTGGCGCTGCTGGGCTTTACCTCCGGCACAACCGGCGAGCCCAAGGCGACGATGCATTTTCATCGCGACCTGCTCATCATCGCCGACGGCTACGCCAAGGAGATCTTGAATGTCACGCCCGATGACGTCTTCGTCGGCTCGCCGCCGCTCGCCTTCACCTTCGGTCTCGGCGGCCTGGCGATCTTCCCGCTGCGCTTCGGCGCCACCGCAACGCTGTTGGAGAACGCCTCGCCGGCCAACATGATCGAGATCATCGAGACCTACAAGGCGACGATCTCGTTCACCGCGCCGACCGCCTATCGCGCCATGCTGGCGGCCATGCATCAGGGCGCCAACCTGTCTTCGCTGCGCGCGGCCGTCTCCGCCGGCGAAACCCTGCCGGCGCCGGTTTTCAACGACTGGGTGGCGAAGACCGGCAAGCCCATTCTCGACGGCATCGGCTCGACCGAGATGCTGCACATTTTCATTTCCAACCGCTTCGGCGACGCCGCGCCGGGATCGACCGGCAAACCGGTCGTCGGCTACCAAGCGAGAATCGTCGGCGAGGACATGAAGGAGAAGCCGCGCGGCGAAATCGGCAAGCTCGCGGTGCGCGGCCCGACCGGCTGCCGCTATCTCGCCGACAAGCGGCAATCGAATTATGTCCGCGACGGCTGGAACCTGACCGGAGATTCATTCTCGCAGGACGAGAAAGGCTACTTCCATTTCGCCGCGCGCAGCGACGACATGATCATCTCCGCCGGCTACAACATCGCCGGGCCGGAAGTGGAAGCGGCGCTGCTCTCGCATCCCGACGTCAAGGAGTGCGCGGTGATCGGCGCGGCGGACGAAGGCCGCGGCCAGATCGTCGAGGCCCACGTGGTGCTCAAAGACGGCGTCATCCCCGGCGTCGACGAGATCAAGCGCCTGCAGGATCATGTCAAGGCAACCATCGCTCCGTTCAAATATCCGCGCTCGGTGAAATTCGTCGACGCGCTGCCGAAGACACAGACCGGGAAGATTCAGCGCTTCCGCCTGCGCGCCGGTGCGCAATCGTGACCGCCAGCATCGCTTTGTCCCGTCGCCCTGAGGCGGCCGCGAAGCGGCCCTCGAAGGGAGACGGCCCGAGCCTCGTGAGCGGCATGCTTCGAGGCTCGCGCTGCGCGCGAGCATTTCAGGATGACGATGGAACGATTTAAATGCATGAAAGCCAAATGAGCCGATCGCACCAATTCCTTCATCCGCGCACCTGGAAACGGCCAAACGGCTACGCCAACGGCATCGTCGCCGAGGGCCGTATCGTGTTTCTCGCCGGCCAGGTCGGCTGGAACGCCGAACTGAAATTCGAAAGCGACGATTTCGTCGCCCAGGTCCGCCAGGCGCTGGCCAACATCGTTGAGCTTGTCGCCGAGGCCGGCGGCAAGCCGGAGCACATCACCCGCCTGACCTGGTTCGTGCTCGACAAACACGATTATCTGTCGCGCCTCGGCGAACTGGGCGAAGCCTACCGCGGCGTGATGGGCAGGCATTTTCCGGCCATGACGCTGGTGCAGGTCGGCGCGCTGGTCGAGGACCGGGCGAAAGTCGAGATCGAGGCGATCGCGGTGGTGCCCAAATAGATTGCCGGCGCCGCAGTCGCAGCGTTACGGCAGAGCCAGGCTTCTCAGTTGAATTCGGAAGAGAGGCGCTACTTCCAGCCTGCCTCCTTGTCGCAGGCGGCGCGCTCGACCGGATGGCTCTTCTCCCACTGCGTGATCGACCGCGTCTCGTTCTCGCTCATCTTGTTGTTCATGCAGGTACAGTACTTGAGCACGACCTGCTCGGACGCATCGCCCTTGTTATCACTCACGCACTGATTGATCCATTTGACGTCATCGGTTGTCGCCGCGCCGGCGCTCGCCCAAGTCAAGGCGCAACCCACGATGATCAGTACTGCCGTTGAGACTTTCATGACGCCCCCTTCATTTTGCCGCCCGCCTCTCGAGCGCGGCATTGCCGGACTTTGCATGATTGGCCCACGAGCGGCAAGCGGAAGACGATCCCCGATGCGGAGCGGGCGCGGCAATCCACGGCGGCTGCGAACGCCGGGCCGTTGCTCATTGCGCGGCGAACTTGCCGAGCGCGCCGCCCTGGTCGTAGCCGGCCATCAGCTCGTCGACGATCCTGTCGAATGCCGGCCAATCGGTCTCGCGAAAGGTATGGTTGCGCACGATGAACGAAGCCCCGGCGTAGAACTTCTCGTACTGCAGGTGGCGCCCGGCGAATTCCGAGCCGACCATGTCCCAGGCAAGCTTGAACAGCTTCATGCGCGCCACCGCATCGTTCTGCGGCGTCTGCCAGAAGGTGCGGAAGTCGGCCGCCAGCTCGGGGTTGTTCATGACTGAGCTGTTGGCCGGCATCTGAAACACGCCGCCGCCCATGAGCTCGCGCAGCTCGTCGACGAATTTCGAATAGTTCTGCGTGCACCATTCGAGCGCGCCGTACATCATGCGGCGGTTGAAGCAGACGTAGCCGTCGCCCGGCCAAGACTCTTCGCAGGCGTTGATCTGGCCGTTGACCATGCCGGCGATCTGCGCCTCATAGGACGAGACGCGGCCGAGCGCCTCGCGCACCGCCGGCACCTGATCGGCGCCGGTGGCATGCGCGATCTTGCTGCACAGCCCGACCAGGAGCCGCATCTTCGACCAGTAGCGCACGTTCGACTGATGATTGCCGAAGCAATGACTCGGCGTCTTCACGTAGATGTCGCGCGATAAGAGCGCGTCGCCATGCACGAACACGCGCTCCCACGGCACCTTGATGTCGCGGCAGAGCAGCATGCAGTCGCTTTCGTCGTAGCGGTAGGCCAGCGGCGCATCGAACTCCGAGACGCAGCCCGGCTCGAACGGTTGCCGCGACCACAATTGCAGGCCGGGCGCGTTGCACGGGATCGCGCAGGTGATGGCCTCGTTCTTCTGATCGGGAGCGAGCGGGATGACGTTGCCGATCCAGATCTCGTTGGCGAAGGCGGCGCCGGTCGCCAGCATCTTCATGCCGGAAATGACCACCCCGGAATCGTCCTCGCGCACCACCCGCAAGGTCGGCACCGGAATGTTCTGCCGCTGATAGAATTCCGGGTTGCGCGCGGCCTGCGGCGGCACCACCGCATAGACGACGTAAAGATCGTTGTCGCGCGCCGTGCGGTAATAGGCGAGCAGGTTGCCGGCGTGTCCGCACGGCGGCTTCAGCTCGTCGGGCTTCATCGCCATGCCGGTAATGAAGGACGCGACGTGGTCGGGCGAGCGGCCGAACAGCCCGTGGGTGAAATCGGCGATGCGGCGGTGGCCGACCATGCGCCGCTGCAGATCGTCGCGCGAGCGGGCGCGCAGGAAGTAGATCGAATGACGGCCGCCGTCCTCCTCGTAGCTCAGGGCGTCACGGTTTGCCGGATCGGCCTTGAGGTCGTAGAGCGCCGCCACGGTCGCCGCCGCGTTGCGGAAGGCCGGATGGGTCGTGACGTCGTCGACGCGCTCGCCGCCGATATAGATGGCGCGGCCGTCGCGCAATGATTGCAAATGCTCTTTTCCGGTACGCAGCATGAGGCTAAGACGGTTGTCGAAGGTTTGAACCGATCAGAAGGAGCCGTCGATCACAACGGCTATCGTCTTTCCGAACAAATCACGGTGTCAAGGGCGAAACCGCTTGGCGGCGCGAACGCGCCCTTGACACCATGATTTGTTCGGCACTCTGTGCTGCCGTTGCGATCGACGGCGTGCTACGACCCAATTTGAAGGGCAAGGCGATGACGGATTCGCTGGGCTTTCGCAAAAAATTCGGCGTCGTGGCGCCCTCGACCAACACGTCGGTGCAGCCGGAATACGATTCGATGCGGCCGCCCGGCGTCACCAATCATTTCGGCCGCATCCACATTCCCAACAATCCGATCAGGAACGACGCGGATTTCGATCAGCTCATGGTCAACATCCGTTCGGCCATGTTCGAGGCGATCGACCGGGTGATGACCTGCGAGCCGGACTACCTCATTCTCGGCATGTCCTCGGAGACGTTCTGGGACGGGCTTGAAGGCAGTCAGCGGCTGCGCGAAAAGGTCGAGGCCCATGCCGGCATCAAGGTGGCGATGGGTTCGGATGCGAGCCAGGCGGCGCTCAAGCGGCTCGGCGGCATCAAGCGCATCGGCGTGATCACCCCCTACATGCCGCTCGGCGACGGGCAGGTACGGCGCTTCTTCACGGATTGCGGCTTCGACATCGTGCGGCTCAAGGGACTGTGCTGCAAAAGTCCGGTGGCGATCGCGCACGTTTCAGAGCGCGCGCTGCGCGATGCCATCCTGGAGGTGAACGGGCCGGACGTTGACGCGGTGATTCAGGTCGGCACCAACCTGATCATGGCCCGCCTCGCCGCCATGGCCGAGTTCTGGCTCGACAAGCCGGTGCTGGCGATCAACACCGCGACCTATTGGTATGCGCTTCGCGCAAACGGCATCCACGACAAGATCGACGGTTTCGGCTCCCTGCTGTCGCGCTATTAGGACATGACGGGATCACACAGCGTCATTGCGAGCCAACGGACCCGCGCGAAGTCGCGCGGTCCGATGACAGGCTCCGCGAAGCCATCTAGGGCGGCTTGCAAAAGGGGCACGGCGCTGGATTGCTTCGTCGCCCCGCCGGGGGCCCCGCAATGACCCGTCAGGGAGCAGCTCTGGGCCTGGCAGACAGCTCATGAGCAGCACGCGCGCCACATACGACGACATCGTGGTCGCCTGCCCGACGACCGTGCCGTACGTACGCTATTCTATTCACGGCGCGCATTGGTTTCTCGCCGGCGCGCTTGCCGAACTCTTGCACAGCGCCGGCCTGAGCAAGGACAGGCTCGATGGGCTGTGCGTGTCGAGCTTCACGCTGGCGCCCGATACCGCGGTCGGTCTGACCCAGCATCTCGGGCTGACCTTGCGCTGGCTCGATCATATTCCGATGGGCGGCGCCTGCGGCATCGTCGCGCTGCGTCGCGCTGCGCGGGCGGTTCAATCCGGCGATGCCGACGCGGTCGCCTGCGTCGCCGGCGATACCAATCACACGCACTCGTTCCGGCTGAACCTTGCCACCTTCAGCCAGTTTGCCCGCGACGCGGTCTATCCCTACGGCTCGGGCGGCGCCAATGCGAGCTTCGCTTTCCTGACCGCCTATTACATGCGTACCTACGGCGTGACGCGCGAGGATTTCGGCAAGATCTGCGTCGCCCAGCGCGCCAATGCGTTGCAGTTTCCGCACGCGCTGATGAAAAAGCCGTTGACGCTCGACGCGTATCTGAATGCCCGCGTCATTGCCGATCCGCTGCGGCTTTTCGACTGCGTCATGCCGTGCGCCGGGGCGGACGCGTTTCTTGTGTTGCGCCGCGGCGCGGCCGAAACGTTGGGGCTGCCCTATGCACGTATTCTGGCAACGATCGAGCGGCACAATGCCTTTCCCGACGACCCCATTCAATATCGCGGCGGCTGGGCGCTCGACCGCGACGAACTGTACGCGCAGGCCGGCGTCGGCCCCGGCGACATCGACGTGCTTGCGACCTACGACGACTATCCGGTCATCTCGCTGATGCAGATCGAGGACCTCGGCTTTTGCCAAAAGGGCGACGGGGCGGACTTCATCCGGCGCGCGAGTCTGACCGCCGACGGCTCGTTTCCGCTCAACACTTCGGGCGGGCAATTGTCGGCCGGTCAGGCTGGCGCGGCCGGCGGCTTTCTCGGCCTGGTCGAAATCGTGCGGCAGGTGACCGGGCGATCGCTCGGGGCGAAAGTGCCCGGCGCGCGTCTTGGTCTTGCAAGCGGCTTCGGTATGATCAATTACGATCGCGGGCTGTGCAGCGGCGCCGCCATTCTTGCCGCGGGGAGCTGAGCCATGACGCGGCCTTTGGTGCGACCGGCGCGTAAGAACCCGATCCTGCGCACGCGGCTGCCGACGCTGCCGCCCGGCCTGCGCAGCCGCGTCGCGCTCGGCCTGACTGCGGCGGCGGCGCGCGGCCGCTTCGAGCTGCAGGTCTGCCGCGACTGCGCGACGGTGCAGTACCCGCCGCGCGAAGCCTGCTGCGCCTGCCTGTCGCGCCGGCTCGACTGGCGCATCGTCGATGACGGCGGCGAACTCGTGTCCGAAACCACGCTGCGGCACAGTCACGAACTGTTCTTCCGCGAGCGCATGCCCTGGCGGCTCGGCCTCGTCAAGCTCGATTGCGGACCGTTGGCCGTCGCCCATCTGCACGGCGACTGTGCGCCGCCGCCGTCGCGCGTGCGCGTCCGTCTTCATCTCGATCGCGCCGGACAAGCCGCCCTCGTGGCGCTTCCGGACAAGGATACTTTGCACATGGCCGACGATCGCCAGCTCCGCGAAATGACCTGCGATCCGAAATTTCGCAAAGTCCTCGTCACCGACGCGAAGACGCCGCTCGGCCAGGCACTGGTCGAAGCCGTCGTCGCTGCGGGCGCCGATCTGGTCTGGGCCGGACACGCCGAGCCGTGGAAGAAGCCGCCGGGCTTCGAGCGACTGGCGTCGCTCGCGGAGGTCTCGCTGGTCCCGCTCGATCTGACCAATTCGCGCGCCGTGACGGTTCTTGCCGGGGAGATCGGCGGGCGGGTGGACATCCTCATCAATACCGCCGACTACCATCGCAATTTCGGCATCGCCGCACGCGATGGGGTGGAGACCGCGCGAGCCGAAATGGACATCAACTATTTCGGGCTCTTGCGGCTCGCTCAGGAATTCGCTCCGGCGATGCGCGCCCGTGGCGCGGACGGCCAGTCGAGCGCCGTCGCCTGGGTCAATGTGCTTTCGATTTTCGCGCTGTCGAATTTTCCGCCGCACGGCACCTACTCCGCCTCGAAGGCGGCGGCGCTGTCGCTGGCGCAATGCCTGCGCGCCGAACTCGCTCCTTCGGGCGTGCGCGTCATCAACGTTTTTCCCGGCCCGATCGACGACGACTGGAACCAGACCTTGCCGCCGCCGAAAATCGCGCCTGCGCGGCTCGCCGCCGACATTATCGCCGCGCTGCGCAGCGGCGCCGAGGATGTTTATCCCGGAGACATTGCGCAGGACTGGCTCGAGCGCTGGCGCGACAATCCGAAGGCGCTCGAGCGCGAACTCGCGGCGCTGCCGCATCAATAGACGCCGGGAACACCCGCGATGGCGATGAACGAACCCGTGCTGTCCCGTTTGGTTGCCGGCCTTGCGGCCGGCCTCATCCGCATCGTCGATCTGACGCAGACGCTGTCACCCGACTTCCCGCAAATCGTGCTGCCGCCGGAAATGGGTCAGGCCTGGCCGTTCCGCATCGAGGAGGCCTCGCGCTACGACGCCCGCGGCCCGGGCTGGTACTGGAACAACTTTTCCTGCAGCGAGCATACCGGCACGCATTTCGACGCACCGATTCATTGGATCTCCGGGCGCCATCTCCCCGACAACTCGACCGACACGATTCCGGTGCGCAAGTTCGTCGCTCCGGCGTGCGTGATCGATTGTTCGCGCGATGCGGCTGCCGACGCCGATTTTCTGCTCACAGTCGGCCACGTGAAGACGTGGGAGCGCCGTCACGGGCGCGTCCCGCCGGGGTCGTGGGTGCTGATGCGCACCGATTGGTCGAAGCGCACCGATCCGGTCGCTTATCAGAACATCGACGAGACCGGCCAGCACACGCCGGGTCCCGACAGCGAGGCCGTGCGGTTTCTGGTCGAAGAACGCCAGGTCCTGGGCTTCGGCTCGGAAGCGATCGGCACCGACGCCGGACAGGGCTTTCATCTCAAGCCGCCCTACCCTTGTCACTACTATATGCACGGCTCGGGCCGCTTCGGCCTGCAATGCCTGACCAACCTCGATCTTTTGCCGCCGGTCGGCGCCATCATCATCGCGGCGCCGTTGAAGATCAAAGAAGGCAGCGGCAGCCCCTTGCGGGTGCTGGCGCTCGTGGCGGAGCCGGCGACAAAGGCCGGCGCACGCGCTGCAAGCAAGCCGAAAAGCCGTAAGCGCCGCGCGCCAAGAACGAAGCGCCGATGAATGCCGACGACATCCCGATCCGCTTCCCGCCGGGCGCGCGTACGCTTCCGGCCATGCTGCAACATCAGGCGCGGCGCTACGGCGACCACGCGCTGTTCGTCGCGGGCGATGCGGGCTGGAGCTATCGGGAGGCGGTGCAGGTCGCGGCGCGCTTTGCCGGAACGTTGGCAGCGGCCGGAATCCGGCCGGGCGACCGCGTGGCGCTGATGTGCGGCAACCGCGCCGAGTTCATGGAAGCCTTTCTCGGCTGTGCCTGGCTCGGCGCGGTCGCGGTGCCGATCAACGTCGCCGTGCGCGGACCGCAGCTCGAGCATTTTCTGAGAAATTCCGGCGCGCGACTGCTGATGATCGAGACGGAGCTGCTCGACGCGCTCGCCGTCGTCGATGTCGGCAGCCTGGCGCTCGAACGCATCTGGCTTATCGACGGCGCCGCAACGGCGACGTTCGACCGCATGCCGACGACAAGCGTGCCGCCGCGCGCCGGCGCGGTTTCCCCGGGCGCCGTCGATCCCGCAGACATGCTGGCGATCCTCTACACGTCGGGCACGACCGGACCGTCAAAGGGCGTCTGCTGCCCGCACGCGCAATATTTCTGGTGGGGGCTCAACGGCATTCGCAACCTCGAAATCCGCGAAGGCGACGTGCTCGCGACCACGTTGCCGCTGTTTCACACCAACGCATTGGGCACCTTCCACCAGGCGCTGTTGTCGGGCTCGACGCTCGTTGCCGAACCGCGGTTCTCGGCGTCGCGGTTCTGGCAAAGGCTGCTTGAGCGGCGAGCAACCCTGACCTACGTGCTCGGCGCCATGGTCCCGATCCTGCTGGCGAGAGAGCCGTGCCGCGAAGAGCAAGACCACACCGTCCGCAGCGCGCTCGCGCCCGGCGTGCCGGCCAATCTCCATGCCGCCTTCGAGCAACGCACCGGCATCAAGTTGATCGACGGCTACGGCTCGACCGAGACCAATTTCGTCATCGGCAGCACCGCGGCCGGACGGCGACCCGGCAGCATGGGCACGGTGCGTCACGGATTCGAAGCGCGCGTGCTCGGCGAGGACGGCGGCGAGGTGCCGGCGGACCATGCCGGCGAGCTGGTCGTGCGATCGGACGAGAAACTCGCGTTCGCCATCGGCTATTTCGGCATGCCGGAGGAGACCGCCGAGGCTTTCCGCGACGGCTGGTTCCATACCGGCGATCGCGTCGTGCGCGGCGCCGACGGCTATTATCGCTTCGTCGATCGCATGAAAGATGCCATCCGTCGCCGCGGCGAGAACATTTCTTCGTTCGAGGTCGAGCAGGTCCTGCTCAGCCATGCCGACGTCGCCAACGCCGCGGCGTTTCCGGTTCCTTCCGAACTGGCCGAGGATGAGGTCATGGCCGCTATCGTGCGCCGCCCGGGCAGCGCGCTCACCGAAGCCGCGTTGTGCGAATTCTGCCGGCCGCGTCTTGCGTCATTTGCGCTGCCGCGCTTCATCGAGTTCGTCGATGCGTTGCCGACCACGGCAAGCGGCAAGGTGCAAAAATACCGGCTGCGCGATCGGGGCGTTACCGCAAACACGTGGGATCGCAACGCCAAAGCCGCTGAAATCAAGCCGCCCGGCGCAGCCGATTGCCGCAAATGACGGCTTCCGCATTGCGTGTATAATCAGGCGTGTAGCCGCCGCGGGGGAAAGGGAGTGCATCATGGCATTTAAACTTCGGCGAAGGTCGTTTCTGCAGTTGGCCACGGCTGCGGCCGCAAGCATCGGAGCCATGCCGTCCCGCGCAGCGACGAGCGCTGCGGCCAAGGACTCCGCCAGCATCGGCTGGCCGAACGATGTGCCGTCCTGGGACCCCAACCAGCGTTTCACGCCCGACGCACAGTCGATCTTCAAAGCGGTGTTCGATCAGCCGCTCGGCCAGAGCACCACGCTCAAGCTTACTCCCGCGCTGCTCAAGACCTGGAAGCTTTCCGAAGACGCCTTGAGCATGGACGTCGAGTTGCGCGACGACGTGACGTTCCACAACGGCGACAAGATGACGACCGAGGACTTCCGTTACACGTTCTTCGAGCGCCCGAAGTCCGGCACCAAGCTCGACACCGCCAATTCCTGGAGAAAAGTTCAGGACATCGTCATCGCGTCGCCGACCAGGGCGACGATGAAATTCAGCTCGCCGGCGCCGACCGCGCCGCAATGGCTGGCATTTCTCGGCAGCTTCGTGGTGCCGAAGAAATACATGGAGACCGGCGGTCTCGATAACTTTTTGAAAAAGCCGATAGGAAGCGGGCCTTACAAGCTTGCCGAATACGAGCTGAACTCGCGCATCGTGCTCGAGCGTTACGACAATTATTGGGGCGGCAAGCCCAAGCTCGAGCGCGTCACCATCGAGATCATCAAGGACCCGTCGGCGCGCGTCGCCGCCATCCAGTCGGGACAGGTGGACTTCACCATCAACGTCCCGGTGCGCGAGGTCCAGCGTTTTCAGAAAGACCCGGCTTTTGCCGCAGGTTTGGACCCTATCAGCCGCGTGATCCTGATCCAGGCGCGCAACGATCTGGCTTTCGCCGACAAGAATGTCCGCCTCGCCGCCCATCACGCCATCAACAAGGTCGCCCTGTCGAAAGCGTTCTACGGCGCCGCCGCCGTGCCGCTGTCGGTGCTGGCGACGCCGGGCACCCCCGGTTATATCGCCGACTACCATTTCAAATACGACCCCGCGCTCGCGAAACAGCTTCTGGCGAAATCGAAGTTCGGCCCGAACAACCCGGTGAAGATCGGTTTTGCCACGACCAACGGCCAGTTTCCCAGCGACTACGATGTCGCCCGCGCCATCGCGCAGATGTGGAAGGAGGTCGGCATCGAGGCTGACCTTCAGGTCATCGATTACGCCAAGTATTTCGAGCTCAATCGCGCGCGCAAATTGCCCGAGGCGACGCTGTACAGTTGGGACAACGCCACCGGCGACCCGGAGATTTTCCTCGGTTATCAGCTCAACCCGAAAATGCCGTTCTCGCCGTGGAAGGATCAGGACATCGGCAACCAAGTGCTGGCGCTCTTCAACGTTGCCGATTACAAAAAGAGAATTGCCGGCTACCGGGCGCTGGAACGCTACGCCGTCGAGCAGGGAGCGTCGATGCCGCTGCTGCAAAGCATCGTGACCGACGTCCGCAAACGGAACCTGCACTATACGAAATACAACAACGGCTGGGTGCTGCCGCAGACGTTCCACTGGGTCTGATGCCGGGCGGGGGCTGCGCGACCAATGCGGCGGGGCCGGCGTCATGGGTTGTCATTCCGGAAGGCGGGCCATGCGAGGCTGCCCGGAATCCATAACCGCCATCCGTGAATATGGATTCCGGGCTCGCGGGGCAAAGCCCGCGCCCCGGAATGACTAAAAATGCTTGCTACCGTCGTCAAGCTGATCGCCCGCCGTCTGCTCGCAGCCGTGCCCATCCTGCTGGTCGTCTCGGCGCTGCTGTTTTGCGTGCTGCGGCTCTTGCCGGTCGATCCGGCCGCGATGTCGCTGCCGCCGACCGCGACGATTGCGCAAATCGAAGCCAAGCGCCGGGAAATGGGCCTCGACCGGCCGCTGCCCGAGCAATACGCGATGTGGCTGAAAGCCGCCCTGCACGGCGACTTTGGCCGCTCGATCCAATTCGGCCGCCAGGCCGGGGGGCTCGTCGCGGCTTCGCTGCCGGCGACCATCGAGCTCGCCGCAGCCGCCATGATTCTTGCCGCGATTTTGGGATTTGGGGGCGGTCTTCTGTTGTTCCATCTGCGCGGAACGCTGTTCGAATCCATCGCCGATCTCGGCTCGATCCTGCTGCTGTCGATTCCGGAATTTCTCTGGGGGCTCATCCTGCTGTTCGTGTTCGGCGTGGTGCTGCATGCGCTGCCGTTCACCGGGGAGGTTTCGCCGAACCTGCCGCAGCCCGATATCACCGGCTTCATCCTGCTCGATTCCCTCCTGGTCGGTCGTTTCGACGTGTTCCTCAGCGCCTGCCGTCATCTGATTTTGCCCGCCTTCGCCCTCGGCCTGGCGTTTTCACCGACCATCATGCGGGTGCTGCGTTCGAGCCTGTTTGATATCTATCACGAGGATTACATTCAGCAGGCGCGATTGCGCGGCCTGTCCGAAACACAAATCCTGCTTCGTCATGCGTTGAAAAACGCCATATTGCCGACGCTGACGCTCGCCGGCGTCCAGTTCGGCATCCTGTTCAGCGGTACGCTTCTGGTCGAGGTGATCTATTCGTATCCCGGCATGGGCAACCTGATGGTGGACGCCGTCCGCAACGCCGATTTGCCGCTTATTCAGGCCATCGCGCTCACGTATTGCATCGTCGTGCTGATCATCAACACGCTGGTCGACGCTCTCCACATCGTGCTCAATCCGAAATTGCGGACGCACTGATGGCAGGACCGCTCACGAGATCGCTGCACTCGCCCCGGGTTCTGGTCGCTCTCGGCATGGTTCTTTGCGTCGCCTTCTGCGCGGCGTTCGCCGGCCTGGTCGCTCCGCACGATCCGTCCGAGCAGAACCTGCTCTCGATCCTGACGCCGCCGCTGTGGGATGCCGGCGCCGATCCGCACTTTCTGCTGGGAACCGACAGTCTCGGCCGCGACGTGCTCTCGCGCCTGATCTTCGGCGCCCGCACCGCCATGATCGTTGCGTTCGCCGCATCGACGGGCGCCATGGTGATCGGCTCGATCCTGGCGCACGTTTCCGGCTATTTCGGCGGCGTGGCGGATTGGATCATAGGCCGCCTGGTCGACATCTGGATGTCCTTTCCGCCGGTCATCCTTTCGCTCATTCTCATGGTCGGTCTAGGCGTCGGCCTCGACCGTGTCATCCTCGCCATCGTGCTGGTCGATTGGACCCGCTTCTGCCGCGTGCTGCGGAGCGAGGTGATGGTCGTGACCCGGCACGACTATGTCGCCGCCGCACGCCTGCTGGGCTTCACCCATTGGCAGACGATTCTGCGCGAGATCGTCCCGGCTACGGCCCCGCTGCTGATCACGTTGTTCAGCCTGGAAATGGCGATTGCGATCGTGGTCGAGGCAATCCTGTCCTTCGTCGGACTGGGCGTCGGTCCCGACCAGGTGGCCTGGGGACAGATGATCGCGGATGCGCGCCAGAACGTCTATCAATCGCCGTGGGATCTGCTGCTGCCGATCTTGGCGATCGTCTTCACAGTCGCCGCCTTCAACCTGCTGGGCGACGGGCTGCGCCGCGCGCTTGACGTGCGCCTTGCAGAAGCCGGGCACTGACGCCGTGTCGGTGTTGCAAGCCCGCGACCTGACCATCAGCGCCCGGCTTGGCGGCACCGTCGTTACAGTCATCCGCTCGCTCTCGTTCGACCTCGAGCCGGGCAAGATCATCGGCCTCGTCGGCGAATCCGGCGCCGGAAAGACGATGATCGGGCGCGCCATCGCGCAGGTGCTACCGCCCGGATTCGCGATCACGGCCGGGTCGCTGCTGTTCGGCGGCGATGACCTGGTGACGATGGCGCCGGACCGGCGCCGCGCGCTGCTCGGCCGCGCCATTGCGTTCATCCCGCAGGCGCCGATGACGGCGCTCAATCCGGTCAAGACCATCGGCGCGCAATTCGACGAGCATCTGTCGCGGCTCGGGCAACGGGGTCGCCAGCAGCGGCGCGAGCGCGCGCTCGCCATGCTGGCCGCATCGGGGCTGCCGCGGCCGGAAGGCCTGCTCGCCCAGTATCCGCACCAATTGTCGGGCGGCATGTGCCAGCGCGTCCTGATCGCGTCCGCGTTTGCCAGCAATCCGCGGCTGGTCATCGCCGATGAGCCTACGACCGCGCTCGATGCGACCACGCATCGGCAGATCCTGCGTCTGATCGCCGCCATGCAGCGCGAACACGCAACCGCCGTGATCTTCATCACCCACGACCTGCGTCTGGCCGCCGACCTGTGCGACGACATCATCGTTCTCTACGCCGGCCGGCCGGTGGAAAGCGGACCCGCGCGCGCCGTGCTGTCGGCGCCCGCGCACCCCTACGCGCGCTGCCTGCAGCTCGCCAATCCGTCGATGAGCGCGCAGCGGCGAGCGCTTTATGTCATGCCGGACCAGATGCCGAGCCTGCGGCAGATGCAGACCATGAGCGGTTGCAGTTTTGCGCCCCGATGTCCGCTCGCCGTCGAGGAATGCCGGCGCAACGAACCGCCTGCGGTGAGCGTCGCTGCCGGTCACGTCGTCGCCTGCAGCCGCGCAGCAGCTACCCCGAGCATCGACGTCAGAGAGTCCGCGCCGTCAATGCCGGATGAAGCCGCGCGGAATGTCCTCCAGGTCGTCAATCTTGCCAAGCGCTACGGCGTCGGCCGCGGATTGTTCAACGAAGCGACGACCGTCGCGGCAGTGAAGGATGCGACGTTCGATATCGGCGAGAACGAGTTCGTTGCGCTCGTTGGCGAAAGCGGCAGCGGCAAGAGCACCGTCGCCAAGATGCTGGTCGGGCTCGAGCGCCCGTCGAGCGGAAAGATCTTGTTCAACGGCGACGACTTGACCGAGCCGGCGCTGCGCAATCGTTCGCGTGTCGCCGCGAGCGTGCAAATGATCTTTCAGGACCCCCGGTCGGCGCTCAACCCGCGTCGCCGCATCGCCAGCATCGTGACCCAGGTCATGGAGGCCGGCCACCGCCACGCACGCTGGGACGAGCGACAGAAGCGGAGCCAGCAACTGCTTGGCGAGGTCGGCCTCGCGGCTGATTTCGCCGCACGGCTCCCCGACCATCTGTCCGGCGGACAGCGTCAGCGGATCAACATCGCGCGGGCGCTTTGCATTCCTCCGAGGCTGCTGATCGCCGACGAGATCGTTTCCGGCCTCGACGTGTCGATCCAGGCGCAGCTCCTCAATCTGTTGGCGCGTCTGCGCGCCGAACTCGGCTTCGCCATGCTGTTCATCTCGCACGATCTGTCGGTGGTGCGACATCTGTGCAGCCGCGTCCTGGTGATGTATCGCGGCGAAATCGTCGAGCAGGGGCGAACCGAGACGGTGTTCGGCGATCCGCACCATCCGCACACCCGCGCGCTCGTCGCCGCGACGTCGCCGCAAGCGTAGCTTCACGCCGCCGTGGCCGAGGCGTCCCCGCTTCGCAACAGTCTCAGCAATTCGGCTTCGCAGGCCCTGGCGGTCTCGACGTTGCGCCCTTGATGTGACCGAAACCGCGCGCCGGGAAGACCTGCCTCAGCCATGGCTCAGAAATTCCTGAAGCGTTTGGGGCGACGGCAGGGCAAGGCCTGACTGCGGGTGGCGGCTTGCGATTGGAAATCCGAGGCGTTTCAACTTCACCGCCATCTCGGCCGCCTTGATCACCACCGTGACGCCGTTGAGAATCGGGGCGCCGTCGACATTGGCACCGGGATCGTTGCCGAACAGCATCATCGGAATGCCGCCGGTCGGCACGATGATATCGGCGCCGGCGTCGATCAGACGTCGCGCCTCGCTCTCGAAGATGGTCCACAGCTCCGCCTTTTTGGCTGGCGCGGCGAAGGCCTCCATGTAGTCCGGGATGCTGGCGTTGATGGCGCGAATACCGGCGATGCGCTGTTGCAGACCATAGCGATGAATCTGCTCGGTGTGGCCCGGGATGAAGGCGGGATTGATCGCAAGCAAGCCGAGCATGCGGCCCACCGTGCAGGCGTGCAGCAGGGTTGCCTCGCCGAGGCCTAGGACGGGAATATTCACCGATGCACGCGCATCGTAGAGTCCGACGTCCTGAAAATGGTTCATGAAGAACACGTCATAGTTCTCGCGCTCGGCCTGGATGGCGCCGCGGATCACCGCGCGCGAGAAGCGGTGCTCGGAGAGCGCATGCACGGTCGTGACCGAGGGCGTCATGGTCTTGAATTCCAGCGCGAAATCGGGATCGGCGCAGGCCTTCATGTGTGGCAGCAGCGCCGCCAGGTAATTCCGGTGGCCAACCTGATCGGTGGCGCCCTGCGCCCAGATGCGAAACGTCTTCGTTGTGGTCAATTTGCCCTCGCTTCGTGTTATGGCTTGACTCGACCTTATTCCATCTGCGCGGTCGAGACGAGGAGCGTGTGCGCAGGCGCCGAGGACAGGACGAATGAGCACGTGTCTTTTCCTGAGCTTCCGATCGAAGGCCGGCGCCCTTCCCGCCGCCGAGTTGGATAAGCTCGACGGCGTGCTGCAGGCGACGCCGAAGCTGGCGAAGGCGCTCGTTCACACCTCGTCCAGCGCCGAGGACCCTTACGTCAAGGACGGCCCATCGCCTTCGCTGGTGTTGCAACTCTACTTCGCCACACTTCCCGACCTTGAGGCGGCGGCCTCGCGCAGCGGCCGTCTGCACGCGCTGACATCGCGCGAAGAATTTCCCGGCTTGGCGGCGGCCGACATCTCCCAGCAGGCGATGCTGGTCCGGTCCTTTGCCGTGCCCGATCCGGCGTTCAGAACGCCCGACGGCGAACCGCACTGCACCTATCTCGTGTCCTACGAAGGCGAGGCCGAGGACTTGAACGCCTGGCACGCACACTATCTCGAACACCACATCACCCACATGGCGACGTTTCCCGGCATCCGCGAACTCGAAGTCTACACCCGGCTCGATTGGGTCAGCCTCTTGCCATGGAGACGATCGAACTTCATGCAGCGAAACAAAGTGGTATTCGACGACGCCGATGCGCTCCGTCGCGCGCTCAATTCACCGGTCCGTCACGACATGCGCGCCGACTTCAAGCGGTTTCCGCCGTTCATCGGTCCGAACAATCACTATGCGATGGCCACGCGCGCGCTGGCGCCGTGATCAGGCGCGATCGTTCAGGTCGAAGGGTGGCGAAGCCGCATCAATACCGTGCCGGCGCGCAGCGTATCGCCGACGACAACGTCCTCGAAATAGATGTCGTCCATTCTCGATCCCGCGACGGCGAGAGGGATCTTCTACCGGCTTCACGCGCCGCTCGGCAACCGCTATTGCGCGTGCGAATTGTTGGTGCGACAACGACCGGCGGAACGATCTGCCTGGGGGATTGTCGATGACCGAACCGTCCCGCGCGGTCCGCATCTGGTACCAAAGCTTCGTTCATCCGACCGAGCAGGCGCCCTACATCGAGCGGCTGCAGGCGTTTCTCGATGAGGCCGCATCCGCGGGCGTCCATGTCGAGGTTCACGGCCTCGATCCTCCCGACCGGCATTTTCATGCGCTGACCGAATTTCGCTGCGCGGCGCAAACGATCCGCAACGCGCTGGAAGCCGAGCGCGCCGGCTATGACGCATTCGTCATCGGTCATTTCCAGGAGCCCGGCCTGCTGGAGGTCCGCGGCGCGATCGACATTCCGGTGATCGGCCTCGGCGAGGCAAGCCTGCTCGCGGCGCTGAGCATGGGCGGGCGGCTGGGCCTGGTGACGATCGATCCGTGTTTCATCGACTGGCACGAGCGGCAGGTCCGGGCGCATTGCTTCGACCGGCGCGTGGCCGGCATACGGGCCGTGCATATGGACCTGCCGAGCTTCATGCGCGCGTTCACCGACGAGGACACCTACGTGAGAGTCCGAGCCGACTTCATCGAGCAGGTTCGCCCGCTGGTCGCCGCCGGAGCCGAGGTAATCCTGCCCGCCGGCGGCCTGCCGATGCTGCTGTTCGCGCGCGAACGTCCCTTCATCATCGACGGCGCGCTGGTGCTCAACGGCGTGGCCGTAGCGGTCAAGGCTGCCGAGATGGCGCTCGCGCTGCGCGATCTCACCGGATCGGTCGTCAGCCGCCGCGGCACTTATGCCAAGGCGTCGGAGGCCTGCATCGAGGAATACTTGCGCGCTAGTGTCCCGTGATCTCGTGTGGCTTTGGTTCAGAACTCCGCATGACGAGGTCGCGGCAGGAATGATGCGGACTTCTGAACCGCCGCACTGGTGTCCCGATTCCGAAGTTCGCATTATTATGCGGCACCCTCGTTTGCGAACTTCGGAATCGAAGGGCACCAGCAACTTATTGATCTCGTGTGGCTTTGGTTCAGAACTCCGCATGACGAGGTCGCAGCAGGAATGATGCGGATTTCTGAACCGCCACACGAGTGAACGAGACGCCGCGACGTTTGTCTAGCGCACCGCAAAGACGAGCTTGCCGCGAAAGTGGCGGCCCTGGCTCAGTCGATGCGCTTCGGCCGCTTGCGACAGGCGGAACAGCTTGATCTCCGGAAAACGGATGACGCCCGACGCGCAAAGCTGCGCCACACGTTCCATCGCCTGCCGCGAGCGCGGCACTGGAGGGCGGAGCGCTGTGACGTCGCTGCGTTCCGGTCTCGGCGCCTGTGCGCCCGAGGCGATGAACGCGGCTCGACCGCCCGGCTTGAGGACCGCAAACGATTTTTGCGCCACGTCGCCGCCCACCGTGTCGAACACTGCATCGCAGCCTTTCGCCACCTGCGTGAAATCCTGCGCGTTGTAGTCGATGATCTGGTCGGCACCGAGGCTGCGCACGTAGTCGATATTGGCCGCGCTTGTCGTCGTGATCACTCGCGCGCCGAGAAATTTCGCAAACTGAATGGCGAAGCCCGCAACCCCACCGGCGCCGCCCTGGATGAGGATCGTCTCGCCTCGTTGCAGCTTCAGCGTGCCTTCGATGGAATCGATGGCGGTGAGGCCGGTGAGCGCCATCGCCGCGGCATTGACATGCGAAAGCGCCTCCGGCTTCTTGGCGACGACCGCCGCTCCGATGACGAGCTTTTCCGCGTACGTTCCTTCCCTGCCCGGCTCCAAAACTCCGAATACCGCATCGCCGGCCTTGAGATCGGCAACGCCGGCGCCGACCGAGCGAATGACGCCGGAAAAATCCCGACCGGGAATTTGCGGAAATTTGACCTGCGCATGTCGCGCATATTCGCCGGCGCGAAACTTCCAGTCGGCGGCGTTGACGCTGGCGGCGTGGACGTCGACCAGCACCTGGTCGGGCGCCGCGACCGGGTCGGGCAAATCGCCGTATTGCAGGACCTCGGGTCCACCAAATTTTTCGATATAGGCAGCTTTCATGTCGGTCCTCGATTGCGCTTTGGATGGTGTGCCCCGGGAGCGGCGATCAAAGCCCCGCCAAACCGAGGGACGCCGCCACCATAATGGAATAGCTCGGCGTCAGCGTCGACCCCGCAGAACTGGCGGACGAACCGAGATGGTCGGCGGCCAAAAGCGACCAGGACCAGCCGCCAAATGCCCGCGAGGACTGCACACAACGACGACACGCCCCCGCGCCGCAGGGACGGGCCGGTTCACTCCTCCACGGTCGCGCGCGACGGTCCGCCGTCGCGCGTGCAAATGAACCGCGTGGCCTGCAAGACACCATCCCCGATCGGCGTCGGCACCGAGATGCGGAACGGCGCCACCAGGCGGGTACCGGCAATGGGCGCCAGCCAGATTTCCATGCCGCGCTCCGCTTTCAAATATTTGATTGCGGAGCGGCTCGGATCGTACCCCGCCAGCGGCGTGAAATAGACGGCGCAGACCACGGCGGGACCGTTGTAGCCGACATCCGCCCTGACCTGGTCGATCCGCTTGAAGACCAGATTGAGATCAAAGCGCATGTGGCCGTCAAACACGGCGATTTTGCGCTCGCACGCCGCCGGCCCCGTGGTGTCGCCGGTACCCGGAACGCGAATCAACAGTGCCGTCATCGGATCCACGACGCCCACGCGACTGGCGTCCGTGAGCGGCACCAGTTTCGGATTGGGCTTCTGCGGCTGCGCGAGATGCTCCTCGGCTCTGCCGTGACTGAATACGATCTGGATTGCCTCGGCCCTGTTGCCGGATGTGAAGCTGACTTTGAAATTCGACGCGAGCGGCTCCCTGCCGGCGACGCTGCCGTGCGCTTCGGCAACGCCGTGTCCGGGCGCGAAGATTTGTAAAAGCCCCGCGGTTGCTCCGTGCGCCAAGGCCGAAAAGCGGCTGCCGCGCACATCGATGGTCCAGGTGATGTCGCCGATCGGAAGACCGAGCAGCGACGCCGAATAGGCAACGTCGAGCCTTACGGCGGAACGAATCTCACGGCCGTCGGCCTGCCTCGCCCCCACCGCCAAGACCGCGACCAGGACCGCGACGCAGATTGCAGCAACCAAAGAACGCTGCAAGCCCGCAGACTCGCCGCCGCGATGACTCGGTTTGCGCGGGCACGACAGCCCGTCGCTCGGCGCACGATGATTACCGGTGGGGGTTTCGACCCAAGCCACTTCCTGCCCCGCTCCGCAGCCGTTCTCCAGTGCCATCGTGGCCCGAACAAGGCAAATTTCGCCGCCGAGAAGCTATGGAACGAGTTTCAGTTCCACAGCGCAGCGTTGCCAGCGCTGAAAATAGATCTCGGCAGCCTGCGCAATCATTTCCGCGCCGGCAGGGTCCGTTTCACGGATCTTTCGCATCGGCGAGCCGACAACGAGCGAGTTGTCCGGCACAATCTTTTTCTCGCCGATGAGCGTACCTGCGCCGACGATACAATTGGTTCCGATCTGTGCGCCGTTCATGACAATTGCGCCCATGCCGATCAGCGTATTGTCGCCGATCGAGCAGCCATGCAGGATGGCGCCGTGGCCGACGGTGCAACCCCGCCCCACAACGAGCGGAAAGCCCGGGTCCGTATGCAGCACGCAGTTATCCTGTACGTTGCTGCGTTCGCCGATCTCGATCCACTCGTTGTCGCCGCGCAGCACGGCGCCGAACCACACGCTGGCGCCAATCTTGATCCTCACCTTGCCGATGAGCACGGCGGTTTCCGCCAGGTAGCAGCGGTCGGCGGGCGCGATATCCGGCTGCTGCCCGGCCAGACTGAAAACAGGCATGCGCTACTCCGTTACCAACACTTTCAGGCGGCGGCGCTTTTGTCCTGATCTATCGATCTGGCGGCGCCTCTTGCCGCGCCACCGCCGAGCGATCGGTCGTCGGGCCTAGCCCTTTCGAGCGCCATTCAACCTGAGCAGCGCGTCGGCATTGCCGTGCGTGAGCTTGGCCATGTCGGTCGGCGACAGCGAAATGCGATTGAGGAAGGCGCGCCCCAGCGCATCCGGTGCATAGGGATAGTCGACCGAGAACATGATGCGATCGATTCCAAACGTCAGCATCGCGGCGAGAAACGGCGGCTCGTCGAAAATCCCGCTCGTCGTAATCCACACCTGATCGAGAATCGTGCGTCTGACCGACCGCTTCAGGTGATCGGTGTCGAGCGCGAACACGTGCTCGATGCGGTCGAGCATCATCGGCAGCATTTCGCCCATATGGCCGATGATGACCTTGAGTCGCGGATGGCGGTCGAGCGTTCCGGCCACAACCATGCGCAAGACGTGCACGGCGGTCTCCGAGTGCCAGCCCCAGCCGGCGGTTTCAAGCACGCGGCCCGCCCCGGCCGGCAGATCGGAAAAGTAGGCCTGGCGCACCGCTTCGGGAGGGATGTGGGGATGGATGTAGATCGGCACGTCGAGTTGCTCGGCGGCGGCGAGAATTCCGTCGAAACTCGGATGGTCGAGGAAACGGCCCTCGGTCGTGCCATGGACCATGGCGCCGACGAAGCCCAGTTCCTTGACGGCGCGCGCAAGCTCGTGCGCGGCGGCATCAGGGCTCTGCAGCGGCAGCGCGGCGAAGGCGGCAAAGCGATCAGGACGATCGGCGACGATTTTTGCCAATAGATCATTGGTCTCGCGCGCCATGGTGACGCCATCCGCACCGGACACGAGGTCAGGCCCCGGACCGCTGTTGGAGAGCACCTGGACTGAAATTCCCGCATCGTTCATCGACTTCAGGCGCCGCTCGCCGACTTCGGCCAGCAGTTCGAGCGGGCTCGGCGCGTTCTTGGGCAGCGTTCGCGGCCGGTATCCGCGGCGGGCGAGCACACTCTTGTCGATTCGGGCGGCGACGGAAGGAAACGAGCAGTGTTCTTCGAGTGCGACGGTGCGCATGGACGGCTTTCCCCGATTGTTCGGCTTGCATTGGTATCGCACTGTTCTTGCATTGTTGTTCCGCCCGAGCAAGCGCGTTGCACGCTGACATCAAGTCGGCAAATGCACTCACGGACCAAAGCGCGCATTGCCGGCATCGACCGCAAGATCGGCCGAGTGCGACGGCCCGGCGCTCTGCGGCGCAGCGATCGCCCGCGGGCGGCAGCGCCTCCCGTTGGATCGCCGGGAGGACATTGACGTTACCTTTGGTGCGACTAGCCTCGGTTCGTTGCCGCCTTGGCAAGCCGGGACACGCGCCACCGCCCGGCCTCGCCGGGGGCTTTTTTGAAAGGAAATTCGCCATGCTTCGCAAAGCCAAAGCAGTCTGGCGCGGCACCGGCCGCGCCGGCAACGGCAATCTAACCACCGATTCCGGCGTGCTCGCCGAAACGCCCTATTCCTTCAAAACGCGTTTCGAGAATGAGAAAGGCACCAACCCCGAAGAACTGATCGCGGCCGCCCACGCCGGCTGCTTTACCATGGCGCTCGCCTTTACGCTGCAAGGCGCGGGCCTCACGCCCACTGAGCTGAATACCGAGGCTGCGGTCACTCTCGAGCCGGAAGGCCAGGGTTTTCGCATCAGCCGTTCGGCTCTCACGCTGCGGGCCAAGGTGCCCAATCTCGATCAGGCCAAATTCGCCGAACTCGCCGGTACGGCCGAGAAGAATTGCCCCGTCTCGAAGGTTCTTAAGGCCGAAATCACACTCGACGCCAAGCTCGTGTGACGACGCCATAGACACGGCGCGCGCCTGGAAGCCATTGCCGATCGCGGCTGTCGGCCGGAGGACGCATAAGATCGCCCGGCAAGCGGCGCGCACGCCTGCCCGAAATTGATCGAGCGCCAGCGCGTCAATTTATCATCACACCATCTTGAAAAATCTTTGATCCGTATCAACGTGAATTGACGCGACTGGGGCTGGATGCGCGATGTTCCAACCTCAATGGAGGATGCGTCATGGTTGAAACCACCGGCAAGGTACCCGCCAAAACCGAAAAGTTGCCGACGCCGCCGCAGGTCTGGCGGCCGTTCGAGAGTTTGCGCCAGGAAATCGACCGTCTGTTCGACGAATTTGACGGCGGCTTCTGGCGCTCGCCGTTCCGCAGCGCGTTGTTTGATAGCGCACCGTTCCGCCGAACCGAGATGGCGTTGGGCACGATGCCCGCCGTCGATGTCTCGGAAACCGACAAGGCGTATGAGATTACCGCCGAGTTGCCGGGCATGGACGAAAAGAATGTCGAGGTGAAGGTCGCCAACGACATTCTTACGATCAAGGGCGAGAAGCGGGCCGAGAAGGAGGAGAAGAGCAAGGATTATTACCGGCGCGAGCGCAGCTTCGGCTCTTTCGAGCGCTCGTTCCATGTCCCTGATGGTGTCGATTCCGACAAAATCGAAGCCGGCTTCAAGAACGGCGTGCTCTCGGTGATGCTGCCGAAGAGCCCACAAGCGCAGAAGGCGGAGAAGAAGATCGCGGTCAAGGCAAACTGACCCGAGGATTCTGGCGCCTGAAATTTTTCGCTTGGCCCGGGTCGCGTCACCCCTCGCCATCCGGGCCGCGTGGGCGTTCGCGCGATGCTCACTCGATCGCATCGATAATCGCCCAGCCGATGAGCGGTTCGAGCCTCAGGGTCCCGAAATCGCGCGCTCGACGATCGTCGTCAAGTTCGTGCCGATGCGGTGGCTCATCGTGCGAAAATCCGGAAGCTTCTCGGCGACGTCTTGATCGAGCCGAGTGGCACCGTCGGCTCCCAATGTGCGCTCCAGACTCGCCGCGTATTCGGGAACGCTCTTCCACTCGTCGACCGTCGCGGCCGTGATCTCGACGTGATATTGCAGGCCATAGGCGCACCTGCCCCAGCGCATCGCCTGGGCCGAGGAGGCGGCGTTGGTGGCCAGTATGTGGCCGCCGGCCGGGACGACCGACACTTCGGCGCCGTGCCATTGCAGCGCCTGCATCTTGTCGCCACACCCGGCCAATAGCGGGTCGTTCCGGCCTTCCGCGGTCAGTTCGACGCCGGCAACGCCAACCTCGGGCTGGCGCATCGGCGTGACCTTGCCCCCGAGCGCGTCGGCCAGGAGTTGATGACCGAGGCATACGCCGAGGAACGGCCGGCCCAGGTCTTTCACCCAGCGCCGTATGGCCGCTTTCTCGGGAACGAGCCACGGATGCTCGCCCTCCTGCCAAACATCCATCGGCCCGCCCATCACCACCAGCAGATTGAAATCGTCGAGCGCGGGAATCGGTTCTCCCAAATCGAGTTCCACCGAACGCCACGTGTGGCCCTGGCCCGCCCAGATGTCTCGGAACGCTCCAGGATGCTCGACGGCAATATGCTGAAAAACCAGGATGCGCATGGCGTGGCCCCACAGTCGCGCCGGATCGTTGCCACACAACAGCACAAAACTTCTGCCGTTGGAACGAGCAGTTCGCCGAACTTCGGGCTTCAGTCCTCGTTGTGGCAAAAGCATTCGATCGCCTTGCGGCACCGGCATCTCTTGCGAATTGCCGAACGTGCGACTGTCAGTCTCGGAAAAGCCATGGATCGGAACAGCGCCGCACGGCAGTTCCCATTTCCGGCCCGGGACACGCCGCAGCCGCGATCTGCAAAGTCTGCAAAGACAGGCTTTTGGCCTTTGCGAAAATTTGTCGCTTAGTTTGTCCCGGGAATGAAGGCCGCGCAAATTTTAGGCCATCGCTAAAGCACGAAATTTGGAACCGCATATGGAACGAAGCCGTTCAACCGCATATCTCACAAAGTCCTTCGAGGGAGAGGACTGGCACGTAGGCATTCAAAGGGCGCTGGGAACTCGAGGATGTCGACCATGGCGATGGAACTTGACACAGTTACTGTAACATCTCCAGCGCGACCGTATCTTAACGGCTGTTCCGACGCTCTTTCCTCCCTTCCCGCGCTGGACGGATCCGCGAAACCGGCCATCCTGCTTCGTTCGCTCAATCCGGACACTCAGGTCAATCGAACTTTCGACGGAGATGGCGTGCGCGGCGAGCTGTTGACTTTCGACAAACGCGACGCTCCGGAATTGGAATTCTCATCGCAGCGGCATCTCGTCATTCTATTGGCCGACGGCATCTCCGGCGGTTGCGAGTGGAGTAACGGCAGCCAGACCGGAAAGCTGTCATCGGTGGCGCCGAATACCATTCTATTCAATCCGGCGCGAGATTACCTTTGGATCAGGAAAAGAGCATCGCAACAGCACTGTCGCGTGTTGCTGCTGACCATCGACCCGGCGCTTGTGAACCGACTCGATGCGGGCGATGTGAATGTCGCTGGATTGCAATTTCGCCAGCAAATCGACATTCAGGACCAGGGCGTACGCCAGACGCTTGTAGCCATCAAACAGGAGATCGAAGCGCCGGGGCTCAATAGCAGATTATACATCGACGCTCTGCTACTGCTCTTGTTGACGGGGCTGATGCGCTGCGCCTCCAATTTTGCGACGCCGCCTCAACCTGCCTACGTCAAAGGCGGGCTGCCGAATTGGCGGCTCAAGCGCGCTCTGGAACTGTTGGAAGCAGACCTCAGCAAAACGCCGTCGCTTGTTGACCTTGCTGGGCCGCTCCGACTTCATCCCACGTCCTTCTGCCGCGCTTTCAAGCAATCGACCGGGCTGTCGCCGCACCGTTATTTGCTCGCGCACCGCATCAATTGCGCCAAGGAAATGATGAAAGACCAGAAGCGCACACTGACCGGGATCGCGATGGATTGCGGATTCAGCAGCTCGAGCCAGTTCTCCGTAGTCTTCAAGCGGATTACCGGAGTGTCGCCTCGGAGTTACCGGCAATCTATATTGACAGCGATACGACCATAAGACCGGTCCTCGGCGACAGGCACTGATGGCATCGGCCCGCCGGCCCAGGAATTCGCCTGATCGTGACAGCGCGGCGAACAAGCGCTTTTCTTTCGTCAATGCGCCGGCACTTCGACGCCGACCGTACCGAAGCGACAGCGAATTTCGGCAGCGGCCGAAAGCACGCTAATTGCATCGATTGCGTGCATCTCGACTTTGGAATCACGGGCATCGGAATCACGGGCATCCGCTTGCTCAAATTTCCACAACGAGAAAGCGCTAAGAATAAACAAGAACCGACAAATTATTGATAGATGAGCGCCCGGTGGAGGTTCCTATAGTATCGATCGTTCGCTTCCATTGCCGCTTGTCGGCCAAGAGGCGGGATCGCGGGTGATAGCGTGCGGCGTAGTATTGACGGCCTTTTTCAAGATGTTGCGTCGAGGGAACAATCGTCAACGTCGTTGCGCCAAGACTGACGGCGGAATGCGCCAATCACTGCAACAGATGATCTGTGTTTCCGGCTGACAGTTGGCGCAACGGTCGTCGGGCGAAGCTCGTTAGTGGTGCGAGTGACCGATGCGCGGCAGTGGTGCTGCAGCCTTGCGCTTGGTGGACCAACCCGGTCATCCAAACATGATTTGGATATCCGCCGGCACGTTCCGCATGGGGTCTGACAAGCATTATCCCGAAGAGGCGCCGGTTCATCGCGTTACCGTCGACGGTTTCTGGATCGACCGCACGCCGGTGACCAACCGGCAATTCCGCAAATTCGTCAACGAAACCGGCCACGTCACCTTCGCCGAAATCAGGCCCGAGGCGAAGGACTATCCCGGCGCGCTGCCGGGTATGCTCAAAGCCGGCTCGCTGGTGTTCACGCCTCCCAAACATCAGGTCGATCTGCGCGACTGGTCGCAGTGGTGGAATTTCAAATTCGGCGCCAACTGGAAACGTCCCTATGGGCCGCGCAGCTCGATCAGCGGGCTCGACGATCATCCGGTCGTACACGTCGCCTACCGCGACGCCGAAGCCTACGCGCGATGGGCCGGCAAACAATTGCCGACCGAAGCGGAGTGGGAATTTGCCGCGCGCGGCGGACTTGACGGCGCCGAGTTCGCCTGGGGCGACGAATTCAAGCCCGGCGGGCAGCACCGCGCCAACACCTGGCAAGGCAATTTCCCCTCCGAGAATCTGCGCGAGGACGGCTTCGAGCGCACATCGCCGGTGCTGGCGTTCGCGCCCAACGGCTACGGCGTTTACGACATGATCGGCAACGTGTGGGAATGGACGGCCGACTGGTGGTCCGCGAAGCACGAGGCGGACGCGGCAAAGCCGTGCTGCATTCCGGAAAATCCGCGCGGCGGGCCGGAGGCGGCGAGCTACGACCCCTGCCAGCCACAGATCAAGATTCCCCGCAAGGTCATCAAAGGCGGCTCGCATCTGTGCGCGCCGAACTACTGCCGCCGCTACCGCCCGGCCGCGCGTCATGCCGAGCCGGTCGATACGTCCACGAGCCACGTCGGATTCCGCTGCGTCTTGCGCATGGCTGGATAGATCAGGAACGCGATGGAGGAGGCTTCCGATGAATCGACGCAAGCTGCTGTTGACGAGCGCCAGAGGCGCTCTTCTCACGGCACTTGGAACGATTACCGGCGCACGGGCGCAGACGCCGATCGACAGCCGGACAGTGTTGCCGATCCCGCAAGCCAAGATCGCATCGCCTTCCGCGCTCGATTCGCGCGCTGCGCAGGCGCCGATCATCCAGCCGTTGCGCGCACCGCAGGGGGCACCAAACATCGTCATCGTCTTGCTCGATGATATGGGGTTTGGCGCATCAAGCGCCTATGGCGGGCCGTGCAACATGCCGGTCGCCGAACGGCTCGCGAGTCAAGGTCTGACCTACACGCGGTTCCATACGACCGCGCTGTGCTCGCCCACACGCCAAGCGTTGTTGACCGGGCGCAACCACCATTCGGTCAACATGGGGTCGATTACGGAACTCGCCACGGGATTCCCGGGTTACACGTCGGTGCGGCCGGACAGCGCGGCGACGGTTGCTCAGATACTCAAGCTCAACGGCTACAACACTGCCGCCTTCGGCAAGATGCATCAGACACCGGTCTGGGAGACGAGCGCTTCGGGTCCCTTTGACCGCTGGCCTACCGGCGACGGCTTCGAGCGGTTTTACGGCTTCCTCGGCGGCGAAACCAACCAGTGGCAGCCGACATTGTTCGACGGCACCGAGCCGGTGCCGACGCCGGACAAGCCGAACTATCATTTCAGCGAAGACATGACAGCTCGCGCGATTGCCTTCATGCGCGAGCAAAAGGCGATGACCCCGGACAAACCATTCTTCGCGTATATCTCCTACGGCGCAGTCCACGCGCCGTTCCACGTGCCAGAGTCATACATAAGGAAGTATCGCGGCAAGTTCGATCTGGGCTGGGACCAGCAGCGCGAACGGATTTTCGCGCGACAAAAGCAACTCGGCGTCATTCCGCAGGACGCTCAATTGACGAAGCGGCCGGAAGAGATACCCGCATGGGATATGCTGTCTGCTGACGAGAAACGTGTGGCGGCGCGTTTGATGGAGGCTTTTGCAGGATTCGCCGATCATACCGACGTCCAGGTCGGACGGATTGTCGACGCGATGCAGGCGATGGATGCGCTGGACAACACCTTGTTCCTCTACATCCTGGGCGATAACGGCGCCAGCGGCGAAGGCGGCCCACAAGGCGCTCTGAATGAGCTGGCGGCCTTGAACGGCATTGTGCAGAGCGCATCCCAAATTTTGCCGCATCTCGACGAGATCGGCGGTCCGATGACGTATCCCCATTACCCCGTCGGTTGGGCGCATGCGATGGACACGCCCTACCAATGGACCAAGCAGGTGGCTTCCCATTGGGGTGGCACGCGCAATGGCATGATTGTTCGCTGGCCCGCCGGCATCAAGGCCAAGGGCGAATTGCGCCATCAGTTTTGCCACGTGATCGATGTTGTCCCGACCATCCTGGAGGCGACGAAACTGCCAGCGCCGGAATTCGTGGACGGCATTCAGCAGCAGCCGGTCGAAGGGACGAGCTTCGCCTATTCGTTCGATGATGCCAAAGCGGCGGAGCGCCATACGACCCAGTATTTCGAGATGTTCGTCAATCGCGGCATCTACCACCAGGGATGGACAGCTTGCACCAGACACAGCACGCCCTGGCTGGTGAATGTTCCGCTCCCGAAAATCGAGGACGACGTTTGGGAGCTCTATGCCCCGGACGACTGGACACAGGCAAATAACATAGCCACTCAAAATCCAGAGAAATTGAAGGAGCTGCAGCAACTGTTTCTATTTGAGGGGGCCAAATACAACGTGTTCCCGCTGGATGATCGCAGAATCGAGCGGGCCATCCCCGCCCAAGCGGGACGACCCGATCTGCTGGCAGGACGCACCTCGCAGACATTGTATCCCGGCATGAGTCATATGAACGAGAACACGGTTCTCGACATCAAAAATAAATCGCATGCAGTGGTTGCGGAAATTAGCGTGACCGATGCCACGGCGAGCGGCGCCATCATCGTGCAAGGCGGACGGTTCGGCGGTTGGGGACTGTATCTGAAGAGCGGCGTTCCGGCGCATTGCTACAATTACTTCGGTTTCGAGCATGCTTATGCGCGTGCGACACAGCCGTTGACGGCCGGCAAGCATACTATCCGCTACGAGTTCAAATACGACGGCGGCGGTGTCGGCAAGGGCGGTACGGGCACCTTGTCTGTCGACGGCCAGAAAGTCGGAGAGGCCCGGCTTTCACGCACGGTGCCGTTTATCTTCTCGGCCGACGACTTCACCGATATCGGGATCGATAACGGCGCTCCGGTCACGGAGGACTATGAGACTCCCTTTGGGCGCTTCACCGGACAAATTTCCTCGGTGCGCATCAACATTGGCACCGATGTGTTCGAAGACGCGGCCCGAGCAGAGGCGGCTTTGGCAGGACGCTCATAACATGTGCGGTTCGCATCTATTCGCACCGAACTACTGCCGCCGCTACCGCCCGGCCGCGCGTCATGCCGAGCCGGTCGATACGTCCACGAGCCGTCTGGGATTTCGCTGCATCGCGAGAAACGAAGCATGACGATTGCTCAAAGGAAATATCGGCGGCTGATGGCGGGCGTTGCAGCCGTCGTGACAAGATTGCCGGCGTCCTTGGTTCACCCGCGACGTCTGCGCGCGCCGATCCTCACAGCTATTGGCCTCTGGCTGGCGGTAACGCTCGCGTTTGCCCAAGGAGCCGTCGCGCGGCAAAATTCAGCGACAGCGATCGACATCGCGCTCGAACCCGATGCGACGATGATGCAGCACGCGAAGGACGCCAACACGCGACTGCTCAAGTCTTTTCCGAAGGGCTTTGCTCTGGATGACACACACCACCCGCACGTCACCATGGTGCAGCAATTCGTCCGCACGGCCGACCTCGACAAGGTATTCGCGGCAGCGAACGCAGTTCTGACCAAAGAGAAGCCCACGGCATGGACGCTGATGGCGTTCAGATATTACTACATCCCGTCTCCGCCCGTTGGCCTCGCGGGAATCGTGGTCGAACCGACTCAAGACCTGCATCGTCTGCAAAATGAACTCATCGCGGCGGTTAAACCATATACCGTGCGGACGGGGACCCCAGCGGCGTTCTTCAGTGAAGAGCGCGGACGCGACATTCAAAAAGACCTGATCGAGTACGTCGCTAATTTCGTCAAGGTCGCGGCGGGAAGGCGATTCAATCCGCATGTGACGATTGGCGTCGGCACGGTCGCCTATTTGAACAAAATGCTGGCGGAGCCATTTCCAACTTTCACATTCTCGGCGAATGGCGCATCGGTCTATCAGCTTGGCACCTTTGGCACAGCTCGGAAGGAACTCAAGGCGCTAACGCTTTCGCCTTGAGCCGGGACACTACCACGCCGTCGCCTGCCATCTCTTAAAACCGTTCGACTTTGAGCCGTTTTGCGTGATGTCGGAAAGGCCAAGGCACAGATACCGGTTGAGCATCGGCGGCAGTTGCAATGCCTGTCGTTAGGAGAAGGCCTATGAAGTCCCGCGACATGTCGCTTGGAATTGATCGTCGCGCTCTGGTTTCAAACCTCGTCTTGTTACCGGCTCTGATCACACCGCTGCTTTCCTCGCCAGTCCAAGCGCAAACGACGCCGAACGCACCGCTTGCGTCATGGAACGACGGCCCCGCAAAACAGGCACTCTTCGACTTCGTGCGCACCACCACCGATCAGGGAAGTTCGAAATTTGTGCCGCCCGACGAGCGAATTGCGACCTTCGATCAAGACGGCACGTTGTGGGTAGAGCATCCCATTTACACCCAGATCGTCTATTGCCTCGACCGGGTTTCGGCGCTGGCGACGCTAAAGCCGGAACTCAAGAAGATTGAGCCGTTCAAGACCGTGCTGTCCGGCAACCCGGAGGCGATGGCCAAGCTGTCGATGCATGAAGTGGCGACAATTCTCGCCGCCACCTTGACCGGCATGCCGGTCGACGATTTCGAAGCCGACGTGGAGAAATGGCTGGTGACCGCCACGCATCCGCGCTGGAAGCGTCTCTACACCGATTTGACCTATCAGCCGATGCAGGAAGTCCTGAAATATCTGCGGGACAACGGATTCAAAACTTACATCGTGACCGGCGGCGGCCAGGATTTTGTGCGGGTCTATTCGCGGCGGGTCTACGGCATTCCTCCCGAGCAGGTGGTCGGCACAATGGGCGGCACGAAGTTCGGCTACGACAAGGATGGCAAGCCGTTCCTGACCAAGGAGCCGAGGCTGCTCTTGAACGACGACAATGCGGGCAAGCCTGAAGGCATTCATCTGATGATCGGCCGGCGTCCGCGCGCGTCATTTGGCAACTCGATCGGCGACCGCGAGATGCTGGAATACACCGCGGCCGGCGACGGCGCGCGGCTGATGATGCTGGTGCTGCACGACGATGCCGTCCGCGAATACGCTTACGGCCCGGCGCGCGGCTTGCCCAACAGCAAGTTCGGCACCTTCACTGCGGCACTCGACGACGAGGCGAAGAAAGACGGCTGGATCGTCATCAGCATGAAAAACGACTGGACCAGAATATTTGCGTTCGAAACATGAGGTCTCGGCATGCCGCGTTGGAGCAACGAGGAACAGCAAGGGTGATCGACATGTTCACCGTACGTTGCGCATCGAATTACTGCTGCCCTGCGGCCGGCCGCCCGCCACGCCAAGCCGGTAGATACGTCGAAGAGCCACCTTTGTTCTGTTGTGTCATTCGGAAAGGAGCCCATCATGAGTGACAAGGATGAAAAAGAAAACAAAGCCGCCTTGAGCCGCCGCAATATGCTGCTTGCCAGCACGACGCTCGCCGCAGCGTCGGCGCTGGGTTCAGCCGCCGGCGTTGAGAAAGCGGTTGCGCAAGCGCAATCCGCGTCACCTGGCGGCAAACCAAATATCCTCGTCATCATGGGCGACGATGTCGGCTGGTTCAACATCGGCGCCTACCATCACGGCATCATGTCCGGCAAGACGCCGAACCTCGACAAACTCGCCGCCGAGGGCATGATTCTCACCGACTATTATGCCGAAGCGAGCTGCACCGCCGGCCGCGCCAATTTCATCACCGGCGAAATTCCGCTGCGCACCGGGCTGACGACGGTAGGACAAGCAGGAGCCGACGTCGGCATTCCGGATCAAGCTTGCACCATGGCGACAGCGCTCAAGGCGCTCGGCTACGCGACCGGCCAGTTCGGCAAAAATCACCTGGGGGACAAGAACAAATATCTGCCGACGCTGCACGGCTTCGACGAATTCTTCGGTTACCTGTACCACCTCGATGCGATGTCGGACCCGTACTGGTTCGACTATCCGCAAGACTGGATCGACAAATACGGCCCGCGCAACCTGGTGCACACCTACGCGACCGACAACGACGACTCAACCGAGATGCCGCGCTGGGGCCGGGTCGGCAAGCAGCGGATCGTCGATGAGGGTCCGTTGAGGCCGTTCAAGGACATGTCCGGCGATCACCAGTTTTGGCAAAAAGGCCGTGACAGCAAATACGACATGGAGACTTTTGACGAAGTCCTCGTCGACAACTCCAAGCACTTCATGGATCAGGCCAAGCAGGCCGGCAAGCCATTCTTCATCTGGCACAACACCACGCGCATGCACGTGTTCACATACCTGCCGCCGAAATATCAGGCCAAGATGAACTACGAGAGCAATTATAACGTCTATGAAGCGGGCATGGCGCAGCTCGACGACAATATCGGCGATTTGCTCAAGCACCTCGATGACATTGGCGTAGCCGACAATACCATTGTTATCTTCACCACCGACAACGGCGCCGAAGTGTTCACCTGGCCTGATGGGGGCATGACGCCGTTCCGCGCCACCAAGGGCACGGTTTTCGAAGGCGGCTTCCGTGTGCCGTGCATCGCCCGTTGGCCGGGCAAGATCAAGCCGGGCACAGTGGAGAACGGCATCTTCTCCGGCCTCGACTGGTTCCCGACGCTGGTCGCTGCGGCGGGCAACCCGAATATTACCGAGCAGCTTCTGCAAGGCGTAGCGCTCAACGGGCGCACCTACAAGAATCATCTGGATGGCTACAACCAGATGGACCTGCTGACGGGCAAAGGGCCGTCGGCGCGGCACGAGGTATTCTATTTCGCCGAGGCGAATATGGGCGCCATCCGCATCGACGACTTCAAGTTCCAGTTCATTCAGCAGCCTTACGGCTGGCCGGGCGAGAAGGTGACGACCGGCATGCCGACGATCGTCAACCTTCGGCAGGACCCGTTCGAACGAACGCCGTCGATTCGGGGCGAGTCGCTCAACGACCTGGGCGGTGGCTACATGAATGATTTCATGGCGCGCGAGTTCTGGCGCTTCGTCCAGGTGCAGCAAAAAGTGGCGGAACTGGCGGAAACGGCAATCAACTACCCGCCGATGCAGTCCCCGGCCTCCTTCAATCTCGCCGCCGTCAAGGCGACGATCGACGCCGCAATGAAGACTCACGAGGGGCAATAGACAACTAACGAGCTTGGCGGGCGCATATGACGGTGAGCCCGCTGTTCGGCGAGACGAACATCGATGATCCCAATTGCGGGTGAGGAGGCGTTCCCTGTCGGACGAGAAAAGAAACGACCTCGTTCGCAGGGCAACAGTGTAGGAGACGACCATGACGTTTGGATCGACAAGGGATGGCCTTCTAGGCCGCGTGGCCAAACTCCCTAAGAAGCAGATACTGCTGCTGCTTGGCCTCACTGCGCTTATCCTGTCGGCATCCGTTCCAAAGGCCGACGCGATTGTGTGCGCACGTGGGGTCTATCGTGCTGGATGCGTCGGCCCTCGCGGCGGCTTTGTCGTCGGGCGGCCGTACTACAACTACTATCGTGGCGGCTATTACCATGGGTGCTATTGGCGCGGTGGGGTCCGAATTTGTCGCTGAGGACCCTCACGCAGCGGCATCGAATTATTGACTGCCGGGCGAGAAGTCGCTCGTGAGAGCGAATAACGTTGCGGCAGCGCTGGATACGCCGGGTTCGTAAAGGACACGGCGCGTCAGGCTCAGGCGGCGGAGCGCAGCTCTGGCGTCCGCTCCGCCGCCATCTGCGGTTTCTTTCTGGTCTCCAAGGGACGCCCAAAACGCAGAGGCGAAATGGAGAGGTACGTCCTCGATGTTCCTCGGGACGTTCCGCAGTGTCGTTCGAGAGAGGAGAGCGTCATGCAAGTGAGCGATCAGAGCGACTGCAAAAGCGCGTTGAACCGCCGCAACATCCTTCTCGCCGGTAGCGCCTTGGTCGCGGCGTCGGCATTGGGATCGACAACAAAGGTGGACGTGGCCATCGCTCAAGCGACTGATGGACAATCCGCGGTTACCGGGCAGGAAGCGCATGCGATCGCCATCGACGCTTATCTCTATTTGTATCCGCTCATCACGATGGATTTGACGCGCAAACAGATGACGAACATCGGAGCCGGCAAGGAATTCGGCAAGGGACCGATGAATGCGTTTCACAATGTCCCGGCGTATCCGCCGGCCGATTTCAAGACCGTGGTGCGGCCCAACTTCGATACACTCTATTCCATTGCATGGCTCGACCTGACCAGGGAGCCCGTCATCGTCTCGGCGCCGGATACAGGCGGCCGCTACTATCTCCTGCCCATGCTTGACATGTGGACCGATGTCTTTGCCTCGCCGGGCTGGCGCACGACCGGGACGAAGGCCGCCAATTTCGCCGTTGCGCCGTCCCATTGGCAGGGCCCGCTGCCTGCGGGCGTTGCCCGGATCGATGCGCCGACACCGTATGTATGGATCATCGGGCGCACCAAGACGGACGGGCCCGCCGATTACGATGCCGTTCACAGGATACAAGCGGGGTATAAGGTCACGCTGTTGTCGCAGTGGGGCAAGCCCCCGACACCTCCGAAAATTACAATCGATCCCACGATCGACATGAAGACGCCGCCGAAGACGCTGGTGGACAATATGCCTGCCGACACGTTCTTCGCCTACGGCGCCGAGCTTCTCAAGCTTCATGCGCCTCACATCACCGACCAGCCGATCATCGCGCAGTTGCGACGACTGGGGTTTGTGTCCGGCTCGAGCTTCAACCCGGACAAGGGCGATCCCGTCGTGCGCGATGCCCTCGCGAGCGGCCGGGAGGAGGCACACAAACTGATGGAATGGAAACTGTCGACATTGGCGCGCGTCGCGAACGGCTGGTCGATGAACACCGACACAATGGGCGTGTATGGCAATTACTATCTCAAGCGTGCCGTCGTCGCTCAACTTGGTCTTGGCGCCAACCTTCCCGAGGACGCGATCTACCCCCTCAATCTGGGCGACCAGACCGGCAAGCCGCTCGACGGCGCGAACAAGTACGCGCTTCACTTCGACAAGGGTGAGACGCCGCCGGCGGCTGCGTTCTGGTCGATCACGCTCTATGACCTGGAGGGCTTTCAGGTGGCCAATCCGCTCAATCGCTTTGCCGTCAGCAGTTGGATGCCATTGAAATACGATACCGACGGCTCGCTCGATCTCTATTTTCAAAATGCAAGTCCGGGCGCCGACAAAGAAGCGAACTGGCTTCCCGCGCCGACAGGTCCATTCAGCCTGACTATGCGATTGTACGCTCCCAAATCGGACGCGCTGACCGGCAAATGGAATCCTCCGCCTGTCATGCGGCTGTAGTTATCTTCCGGGCCTGGGCGCTCGATCGAAGGTGCCGACGAGAACAAG
>JASHOR010000055.1 GCA_030041005.1 Xanthobacteraceae bacterium
GCTCGGATAACGCTTGCCCCCCCACTCGACGCAACGCATATGCCTCGGGTCGGGCATGGGCATAATGGGATTCTCGAGCATTTGGTCGTACTGCGCCTTGATCGGAATCTGCACTCCGACAGCAGACACCCCGTCTTCGCGTGCCCGCGGCCCGAACGAGATGTATTTGTTGTACAGATTCGCGTAGTCGCGCTCGACCACCCGCAGATGCGGCATGGTCTTGCCCGGAACCGGTTCGCACTCGCCCTCGGCCCAGTCGAGGATCTGCGGCTGTGCCAGTTCATCAGGCGTGTCGTGCATGAGCGGCTGGGCGACCAGGTCGCGAACCGGCTTGGGAAAGACGAGCGGCGCCATTTCGCTCACCTTCTTGGCGAGCAGCTTGAAAATATCCCAGTCCGTTTTGGATTCCCACACCGGCGGAACTGCCGCCCCGAGCGGATGGATGAACGAGTGGAGGTCGGTCGTGTTGAGGTCGTTCTTCTCGTACCAGAAAGCCGTCGGCAGCACGATGTCGGAATAGAGCGCCGAAGTATCCATGCGGAAATTGATATCGACAACCAGGTCGTACTTTCCGCGCGGCGCCGATTCGTGGTATTCCACCGTGTTCGTTAATCCCTTGGCGCGGTCTTCGGCGATGGCGTTGTCGTGCGCCCCGAGGTAATGGCGCAAGAAGAACTCGTGCCCCTTGGCGCTCGACTGGATGGCGTTGCCGCGCCAGATGAACCACACTCTCGGCCAGTTCTCCTCGGCATCGGCATCCTCGACCGCAAAGCGCAGCTTCTTGTTCTTGAGCTGCTCGACGACGCGCCCAACGATGTCCTTTTCGCTCTTCGCGCCGGCACGCTCGGCCTCGGTCACGATGTCGAGCGGATTGCGGTTGAAGTGCGGGCTGAAGGGCATCCAGCCGCAGCGCACCGCCTTTGCCTCGAGGTCAATAGCATGGCCCTTGGCCCAGCGCGGGTTGTTGCTCGTCAGCGCGTACTCGGTGAACTCCTTCTCATACCGCCACTGACAGCACTGTGAGTAATGCCAGGTCGACGACTGCACGACCCGCGGCGGCTTGTTCCAGTCGAGGGCCAAGGCGATCGAGGACCAGGGCGCAAGGGGTGCAAGCTTTTCCTGGCCGACGTAGTGGTTCATCCCGCCGCCGTTGACTCCACAGCAGCCACACAGGATCAGCGCGACGATGGCTGAGCGGTAGGTGAGATTGTTGTAGTACCAGTGGTTCGCGCTGGCGCCCACGATGACCATGGACTTGCCGTGAGTGAGCTCCGCGTTGCGGGCGAACTCGCGCGCCAACCTTATCGCCGTATCGCGGCCGATGCCGGTGAACTTCTCCTGCCACGCTGGCGTGTAGGGCGCATCTGAGTCGTCGTAGCTCGACGGGAAGGCGCCATCGAGGCCGCGGCTGTGCCCGAACTGGGACATCAGCAGGTCGAAGCCGGTGGTCACCAGGACCTCACCGCTCTCGGTGGCGAGGCGCCGCACCGGTACGCCGCGCGCGACGACGGGCGTTTCAGTGCCCGGCACGCCCTTGGAGAAATCCTCGAACTCCACCTGGACTACGGCATCGTGTTTATCGATGAAGCTCAGCACCGCATCGATGGGGCTGTTGTCCTCGCCGTCCTCCTGGGAGAGGTTCCACTTGCCTTCATTGGCCTTCTCCGTCGCCCAACGATAACCGACCTGGCCCTTAGGCACGCGCGGCTCGCCGCTTTTGGCGTCGATTACCATCAACTTCCAGTCGCCGTTCTCGATGTCTTTGTAGCGCGCTACACGCTTGGCGCGCACCAGTTGCCCCATGCGATAGATATTCCCATCAGGGTGCAGTTCGACGAGGAACGGCAAATCGGTGTAACGCCTGACGTAATCGAGGAAATAAGGAACTTGGCGGTCGAGGTAGAACTCCTTGAGGATAACGTGATTGACCGCCATCCATAACGCGGTGTCCTGTCCCGCCTGGATGGGGATCCACTCGTCGCAGTACTTGGCGATTTGGCTGAAGTCCGGCGCGAGCACGACGAACTTGGTCCCCTCGGTGCGCGCCTCGGCGATGAAGTGTACGTCGGGGGTACGCGTCATGTTCAGGTTCGACGCCATCGAAACGATGAACTTGCTATTGTACCAATCCGCGCTTTCGCACACGTCAGTCTGGTCGCCCCAAATTTCCGGGAACGAAGTCGGCAGGTCGGCGTACCAGTCGTAGAAGCTCATGTTCACGCCGCCGAAGAGCTGGAGAAAGCGCGCACCCGACGCCCAGGAGAAAAACGAAAACGCCGGGATCGGCGCGAAGCCCATCACCCGGTCAGGCCCGTACTTGCGTGCCGTATGCAGGCTGGCGGCAGCGATCAACTCCGACACGTCGTCCCACTTGGCGCGGCGGTAACCGCCCTTGCCGCGGCAATACTGCATGCGCGCACGCTTTTCCGGGTCATCGACCAGCGAGGCCCACGCCTCCACCGGATTGGAATGGTTGGCTCTCGCTTCGTGCCAAAAGTCGAGCAGCGGGCCGCGTACATAGGGATATTTCACCCTGATCGGGCTATAGACATACCAGGAGGCGGAGATGCCGCGCTGGCAGCCGCGCGGCTCATAGGGGGGCAAACCTTTTTCGAGTAACGGGTAGTCGGTCTGCTGCATCTCCCAGGTGACAATCCCGTCCTTCACGTAGATCTGCCAGGAGCAGCCGCCGGTACAATTAACGCCATGTGTGCTGCGTACGATGATGTCGTGCTGCCAGCGTTCGCGGTAGAACTCTTCCCACTTGCGCTCCTGGGGGTTCACCAAGTCGAGTATCCAGCTCATCAGAGTCTCCTAATCCGCAGGGCCGCACGGCTCGTCACGTCATCGTCGCTCGGATCGAAACTGGGTTTTCCAACCGGGGGCGTACGGGCCCGTAAACCAGCCGCCGTTGCGGGGATCCGTATGCCCGGTGGTGGGTTTTGCCACCATCGGACGCCGTACCCCAAAGGTCGACCGATAATTCCATCTCCAGGTCGCGATCATCAACAGGATCACAACCCCCAGCACAGCCAGACCCGCGAGTTGCCCTATTGCTTGAACCGGGCGCTGAGTCACTGGCGCCGAGGTGAGGAACGCGACCACGTTCGCGCGCTCTTGAGTGGTCAAGGGACGCTTCGACCATACCGCGTTCATGGTGGGCGTGGGCGTGCCGGCGATGAAGGCACTGACCCCGGCCGCGCCGCCGAGAATCTTGCCCACCTGGGTCAAATCGGGCCCAAGCTGCCCGCCGCCGAGGGCGCCGATACCGCCGACGCTATGACAGGCCATGCACGGCGGCCCGCCGTTCGCAAATCGCACGACGCCGGTGAACAGCTCTTTGCCGAGGTCAGCGTTGCCCTTGACGGCGGGAGCGCTCGTGGCGGCTGCCGGCGCCGTCGCTGTACCCGACGAGGCAGCCGCCAGATAATCGATGATGGCGTCGACATTGGAGCTGCTGAGCCCCAAGTTGGGCATCTGCATATTGTGGAACTGGAGCAGCAAGCTGACGGCGGTCGGGTCTTTCTTGGCGACCATTGCATCTGGTGCCGAGATCCACTGCTCCAGCCATGCGCGCGGCTCCTTCGCAGTGACGCCCTTCAGGTCGGGGCCAACGAGAACGCCCTTGCCGATGGTGTGACAGGCGACGCAACCTTTTTGCTGGAACAACTGCTGGCCGGCCTGCACATCGGTGTCGGCAGCGGTCGCCACACCCGGCAGCGCGACCCCTATGCCTACAATTGCCGCGAGTGCGACAATGGACAGCCATCGCCCCGTTGCGCCGGGCTTCTGGTTCGTCATCTGTCGCCCTCCTCCTCGCCCTGGCTGAGGCGCTTTTGCGGCCTGCTTGCCAGCCATCCCAATAGCGCTCGATCCGGCTTCTTAACGGCCGGTTAAGCGGCAGCGTTGATCTCGATCTTCTTCGCCGGTTTGTGCGCCCCGGACTTCTTCGGCAGCGTCACCAAGAGCACGTCCTTCGTAAAGCCTGCCTCGATCCTCTCGGCATCAAGACCTGCAGGCAACGCGACATTCTGAATCGGACGGCGCTTGGGAGCCAAACGGCGGAATGACTGCACCAACGCAGCCGAGAGTCCGGCGGCCGCGCTGCGGAATGCGTGCCACAACATCACCGTCTCCAGGCTCGGTACCAGGATCGACGCCATTCCCGGCTGCAAAGAGCCACGGTTCAGGGCAACGCGCGCGTCGGGCGAGCGGGCAACGGATCGCGTTTCAACATGCTCGGGGTGCTGTGTCGCGACCGGCAATTGCAGTACCGTAGCAGTTTGACCAGCGACCAGCAGCGCGACCTTCACAACTTGCCCGTCCGGAAATTCCAACGCATCGTGCTGAACGTGCGGATCGTCCATGTCGATCTGCCGAAACCGTGCGAGCTTGTGATTCGCCCGCGCCTTGCCCAAAAGGCTGAAGGCGCGCTCGTACCGGACGTCCTTGTCGAAGGCCAATTCCGTTCCGGGCAGCAAGCAGACCGCCACCTTGGGCGGGCCCTCATGAACAACAAGCTTGGCACCGTGCTCCCCGACGGCGGCAAAGCCACGCGTGCCTGATTTCTCAAATTCCGTCGTAAACACCCTGTCGGCGACTTTGGCAGGTCGGGACGAAACGTGATGCAGACTGTAGTCGCACATGTAAGGGCTCCTCTAGCTGGGGCTCGGCCCATTAATGTGGATGAGATGCATGTTACACGGCATCCGAGCTTGCGTCAACGAAACTTGCGCACAACCGCAAATTTAAAAAACCATTGATCGGAAAGCGAATTCTCCCAGGCTGACGGAACTCCGCGCCGAGGAATGCCTCGTGTGGCGGTTCAGAAGTCCGCATCATTCCTGCCGCGACCCCGTCATGCGGATTTCTGAACCAAAGCCACACGAGATCAATAAGTTGCTGGTGTCCTTCGATTCCGAAGTTCGCAAACGAGGGTGCGGCATAATGATGCGAACTTCGGAATCGGGACACCAGTGTGGCGGTTCAGAAGTCCGCATCATTCCTGCCGCGACCTCGTCATGCGGATTTCTGAACCAAAGCCACACTGGATCAATAAGTTGCTGGTGTCCTTCGATTCCGAAGTTCGCAAACGAGGGTGCCGCATAATGACGCGAACTTTGGAAATGCCTCACCAAATTCGAGCCGCGTCGGCGGCGGTTCAGGCGGTCGGGAGTGGGCTTGAATTCCCGCGCGGAAGGCAGTCGACTATCCGCCAGTCACGCTCATATGCCGCGCCAACGCCGGGCGTTTGTGGCGACGGTCAATAACGAAGTCATGGCCCTTGGGTTTTCGGCCGATCGCTTCATCGATGGCGGCATAAAGAAGATCGTCGCTTTCCGAGGCGCGCAGCGGCTTGCGCAGGTCGGCCGCATCCTCCTGGCCGAGGCACATGTAAAGGGTACCAGTGCAGGTGACGCGCACGCGATTGCAGGATTCGCAGAAATTGTGCGTGAGCGGGGTAATGAAGCCGAGCCGTCCGCCGGTTTCCGCAACGCGCACATAGCGCGCGGGGCCGCCCGTGCGATCGTCAATGTCGTTGAGTTGATAGCGGTCGCAAAGACGCGCGCGCACGAGCGAGAGCGGCAGATATTGGCCGAGACGGCCTTCGCCGACCTCCCCGAGCGGCATCACCTCGATCAGCGTCAAATCCATGCCGCGCCCATGCGCCCATTCGATCAGGCGCGGAAACTCATCGTCATTAACGTCTTTGAGCGCAACCACATTGATCTTGACGTCAAGGCCCGCTGCTTGCGCCGCATTGATGCCGACGAGCACGCGGTCAAGCGAACCCCAGCGCGTAATAGCGCGGAATTTTTCGGCGTCGAGTGTATCGAGCGAAACATTGATGCGGCGAATGCCCGCCGCAACAAGATCGCGCGAATATTTCTCAAGCTGCGAGCCGTTGGTCGTCAAAGTCAGTTCATCGAGCTCGCCCGAATGCAGATGCCGCGACAGCGAATTGACCAGCATCATAATGCCGCGCCGCACCAGCGGCTCGCCGCCGGTGAGCCGAAGCTTGCGTACGCCGCGCGCAACAAAGGCCGAACACAGCCGGCCAAGTTCCTCCAGCGTCAGAATTTCGGCCTTCGGCAGAAACGACATGTTTTCCGCCATGCAATAGACGCAGCGGAAATCGCACCGGTCGGTGACCGAGACACGCAGATAGGAGATGGTGCGGCCAAAGGGATCGATCAGCTCCCGCTTGGCGGCAGCGCCGTGGAATTCAAATGCCCGCACCTTGTCCATCGGCTTCACCAGGTCAGAACGTCAAAGTCACTGTACAGAGGCGCCACGTCCAGTGGAAGCGATTGAGGCCATTAAAACTCCTCCTCAGCGCTATCGGCCTAATCCTCTTGCGCACCCTCCAGGTCTTTCACTTTGAGGCCGTGCTGCATGAAAAAGCGATATCGCGCAAAATTCTGCTCATAGAAAACCTTGTCCTCCACTGGACCGACCACCTCAAAGGCGTACTTATAGAACTCGCCGGATGACGATTTGCCTTTAGACGAAGCCATTTCAATGATCACGCCAAAAGACGGGGCCCGCAGAACTTTCAATTGACCGATCAACTTGGTTGCCGCCTTGGTGGCCGCCCGCTGCAATGTCAGCACCGCAGGCGGCAAATCTTGCCGATCCGGAAAAGAACAGACGATCGAATACATGCGCGTAGCAGCGGGCGGCGATTTAGGATCGCTCGGATCATAGGTGCCCCGTTTATCAAGACGCGATGCCGTCACCGTGTGGGCAGTCCGCCACTTCACTTCGTGGCCGCCCTCGAAACTAACCGTAAACTCGGTATCGGGGGGTGTCCAATGCCGGCCATCGTCAGCGCGAGCAAGAATGCCGCCGCCTGCCTCCTTCGGGCGCCACAGAATAAAGCGCCAGTCGATGTAAATTGGGCAAACGCGAATAGCCGATCCGAGACCATCATTGATCAGGCAATGCCAGAACTCGCCCTCTCTGGCGTTGTTGAATTTAGCAAGCTCGGGCGACTGCGCCTGAAGCAGTTTCAGTCGCGGAATTTCTCCATCGCCAAGACCTAGCCCACCTTGGCCCCCATACTTCCGCACAAACCCGGGCAGCTGCGTCTTAGCCATTATGTTCTCCTAGTGTCCCGATTCCGAAGTTCGCATCATTATGCGGCACTCTCGTTTGCGAACTTCGGAATCGAAGGACACCAGCAACTTATTGATCTCGTGTGGCTTTGGTTCAGAACTCCGCATGACGAGGTCGCGGCAGAAATGATGTGGATTTCTGAACCGCCACACGAGGCCGTGTGGATGAACTTGCTTAAGCACACGATTGAGGGTTTCACGCCGGGGTTCGCTCCACGTTGGGATTCAATGTGAGGCTGAAAGGCTGACTTTCTCCGACCGCGATGCTCGACTCAAGTTGCGGAAGCGTGAAAGATCTTTTTTTGCCAGCGACCATTCGCCGAATTCCCGCATGCGCGAGCGATTAGTGAGCATCTCGTTGCAATGCGGTTGAAGCGAACGGCGGAACCGCATAGTATGTTTCACAATAACGGCCGCTTTGCCCTGTCCAAAAGATCTGGGACTTGCATTAGAATGCACGCGCTACTGAGAGCAATCGGAGTTCTCGCTTTGATCGCGGGGCTGGGGTTTGTGGGACAGGGCTTTCGCTTTTTCACCTATACCGCCGCGGGCTTGATGACCAGCCAGACGCGATGGATTTATTACGGCGTCGGCATAGCCGTAGTCGGGCTTTTGCTTATAATCTTCTCACGACCGTCCGACGAACGTCGGATTTGACCGTGTGCACGGGATTTTGAGCGTGCGCAATGTCACCTATATGGCCGCCAGAGGGTCCGAGTTCCTATGACCAAGCCACGAACCGGCAGCCGTTGCAATCCTGATGCCGTGCGACAGTCCAAAAATCATTAGCGCGCTTTTGATTACCGGAGCTGGCGGCGGCGTTACTCGCAGCCTCGCGCGAACTCGGGAACCGGAACGCCAGGAGAGTCCGTATGTCCGAAAAGCTTTCGTCTGAAAAAGTGCCCGTAACGGTACTGACCGGCTATCTCGGCGCCGGCAAGACGACCTTGCTCAACCGCATCCTTTCCGAACCGCACGGCAAGAAATACGCCGTGATCGTCAATGAATTTGGCGAGATCGGCATCGACAATGATCTCGTGGTGGGAGCCGACGAGGAAGTGTTCGAGATGAACAACGGCTGCATATGCTGCACGGTGCGTGGCGACCTCATGCGCATCATTGACGGGTTGATGCGGCGGCAGGAGCAATTTGACGCCATCATCATCGAAACGACGGGGCTTGCCGACCCAGCTCCCGTCGCTCAGACGTTCTACATGGACGCGAATGTCGGCCGTAAAACCAAGCTCGATGCCGTCGTCACCGTGGCCGACGCCAAGTGGCTTAACGAGCGGCTGAAAGATGCGCCGGAGGCGAAGAATCAAATCGCGTTTGCCGACGTAATTTTGATCAACAAAACCGATCTCGTCTCGGCCGACGAATTAAGCCATGTCGAAGCGCGGATTCGCGGCATCAACCCATATGCCATGTTGCACAAGACCGAACGCGCCATGATTCCTCTCGATGCGGTTTTAGGGCGCAACGCCTTCGACCTCGATCGCATTCTCGATCTGGAACCGGCCTTTCTCGAGGCCGATGAGCACGACCATCATCACGACCATGAGGACGACGATCATCACCACGACGGCAGTCCCAAGCACGCGCATGCGCACGGAGGCTTGAAGCATTACCACGACGAAGAGATGCAATCGATGTCGCTTCGCACCGACAAGTCTCTAGACCCCGATAAGTTCTTCCCCTGGGTACAGGATCTCGTGCAGAAAGAAGGTCCAAACATTTTACGCTGCAAGGGTATTCTCGCTTTCAAAGATGACGATCAGCGTTTTGTCTTTCAGGGCGTGCACATGATTCTCGATGGCGATCATCAGAGGCCATGGAAAAAGGATGAGAAGCGCGAAAGCCGCATCGTTTTCATCGGCCGCAACCTGCCCAGCAAGCTGATCACCGAAGGCTTTGAAAGCTGTTTCGTCCAATAATTCGTGATTGCCCGCTTCACCACGCGCTAGTGTGGCGGTTCAGAAGTCCGCATCATTGTCTGCCGCGACCTCGTCATGCGGATTTCCGAACCAAAGCCGCACTGGATCAATAAGTTGCTGTGCCATTGCAATTTCGTCAGTTGTCGATCTGCTTACCGGTCTCGGTCGACTGCGTTCCTTCAATTTCGCGCGTGAGCAGCCCGGCGCTCAATAACCCGGCGACGAAAATGTCGGGGCTGACCGTTGAAACGTGAATACCCTGCTCGTACATGCGATCCGCAACCGCCTCCATGTATGCCCGATCGCTGAGGTTTTGTTCACTCCAACTCGCCTCACGCAGGCGGCGGACGATTTCGAACGATGTTTCGGCCTCGATCAGCAGCCCCTGGTTTGTACGATATCGCATGTTGTTCTGCGGACCTTGGGTCCAAACCACTCGCCCTGGCGCCGATCAAGCCACGCGCGACGCGAACAGGTCTTCGCAGCAAACAGACTGGCACCAGCCGTTCGGGCTGATGATCCCGTCAACGAACTTGCAGGCGCTCGGCGGCTGGAAATTGACACAGACCGCACAACTCTGCAAGAAAGAGGTCATCGACTGCCGCTTGGCGGGCAGCGAGAGCGCCGCCGATCCTCGTGCAACGCTGCCGGGCGCACAAGATCAGGAACGTCCGCGACAAGGTCCGCAAAGCGGACCTGCCCGAGGTCAAGCGCGCGCTCCATAAGATCATGAACGCGCCCAATGTCCCGGCTGCACGCACCGCCGCACGGCGCTTTGCCGATCGTTTTTCCCAGAACCATTCGACCGCCCTCGCCTGCCTGCGCAACGATCTCAACGAACGGCTGACCTGTTTTCCCTACAAATCCCAGCACCAGCGCCGCCGGGCAAGAACCGCAAATGTCATCGAACGGCGATTCCGCGAAGTCCGGTGACGGGCCCGCCCAATGGGTACCTTCCGGACAAAGCCAGCATGGACAGGATACTGTTCGCCGTCTTCATCCATGAAAACAAGTCAGTCAGCACCTCTTTCCTGCTGACACAAACAATTGACGTTACCGCAAGCTTGCAGTGCGCCCGTTTAGGCCCCATATCACCGTCGAATCGACGGTGTCGGCGGGCGGCCCCGGGGTTCACGGAGAAGAAAATGCGACTGACGCTTCATACCGATTACACTTTGCGCGTCCTGATTCAGGTCGCGATCGCGGACGGCAAGCTGGTAACGATCACCGATATTGCGGAAGCCTTCGACATCTCAAAGCAGCATTTGATGAAGGTCGTGAACAATCTTAGCCAGAAGGGGTATCTGGATACCGTGCGCGGTCGCGGCGGCGGCATCCGCCTGCGCCGCCCGCCGCGCGATATCAATATCGGCCAAGTGGTGCGCGAGACCGAGGAGACGCTCGATGTTGTCGGCTGCCTGGGGCAGCGCGGCTACTGCCGGATCCAGCGTGTCTGCGTGTTGCG
>JASHOR010000056.1 GCA_030041005.1 Xanthobacteraceae bacterium
TCCTGACCGTGTGCCTGTTCCGCGCGCTGGCCGGCCAGTTCAAGCCGACCCAGCACCTCGGCTTCGAGTTTGCCGCCTGGTACTGGCACTTCGTCGATGTGGTCTGGCTGTTCCTGTTCGCCTGCATCTACGTCTGGGGCGGCGGCGCCGTTCACGCCGGGTAGCGAACTGCAGAAGGCCTTCCTGGCTTCTGCCGAAAGAGCGTGCGCGCTTCGGACGCCGCGGCTGCGGAAGGCGCGATTTGCGTGTGTCCGGGCGGCACGGCGGCGCTGCGATGGCGGCCGAGCGCGTCGCCTCCTGCCGCGCTCGTTTGCAAGCGAGCGCCTGCGAAGCCGAGATTATGCGATGACCGAGCAATGACTGAGAGGGCGACCAGCTCGCTTTCGGGCGCAATCCAGGCCGGATTGCGCTGCGCCTGCCCGCGCTGCGGCAAAGGAAAGCTGTTCCAGGGATTTCTGACGCTGCGCGCACGCTGCGACGTCTGCGGCCTCGATTACGGCTTCGCCGATTCGGGCGATGGGCCCGCGGTTTTCATCATGTTCCTGGCTGGCTTCGTTGTGGTCGGGGCGGCGCTTGTGACCGAGGCGAAATACCATCCGCCCTATTGGGTTCACGCCGCGCTTTGGCTGCCCTTGATCCTGATCCTGACGCTCGGCCCGTTGCGGCCGATGAAAGGCCTGATGATCTCGCTGCAATACTATCACAAGGCCGAAGAGCACCGCGTCGGCGGCACAGGCGCGCCATGATCGCCGAAAATATCGCCAAAAATCCGAAACGATCCCGATCGTGGGTCGGTTTGTCGATCCCGGCGCTGATCGCATTTTTAGTTTTGATCGGGCTTGGCACCTGGCAGATCCAGCGCAAGGCCTGGAAGGAAGCTTTGATTGCGGCGCTGGACGCACAGCTCGCCGCGCCGCCGATCGCCCTGCCCGCTGCGGCGAAGTGGCCCGGTCTCGATCGCACAACCGACGCGTACCGCCGCGTAAGCTTCACGGCCGTATTCGACAACGCAAAAGAAGCCTTGGTATTCGCCGCGCCTTCGACGTTTCGTCCCGACGTCTCCGGTCCGGGATATTGGGTGTTCACACCCGCCCGGCTTGCGGACGGCAGCGTGGTCCTGGTCAATCGCGGCTTTGTCCCCGATGGTCGCCAGAATCCGAACACGCGCGTGCAAGGCCAATTAGCGGGGCCCGTCGATATCGTTGGCTCGATGCGCTGGCCCGACACCCCGCATTGGTTTACGCCCGATGATGAGCCGGCAAAGAACCTGTGGTTTACGGCGGATCCGCGCGCGATTGCCGCCGCGAAGAAGATCGGGCCGGTCGCGCCCTTCTACGTGGAGCAGGAAAGCCCGGTGCCGCCCGGCGGTTTGCCCAAGCCGGGCAAGCTCATGGTGACGCTGCCCGACAATCACCTGCAATACGCGCTCACCTGGTACGGGCTGGCGCTCGTTCTGGTCATATGGTTCGGCGTATGGGCCTATGGGGCTAGCCGGGGCGAGCCTGACGGCGCCGGCGATCTGCCGCCGCAGCGGGGTTCCTCGGCTTCCTTGTGAAGGCGGCGACTTTTCTATTAGTGTGACAGCTCCGGGGCTTCGCGGCGGGCCACATCGCGCGCCGCGAAATCGCTGGCCAGTCAATGGCTTAGGTGCTCACGTCGGTGCCGGAACCGACGCCAGGGATGGTCCGAGTGCAGTATGTTTCGACCAGGGGAGAGGCTCCGCCGCTCGGCTTTGCCGAGGCGATGCTCGCCGGGCTTGCCGGCGGCGGAGGGCTTTACCTGCCGCAATCCTGGCCGCAGCTCGAGCCGGAGACGATTGCCTCGTTCGCCGGCCGTCCCTATGCGGATGTCGCCGTGGACATTATCCGCCGCTTTGCCGGCGACAGCATCGGCGAAGCCGATTTCGCCCGCATGGCGCGCGAGGCCTACGGTAGCTTTCGTCATCCCGCCGTAGTGCCGCTAGCCCAGCTCGATGTGAATACGTTTGCGCTTGAGCTGTTTCACGGCCCGACGCTGGCCTTCAAGGACGTGGCCATGCAGCTCTTGGCGCGGCTGATGGATCACGTGCTGGCGAAGCGCGGCGAGCGTCGCACCATCGTCGTGGCGACGTCGGGCGACACCGGCGGCGCCGCCGTCGAAGCATTCGGCGGCCGCGATCAGGTCGATCTGATCGTTCTGTTTCCGCAAGGGCGCATCTCCGAAGTGCAACGGCGAATGATGACGACGGCCGAAGCGGCCAATGTCAGCGCCGTCGCCATCGAAGGCACATTCGACGATTGTCAGGCGCTGGTGAAGGCGATGTTCGCTCACGCCGACTTTCGCGAGCGGGTGCGATTGTCCGCGGTCAACTCGATCAATTGGGCACGGATCGTGGCGCAGACCGTCTATTATTTCACCGCCGCGGTATCGCTCGGAGGTCCGCACCGCAAAATCGCTTTTGCCGTTCCGACCGGCAACTTCGGCGATGTCTATGCCGGCTACGTGGCGCTGCGCATGGGTCTGCCGATCGGCCGGCTGGTGATCGCCACCAACGTCAACGACATTCTGACCCGGACGCTCGCCACCGGCACTTACGAGCTGCGCCCGGTCGTGCCGACGACGACCCCGTCGATGGATATCCAGGTTTCGTCGAATTTCGAGCGATTGCTGTTCGACGCCTATGGTCGCGACGGCGCGGCAATCCGAGGCTTGATGGCCTCGCTTGCGCAATCGCGGCGCTTCAACGTTTCGACCCGGGCGCTGTCGCAGATCAGGACGATATTCGCCGCCGATCGCGCCGACGAGGATGAGGTCGCGGCGACAATCAGGACGGTCAAGCGGGAAACCGGCAGCCTGGTCGATCCCCACACGGCCGTAGGCATCGCCGTTGCCGAAAAGCAGCCGCGCGATTCCGGCGTGCCGATGGTGGTGCTGGCGACGGCGCACGCGGCCAAATTCCCCGATGCGGTCGAGGCGGCCTGCGGCGTGCGGCCGTCCTTGCCGGAATGGCTCTCCGATCTCGGCGGCCGCCCCGAGCGCGTTGCAACGCTGCCGGCGGACCTGCCGGCGGTCGAGGGTTTTGTGCTGGCCGCGAGCAGAGCGGCGCAACAGGGAGCGGCAGCATGAGCGTGTCGGTGACCAAGCTGAAATCGGGCATCGATGTAGTGACCGACACGATGGCGCATCTGCAGACCGCCTCGCTCGGCGTCTGGGTCAATGCCGGCAGCCGCAATGAACGTCACGACGAGCACGGCATCTCGCATTTCCTCGAACACATGGCGTTCAAGGGAACGAGGCGGCGCACTGCGCGCGAGATCGCCGAGGAAATCGAGGCCGTCGGCGGCGACCTCAATGCCGCGACCGGCGCGGAGACGACGGCCTACTATGCGCGCGTGCTCAAGGCCGACGTGGCGCTGGCGCTCGACGTGCTTTCCGACATCCTCTCCGAGCCGGCTTTTGAACGCGATGAACTGCTCCGCGAACAGAGCGTCATCGTGCAGGAAATCGGCGCCGTCGCCGACACGCCTGACGATCTCATTTTCGAGTACCTGCAGGCGGTCGCCTTCCCCGACCAGCCGCTGGGTCGCTCGATTCTGGGAACCGAGCAGACGGTCCGCTCCTTCGACGCCGCAGGATTGCGCGAATATCTCGCCAGGAACTATCGGGCGCCGGACATGGTGATCGCGGCGGCCGGCGCGGTCGAGCATCAGGCCGTCGTGAACGAGGTCGAGCGGCGGTTCGGCAAGTTCAACGGTGCCGCCAATTCGCCGCCCGCCCCGGCGAGTTTCGGCGGCGGTACGCAGGTGGAGAAGCGCGAGCTGGAGCAGGTGCACATCGCGCTGGCGTTTCCCGGGGTGTCGCAGACCGATCCGGCCCTCTATTCGGTACAGGCGTTCACCAACGTACTTGGCGGCGGAATGTCGTCGCGACTGTTTCAGGAAGCGCGCGAGAAGCGCGGGCTGTGCTATTCGATCTATACGTTCCACGTGCCGTATTCGGACGTGGGCATGTTCGGCCTTTATGCCGGCACCGACGCCGCCGACACTTCGGAATTGATGCGCCTGATCGTCGATGAGATCGCCGACACGGCCGAGACGCTGTCCGAGCAGGAAATCGGCCGCGCCAAGGCGCAGATGAAGGCTGGTCTCCTTATGGCGCTGGAAAGCTCAGGCGACCGCGTCGGCCAACTCGCCCGGCAGATGATTGTGCATGGCCGTCCCATTCCCACTGACGAACTGGTCGGCAAGCTTGAAGCCGTGACGGTCGAGAGCGCGCGCGCCGCCGGGCACGCTTTGCTGGCCCGCGGCAGACTGGCGACGGCGGTGCTCGGGCTTGGCCCGGCGCTTGAAAGCGCCGCCGCCATTGCCGAAACTCTCACGCGCGGCGCCGCGTCCTCGACGTCGCAACAAGGTGGAATGAGCTGAAAATCCGGATTGGGCGCTGAGCCGGGCACACGATGGCGTTCTTTCGCACCAGCAACTTTTCCGATCCGCTTGCGGCGATTGCCGGAGATGGCGTCACGCTGCGGCTGCCGCAGATGGCCGACTATCCCGAATGGGCGGCGCTGCGGGATGCAAGCCGTGAATTCCTCAAGCCCTGGGAGCCGATTTGGCCGGTGGACGACCTCACGCGGAGCGCGTTCCGGCGCCGGATCAGGCGGTATTCCGAAGATTTGCGGACCGACCAGGGCTATGCGTTCCTCGTCGTTCGCAACGTCGATGGGGCGCTGGTCGGAGGATTGACGCTGGCCAATATTCGCCGCGGCGTCGCCCAGGCGGCCAGTCTCGGCTATTGGATGGGCCTGCCGTTCACACGTCGCGGCCATATGACCGCGGCGGTGAGCGCCGTCATTCCGTTCGCCTTCTCCACCCTGCGGCTTCACCGCGTGGAGGCGGCCTGCATTCCGACCAATGCCGGCTCGATGCGATTGTTGGAGAAAACGGGATTCGTGCGCGAGGGCTATGCCAGGGAGTATTTGTGCATCAACGGCATCTGGCAGGATCATCTGCTCTATGCCCGATTGGCCGGCGTTGCCGGCTCTTGACCCTGGGGCCGGCGAGCTTCGTCCGGCCCCACCCGCCTTGGGATGGCCACGGTTGCCTTGCTATAAGACGGGGGGTTTGCGTGCGCTTTCCGGAGCGGGTTCGGCGCCGTTACAGCATGTCGATCCAAATCATCCCGCTTTAGGGTGAGCTGAGGCAATGCCGGGGGACGCTAATCCGATGCGCTGGCGCAGTTATGCGGGCGGTTCTGCCCTGCTCGCGTTCGCGTTGCTCGCTTCCGGCTGCAGTTCGGGCGGCAGCTTGTTCGGCGGACCGGCCGCCTCAAGTCCTCCTGCTGCCGCAGCGGCGGCGCCAGCGCCGGCACCGGCACCGGCACCGGCCTCAACCGGCGGCGGCTGGCTGCCCGACAGCGTAGCGAACTTCTTCTCCGGCGCTTCCGATAAGGCGCCGCAACCGGTCGCCGGCGCCGCACCGAACGTCGAATGTCCCTACATTCAGATCCGCGAAGGGGCCTCCACGCTGGTCATCGACGGGCCCGGCGACAATGCTGCGATGTCCTTGAAGTATCAGGGGACCTTCGTGCGCGCTGCGCGCCAATGCGCGGTGGTTGCCGGTCAAATGGTGATGAAGGTCGGTGTCGAGGGGCGCATCGTATTGGGGCCGCAAGGCGGCCCGGGAGAGGTCAACATTCCATTGCGGATTGCGATCGTGGACGAGAAACCGACATCGTCGAAAACGATCGTCACCAAGCTGATCATGATTCCGGTGGCCATCCAATCCGCCACCGACAACCCGATCTTCTCGCATGTCGAGGACAATCTGACCTTCCCGCTGCCTTCGGCATCCGAATTGGAAAATTACATCGTCTATATCGGGTTCGATCCGCTTGCGGCCCAGGCGCAAAAGCACGAACGGCCGAGACGAAGACCGAAGCGACGACCAAAGCCCCCCGCCGCGGCAACGGATTGATACCAACCGCAGGAAATACCGTTTCTGCATGCCCGCGCCCGTCGGTAGTGTTCTATTAGGACACCACCCGCTCGTCGTGGGCATCGATGTCTTGGGCCTTTTTTGTTGACGTAGAATCAATGACCGGGTGCCTGACTGCATGTCATTGAAGCGATTGACGCCGCTGCCTTCCCCCTCCCTTTGCGGTAGAGGGTGGCGCCGCGGAGGCGATAGCCGAGCGGCGCCGGGTGAGGGGTCTTTCCCTGACAATCTGTTTTCTCAGGAAACTTGCCCTTCGAGATACCCTCGACATTGCGATTTTGTCGGAAGGGCAGCGACCGTTGCGATCGAAGGCGCGCGGAATCTCGCCATCGGCTTTATCCGATCGGAATCCGCATCGGAAGTGGCGCTGCAACAAAGACGTGGATGGCCGGAACGGGTCCGGCCATGACGAGTGAGTGAATCGCGATGAGGTGCCGTTGATAATGACGGCGCACGACGGCGCGTCCGCCGTTCCGCCGCCGATCAATTGAACTTCTGCTTCACGTCCTCGATGCCGCGCATCAGCAAATCCTCGGCCGTTTTGCCTTTCGCTGCGGTTGAGAGGATCTTCTCGGCTGCGGCGACCGCCGCGTCGGCGGCTGCGGAGCGCACTTCGGCGAGCGCCTGCGCCTCGGCCTGGGCGATTTTCGCCTCCGCCATCTTGGTGCGACGCGCGACGAAATCTTCCATGCGGCTCTTGGCTTCGGCGGCGATACGTTCGGCTTCGGTCTTGGCGCTGGCGATGATCGCTTCGGCCGTGCTCTCGGCGGCAAGTCCCTTGCGCTCGAACTCGGCGAGCAGGGCCTGCGCCTCCTCGCGGAGCCGCGTGGCCTCATCGAGTTCGGCCTTGATGCGCGCTTGACGCCCATCGATCCCCGCAATCACCATGCGGTGGAGTCCCAGATAGGCGACCAGCCCCCAGAAGCAGATGAAGCCGACGACGACCCAACCTTCAGGCGGTAGCATCATGAGCTGTCCTCAGGTCTTGCCGGCGTCTGCCAGCGCACCGGCGACCTCGTGCGCGGCCGGCGCCTTGCCGATCAGCCGCTCGACGATCGACGAAGCGGCCTCGGCCGCGATGGCGCCCACGTTGCCCATCGCCGCCGCGCGCGTCGCCGCGATCGACTTTTCTGCCGCCGCCAGCCGCTCGTGCAATTCCGCTTCCAGGCGCCTGTTGGTTTCTTCCGCCGCCGCCGCCTGTCGCTCGTGCATGTCGTTGGCAATGCTCTGCGCACGCGCGCGCGCGTCGGCCAGGGCCTTCTCGTAGGCGGCTTGCGCGGCCTCCGAGCGCTCCTTGAAGTGCTGCGCGCTGGCAATGTCCTCGGCGATGCGCTTGGACCGCACGGCCAGGATCGAGCCGATGCGCGGCAGAGCCACCCGCGCCATCAGCACGTAGAGCAGCACGAAAGTCAGCGTCAGCCAGACGAATTGCGAAGGATAATACGCCGACTGGAAGGGCGGAAACTTGCTTTGCCCTGCCGGTACTTCGGTATGTGCGGTCGGTGCGGCCATGATCGAGAATGCTCAGAATTGATAGAGCAGCAGCAGTGCAATGAGCAGCGAAAAGATGCCGAGCGCTTCAACGATGGCGAAGCCGAAGATCAGGTTGCCGAACTGACCCTGCGCCGCGGAAGGATTGCGCAACGCCGCCGACAGATAGTTGCCGAAGATCAGGCCGACGCCGATCCCGGCGCCGCCCATGCCGATACAGGCAATGCCGGCGCCGATCAATTTCGCGGCGGTTACGTCCATGAGGAAGCTCCTTTTCGAGGTTGGAAGAAACCGGGCCTGCTAGTGGCCGGGGTGTATCGCATCGTTGAGATAGATGCAGGCGAGAATCGCGAACACGTAGGCCTGGACGACGGCGACCAGCACTTCGAGCGCGCTCAGCGCCACAACCATGAAAAAGGGGAGGGTGGCGCCGAGCCAGCCGAGAAAGCCGTAGCCGGCAAGCATGATGATGAAGGCGGCGAAGACCTGCAGCGTGATGTGCCCGGCCAGCATGTTGGCGAACAGACGAACGCTGTGGGAGACCGGGCGCGTCAGGAACGACATCACCTCGATCGGCACGATCATCGGGAGAAAATAGACCGGCACGCCCTTGGGCACGAACAGCTTCACGAACCGCCAGCCGTTTTTCCAGAAGCCGTAGATGACGACGATGAAGAACACGAGCAGCGCCAGGATCACCGTTACGATCAACTGGCTCGTCACCGTGAACGTGTAAGGGATGAGGCCGATCAGATTGGCGAACAGCACGAACATGAACAGGGTGAATATGAAGGGAAGAAATTTCATTCCCTCGGGGCCGGTCGAATTGCGCAGGGTGGTGGCGACGAATTCGTAGGTCATTTCCGCAAGCGATTGCATCCGGCCGGGAATCAGCGCGCGCCGCACCGTGGCGCCGATCAGCAGCGCCGAAGCCAGAATGACGATGATGAACATGTAGGCCGCAGAATTGGTGAACGCGATCTCGTGGCCGCCAATGTTGGCCAACGGCACCAAATTCTTGATCTGAAACTGTTCGATCGGATCGATATGCATCGTCTATCGCAGTGCGGTGCCAGGATTGCGGCTTAGTCCCTCGCGTTCACGGAGCGGACCACGTTGAGCACGCCCGCGGCAAAGCCAAGTAGCAAAAATACGATGAGCCCCCATGGCGCAATGCCGAGCCAACGGTCGACGAGCAGGCCAAGACCGGCCCCGACCACCACGCCTGCAACAAGTTCGCTGGAGAGCCGTAAGCCTCTGGCGTAGCCCGATGCAGTCGTCGCCCGATCCCCACGAGGATCGTCGGAAGGCTTGGGCGCCTGATCACGCGCGAGCCTTTCCCCGAGCCGCTGGAGTCGCGCGGAGAGCGCGGCTTCATCGGTATGCGCTTTACCGCCCCCGCCGTTATCGCGTGCGCCGTCGCTCATGCTTCCGACACTCGCGGCCTAACGGCGATTACGGCACAGCCGTCCGCTGAAACCGCGCGGACCATACTGATCAGGTTGTGCCGAGTCAAGAAACGCAACGCACGTCCTAATTGCTTGAATCTACAATAAATGTAGGCCCTCTGCGGGCGTCCGCCAGGGGTCAGGAATCGCGTTCTGACTGCGCCGTTTCTTTCCGTCCGCGAGCCATCGGGGCAGCGAGCAAAAGAATCCAGCTACCGCAGCGCGTTCTCCTACCCTCCCCACCACGCGTTTCGCGCGTGGGCGGGAGGGGAAATGCGGACTGGGCCCACCTCGGCTCCGGCGAACTTTCGGGCCTCTCAACCGCCGGCGATCTGCGCTAATAGTGGAGGGGCGCAAGGCCGTCGCCGCGGCACATCGCCGTCGTCCGTCGCGCCAAAAAAAAGCGCCGGGTTGGCGCCGGCCGGCAGAACCGGTTCCCATCAGGCGGGTTTGCCATGAGGATTTTTGAGTAGTGTCCCGATTCCGAAGTTCGCATGATTATCCGGCGCTCTCGTTTGCGAACTTCGGAATCGAAGGACACTAGCAACTTATTGATCTAGTGTGGCTTTGGTTCAGAAATCCGCATGACGAGTTCTCGGCAAAAATGATGCGGACTTCTGAACCGCCACACTAGGCCGGCGTCGAGGCATGCTGTCATGAACGGTTTGTCCAAGGTCCGTCTCGCCCAGGCACCGACGATGGCGAGTGCGCATTTGGCTGTGCAGACCAGCGGCGAGGGATTTTTCGAGATCACCGGTGAGGTCGCGCGCTTTCTCGAAAGCGTCGATGCTCGCGACGGCCTCGTCCTGCTCTTTCTCCGCCACACCTCGGCCTCGCTGGTGATCCAGGAGAACGCCGATGCCGATGTGCGCGTTGATCTTGCCACCGCGCTCGATCGTTTGGCGCCGGCGGACGCCGGGTGGATTCACGATACGGAGGGAGCCGACGACATGCCGGCCCATATCAAATCCATGCTCGACGGCGTGTGCCTGCACGTGCCGGTCAACGGCGGCAAGATGGCGCTTGGCACCTGGCAGGGCATCTATGTGGCCGAGCACCGGCAACGGCCGCACCAGCGCGAGGTCGTGCTGCAGTTCCTGGGCAGACGCGGACGAGACTGAAACGGCCGTCCCGCCACGTTGGATCGAGGCAATGACGGAACGAGCGGCCCCGCCGGCTCAGGAGCGCTTGCCGTGCAGGACCGCTCATCCGCGTCGAACCATCGTGTGACGCTCATCAGTTAGCGCGGGCTTCGTTGCCGCGGCGCTAATGCGGGCCTGCGTACGAGTCCGTAAGCAAGACCGCGCATTGCGAAGCCGCGGTAAAGCGCGGCTTGCCCTTCGAAGCCGATGCCCGGCCGGTCGGACAGCGTCAAATACCCATCGACGAGTTCGGCGTCGTCGCCAAAGCCGCCGAAATCGCCAAAGACTCCGGGATAGGATTCGGCGCCGCCCAGCCCGAAACCGGCGGCAATCGCCAGCGACATCTGATTGCCGCCGTGCGGGAACAACAGGC
>JASHOR010000057.1 GCA_030041005.1 Xanthobacteraceae bacterium
CGCTCGGTGGCATCGTCAAGCGCGACATGCGCCTGGCTCGCCAGATCGCTGACATAGAGCAGCGGCAAGGCCCGGCTCGTGATCTGCTCCGAACAGCGATACGGATAGCGGGCAAGCGCCGCGAGCAGGCTTGCCGCATCGAGCGCAGTGGAGGAGCCAACCGAGACAGAGACGCTGCCGGTGCCGGGAACAAGATCGGCAAACATGTCGCTCGAGAGCGTGAGGCTTTGTCCCGCGCCGAGCGACTCTACCGTGCGCCGCGCCAAAATCTGCGCCGGCGCCCTCACGGTGAGGGCGTAACTGCGCTCAAGGGCAAAGCCTGACGGCCCGCTGACGCTGACCCGGACCGAGCCCGTCCCGGCCGCGCTCGCGGCGATTGGAACGGTCACTGCGCCGCGCGCGCCGGCGCGCAGGGTCAGCTGCTGCGTCGCCCCAGCCCCGACCAGAACGGCGTCGGTCGCCGATACCGCGATCGTGTAATCGCCCGGCTGCCCTTCGACGTTGTCGAGATCAAGCTGCACGGTCGAGCGGTCGCCGGGAAGAAGGAAGCGCGGCAGCGTTGCCGTTAGCACCACCGGATCGCGCACGACGACATCGGCTGTGGCGTGGCCCACTTTGTTCTGGCTCCAGGCCACCGCCATCACGCGCAACGTGCCTTCGAAATCCGGCACGTCGAACGCGACCTGCGCCGTGCCGTCGGCGCCGACCTTGACGATCCCCGAATAGAGCGCGACCGGCGGTCCGCTCGGCGGACTGGCCTGCAGCGTTGCGCCCTCGTCGCCGCCGGAGCGGATCTGTCCGCGCACGCCGCCCATGCCGTCGATCAGTTGGCCGTAAAGGTCGCGGATGTCGGCGGACAGCGCGCGCTGCCCGAGATAATAATCGTCGGGCGCCGGCGGTTTGTAGTTTGTCAGGTTGAGAATGCCGACGTCGACCGCGGCGACGACGATGCGTGCCTGATCGCCGGCCGCAAGCCCGCCGATCTTGATCGGCAGCCGTAATGTCGAGTTGGGCCGTAACAGCGGTGGCGCGTGCAGGTCGAGCGTCAACGTCCTCGCCGCGCGATCGATCGAGAACCATTGCACGCCGATGGCGCGGCCGGGCATGCGTTGCGCCGGCGCATCAAGCGGACGCTGCAAGGTGGCGACCAGATATGCGCCGGTGCCCCAATCGCGGCCGACCTGCACTTTGACCTCATCCAGGCCCTGCTTGACGTCGGCGCTCTGGCTGGCGAGCAGCTTGTCGCCGATCACGTTGATGGTGAGGCGACCGGCGCTGCGCGCGGTGACCGCAACCGTCATCGTATCGCCGGGTTTGTATTCGGGCTTGTCAAGCGCGACCTGCAGCATATCCGGCGTGTCGGCGCTGGCCTCGACATACCAACCGGCGTCAAAGTCGATTGAGGTCACCGGGCCGTTCGGATCGGCGGTGGAGACCTGCAGCCGGTAGCGGCCGAAATGCACCGGCAACGCGATCTCGGCCGGCTTATCGGCCGTGGTGGCGAGCGTCCCATCGGCGACGCGGCTCGTCGTCTTCACCGGTTCGAAGTTCCACTGCCCGTCGCGTTTGTAGAATTGGTAATGGGTGTCGATGCGCAGCAGCTCGTAATGCAGGCCGCTCTGCGCCACCTGGCCGCCGTCAGGAGCCGCAACGACGACGTCGAAAGTCGCATTGGCGCCGTCGGCCAGCGAACGGCCGGAAAACAGCGGCTTGACGCCGATCATGTTGCCGGCGGCGGTCACCGGCAGAACCAGCGTGTGCTCGACCGCGCGGCCGCCCGGCTCGGCCAGGCGCACTGCGATCTGCGCCTGCAGCGGATGCGTTGTCGACGGCAGCTTGTCGAGGCTGACGGGGAAGCTCGCTTTGCCGGCGGCGTCCGTCGTCGGCAGGTTGCTCAGCGGCTGCCGCACAGGGTCGAGGTATTCGTCGGCCAGGCCGAACTGATAGCCGGCAAAACCGGCCCGTTGCGGCGCCGCCACGATGCTGACATCGCCGTCAAGGTCGAGGTGCGCTGCCGGCGCGCCGTAGAGAAAGCGTCCGGCCACATCGAGTTGGGCGGAATTGTTTGGCGAAATGCTCTTCGCCTGCGAGCTTAGATCGAATTCGATCCGGTCGGGGACGTAATCCTCGACCAGGAAAGTCGTCTCGCCTACCGGCGGTCGCTTCGGGTCGACGAAGGTTTGCACATGCCAGGTTCCGGTCGGCGCCGACGCGGGCAGCGCCAAGGCCAGCGCATGTCCGCCCATGCCCTGGTCGGCGACCGCGACGCGGCGGAATTCCACGCCATCGGGACGTTGCACGACAAAGGTCAGCGGGATGCCGGCGGCGGCCACCCCCTGCGCGTCGCGCAACAGGGCCGTGAGGTGGGCTGTTTCGCCCGACCGGTAAACGCCGCGTTCGGCAAAAACGAAGGCGTCAAGCCCGTTCGGCGCGGGACGACCGCCGACCCCGCGGTCGGTCAGGTCGAACGCCGCGGACCTGAGGTTCAAAAACGCATAGTCGCCGGCCGAATCGACGGCCGCCAACAATGCGGGCGCGGAACCGCCCTCCCCGCTCGCCAGGCCCGGCTCGAACAGCGCCTGCCCATTGGCGTCGGTGCGGCGCACCGCCAGCACCTCGTTGCTGCGCGAGATCAGCCGCAGTTCAATGCCGCTTTTCGGCTCTGCGGTCGCCAGCGAGCTGACGAAGACGTGAATGCCGTCGTTGCCGGAGAATGAGGTCAGCCCGAGATCGGAGACGATGAACCACTGGGTGGCAAGCGAATCGAAATCGTTGGCGAGGTTTTTCAGCTCCTTGGGCTGCGCCACCATCACATAGACGCCGGACTTGAGCGTACCGAGCGCCTGGTCGACCGGAAAGTCGGTGGTCACCTCCTGATTGAGCGGCGCGGAATCGACCGCAAGGTCGCCGCTCCAGACCGGAACGCCGCGCGAATTCTTGAGCTGATCGATATCGTAGCGGGAGAGGCTGTTCTGAAACTCGCCGCGGCCGTAGCCGACGCCGGCGATCTCGTCGATCAGATTGCGGTCGCTGACCCGATAGATTTCGACCGCCACCGTGCGGGTGTTGACGCTGATGACCGGAATTCCGTTCTGTCCGCTGCGCGGCAGTACATAGGCGGTGGTCGAAAACCGCACCGCAGGTTTGCGATCGCGCACATAGATGGAGAAATCCGACGTTTTCGACAGCGTCTCGTGCACCACCGACGGCAGGCCGGCGCGCAGCGTGACGGTGTAGCTCTGTCCGTGCTGCAATCCTTCGACGCAGAGCTGTTTGTCCGCCACCGTCAAGGCCGGCTTGTCGGTGCCGGCAAGCGCCACGAAAGGAGAAAAATCGGCGCGCGCCGGCAGTCCCTCGGAGAACTGGAAGCAGGCGCGCGGCGAAGCGGTGTCGGCGTCGATCGTGTAATCGAGAACGCGGAAGCCGTGCTGGGCGCGCAATCGCTCATACCGGGCGCGGACATCGGCAACCTCGCGCAATTGCAGCGACAGGCGCAGAGCGTCGAGCGCCGGCCGCCACATCTGCCGCTGGCTCAAGACCTCGCCAAGCTGCGTCAGGCTGTCGGCTTCGGCACCCTGGTCGGTCGTGCGCTGGTAGGCGATATAGGCCGCCGCCGCGGCGCGCTCCAAAAGCTGCGCGCGCTCGCTGTCGTTGGCCGGTCGGATCTCCATGATGGTGCGGGACAGCCGCAGCCAGGTGGCCGCGTCGCCGGGCGCCACGGCGACGACCTCGGCAACCACCTGCATGCCGGTGCGGAAATCATTCTTGGCAAAGGCCGCATCGGCGTCCTGTCGCAGCTGCTCAACCGACTCGGACGGCGTGCCGACATCGGCCTTGATCTGCGCCTCGAGAGCGATCGCATTCTGCGCCAAGTCGCCGTTTTGAAATGGCTTGCCCGCGGTCTGAGCGGCGAAGCTCGAAAAGGACAGCGCGGCCATGCACGCAGCCGCCACCGCTGCGACGCAGGCGGCGCGAAGAGGCGCAATCATTGGTGAATTCCTCCCAAGGGTCTAAGATGCGACCTCGTGCGCCAAGTTGACGCAACAATCGTGTCGAGGTCGTGACCGAAGGCGGTGCCGCCGGGGTGACGTGCCGCCATTATCCGGGCGGCGGCGGCACCGCGTACGCGGCTTCGCCGGCAGCGGAATTTACCGGCCGTTTGTGATCTGCCATTCAAGGTGGTCCAACACATTCCATATGATCCATATGATCGGCGTATGGGATCGGCCTATATGATCGGCGCGCTCCGTGATGATTGGCGCGGACGGCCCCGTAGCTCAGGGGATAGAGCAACAGCCTTCTAAGCTGAAGGTCGCAGGTTCGAATCCTGCCGGGGTCGCCAACAAATACAATCAATCACTTAGCAGGAGATTTGGCGACACTGGCGACAGTCATTGGCGACAGGTCCGCACAGTATTAGGACGGTTTGCTTACCGTCCTATTTCGCCGCGTGCGGCAGCAAGGGCTTCTTGCTTTTGCTCCTCAGTGAGGATTGGCCGGTCCGGTGCGGACGCGATGTGGCGGCGAACAAATTCAAGCTGAGAGTCATCGACAGCCCAAACGAATTGTCGAGCTTGGCAGACCACCACCTTATTTAGCTCCTTCGCCAGCTTGGTGGGGTTCCAAGATGCCACCGTCTTGGCGAAATCGGGGTTTCGAGATGCAAGAAAGAGAACTGTTGGCGAAACCGGCAGTCCAATATATGCGCGCGGGTCCCCGAGACCGAAAGGCATGATTATTGGTCTGTCGGAAGTCAGTAGGCTGACCTTGGAGCTTTTCAAATCGTGTCGAGTCCAGTGCATGTTAAAAATCGTCGGACCCACCCTCTCATTGCTGATCGTCTCCATCAGAAAATTTGAAGCGGCGATCTGAGGCGCGGCCGGGTTGGTAAGTGCCACGTACCCCTCGAACGTATCAGGATCGGTCGGCCGTCGTCGAGCCGCGTAGTCAGCTTCGAGGACCTTCATACCTTCCTGCCACATCTCAAGAATGTGGTCCTTAATGATCGCTACGTTCTCCGGATTGCGAAACAGAAGGGAGATTATGAATGTCGTCCAGGCCGTCCGCTCATCTCCATTCCAGTCGGCGCGGTCGCCGGTTATTATTTTCTGCAAGGCCATGGCCGCATTGTTGTCGAGCGGCGACATAAAGTACTTTTCAACGTGCTGAGTCTGCTCTTCGGGGACGCCATCAGTCCGATAAAGGTCGCGCTGAAAGCCGGTAGCCTCCGGGTGTCTGCGTTTCGCCTCGACCTTGCCGTAGACCCGTTTAATCTCGCAAAGCTGTCCGTCGCCGCCAGTCCACTGGCTGAGATAGAACGCCGGATTATAGTGGTGCTTTCTTGGGTCGTTCATTGAGCCGCTCGGGCGCAGATATATGGTAATGAACCGGGCCAGCGGCAAGCGTCCGCCAAGCTCTGAAAACTGGTCAGACGGTTGCTTCTCGCTTGCCGTCGTCGAGCCGCCGGGTGATCGTCTGACGGCAATTTTTTGCCGATGAACATTGACAAACTGCCCGCCGACAGGCGGTGCATTTTCGACCGCAAGAGTCGGGTTGACCCTCTCTTAATCGACGTGCGATTCTGAGCACTCTGACGGCGCAATCGCCCGAACATGGTTCGGCCGCGAGTAGCATGAAGCGAAAGCTTGCTGACTGCCCCGTCGGAAGTCCCCACCGCCATTTTCATCGGGAGTCCATCATGGGCCGTCCGCGTAAACGCGCGTTGTTTCCTATCGCGTTGTCGCCATCCGCAACGGCCGACGCCTTGTCGATACCGGCAGGGCGCGTGCGCGATGCGATTGCAAATGGCGAGCTTGAAGCGTTCGACGGCGGCGGCAAGCGCGTGCGGATTCTCGTTCCGTCAATTTTGCAATGGGTCCGCAAGCCATCTTGGGCCAAACCATCGCTGACATGGAAGAGCGGCCAGAGCAGCTTGAAGCGGAGGTTCTAAAAGCTGTGCGCCCGGCCCGAAGGAAATCGTCTCGATCAAACTGAGACACTACCGAAAAAAGCTTCCGCCGGCGGACCCGCAGGGCCGAGGTTGGGTCGAGATGCGAGCGCCCTCATGCCCGCGCAACT
>JASHOR010000058.1 GCA_030041005.1 Xanthobacteraceae bacterium
TTGCATTGGCGATGATGGAGAGGACCCCAGCTCGACGCTCTCAGAGCGAGTTACTCATGCGGCTCGGCCGCGAGAAGGAGGCGCGCGTTGCGTTCGATCAGGCGATGCACTCGCGCCCACCGCGGAGGCGGCACACATCCGGGCTGCATCTCGACCGCCTGGCGAATGACACTCAGCCGACATAAAAATCGCCGGAGGCTTGTCGGCGCCAGCGAACGCCGCGCGTCCTGGGGTCGTTCTACAGAGTCGGTGGTGAGAAGCCGATCGAACATTCACAAGGTCAAGCAAGGATATCGTAATGCAGGTGCAACCGTATCTGTTCTTCGAAGGTCGCTGCGACGAGGCGATCGAGTTCTATAAGAAGGCGCTCGGCGCCAAGGTCGACATGCTGATGCGCTTCAAGGAAGCACCCGACCAGTCGATGGTCGCGCCGGGGAGCGCCGAGAAGGTGATGCACGCAGCAGTTCGCGTCGGTGACACGCAGATGCTGATGTCTGATGGCCGCTGCCAGGGCAGCGCGAATTTCAACGGCTTTTCGCTCGCCGTCAGTGCCGCCAGCGAAGCGGAGGCCGAGCAGATGTTCAACGCGCTCGCCGCCGGCGGACAGGTGCGCATGCCGATGGCCAAGACGTTCTTTTCGCCGCGCTTCGGCATGGTCGCCGACAAATTCGGCGTCGGCTGGATGGTGCTCGTCGAGCGCTGAGCGCGAAGGCGTGCAGAATCGCAGTATTGGTTCTACCCGGTCGGAGTCCGCTCTCATTTCGGGCGCGAGGACGGGATAGCGCCGCAGAGCCGGCAGCAATCGGGACAGGAGTGTGCAATGCCAAGTATCAGACAGAATCTTCGCTGCGGTCTGTCCTGGCAGGTGGTGCTGTCTGCTTTGCCCCGGATGATGACGCAAACGCGCGGTGCCAAGCTCGATCGTGTGATCGCGACGGTCATGCAGATGAAGAAATTCGATCTGCAGACCCTTGAGTGCGCCCAGGCCGATTGAGGCGAGCGCGCGAGACGAGGAAAGCCGACGAGACGTTTCGCCGCGCGTCACGGCCGCGATTGATTGCTACCGATAGTAGTGCGACGCTATATTATCTTCCTCCGAGCGAGTGTGTGGGCATTCGACGATGGACGATAGTGATGGGTACCGTAGCCTTGCCGGATATCATCGCTGCACTGAGCGATTGGCGCAGCAGTGGCCGCGCTTTTGTGAAATGCGCGCCGACCGCCTTCGTCATGGTGGCGAGACGGAAAGGGTTGCCGAGGCCATCCTCGAAGATCTGTTTACGGAGGTCCTCGACTGGTCGAAGGGAGATATAGAGTATCAGGTGGAGTTCGCCGACATCGTCGTGAGCAAAAATTTGGCAAAGTACCTGATCGTTGAGGTGAAACGCCCCGGCACGCTGTGGATAGGACGCCAAAGGCTGCACGATGCGCTTGATCAGGCGCGTCGGTATGCATCGGAACAAAAAGTCTCAACGATCGCGGCAAGCGACGGGAGCCTGCTCTATGCGGCGGACGTCGAGCACGGAAACCTGAAAGATAGGGTCCTCGTCGATCTCGCCTGCAGAGACGCGCCGCCCGGTCTCTGGTGGCTGAGCATGCATGGAATATATCGACGCTGCGAAGATTTGGTGTGCTGGCCGCAGGCGGAGGACAGAAGCCTAAATGATCCCGTCAATACAGCAAACGGCAATCTTCTCCACCCGAAATATAAGCTTCCGGCCTCCTGCTTCGCTTACGTCGGCGACGCCGGAAATCCCAGCACGTGGAAGCTTCCGTACCGTGAGGCCAACGGAAACATAGACGGCAAGCGATTACCGAAGGCAATCCAGGCGCTTCTCAGCAACTACCGCGGTGCCAAGGTCGGCGGAATTCCGGAAAAGGACATCAGGTCAGTGCTCATTGTGCTCGCCCGCGCCGCGTCAGCCGAAGGAAGGATGCCGCCCCGTGCGGCGGAAGCGGCCCCCACCTATTGCGAGTTAGCCCGCGTGTTGGAGCAGCAGGGTGTGCCTGTTCAAGAATTTAGCGCCTACTCCAGGTAGATGTCGTCATATTGTTTTATCCATCAAGTGCAACTCGCCATCACACCGGCAGACAGAGTGCATTGTCGACCAGAAGGTTGTCGTAGACGCAGCGGCGTTCGGCGAGTTTGAGGCGTTCGCCGACGCGGCGGAATCTGTCGTGATAGACCCCGACCTGATGCAACTTCGCCTCGGGCCGATCGAGCAGCACCTGCACGACGACATAATTCGCGCGCGCGCGGATGTCGCCGTGTTCGTCCTCGCCGAGCATCTGCGTGTTGCCAACGATATGGCGCAGATAGCGCGGTGCGAACATCGCGGTCCGCTCCACCGCGAAAGCGCGGTCGTAGATCATGCCCCTGTTCTCGCAGTAGATCAGCCCGACCGGCAGGCCGCGGTCGGCGTTTTCGCGCGAGATGACAAGATAGAAGCCGTCGTCGGTGAACATCTCCGCCCAATCGGTCAGCCGCCCGTCGTCGAGCGCCGCGGCGTAGGCGTTGTTGAAGTCCTCGATCTCGCGATGCAGCAGCAATGCTTCAATGCGGCGATCGGTGGTCGTGACGGGAGAAGACTGCTGCATCGCCGCTCCTAAAGATCCATGACCTCGCGCCAGTGCTTGTACATGGCGCGAATGGCGGCTTCGGAAATCAGCGTGTCGGCGGTCCCGGTCCGGGTCTGCGGGTCGAGCTTGATCAGATGGGAGCCATTCGGTACGCGCCGCATGCCGTCCTGGACGAATTTGATCGCCTCGTTGTCTTCGAGCCCGAGGAAGCCTGCCGGTCCCATCAGGTTGCCCTGGCGCAGGCGATGCCGGGTCATTTCCTCGTCGTCGTCCTCGAAGCCGAACATCGTCCACTTCATGATGAAATCGTGTGGGCCGTCCGGCACGATCTGGCGCACGCCGAGCGTATTCATTTCCCGCTGCACGATGAGATTCGGCCAGATCGTTGCCATGGTCACCGACCACGGGCTGTCGAATTCCTCGACGAAATCCATGAAGCGCTTCTCGCGCAGCGTCAGCCCTTCTTTGAAAGCGCGCATTTCCTTCCTGGCATCGGCCGAAATGGCTTTGGCGTCGGACTTCGCCGAAGCCATCACGCCGTGGCGTCCGCTCTTGTCGGCCAGCATCAGCGAGCGGTTGCCCGCGACCAGAAGCCCAAACGTCACCAGGAAGGTGTGCAGCAGCGTGGCGTGATAGGGGTCCTTGAGGTTCTCGTGATAAAGCTTCCAGTTGCCGGGGAGAGAATGGCGGTAATGGCCGAGCACTTTCAGCTTGCGGCCGTTGAACGTGGCCTCGAACTCCCTTAGGACTTCAGGTCCGAGGTAATCGGCGAATGGCTCCATGTCGTGTACGTATGACGCGAACACCACGCCACGATCCGCCGTGACCGCGAGCTTGCGCAGGCCGTGTGCTTGAGTGTCGAAGTCGGTTGGCATGCCACCCTTGCCGCCGATGCCGCGGCGGAACGGAATGCCGATCAGGTTGCCTTTGAGATCGTAGGCCCACTGATGATAGGGGCAGACGAATTCCTTGGCCGTGCCGCGCAGCTCGCGGCAGAATTCCGAGGCGCGGTGCGCGCAACGATTCTCGAACACATTGATCGAGCCGTCCTCGGCGCGCGCCACCACGACCGGCGTCGGCCCCACATGCGAGCGGATGAAATCACCGGCGTCCGGCACCTCGGCTTCTAGCGCCACAAAATTCCAGGTGCGGCCGTGAAAGATGCGTTCGATCTCGCGCTCGTAGATGTGTTGATCGGTGTAGACCCAATCGGGAATGAGCGTCAGATCGTCGCCCGGCCAGACGTAGTCGCGGCGGAGCGGCGGTCCGCCGTTCGAGGCGGCAATTCCGGCAGCCATAGCCTCCGCGACCTCGCTTTGCGCTTTCGCGCGGCCGTTGCCCGACGCATTCGCCACTGCGAACTTTGTCTTTGCCGGCGCTGGCGCCACTTTCGGGTTTTCGGCGCCGTCCAGGTCGATCAAAATATCGGCGCCGTCGATCTTGACCGGATAGACTTTCAGATCTTCGTGGGCCGGCGCGCACAGGGCGCGGCCGCTGCGGATATCGAACCGCGCCTGATGCAGCGGACACTCGATACTACCGTCTGCCGGTTCGACATAGCCGTCGGCCAGCGCTGCAAGCTCGTGGGTGCAGACGCCGCTCGTGGCCCGCACCTCGCCGCCGAGGCGAAACAGCGCGACCGGCACACCGGCAAGCTCGATGCCGATCGCATCGCGATTGCCGAAGTCGTCGAGAGAGGCCGCTTTTTGCCACGTCATGGCGTGCGTTCGCGCCAAGCCAATCGAGGAAACTTTTTCAGCATATCCTATTGCATTCGGCTTGCAATTGCGCTCGATCTTACGGGGTCCGTCGCCGGGCCGTAGGAATAGCTTGAAGGAGAATCGCATGGCGCAGGAACCGCTCGCCACGAAGGGCAATTATTTGCACATCTACGACTTCCGCGTGGAGAAGGGCAAAGAAGACGAATTCGTCCACCTGTTTGAGACGTTCGATTATTCGGACGACAATCCCATGCACAAGTCGTCTGCGCAGGTGAAGGACGGCGTATTGTGCCGCGACACCGAGGATCCGCAGCGCTTTTTCCTGATCGCCGAATGGTCCGACATAGAGGAGCATGCCCGTATCCGCAGGATTCTCGCGAACGAGATCAAGCCCGAATTCATCAAATACATCGAAGGCCACAAGTTCGTGCCGAAATATGTCGAGGTGGTTTCCTCGACACCGGACGAAATTCTCAAAAGAGCGGCAGCCGAGTAGGTTTTGCGTTCGACGCCGCGACACGGCCCGGCGCGTTATTGGACGCTGCGGATCGTCGGCCGCAGCAGCGGCACCAGCCTGAGCGGAATGGCGGTCGTGGCCGCCGGCGCCCGCCCCCCCGGCTCGCGCACATCCCATTCGCATACCTTGTAATTGTTGTGACGCGGTTCAAGGTCGATGTGAACGTGCTCGCTGTGATAGCCGTCGGAACCGGGGCCGAGCACGGTCATGAATCGCGCGCAGGCGCTGTCGCGCACGGCATCACGGAAAGCCGTCGGCGCACTCGGGTCTGCCAGCACCACCTTTACGCCGTTGGCAAGCGTGAACGACTGCACATCGAGCGCGTTGGCGCGGGCATGCTCGCTCAACTTGGCGCCAGGGATGTGGTCGCGGCTGCGGCAATCATAGGAAGCGAGGTTTTCCAGCCCGCGAAGCGGAGCGCCGAGCTTTGCCGCCGCTGGCGCCACGTCCTCGCGTACCCACCGCGCCACCGCCGTCGCCATCGTGCAGCGCAGCGTGGCCGGCGGCGTAACGGCGACTGTCGTCATGTCCGGCAACGCGATGCCCGACACGAGTACGGCATCCGGGGCTCCGCAGCCGCCGGGCGCAACCAGCGCGCCCAGCGGACGCACCACAGCGATCTTGCCCAATTGCACATCGCAAGCCGACGGTGTCGGCAATGTCGTTTGCTGCGCGCCGGCGATCGGTTGCGGCAGAGGAGCTTCATGCGCGGTTGCCGGGTGTTTGGCGGCCCGGCTTCGGGGCTGCTGCGCAGCGGCCGTGATCGGGCACGCGCACATGACGGCGGCGAGAACGACGAAAGCCTTCATCCAGGTAGTTAGGCCGGCAAATTGCCCCGGTTCAAGAGCGTGCCGGCGGCTTGGGAATTGCCCGGCGTCCAACGTCCTGCGGTCTGTCTGAAGGCTAAATGCATTGGCGCTGCCGCCGCGCGCGGGTAGTGTTACCGGGGACGAGACGCTGATCGGGCATTGCGTGGGCGCCGCCGCAAAAAACCAACGCCCGTAGGGAGGACGATCATGCTCGGATTGATGCAGGATTGGCCGCTGCTCTGCCATCGCATCATCGATCATGCCGCGCTTAATCACGCCGGCCGACCGGTGATTTCGCGCTCCGTCGAAGGACCGCTGCACGCGACCAACTATGCCGAAGTGCGCGCCCGTGCGTTGCGCGTGGCACAAAGGCTTGACCGCGATGGCATCAAACTCGGCGATCGAGTGGCTACGCTCGCCTGGAACACCTGGCGGCACCTGGAATGCTGGTACGGCATCATGGGCATCGGTGCGGTCTATCACACCGTCAATCCGCGGCTGTTTCCCGACCAGATCGCCTGGATCGTCAATCATGCCGAAGATCGGGTGATGGTGCTCGATCTCACCTTTGTGCCGCTCGCCGAGCAGCTTGCCGACAAGTTCAAGTCGATCGAGCGCTTCGTGGTGCTGACCGATTCGGCGCATATGCCGGTAACCGCGCTCACCAATGCCGTGCCTTACGAAGAATGGATCGCCGAGGTCGACGGCGATTTTTCCTGGAAGTCGTTCGATGAGAACACCGCCGCCGGCATGTGCTACACCTCCGGCACCACCGGCAATCCGAAGGGCGTGCTCTACTCGCACCGCTCCAATGTGCTGCACTCGATGATGGCGGCGCAGGCCGACTCCATGGGCGTGTGCTCGCGCGATGTGATCATGCCGGTGGTGCCCATGTTCCACGCCAATTGTTGGGGTCTGGCCTTGACCTCACCGATGGTCGGCGCCGCCATGGTCATGCCCGGTGCCAAGCTCGACGGCGCCTCGGTTTACGAGCTGCTTGACGAGTACCGAGTCACCTTCAGCGCCGCCGTACCTACGGTCTGGCTGATGCTTTTGCAGCATCTCGAAAGTACCGGCCGCAAGCTGCCCTACCTCCATCACGTAGTGATCGGCGGCTCGGCTTGTCCGCGTGCTATGATCCAGAAATTCCAAGAGGATTACGATGTGGAGGTCTGCCACGCCTGGGGTATGACGGAAATGAGTCCGCTCGGCACGCTCGGGACGCTCAAGCCGGAATACGCCGCACTCGCCGGTGAGGCGCGGCTCGATGTCCAGGCCAAGCAAGGGCACACGCCGTTCGGCGTGGAGATGAAGATTGTCGACGACCATGACTGCGCATTGCCGCGCGACGGCAAGACCTTCGGTCGGTTGAAGGTGCGTGGGCCGTCGGTGACCCGCCGTTACTTCAAGGAAGAGTCGAACGCGGTCGATGCCGAGGGCTGGTTCGACACCGGCGACGTCGCCACCCTCGACCGCCACGGCTACATGCAGATCACCGATCGTTCCAAGGATGTGATCAAATCCGGTGGCGAATGGATTTCATCGATCGAGCTGGAGAATCTCGCCGTTGGCCATCCCAAAGTCGCCGAGGCCGCGGTGATCGGCATCCGCCATCCGAAATGGGATGAGCGGCCGCTACTCGTCCTCGTGCTCAAGCAGGGCCAGTCGGCGACGACGGCAGAGATGCTCGGCTACTTCGAGGGCAAGGTCGCGAACTGGTGGGTGCCGGACGATGTCGCCTTCGTGGACGAAATCCCGCACACCGCGACCGGCAAGATCCAGAAGTCGGCGCTGAGGCAGCGGTTCAAGGACTACGAACTGCCCAGTGCCCGATCGAACTGCGATGCGAAAACCGAGAAGTTGCGCGCATAAGCCGTCAAAGGCCTGCCAGTAACGTCGCTCGCGGGGCGCATCCGCACCATCGCTTCACCCCCGATCACGCCAATCAGCGATGACGGCAGCAAGCCTACCGACGTGCGGCGGACCGCAGGTCTGCCGGCGGGCCGAATGCGACGGGCGAATAGGTAAGCGGCGAAAATTCTTCGATCCGACGTGGCCCGGACCCGTGCGCGCCGCAAGCCCTTCATTTCTGATTCGGAGCCATCTGGATTACGCATTCCTCCAACTCGGTTTGCGCATGGGTAACCGGCTCCCTATTTTGGTGAAGTTTTTCATAACGAGATCAATGGCTTATCGATCTGCTCAGAATCTAGTCAGAATGATTAATTGCCTACATAATATTCATTAATATTGCGCCGCACAACGAACACATTCGGTCTGTTGTAGCGCAGACGGCTCCAGTTCAAGGAGCCACATCACACCTCCCCTCAACAACCAATAAGGTAGAACATGGCTGGCTTTAGCCTGACAAAACTCGCGTATGCCTCAACTATTGTTGCGTCTCTTGTAGCAATACCATTGAGCGCCTCAGCACAGTCCGGAATAGCCTCGGTCTATTCCGGAGGACTGACTGCAAGCGGCGCGCACGCTAGTCCGCGGAGTTTTACTGCCGCACACCGTTCGCTGCCGTTCGGCACGATGGTCCGGGTCACCAATAGGCGGAATGGTCGTTCGGTAGTAGTACGCATCGATGATCGCGGTCCGTTTGTTCGCGGTCGTATCATCGACCTCACTCCGGCCGCCGCCGACGCGCTGGGCTTTTCCGGTCTCGCGGATGTCACGGTGACGGTCGTTGGGCACAGCCACAGAGGGTGAAGCAGGCCAGCCGGCAGCAATCCCATTCATGGTGCGCTTGGAAAGGCGAGCGGCTTTCGGCCTCTCGCCTTTTTGCCGTCGCCACGACTGCCCGCTTCCTTTTTCGGCAACCGAGCCGGGTGCTATAGCTCCTCCACGGCGCGGATGAGCCGATCGATGTCCTCCGGCCGGGATAAGCGGTGATCGCCGTCCTTGACCAGGGTGAGGACCACATCGTCACAGGCGAGCCGCGACGTAAGCGCTATGGCGTGCTGCCAAGGCACGTCCGGATCTTCGACGCCCTGGAGGATGCGGACCGGACAGCCTGTCTCGATCATGCCGCCAAGCAAGAGGTGGCTGCGGCCCTCCTCGATCAGACGACTGGTGACCAGATACGGCTCGGGCGAATACGCAGATGGCCGTTCCCACACGCCCTTTTGCGACAGCGTGCGTCTGATCTCCGGCGTGAATTGCTTCCACATCAGCTCTTCGGTGAAATCCACCGCCGGCGCAATCAGCACCAGGCCGGCGACCGATGCCGGGAGGCGCGCGAACGCCGCGGAAGCGGCCCGCTGCCGCAATGCTCGCACCAGCAACAGCGCCAGCCAGCCCCCCATCGAGGAGCCGATCAGTATCTGGGGCCCACCGCAGCAGGCGTCGAACACCGCCAGGCTGTCGTCGAGCCAGCGTCCGATCGTGCCGTCGGTGAATTCGCCCTGTGATTCGCCGTGGCCGGAATAGTCGAAGCGGACGCAGGCACGGCCGTGCTGTTCGGCCCAATGCGCCAGCGCCTGCGCTTTGGTGCCCATCATGTCGGACCGATAGCCGGACAGAAAGACCACCCCCGGCCCGGCTCCGTCGGTTTGGCGCACGGCGATGGCGCGGCGCGCGGCGCCCTCGCCGACATTGAGGAATTTCAGCGTTTTATCGTTCATTCGCGGGCTCTCGGGGCGAGGACGCCAATCGAGCGATCGGCGATTATCTTTCGCCGCAAATTGCCCATGCGCGCAAGCCGGTCGGTCGAATCCCCCCGTGCAGTCGGCGCGCGACATCGCGGAACATTGTTGGTGCAATGCGCTTAACTCTGCATTCTCGTTGACATGTGGCCGGAAACTCCCGATCTTTCGCGTTTGCCGATTGTCAATCCGGGGGATGCATATCTTCATGATCCGCAAACGGATGCGAACGGCGGGTAGCAACAGCTAAAGGAGACAGCGCCCATTCGTCGCCCGATCAGAACCGCGCAGCCCGCTCCGAAGGAGGGGCCGCGCATCAACGAGGAGATCCGCGTCCGCGAGGTCCAACTCATCGATAAAGACGGCGCCAACCAGGGCGTCACCGACATCAGCGCCGCTTTGGCCATGGCTCAGGAGGTCGGGCTCGATCTAGTTGAGATCGCGCCGAATTCGAGCCCGCCGGTGGCCAAAATCCTTGACTACGGCAAATACAAATATCAGGCGCAGAAGAAGGCCGCCGAGGCGCGCAAGAAGCAGAAAGTCGTCGAGATCAAGGAGATCAAGCTGCGGCCAATGATCGACGATCATGACTATGACGTGAAGATGCGCTCGATGCAGCGCTTCTTCGAAGAAGGCGACAAGGTCAAGGTGACGTTGCGGTTTCGCGGTCGAGAAATGGCGCACCAGGAGATCGGCTACAAGCTGCTTGATCGCGTCAAAGGCGACACATCGAAGATCGCCAAGATCGAGCAGGAGCCGCGTTTCGAAGGTCGTCAGGTGGTGATGGTGCTGGCGCCGCGCTGATCGCTGCCGATTTTGCCGTCCTCGCCGCAGCCCGCCCGCCGATTGCGTTAGCCAGCCGGCTCTGCCATAACCGCGGCTTCCCGCCGCCCGGCTGAGCAAGGGCTGCCGTGGCGGCGGGGTGCTCACGCACATCAGCTCAATTTCGAGCGTATCGGCGGGGTCGGGCCTTTGCCCGTTTGCCCATCGCCAAAGGAGAGCCAAATGCCCAAGATGAAGACCAAGTCGGGCGCGAAAAAGCGCTTCAAGGTGACCGGCGGCGGCAAGGTCCTGTACCAGCAGTCGCGCAAGCGCCACGGCATGATCAAGCGCACCAAGAAGCAGATCCGCCAATTGCGCGGGACCGCCGTGCTGTTCAAGACCGACGGCGACAACGTCAAGAAATACTTCTTGCCTAACGGCTGATCGCGCGGCTGCCGCTGCATCGGGCGGCTCTGCCGGCATTTCGGATTCAAAAGGAGACGAGTTATGGCACGCGTCAAGCGCGGCGTTACCGCTCATGCCAAACACAAGAAAGTGCTTAAGGCCGCCAAGGGCTATTACGGCCGCCGCAAGAATACCATCCGCGTCGCCAAGCAGGCGGTGGAGAAGGCGCAGCAATATGCCTATCGCGACCGCAAGAGGCGCAAGCGCACCTTCCGCGCTCTCTGGATCCAGCGGCTCAACGCGGCGGTGCGGCCGTTCGGGCTCAATTACAGCCGTTTCATCGATGGGCTAAGCAAGGCCGGCATCGCGGTCGATCGCAAGGTGCTCTCGGACCTGGCGATCCGGGAACCGGCCGCCTTCGAGGCGATCGTGGGCCAGGCCAAGTCGGCGCTCGCGTGAGAGCGTGTCATGATTGACCGCGCTTATGTGCAGCGGATGGCGCGCTACAATCGCTGGCAGAATGAAAATCTGTACGGCGTCGCCGATACGTTGTCCGACGCCGGCCGGCGGCAGGAGCGCGGAGCCTGGTTCGGCTCCATCCATAACACCCTCAGTCACATTTTGTGGGCCGATCATAGCTGGATGAGCCGCTTCACCGATCCGCCGCGACCACAGGGCGGGATTCCGGAATCGGTCTCGCTTTATCCGGATTGGGAGAAACTGAAATCGGAGCGTGCGTCGTTCGATGCAACGATCGCTGCTTGGGCCGACAAGGTGGACGATGCCTGGCTCGCCGCCGACCAGACCTATTATTCGGGCGCGACCAAGCGCGAATGGACACGGCCGCGCTGGGTTCTGGTCACTCACATGTTCAATCACCAAACCCATCATCGCGGCCAGGTGCATTCGATGCTGACCCAGGCCGGCGGCAGGCCTTCCGATACCGATCTGCCGTTCATGCCGGATTGAAGCCGGGACGTGGCCCGATGACCGACACCGCCGGACTTGAAAAGCAAATCCTCGCCGAAATCGCCGGTGCGGGCGACGAAGCGGCGCTGGAAGCGGTGCGCGTGGCCGCGCTCGGACGCAACGGCTCGATCACCGCGCTGCTCAAGACTCTCGGCGCCTTACCGCCCGAGGAGCGCAAGATTCAGGGGCCGTTGATTAACGGCCTCAAAGATAGCCTCAATGCCGCGCTCGCTGCCCGCCGCGACTCGCTCAAGAGCGCTGCGCTGGAGGCCCGGCTTAACGCCGAGAGCGTGGACGTGACGCTGCCGGTGCGCGAAGCGCCGTTTGAAGTCGGGCGCGTGCATCCGATCACGCAGGTGATGGACGAATTGACCGCGATCTTTGCCGACATGGGCTTTGCCATCGCCGAAGGTCCCGACATCGAGACCGATGATTACAATTTCACCAAGCTCAATTTTCCGGAAGACCATCCGGCGCGCGACATGCAGGCGACGTTTTTCTTCAATCCGAAGCCGGACGGCACGCGCCTGCTTCTGCGGACCCATACCTCGCCGGTGCAGGTGCGCACCATGCTGACGCAGAAGCCGCCGATCCGCGTCATCGTTCCCGGCCGCACCTACCGCAGCGACTGGGACCAGACACACACGCCGATGTTCCACCAGGTCGAGGGCTTGGTGATCGACAAGGGTTCGCATCTCGGCCACCTGAAATGGATTCTGGAAGAATTCCTCAAGGCGTTCTTCGAGATTGATCGCGTCGGCATGCGCTTTCGTCCCTCATTCTTTCCCTTCACCGAGCCGTCGCTCGAAGTCGACATTCAGTGCCGGCGCGACAAGGGCGAGATCCGCTTCGGCGAAGGCAGCGATTGGCTGGAAATCCTCGGCTGCGGCATGGTGCACCCCAACGTGCTGAAGAATTGCGGACTCGATCCCGATGAGTATCAAGGCTTCGCCTGGGGCATGGGCATCGAACGCATCGCTGCGCTGAAATACGGCATCTCGGACGTACGCCAATTCTTCGAAGCCGACGTCCGCTGGCTCGCGCATTACGGCTTCCGCCCGCTCGATTTTCCGACGCTGGCGGGGGGACTGAGCTCTTAGTGCCATGATGAAATTCACCCTCGCTTGGCTCAAGGAGCACCTGGAGACCGATCGGCCGCTCGGCGAGATCGTCGACAAGCTGACCATGATCGGACTTGAGGTCGAGCGCATCGAGGACAAAGGCAAGCAGCTCGCGCCGTTCGTCATCGCCCGCGTAATCGATGCCAAGCAGCATCCGAACGCCGACCGGCTGCGCGTGTGCGTGGTCGATACCGGTGACGGCAAGCCCATTCAGGTGGTGTGCGGCGCGCCGAATGCCCGCGCCGGGATGAAGGGCGTGTTCGTACCGCCGGGCGCCTACATTCCCGGCAAAGATATGACGCTCTCTGTCGGCACCATCCGCGGCGTCGAGAGCCGGGGCATGCTGGTGTCCGAGTTCGAGTTGCAGATTTCCGACAACCACGAAGGCATCATCGATCTGCCGGACGACGCGCCGGTCGGCGCCAATTACGCGCAATGGGCCGGCCTCGACGACCCGATGATCGAGATCAATCTCACTCCCAACCGACCCGACTGCACCGGCGTGCACGGCGTCGCCCGCGATCTTGCCGCCGCCGATATGGGCCGGTTCAAGGATGCCGCGATCAAGCCGGTCAAGGGGGGCTTTCGCTGTCCGGTCGGGGTGACGCTCGATTTCGGCGCGACGCCGTCACTTTGCCCGGCTTTTGGCCTGCGCCTGGTGCGCGGTGTCAAGAACGGCCCATCCCCGCCATGGCTGCAAAAGCGACTCGTTGCGATCGGGCTGCGCCCGATCAACGCGCTCGTCGACATCACCAATTTCATCACCTACGACCGCGGCCGCCCGCTGCATGTGTTCGACGCCGGCAAGGTGCGCGGCAATCTGACCGTGCGCCGTGCGCGGGCGGATGAAAGGCTGCTGGCGCTTGACGGCAAGACCTACACGCTCGACGGATCGATCTGCGTCATCGCCGATGAAGACGGCGTGGAATCGCTCGCCGGCGTCATGGGCGGGGAGAAGACAGGCTGCTCCGAGGCGACCACCGACGTGCTCATCGAATCGGCGCTGTGGGAGCCGGCGAACATCGCGCAGACGAGCCGCAGGCTTGGCATCAATACCGATGCCAGCTACCGCTTCGAGCGCGGCGTCGACCCGGCCTTCATGCTGCCGGGTCTCGAACTGGCCACGAAAATGGTGCTCGATCTGTGCGGTGGCGAACCGTCGGATGTCGTCGTTGCCGGCAGCGCCGAGGCTGACGAGCGCGTGATCGATTTTCCGCTGTCCGAGATCAATCGCCTGGCCGGCCTTTCCCTGCCGTTACCCGAGATGCGCCGGGCGCTTGAACGGCTCGGCTTCTTCGCCGCGGGGCAGGGCGAAAGGCTGAAGATAGCGGTGCCGTCATGGCGGCCCGACGTGCACGACAAGGCCGATGTCGTCGAGGAGGTCGTGCGCATCCTCGGCGTCGATCGTGTGCCATCGACGCCATTCGATCGCGGCGATGCCTCGCGCAAACCGGTGTTGACGCCGATTCAGTTGCGCACGCGCAAGGCCAAGCGCGCGCTCGCCGCGCGCAACCTCGTCGAAGCGGTGACCTGGTCGTTCATCGACAAGAAAAAGGCGGAGCTGTTCGGTGGCGGCAAGCCCGAGCTTGCCCTCGCCAATCCCATCGCCGCCGATCTGTCCGATATGCGGCCCAGTCTCATTCCCGGGCTGGTCGCGGTGGCGCAGCGCAACGCCGATCGTGGTTTCCCCGATGTCGGCCTGTTCGAAGTGGGTCAGATTTTTCGCGGCGACGCGCCGGCGGACCAGTTGACCGCCGCCTCCGGCGTGCGGTGTACGCTGGCTAAGCCTAATGGCGTCGGCCGCCATTGGAGCAAGCTCGATGGCGCAGTGGACGCCTTCGATGCCAAGGCTGACGCGCTTGCCGTGTTGGCCGCGGCGGGCGCGCCCGCCGCGGCTTTGCAGATCGTGCCGGGCGGACCGTCCTGGTTTCATCCCGGCCGCTGCGGAACGATCCAGATCGGTCCGCAGAATATTCTTGGCCATTTCGGCGAACTGCATCCGAGCGCGCTTGAAGCGCTCGACGCTGAAGGCCCGCTCGTTGCTTTCGAAGCGATCCTCGAGCGCATCCCTGAGCCGAAGGCCAAGGCGACGCGTGCCAAGCCCGCGCTTGAGCTCTCGGCGTTCCAGCCGCTCGAACGCGATTTCGCGTTTGTGGTTGAGCGCAACGTCAAGGCCGCTGACCTCGTCCGCGCTGCGGCCGGCATCGACCGCAAGCTGATCGCCAGGGTGACCGTGTTCGACGTGTACGAGGGCGCCGGCATCGCACCAGGCAAGAAGTCGATCGCCATCGCTGTCACCCTGCAGCCGCGGGAGCGCACCATGACGGACGCGGAGATCGAGGCGCTGGCAGCCAAAATTGTTGCCGAAATCGGCAAGCGCACCGGCGGTGTGCTGCGCGGTTGAACCGCTGCGCTATTCTTCTCCCATGATACGCGGCGGGCGATCGAAGTCGCGCGGCTCGGTGCGGCGGCGTGCTGCCCGGCGTCTGCGAATCGGCCGTTGCTCCCGTGCCTCCGGTTGCCGCACTCCTGCAAGCCGCTGCAGCACTGCTTCGGCGGCGCGCTCGCCGGACTCCCAGGCGCCGCCCACCGTTCCCCAAAGCGTCTCATGTACCGCGTCTCCGGCAAACCAGACCGCGTCGTGCAGCGGTTGCGCCAGAGTCGCGCGTGCGCCTTGACCGCCCGGGACTGCAGCCGACATGGCGCCAAGGGTGTAGGGATCGCTGTCCCAGCGTGTGGCGCTGACGCGGCGGATCGCGCTTTTCACCTGGTTGCCGTAGAGATTCGCCAGCCAAGTCTCGGCGAAGTCCGCCATGGCCGCTTCGCCCTGCGCCGAAAGCGACCGGCCGAACGAGCCAGCCACTTCGATCAGGCACAGCGACGTGCCCGAGACATTGCCCAGAATGGCCGCGGTGCGGGTGTCGGTCGATTTCTCGAACACCAGATCGTCGCTGTCGAGGCCGAGCGGGTTGCCGGCAAGTTGCAGCGCGATGTGATCGTAACTGCCGAGCGACAGGTCATTGAAGGCGGCGGTGATGCGATGTGGTAACTCGGAGATGAATCGGATGCGCGAGGCGAGCACGTTGGTCGACACGGTTATGATGCCGGTACGGGCGGTGATCCTGCCTTTCGGCGTCTCCACCACGACATTGCGACCGATATCGATCGAGGTCGCCGGAGCGGAAAGCTGGACATTCAGGCCGGCGGCGCACGCCGCGAGCAAGGCGCCAAATCCCTGGCGGCAGAATGCGTCGGCATTGCGTTCCGCCGCATGGGCGAAATCAACCGCCGATAGCTCCGCCAGATCCTTGCCGTAGGCGATCGGCCCGAGCACGAACTCGACGGTCTCCCGCCAATCGCCGAGATCGTCCGGAACGGCCTGCTCACAGGCGGCATCTGCCGTGCGCGCGGCATCGTCGATCGCCCGCGTGGTGCGCACCTGGGCGGCAAGAAAGTCTTCCAGCTCGCGCTCGCGCGCATAGCGCAGCCCGATGCGCACCTTTTGGCTGGCAGGCGCCGGGTAGATTTCGAGCCGTTGGCCCGGCGAGAGTTTGGCGACCGGGTTGGTGTCGGGCTGGTGGATCCAGTGGGCGCCGAGATCGAAGGGCGTCCCGAAGGTTCGCGTGTCGGTGACACAGCGGCCGCCGATATGGTTGGTCGCTTCGACCACCAGGCAGGTGCGGCGGGCGGCGGCGATGCGTCGTGCGGCGGCAATTCCGGCAGCCCCGGCGCCGATGATGACAACGTCGAGTTCCGCCGAGCGTGCCGAGGGAGCGCCGATCGCCGGCTTTGCCAGGAACGAAGCCGAGGCGGCGAGGAACGTGCGACGGTTCATTCGTGGCATGGTTTGCAAATTGTTTTGCGGACTTGGTCGCGTAAGCGAGTTTGCCCCAACGGCGCGCTGCGGGCAAACCTTACGGTTAAGGCTCGGTAATCAGTACGACTTTCGTGTGAACCAAATTGCAACAGACATCGCGTAGATTCCGGGCAAAAGCATAGACGCGGTCAAACCGCGCCATCATGGGCTGGGAGGCCGCATGAGCGTAGCGCTCGACGCGATTGGGCGCGTGATCGCCCGCTATCTGGACGAGCCGGTGTCCGGCTATGAGCCGTTCACGCCGAGCGACCCGGAGGCGTTGCGGCAGTCGCTGCAGCCGGGCGACGTGCTCCTGGTTGAGGGCAATGCCCGCATCTCCGGCGTCATCAAATACTTGACGCAGTCGACGTGGTCGCACTCGGCGTTGTACGTCGGGCCGATCGAAGGGCGCGTCGCCACCGACGGTGAGCCGCACGTGCTGGTCGAGGCCAACGCCGGTGAAGGCGTCGTCTCCGCGCCGCTGTCAAAATACACCCGCTTCCACACCCGCATCTGCCGGCCGGTCGGGCTGACCGGAACCGACTGCGCCACCGTCTGCGCCTACGCCGTCGAACGGATCGGTCTCGCCTACGATCTGAAAAACATCATCGATTTGATGCGTTATCTGTTCCCGATGCCGATACCTCACCGTTGGCGCCGGCGCATGATCGCGCTCGGCTCGGGCGATCCGACACGGCTCATCTGCTCGGCGCTGATCGCCGAGGCGTTTACCGCCGTGCACTATCCGATCCTGCCGAAAATCAGGCTCACCGGGAGCCGACAAGCCCGCGAGCAGCTTCTGGAAATTCGCCATTCGTCGCTGTACTGCCCGCGCGACTTCGATATTTCGCCGTATTTCAACGTGGTGAAGCCAACCGTCGCCAAGGGTTTCGATTACAAGGCGCTGCGGTGGGCCGATCAGCCGCGGCCAAGCGCAAACGCGCAGCCGCCGTGCGTTACGCCAATGCCGACGGCCGACGAAGACGTCGGAGCGGTCGCCGCCTGAGCGTTCCCTGCCAGTGGGCATGAGCGGCCAGATCGCCGGATCATGATTGTGGCGTGCGGTGCCGCACAAGTCGCGCGTGTCCCGCAGTGATGCGCGCCGGACACAGAATCGCTACCATTTGCGAACAGACGACGATGCCGCGGCGCAGCCGTTTCAGTGCGGGGGCGGTCGTCGCCCCCGCCGGGGAGGACGCCGCGGCGATCACCTTCGGAATCAACTCATGCTCAAGGACGCAGTCAACGCGGTCACTCAGACGTTTTCGCCGCAGCTACGCGCGGTGCTGTGGAAATCCATTGCTCTCGCGCTTGGGCTCGTCGCCGCTGCGGCAGTGGCGCTCGACCGGTTGATTGTCTGGCTGCTAGGCGCTGGCACCAGTTCGGCCGAGACCGCGCTCGGGCCGCACGCGCACCTGCCGGTGGAAATTCTAGCCTGGCTGTTTTCGATCGCCGCTGGGCTCGGCATCCTACTCGGCGGCGTGATGCTGATGCCGGCGGTCACTTCGTTCGTGGCGAGCTTCTTCTGCGATCGGATCGCGGATGCGGTCGAGCGCGAATACTACCCCGCGGATCCTCCCGGCAAGGCGTTGCCGTTTTCTCGCGCAATGATCTGGGGCGGCAAGACGGCGCTGCTCGCGATCGTCGTCTATCTCTGCGCCACGCCGCTCCTGCTGTTCGCCGGGTTTGGTGCTGTGATCTTCTTTCTTGCCACTGCGTGGCTGCTCGGGCGCGTGTATTTCGAACTTGCCGCGTTGCGGTTCCGCGCGCCGGGCGAGGCGAGAGCGCTGCGCAAGAACAATGCCGCGACGGTGTATCTGGCCGGATTGCTGATCGCCGCCTTCGTGTCGATTCCGGTGGTCAACCTGGCCACGCCGCTATTTGCCACGGCGCTCATGGTGCACACGTATAAGCGACTCGGTCAGCGCATGTGAACGGCGGCGCGCACCGCCGCCCCGAGCAATCGTCGCTGGAAGTCAGGGTGAACCATGCTGCGCGGTCGGCGTCATGCTGCGCCGCTTGCCGCGGGCCTTGCCGATCACCACACGCATCAGATCGGCTGCATTCTTTGCCCCGAGTTTTTCCATGATGCGGGCGCGATGCACCTCGACGGTGCGCGGACTGATGCCAAGTTCTCTGCCCGCTTCCTTGTTGGAAGCGCCTTGCGCTATGCGCCCCAACACGTCGCGTTCGCGCGCGGTGAGGCGTTCGTGGCCGGGAAAGCCGCGCAACTGAAGCGGCTCGTCGGCCGCGGTCCGTCGCCACGCGCGCATTGCATCATGCACGCGCGCCACCACGGCGCCCGGTTCGAACGGCTTTTCGATGAAATCAAGCGCGCCCCCTCGGATGGCTTCGACCGCAGTCGGGATATCGCCGACGCCGGAAATGATCAGGACCGGCGCCGGATAATGCGGCGCATCGATCTCTTTCAACAGTTCCAGACCGGAGCAGCCGGGCAGATGGACGTCGATCAGCACGCATCCGGGCGTGTGCGAACGGGCAACCGACAGGAATGATTCGCCGTCGGCGAACCCCGTGGTCGCGAAACCGCCGGCGTTCAACATCACCACCAGCGCCGCGCGGACGGACGCGTCGTCGTCGACAATGAAGATTTCGTTCATCGCGGCCCCAATTTGCGTTGGCGCGTGGCAGTCGATTCGCCCGAATAAAGTACCATCGATCATCGGTGCGCAGAGGTAACGGGCGGTGGCGACCAAAAAAACGCCGCTGACGGTAAAATGATGCTCAGCGCAAAAGCCCGGCCGCGCGGTAGGCGGCGCGCGCGCCTTGGTGCAACGCCACGCCGCCGAATTCGAGCGCGCCGGCACCATCGGAACGCAACGGTTCGAACAGCTCGTGGAGACCGTCGAACAATGCATTCAGGCGCGGCAGCTCCTCGCGCGCCGCGAAAATCGCCGAAGCGACCCTGCGCACCGCGTCTTCGGCGACGCGGGCGTGCGTGGCCAGTACGTTGACGACCGCGGCCTGCGCGACGTCGCAGTCCAGCCCGCGGATCGCGCCGGCTCGCATGACGGTGCGCCGATAGAATGGGACGGTGGCGAGCAGTTTTTCCAGTGCGCCGGGCGCATAGGGCAGGACCCGCACGGCAATGCGTTCGGCCAGTGCGCTCATCACTTTGTTTGGAATCGGACACTGCAATTGCGCGTCCGCTTCGCCGCGAACGAGCGCGTCGGCTCCGGCGGCGAAATCAAGATACAGCGGCACAATGTCGGAGAGGTTCAGGCCCAGTGCAGTCAGCATTACGCGCGCATGCTGGGCCATGCCGCTGCGTTCCGCGCCGACGGCAACGCGGCGGCTGCGCAGGTCCGCGATCGTATGCAGGGCGGAATCGCGGCGGACGACGAAGAACAACGGGCCGGCATTCATCGGCGCTACCATGCGCAAATCGATCTCGCGCGCGAACGGTGGCTCCCCGCGCTTGGCGCGGCCGATCCAGTTGGCCGCCATGAAGCCGAAATCGATGTCGTCGGCGGCGAGCCGGTTCGCGTTCTCGACGCTGGCCGTGGCGGAAATGCTGATCGCGACCGGCCGCAGGGCCGGATTGCGATCGAGTACGATCTTCAGCGCCTCGCCTTGACCGAGAAAGGTCGAACCGGATTCCGCCGTACCGATGCGCACTCCCATGACTCACTCGCCTCCGCTTTGTCTGCTTCGTTGCCGCGCTGGCGCGGATGGCGCGGCAGGCGGACTTTTGCGTCTAATGCAGCGTTCCCGAAGGCACCAGTCTAAACGAGGCGATTTGCGGCGCGGTCCTGAAAAAGGCCGACTGCAGCTCGGCCGAATCCTTGAACTCGGTCTGCGTAAGACGCCGGAAGATGACATTTACCCCGAGCGCACGCTGATCGAACGGGTAGGGATCAAGGCCGATCGTCGAGGCGTCCAATGGCGCGAGCGTCATCGCCACGCCCGCCTTGCCTGAATAGGAGAGCGGCACCGGCTCGATCCGATCCGCTTTCAGCGTTTCGTTGCTGCAGATATAGAGGGACATCAGGTCCCAGACCTGGAGCAGATGGTAATTGATCGCCAGTTCGGCGGGATCGAGCTGCTCCGCTGCGCTCTTCTGCCTGGCTTCGCTGTGAGCGATGAACGTCTCGATGTCCGGCGGCAGCTTGCCGCGCTGGATGCCGGGCGGATGCTTGATGACGCCATAACGCTTCTGCCACAGGCCGGTCCTGTGCTTGGCGATCATCAGACCCGCGTAGGGGTCGATGGCGGACAGCCAGTCGGCCGCCCAGGCAAAGGCTTCGAGTTGGGCGCGATCGGTGGGGACTTCCCGGTAGTTCGGCGTCTTGCCGGTCTCGGTATTGAGCTGCGGACAGGTCTCGTAGCGAATCCAGCCGCGATCGTGAAACATGGCCGCGCGCACCAGCGCCAGGTATGGGTGCGGTTTTTCGAACTGCTGGTTGCCCCAGTGCGCGGCAAACAGCCCCGAAAGCTGAGCGTGATCGTTCTGGTTGATCATGGCGATCGAGCCGTCGGATTCGTAGCGAACGATCATGATTCCCCCGCTGATGAAGCGATAGGCAAAGCCAACGCGGACCGCGGCTCGCCGCCCATCATGGCCGATTTGCGCGGGTTGCAGAAGCAGTTGTCGAGGCCCGCCGGCTTTCGCTTCGGCGATGCGTTGCGCGTTGAGCAATATCGGCCGGCGGCAGGCCGGCTTGTCACCCGGAAAGTCGTTCGATCGCCGCGCCGCAGCGCCCGAGCTTTTCCTCCAGCCGCTCGAAACCACGGTCGAGGTGATAGACGCGATTGACGAGCGTTTCGCCTTCGGCGGCCAGCGCGGCGATGACGAGCGATACCGAAGCGCGCAGATCGGTGGCCATGACCGGCGCCCCCTTCAGCCGTTCCACGCCTTCGATGGTGGCCTTCTCGCCGTCGAGTTGGATGCGTGCGCCGAGCCGGGCCAGTTCCTGCACGTGCATGAACCGATTTTCAAAGACCGTCTCGACGATATGAGATGTACCGCGGGCCCGCGTCATCAGCGCCATGAGCTGAGCCTGCAAATCGGTGGGAAACTCCGGAAAGGGGGCTGTCGTCACTTCGACCGGTTCGAGCCCGCCGCCGTTGCGCGCAACGCGAATGCCGCGATTGGTTGGCGTCACCGTGACGCCGGTGCGTACCAGTACGTCGATCGGGGCCTGCAGCAGATCGACCCGCGTATTCTGCAGAAGGATTTCGCCGCCGGCCATGGCCACGGCCATCGCGTAAGTCCCGGTCTCGATACGGTCGGGCAGCACGGTATGGCGCGCGCCGTTGAGCTTGGCGACGCCATCGATCACGATGCGCCGGCTTCCGGCCCCGGAAATACGCGCCCCCATTTTGTTCAGGCAATCGGCGAGGTCGACGATTTCCGGCTCGCGAGCGGCGTTCTCGATCACTGTGGTGCCGTCGGCCAGCGCCGCCGCCATGATCGCTGTGTGGGTGCCGCCGACCGTCACCTTGGGAAAGACGATTTCAGCGCCCTTGAGCCCGCGCGGCGCCCGCGCCACCACGTAGCCGCTGTCGATCTCGATCGCGGCGCCGAGCCGGGCGATTGCCATGATCAGCAGGTCGACCGGACGCGTGCCGATGGCGCAGCCGCCGGGCATCGACACCCGCGCCTCGCCCATGCGCGCAACCAGCGGCGCCAGAACCCAAAAGCTCGCGCGCATTTTCGACACCAGCTCGTATGGCGCCGTGGTGTCGACGATGTTGGCGGCCGAGATGTGCAGCGTCTGGCCGTGATCCGCAGTCTCGCCAGGCCGCTTGCCGCCCACCATGATGTCCACGCCATGATTGCCGAGGATGCGCTGCAACAGCGCGACGTCGGCGAGGCGCGGAACATTTTCCAGAACAAGCGTTTGCTCGGTGAGCAAGCTCGCGATCATCAGCGGCAGCGCTGCATTCTTGGCGCCCGAAATCGGAATGATGCCGTCAAGACGGCGACCGCCCACAATGCGAATGCGATCCATCGTCACCCCTTCAATCCCGTGGCGGCCCCTCGCCCCCTTGGCTCGGCCGCACAGGCCAAGTCCGGCAGAGCCTCCGTCATCGCGCCGATGCGCGGCCGCCGCCCGCGCAAAACTGCTCGCGGCGGCAGGTCCCCTAGCGCAACGCCGCTGCGCCCTACTCGTTGCCTCGATTGCGGCGAAAGTCGGGATTTGACGTTCCACGCGCAGGCGTGATGTCTGCCCCGCGGTCCTCGTCGGCAGCGGCGGCGCGTCCGCGCACTTGCGCCTTGCGCCGCTTGAGATTTTCGCGCAGCGCCGATGCCAGCCGCCGGCTGCGCGCTGCCCATTTGTCCGCCTTGCCGCTGCCTTCGTGCATCTTCGCTTTCGTTCACAGAGGTTCGGGCAAAAATTCGACCCTCAAAGGTGGCGGCCGGACCGCGCGAACCAAAGGCCTTCCGGCTTCTTGGCCGACGCCGGCCCGGGATGCAGGTGCGCTTGCGCCTCAAGTACCCATGTGGCAATGAACGCCGCGCCGTCTCAAAGGTCAATTCGGCGTATCCGCCATCACTTGAGGCCGCTGCCGTAGCTCAGTGGTAGAGCACCCCCTTGGTAAGGGGGAGGTCGTAAGTTCAATCCTTACCGGCAGCACCATAAAGTCGTTAGAAACCTGAGACTTAGGAAATCTTGACCTGCCACCGCGGGACCCCTACTCCCGGCACAGCGCGGATTCCAGATATTCGATGATGCCTGGAAGGAGTGATCGGCGAAGGTCCCGTTGATGACGGGCGCGCCAAACTCGTCGCCAAATCGGCCGCCGACGCCAGCCTTGAAACCTATCTGACGCGCAAAGGCATTACGGGCTGTCGCGAGCGGCGAGGGCGACCTCACCATCGACGTTCACCGCAGCACCGTACCGGCGCCCCCGGCGGCTGCCGCTGCCGGCAAAGTCTGATCGCGCGCGCTCCTCGCGCGCGTGCGTGAGGGCAACCATTATCGATGAGCGGGAGAGACGATTGTTCTTCGCGGTGCGCCCGCGATCGCCGTCCTTGCCCGGTAGATCCGCGACCACCCAAGTACTTGGCCACCATCCTGAAACACGATAGCCTTAAAGCTGCCTTTCGTCGGAATGTTGCAAGTCGCTCCCTTCCATGTCCTTAGTTCAAGAGCCAGCAGTTGAAATCCTCGCGTCACTCAAACGTGCTGGCATTACGCTGGTGGCCAGCCTGCCAGATCAATGGCTCGGTGAGCTGATCAAACGCTGCGATGGTGACCCGGAAATCACGCATGTGAAGCTGGCGCGCGAGGACGATGGCGTAGGTGTCTGTGCCGGCGCGTTTCTCGGCGGTCGGAAAGCGGCGCTGATCTGCCAGAGTGCCGGCGTACTGCTGTCAGTAAATGCGCTCGCCGGCATGGCCCTTCACCATCAGATCCCTTTTCTGATTCTGGCAGCACACCGCGGCTCTTTCGATGATGGCTACTACTATCAACAGTACAAGGGGCGCACGACGGTTCCGGTTCTCGAGGCCCTGGGCTTGCCCTATTATACCATCGACGGTCCCGAGCAGTTTGCTGTTATCGAAAAGGCGGCGCAGCAGTCTTTTCTAACGCGTCTTCCAGTGGTGCTATTGTTGCGGCGGCGCGCATTGCTGCCTGAGCGCGAGAAATCCAAATGAATCGCGTACGCTGTGCACAGCTGGTAAGGGACCGCCTCACGGCAAAAGACATTGTGGTCTGCGGATTGGGATCGGTGGAAGCTGCCTATAAGCAGGTCGGACCGGTAGGCCCTACATACTTTGCATCAGATCCTATGGGATTATGGGCTTCGATTGCACTCGGTCTCGCGCTGGCGCGTCCAGACCGTAGAGTGGTATTGCTTGCTGGAGACGGCGACCTCCTTATGAACCTGCAAGTGCTTGCTACGATTGCTTCTGTCGCGCCGACAAACCTGCGCATAGTCCTTTTTCAGAACGGAACATATGCTTCGTCCGGCGGTCAGCCGCTTTGCGGAGGGGATAATCTTTCCTTTGCAACAATAGCAAAAGGATCGGGAATTGCATGGACAGCCGAGACCCACACCGAAGATGAGACCGTCACAGCACTCGATGAATTGTTCAGTCGTGGCGCGCTCGGTTTTCTCGCTGTTCATCTTGAGCGCGACTTGTCTCCCAGCGAGCGACCAGGACTGTGGTCGCAGGTAGAAGAGCGTGCGCATTTCATGCGCCTTCTCATGTCGTGAGCGATCGGACTGATGAAGCCCGGCGCGTCAGAAGAGCCTTTGCTGAATGACGTGCGACGTCTTCTCACAAGACTTGAGCAGCAGCGTCATCCCGAACGCTTTCCGCCTCCCATAACTCGGCGTATTCGGGCGCTTTTGCGTCGAGTTTCTCTCCGTGCACGATGACCTGTCTGTCCGACTGTGGACGGCTGACGATTTCATTGATGGTGCGGGCATTGAATACGATAAGGCGCGCAGGCGTGCGAAGCGACAGTCGGCCGTGCCCCTCAAATTGGCCAATCTGCGAAGGCATAGCCCCGACCAGCGCCGGCGCGTCTCCGAGCGGATGATCGAAATGCAGAATGCGGACCGATTGCCTGAATGTGTCGACAACGTCATGATCGCCGTAGGCGTAGAAGCTGTCTCGGCAATTGTCGCCCGCAGCGGCGACACGAATGCCTCGCCTTAACATCTCATGCACCACGGTAACACCCCGCCAGCGCGGCGTGCGACCTTTCTGGCGATCCTGAAGGTACATGTTGACAGTCGGCAGCGTGACTACGGCGATTTCAGCCTGTGCCAACAAATCGAGCGTCCGATCGATTTCCGCCGCGGATTGCATCGCCAAGCTGCAGCAATGGCCGCAGACCACGCGGCCCCTGTAGCCGTTTCGGAGCGCGGCCCGAGCGATGAACGGGAGCGTCGCCGCCGTCGGATCGTGAGTTTCGTCGACGTGCAGGTCAATATCAAGGTCGTATCGGCCGGCGAGCGCAAACAGCCGGTCGAGCATCGCGTCGATGTTGGCGGGCGGCGCACCATGGTTTCCGAGAGCGGCGCGAGTCACGCCACCGAGCAAGCCACCGGATCGAGCAACAATCGAAGCGACCTCGTCACCGAATTTATCCTGCAGGATGTCTATGGGGCACAGCGATACAGCTTGAATATCGATTCTGCCGCGCCATTGTTCGCGTATCTCGCGAAATACAGACCAGCTGCGCTCAGCGGTTTCGGGATAGGTGTCTAAGTGGGTGCGGATTGCTGAAACTCCGTGCGCATATGCACACCGCAGCCCGAAATCCATGCGGCGTCGCAGATCGGGTTTTGTCCAGTTCGGTCGGTCGGCAGTCGCGGCAAGCCGCGCACTGTGGAATGTGCCGTCCACGTTCGGGTTACGCTCTATGGTGTGGCCCTTGTCGAGGTGGGTATGAATATCGATCAGGGTTGGCCAAACCTGCCGACCTCCAAGGTCTATTTGGGTAGCATCGTCATGTGCATTGCCTTGCGGTTCGATGCGCGCCAGTTTGCCGTCCTCGATCAAGAGATCGACGGACACCACGCCTTCATCATGATCAGCAAGGGCGGCAACCCCGGAACTGTCCGTCATCAGGCAGGCCGGTACCCGAGCGCTGAGAAGCCAATACCGAGAGCCGGATGGCCAAGTGATGTCACGGAAGCGGATCGGCATGGCTAAGCCTCTCGATCAGCGAAGGGGTTCGCTTTTCTAGTACGTTCTGTTGCCTTTTGTGCAGGCATGGTGAACAAACCCGATGCTTCTCTAAATTTCCTTATCGGCCTATAGTCACCTAAGCTATGTTTGGCGCAAGGTGCCAAGCGTGAACTTAGTGGCTCAATCCCGGACGGGTCATGGAGATGGACATGAGCATGCGCTTACAGATCATGCGAATTTCCTGCTGCGGCGCGTTATTGGCAGCAATTCTAATACCTTCGCACGCATTCGCTGCCGACAAGATCACCTTCCTGACCAGTTGGTTCGCTGAGGCCGAACACGGCGGTTTCTACCAAGCCGAGGCCACTGGGCTTTACAAAAAAGCCGGGTTGGACGTGACCATCAAGATGGGCGGACCTCAGGTCAATAGCATGCAGTTGCTGCTGGGGGGCGAAGCCGACATCATGATGGGTTGGGACATTCAGGTTCTGAACGCGGTCGCAAAGGGCTTGCCGGTCATAACCATCGGGACCTCCTTCCAGAAGGATCTCCAGGGACTCATGACGCATAAAGACGTCACAAGTCTGGCCGATCTCAAAAACAAAACGATCATGATCGCCACATCCAGCCACCTTACGTTTTGGCCGTGGCTGAAGGAAAAATATGGCTATACCGACTCGCAGGTGAGACCAGATACATTCAACCTCCAGCCATTCTTTGCCGACAACAATGTCGCGATTCAGGCTTACCCATCGTCCGAACAATACCAAGCCGAGCAGAGGGGGGTGCCGGTGAACTTCTTCCTCTTTGCCGATCATGGATGGCCGCCCTACGGCACGACGATCGTGACGACCGACAAGATGGTCGCCGAAAAGCCGGATGTACTCCAGCGGTTCGTCCGCGCGTCGCTTGAAGGATGGAAAAGCTATCTGACCGGTGATCCCTCTCCGGCCAATGCGCTTATCAGGGCCGACAATCCAAAGATGACCGACGGCAACATTGCGTTCGCCATCAAGCGCTTGAGAGAGCTCAAAATGGCCGACGGCGGCGATGCCGCCACCAAGGGGCTTGGGGTGATGACCGATGCGCGGTGGAAAGCGACTGACGAATTCATGGTCAACGCCGGCCTGCTACCCAAATCCACGGACTGGAAAAAGGCCTACACGACGAAATTCGTCGATGGCCTGAAGATTATGATGAATTAGGCTATCGCTCATGTGCGCCCTCGTCGCAACGCTCGCCTGAATCGCGATCTGGCGAAAACTGACACGCTGAATGGTTCGCCGCAGTAAATACGTCGCGTTGGCCGAGGTGCTTCCGCCTTTTATCGTCGGCGTAGCCATGCTCGCAGTGTGGGAGGCTGCCTGTCGCGTATTTGCAGTTCCGTCATATCTCTTCCCGGCGCCGAGCGCGATCGCCCACAGCATCGTCGTCGACGTCCCGGGATTGATGCGCGCTCTTTGGAGTACGCTCAGGGTAGCTCTGATCGCACTTGGTCTTGCCACCGCAATTGGTTCGCTGGTCGCTTTCCTGTTCGTGCAAAACAAGTTGATAGAGCGTTGTTTTTTTCCCTACGCCGTCATCCTGCAAGTGACGCCCATTGTGGCCATCGCGCCGCTCATCATCATTCTCGTTAAAAATACCCAGATCGCGCTGATCATCTGCGCCACCATCATCGCCATATTTCCCATCATCTCCAATACGACGATCGGCTTGCGTAGCATCGACGCCGGTCACCAGGATCTGTTCGCCATTAATCACGCAACGCGTTGGCATAACCTCGTTCTGCTCCGCATACCGAGCGCGCTGCCCTTTTTCTTTGCCGGCTTGCGCATCGCCAGCGGCCTGTCGCTGATTGGAGCGGTCGTGGCCGAATTCGTCGCCGGCACCGGAGGACAGAGTGCCGGTCTCGCCTACGAAATCCTTCAGGCCGGCTTCCAACTCGACATTCCGCGAATGTTTGCGGGACTGTTTCTGATCACCGTCACCGGAATCGCGCTGTTTCTCGTTATGGTGGGGTTTTCCAAACTGGCGCTTGGCCGCTGGCACGATAGCGAGATGGAGCGTGAAAACGGATGATCTGCCAGCATAGAGGTCGGCGGGTGGTGCGAAGAACTCGCCTCCATACGGATCGACAGCAATGACGGCACGACAGTTAGCCAACGGCAGCACTGAGCGAACACGCGAGAACGATCAGCGGAAGCGCTGGAACGTCCCAAGTGCAGAACAAGCGACGGACCGTGCGCTGCTGCAGCTCGCAGGCATCTCCAAGAGATTTTCGAACGGCCTCGTTGCGCTCGAAGGCGTCGATTTGAGTGTTGGGCCCGGCGAATTCGTGACGCTGCTGGGCCCATCCGGTTGCGGCAAGTCAACGCTGCTCAGAGTGATTGCGGGATTGGCGTCCCCGTCGAATGGACGATTTGATTGGCCGCAATCGAACCATGACGGCGATGGCAAGCCCGGCCGCTCGCTCGGTTTCGTGTTCCAGGAGCCGACATTGCTGCCTTGGCGCACCGTGGCCGATAATGTCTATCTGCCGCTGCAGCTTGCCGGCAAACGCAAGGGCGACGTGCAAGACCGCATCGTCGAAGCTTTGGCACAGGTCGGTCTCAGCCGGTTCGTTGACGCCTATCCCCGCGAACTGTCCGGCGGCATGAAAATGCGGGTCTCCATCGCGCGCGCGCTGCTGACCAATCCGCACGTACTCTTGATGGACGAACCGTTTGCGGCACTCGATGAAATCACGCGCACGAAGCTGAACAACGACCTGCTGGAGTTGTTTGCGAGGAAGCATTTGACCGTGATCTTCGTCACGCACAGCGTCTATGAATCGGTCTTTCTCTCCTCGCGTATCGTGGTCATGAGCGCGCGACCCGGGCGGGTCAGCGCGGAAATCGCCATCGACGTGCCCTATCCCCGCGCCGAGGAATACCGCATGTCTCCGACCTACAACGATTGTTGCCGCCGGGTTTCTGATGCCCTGCGTCGTGCAATGGCAGAGACCCCGTTCGTCTCGGATTGATGACCTTCGCAATGAAGGAGGCTCATCACGACGGTTCGAGGAAAGTGGATTGTACTGTCGAGGTCTGCGCGTGAGGCCGGCAGTAGCGTTCGACACGCCAGTGCTTTCGCCATGACTTGCGTCCTTCGGCCAGCATCCGTGGCGTAACTGCCACTGCAAGCTATTTGCGGTCGAACAATATGTCCTGCGCACCCTGCCACAGGGTGAGCCGGCCCAGCGCCAGCAGATTTTCGCGGCCTCCGGTAATGGTGAGGAAGTGATTTCCGGCGAGTTGGCCGACCTTGCTGGCAAAACAGACCCCGCCATATGCCAGGAGGATCTCCGTTTCGCTGATGCCGCCTGGATAGAGGATGATGTCGCCGGGCGCCGGATGGCTCGTGTGATTTTCGTAAGACAGGCCAAGATCGAGATCGCCAAGCGGGATCCAACAGCCTTCGCCGCTCCAGCGCACATGGATGATCTTCTGCCGAAAGGGCAGCAAGCTCGCGAATTTGTTGCATGTCTTGGGTGCCGCGGTCTCTTCCAACCGCGCCTCGAACTCGTAGGGGCCCGCTTTGATTCGAAGCGTAGTCATCGTTATCCGCTTTCAAAATTGATGAGAAAGTCGAACAGGGCACGCACCGCCAGGTCGGCGTCTTCGGCAGTAATCGTTTCAAGCGGCGAATGGCTCACACCGCCATTGCCACAGCGGACGAACAGCATACCGATATCCGTCAAGCCGCCGAACATGATCGCATCATGCCCGGCGCCGCTGACCAGATGGCGCACCGCGACGCCTTGCCGCGCTACCGCGGCAGCGAGTGCCTTCTGCAGGCGCGGCGAGCACGGCGTAGGCGCTGTCTCGACCAGCTTTTCGGTCTCGACCGTGACGCCTCGGCGCCTGGCGACCGCTCCGATGCCGGTAAGGATGTCGGCGACTGCGGCCGCGAGCGCATGCTTTTCGCCCGCGCGGACGTCGAGCGATAGCTCGCATAACGCGGGAATGACGTTGATCGCGCCGTTCGGGACCTGCAATTGCCCGACCGTGCCCATGAGCCCCGGGACGCTCGAGCAGCGCTGTTCGACCAGCGCAATGATCTCGGCTGCTGCGGCGGCCGCATCGTGGCGAAGGCTCATGGGCACCGTGCCGGCGTGGCCTGCGACGCCCCGGATCTTGACGTGGTATCGTTCAAGCCCGGCGATGGCGCTCACGATGCCCAGGGGCAGGCCGTTGTGCAAAAGGACCGGACCCTGCTCGATATGAACCTCGACATAGCCGAGCAACGGCGACGGCCGCCTGATCGCGGCGATCGAGGCGGCGTCGCCGCCGGTCTGGCGCAGCGCCTCGCCGAGGCTGCATCCTTCGGCATCGCGCTGATTCAGGACGGCCTCGTTGAAGCGTCCAGCCATGGCGGCGCTGCCGATGAAGGGAGTAGAAAAGCGAACGCCTTCTTCCTCGGAGAAGCCGACGACGTCGACATGAAACGGTAGGCTCACGTTCCGGCGCCGCAACTCCTCGACAACGACGATGCCGGCGAGAATTCCGAGCCGCCCGTCATACTTCCCAGCGTTGCGAACGGTGTCGTAGTGCGACGCTATGATCAGCGTCGCAGCATTGTGGCGCGCGGCCGGATAGCGGCCGATGACATTGCCGACGACGTCCTCCTCCACCATCATGCCAGCCTCGACCATCAACACAAGCAACTCGGCCGCGGTAGCCCGATGCGCTGGGGTCATGAACGTGCAGGTCAAGCCATCAGTGCTCTCGGAATGCTTGGCGAGGCGATCCGCCAAGGTCAGAACGCGGCAGCCAAGCTTCGCGGCTTCGCCGTTCGAATTTCCGTCACGCGCGCAAGGAGAATAAGTCAACATTGGAGAATACTGGCGTCGTTGGAACGGGTGACACTTGAACAGGTCCGCGTATCTCTGTCATGTTAAATCAACTCAAACAATAGAGGTGATTTGGCTGTGCTGACCGTGCTCACGGAATGGTTGAACGTCATCTTTCGCTGGCTTCACGTTACCGCCGCGATGGCATGGATCGGCAGCTCATTTTACTTCATGCACCTGGACTACACACTCAAGCCCGGCGCCAACCTTCCGTCGCGGGCCGACGGCGAGACTTGGCAAGTACACGGCGGCGGGTTCTACCAAATCGTGAAATATCTCGTTGCGCCCGCGCGCATGCCGGACGAACTGACGTGGTTCAAGTGGGAAGCCTACACCACGTGGCTGTCGGGATTCGCGCTGCTGGTGCTCGTCTATTATCTCGAGGCAGATCTGTTTCTCATCGATCCATCCGTTCTGAACATCACCCCGTTGACCGGAGCGGCGATCGCCTTCGCCAGTCTTGCCTTATTGTGGCTCATCTATGAGTTAGCGTGCCGCTCGCCGCTCGGCCGACATGAGGTGACGCTGGCGCTCATAGGTTACGTGTTCCTGGTCGGGGTCACCTACGCCTTCACCCACGTCTTCAGCGGACGTGGTGCGCTGAACCAGATCGGCGCGTTGATCGGCACGATCATGGTGGCAAACGTCTTTCTCATCATCATTCCGAATCAGAAGAAAGTCGTCGCTGACCTCATCGCCGGCCGCACGCCTGATCCGAGGCTTGGCGCGCAGGGCAAACAGCGCTCGGTGCACAATAACTATCTCACTCTGCCGGTAATTTTCCTGATGCTCAGCAACCACTATCCGCTGGTCTACGCCACGCGGTTCAACTGGTTGATTGTCGCGATCGTACTGGCGATCGGTCCAGTGATCCGTCATTTCTTCAACTCACGCCACCAGGGCAAGGGCAATCCGTGGTGGACTTGGGTGGTCGCCGCGGCGGGCCTTGGCGCAATTGCATGGTTGACGGCGACCGGGGCGCCTGGGACGAACGTCGGCTCACTGCCGCCGTCGCCAAAATTCGCGCAGGTTGCACAGATCGTCATGACGCGCTGCAGCATGTGCCACGCATCAAATCCGGTATGGGCCGGTATCGACTTTGCTCCTGACGGCGTACTGCTTGATCGGCCGGACCGCATCCTGGCTCGCGCCCGGTTGATCGATCTCAATGCAGTGCGGTCACACGCCATGCCGCCGGGCAATATTACCGAAATGACGCAGGCCGAGCGTCGCTTGCTTGCGGCTTGGTTCGCCGCCGGGAAGCCGATGTGATGCTGAACGGATATCCACGCGATCTGATCGGCTACGGCCGCTATCCACCTGATCCGCGATGGCCGGGGCGAGCCCGAGTCGCGGTGCAGTTCGTCATCAATTACGAGGAAGGTGCCGAGCAGTCGATTCTGCACGGCGATTCCGCTTCGGAAGCTTTCCTCTCCGACGTGCTCGGCGCCAAACCGTGGGTCGGTCAGCGCCATATGAATGTTGAGTCGATGTACGAGTACGGCTCGCGCGCCGGCTTCTGGCGGCTATGGCGGATGTTCACGGACGCGAAGCTGCCCGTCACTGTCTATGCGGTTGCCAATGCACTCGCGCGCAATGCGGAGGCTGTTGCCGCCATGCGGGAGGCCAAGTGGGAGATCGCGAGCCACGGCCTCAAATGGATCGACTACCGCGATTTTCCTGAAGCCGAAGAGCGCGCACATATGATCGAGGCGATCCGCGTTCACGCGGCCGCGACCGGCGAGCGCCCGCTGGGCTGGTATACGGGTCGTAGTTCCGTTAACACGCTCAAGCTCGTGCTTGAGGAGGGCGGCTTTTTGTATTCATCGGATTCCTATGCCGACGACCTGCCCTATTGGATCAACGGTCCAAACGGGCCGCATCTGATCATCCCCTATTCGCTCGACGTCAATGACATGCGGTTCATCAATCCGCAGGGCTTTTCAAGCGGCGATGACTTCTTCGCTTATCTGCGTGATGCGTTCGATGTTCTTTATGCTGAGGGCGAAAGGGCGCCGAAGATGATGTCTGTCGGCCTGCACTGCCGACTTGTCGGGCGGCCGGGACGCGCGGCCGCCCTCAAGCGATTTATCGACTATCTTGCCGGTAAGGATCGGGTCTGGATCGCGACGCGACTTGAGATTGCGCGGCATTGGCAACGTGAGCACGGTGACCTCGCCAAAGAGCGCACGACCAGCACGAAAAACCCGTCATGAGCGCAATTTCGCTCGATGAGTTGAATGCCGCCGACCAGCAGGCCTTCGTCGAAGCGCTCGGCAACATCTACGAACATGCGCCCTGGGTGGCGGAGGCTGCAGCCCGCAAAAGGCCCTTCCGCACGCTGGCGGCTTTGACTGAGGCGCTGCAGGAAGCCGTGCAGGCCGCACCGGAGGCGCAGCAGCACGCGCTGATCACCGGGCATCCCGATCTCGCCGACAGGGCGGTACGGCTTCAGACGCTGACGGTCGATTCGCGTCGTGAGCAGAGTCGCGCCGGCCTCGACCGGCTGAGCGACGAGGAGTTCGAGCGGTTTCAACGCCTCAACGAGGCCTATCGCGCGAGATTCAAATTCCCGTTCATCATCTGCGTGCGCCGCCACACCAAGGACTCGATCCTCCGCGAATTTGAGCGGCGATCGCACAATGACGTCACGAGTGAGCGCAGCGCGGCGCTTCGCGAAATCTCCCGCATCGCGCAGCTCAGGCTCGATCAGCACGTCAAGGGACCCGATCGGCTCAAGGTGCACGGCCGCATCTCGACCCATGTGCTCGATACGCTCAATGGCCGGCCGGCGGCCGGTGTTGCTATCGAACTGGGCATTGTCTGCGAGGTCGGCATGCGGCAGGTGATCGCCCGAGCTATGACCAATGCCGACGGCCGCACCGACCGCCCGCTGATTGCCGAGGAGCCGGTGCCGATCGGCTGCTACGAGCTGCGCTTCGCAATCGGCGCGTATTTTGCCGCGCAAAGGCTCACACTTCCAGACCCGGCCTTCCTCGACGTCGTGCTGGTGCGCTTCTCGGTCGCGGAGGCAGAGGGCCATTATCATGTGCCGCTACTGACGACGCCGTGGAGCTACACTACCTATCGCGGAAGTTGATCGCGATCCGCTGCTTCGCGGTCACGAGTGTGATGGACGTATCATGAGTGAGAACACGTTCATGAAGCGGGCTGCCGCGCTTGCCCTGGAAAAGATGCGCGCGGATCAGGGCGGTCCCTTCGGAGCGGTCATCGTCCGCACTGGCGAGATCATCGCGGAGGGATGGAACCAGGTGACGTCGACCAACGATCCAACCGCGCATGCCGAGATTGTCGCCATCCGCCACGCCTGCGCCGCTCTCGGCGTCTTCAACCTACAGGGCTGCGACATCTACACGAGCTGTGAGCCCTGTCCGATGTGCCTCGGCGCGATCTATTGGGCGCGGCTGCACCGCCTTTATTTTGCCAATACGCGCGCCGACGCCGCCAAGATTGGGTTTGATGACGAATTCATCTATCGCGAGATCGCGACTGAGATTGGCACTCGCAGCATCCCCAGCCAGCAAATGAAATCAACCGCCGCGCAGCAGGCATTTCGCGAGTGGATGGAGAGCCCGAACAAGATCCGCTACTAAAAATGTTGAAATGACTTATCCGCGATTCGTTATGACCCTCTCTGCTTGCTCGCGCTTCCGAACGAAAAACCAGCCTCACTTTTCATTGGCGCGCTTCCGGCGGTCGTGCTTGATCAGTCTGCAAGGCAGGGGCGCAAGCCCCGTTCGAGCGCGCCGCGGTCAAGACCGCGCCCGATGAACACGAGGCGGCTGCTTGAGTGATCGCCGCCCCACGGATTGGCCGGCCGGAATTCGAAGAGCCGATGTACGCCTTGCAGGACCATTCGCCGCGGATCGTCCTTAATGGCGAGGATGCCCTTGAGGCGGAAAATGTCGTCGCCGTGCCGTTCAAGCAGGCTGCTCAGGTAGGCTTCAAGTTTTTCCTTGTCGAACGCCGCTGCGAAGGTGAACGACGCCGAGCTCAAAGATGGATCGTGCTCATGATCGTGGTCCTCAAGGAAATGGTCGTCGCTCGCCATGGTCCGCGACAGGTCGAAAGCTCCGATACCGAGGATATTCTCCAGCTGGACCTTGGCGTAGCTCGAGCGAAAGATGGATGCCGTAGCGTTCAGGCCGCGGATGCGGCCTTCGATCGACTTGATCTCGCTCTCGTCGACGAGGTCGATCTTGTTGATGATGACGCGGTCGGCGGCCACTATCTGATCGACTGCCTGGTTATCGACGCCAGCGAGCTTGGGATCGTCAAGATGTTTGCAGATATGCTTGGCGTCGACCAACGTCACGATGCCGTCGAGATTAACCTGCCGGGCGATGTCGTCGTCGATGAAAAACGTCGCAGCGACTGGGTTTGGGTCCGCCAGACCGCTGGTCTCGACCAGGATGTGATCGAATTTCTCACGGCGGCTCATGAGCTGGCCGAGGATGCGCATGAGATCGGTGCGTACGCTGGCAACACAGCAGATGCAGCCGTTGGTCATCTCAAAGATTTCCTCTTCCGAGGTCATCACCAGGTCGGAATCGATATTGATCTCGCCGAACTCGTTTTCGATGACGGCGATCCGGTGGCCGTGCCTCTCGGTCAGGATGTAGTTGAGCAGCGTCGTTTTGCCTGAGCCCAGAAATCCTGACAGGATCGTGACCGGGACGGGACGAGAGCCCTTTTGTTGCTCGGATGCATTCATCAATCGACTCCGCTCGTTGTTCAGGCCGCTATGCCGGGACGCGGCGCCGCTTCATTCTTCTTCCGCAGCCCGTCAAGAACTTGCTCCGGTGTGATCGGATAGTGGTGGAACCGCACGCCGATCGCATGATACACCGCATTAGCAATGGCCGGACCGATGGCGATGATCGGATCCTCGGCGATCCCTTTGGCGCCGAACGGCCCGCCCGGATTGGGCGCGGTCTCAATAATGATAGTGTGGATTGGCGGCATGTCCATTGACAGCGGCATTTTGTAGTCGACGAAGCTCGGATTGAGCGAGTGGCCGTCCGTTGTGTCGATCACATAGTCTTCGGTGAGCGTGTGGCCGATGCCTTGCTGAATGCCGCCCTCAATCTGGCCGGCCGCCGCGACAGGATGAATTGTGCGTCCGATCTCGTGTACCGGGACGACCTTCACAACCTCGATCTGCCCGGTCTTCGTGTCGACTTTCACTTGTACGAAATGGGCGGCGAACGAATAGGACTTGGTCGGATGATAGCTCGCCGTGCCCACCAGATGTGCGGCCGGCAGGCCGAGGCGCGGCGCGATCGCCTCGCGTACGCTGATCTGATACCCGGGCACGCCCTTGACCGAGATCATGCCGTCAGCGATGTCAAGATCGCCCGGTGCGGCTTCGAGCCGCTCGGCAGCGCGTTCCAGTAGTTGCTTCTTCACCTCGGCGGCTGCCATTTGCGCTGCCCGCCCGCCCATGAAAGTTGTGTGGCTGGCGAATGCACCGATGTCCCAAGGCGTAACGTCGGTGTCGCCGTGGACAACGCCTACGTCCTCGAACTTGACGCCGAGTTCCTCGGCCACGATTTGCGCCAGCGCTGTGTGCGCACCGGTGCCGAGCCCCGTCGTACCGGTCACCAAAGTGACGGTCCCGTCCTCGTTCATTTTGACGATCGCGTTGCCCTGCTCCTTGATGCCTGGGTAGGCGCTGCTGCCGTGCATTTCGCAACCCATGCCCCAGCCGTAGCGGATGGCGCCAGATGTCTCGTGCGCCTGCGCGCGCACCTCGGACCATTTCACTTCCGCCATGCCGCGTCTAATGCAGTCCTCCAGGCCGTGTCCGGTGACGGCATGGCCCGACGGTGCGATGTCGTCGCCGCGCACCGCATTGCGAAGCTTCAGTTCCGCCGGATCGATCCCAAGCCGCTCCGCCGCTTCATCCATCTGGATGTCGAGCGGATAATAGCTCTGCACGCAGCCATAGCCGCGGAAGGCGCCAGCGATCGGCGTGTTGGTATAAACGGCGCGGCCTTCGAGATGCACATTCTCGCAGCGGTACAGCGATGTAAGCGACGCCGTGCTGACGCCGGTCACGCCGGGGGCATGTGAGCCATAGGCGCCGCTGTTGAACGTCAGCAGCGCCTGCCGCGCCGTGATCGTGCCGTCCTTCTTGAATCCCTGTTTGAGCCAGACGTGGACAGGATGGCGCGAGCGGCCGCTGAGGAACGTCTCCTTGCGGCTGAGTTCCATGCGCACCGGGCGCTTGCTCTCCCTCGCCAGCAGCACGCAGAGGAATTCGTTCTGAAATAGATCCTGCTTGGCGCCGAAGCCGCCGCCCATGTGATCGACCAGGACACGGACATTGTTCAGCGGCAGGCCGAGCACCTCGGCGATGACGCCGCGGACCATGAACGGCGCCTGCGTTGAAATCCACACCGTCAGCTTGCCGTTGCCGTCCCATTGGCAGAGGCAGACGTTCGGCTCCATGTAGGCGGGCGTCGGACGGCCCCCCTTGAATTCGCCTTCGATGATCAGATCGGCCTCGGCGAAACCGCGCTCGATGTCGCCGCGGGTGACGATGACGGGATCCATAACCAGATTGCCGCCAGGACTCGTGTCGTGGATGAGCGGAGCGTCGGGGCACAGGGCTTGCTCGACGGTGAATGCAGCCGGCAGCTTTTCATATTCGACTTCGATAAGGTCGAGCGCCTCCTCGGCGATCTCTTCGCTGATTGCGGCAACTGCGGCGACGCCTTCGCCCCAGTAGCGCACCTTGTTGTCAAGGATATATTGATCCTTCGTCACGGACGCCGAGCGCGGATGCGGCGAGCCGTAATGCAGCACGCGCGGCACGTCCTGATGGGTGAGCACAGCTTTGACGCCCGGCAGCGCCCGCGCCTTGCTGACGTCGATTTGTTTAATGCTGGCATGGGCGATGTTGCTGCGCTTGATCTTGGCGTGCAGCATGCCCGGCAGGCTCAGGTCGCCGGCATATCTGGCGAGGCCCGTGACCTTGCCGAGCGTGTCGACGCGCTTAACACTTTTGCCGACGACCGACATGTTCATGGCGTGATTTCCTTGCCGGAGGAAAGTTGCTTCGCCGTGGCCGCCACCGCCTCGATGATCTTGGTATAGCCGGTGCAGCGGCAGATGTTGCCGGCGAGTGCAAAGCGGATTTCGTCCTCGGTCGGATTGGGGTTCTCATCGAGCAGGGCCTTGGCCATGACGATGATCCCCGGCGAGCAGAAGCCGCATTGCGACCCGCCGAACTTCATCATGTTTTCCTGCAACGGATGGAGGCGATCGGGTCCCGATTGAATGCCCTCGATGGTCACGACATCACCGCCGTTCACTTCGAGAGCCAAGACCAGACAGGAATTTACCGGCCTGCCGTTCAGAAGCACAGTGCAGGCGCCGCAATCACCGACATCACAGCCCTTTTTAGTCCCGGTCAATCCCGCTTCATTGCGCAGCATGTCGAGCAGGCTGCGGTACGGTTCGACCGCGAGCTCGTGAGCCTCACCATTGATCGTGACCGCGACGACCTGTTTCACTGGACACACTCCTGAGCCTGCCGGATCGCGCGCGCGGTCAGCACCCGCACCATCTCGCGTCGGTACGCGGCGCTGCCGCGGATATTGCTGATCGGCCGCGACTCGTCCATGGCGGTCTGCGCCGCGGCTTCGATCAAGTCCTCGTCGAGTGCATGACCCTGCGCGAGGGCCTCAGCCTTTTTTGCCCGGATGGGCGTTGGCGCCACGGCACCGAGGACGATGCGGATTCTGCGGCAGACGGCGCCCTCGAGCGTCAGCGATACGGCGACGCCCACCGTAGCCAGTTCCATTGCCTTGCGGCGTCCATGCTTGATGTAGATGCTGGCCGAGTGCGGCGTCACCGCGGGGAGCTCGACCGCAGTCACGATTTCGTTGGGCCGCAGCACGGTCCGGCCGGGGCCGACGAAGAAGTCTTCGAGCGCGACGCGTCGCTCGTCGCCTTCGCTGAACACCGTCACGATCGCGCCGTCGGCGATCAGCGGCGGGAGGGTGTCGGCCGAAGGCGAGGCCCGGCAGATATTGCCGACGATGGTCGCGCGGTTACGTACTTGTATGGAGCCGACCTCGCTCGCCGCCTGCGCCAGGCCGCTGTAATCACGGCGCACGTCTGGTGAAGTCTCGATCTCGCGGGCGGTAACGAGCGAGCCGAAATTCAAGCCGGCCACCGGATCGAAAGTAAGCCGGTTCATACCCGGAATTTTCTTGATGTTGATCACATGGTCTGGCTTGCGAATCTGCTCCTTGATTTCGACCAAGAGATCAGTACCGCCGGCGAGCACGTTCGCGGTACCATTGTATCGGCTGAGCAACGCGACGGCCTCGTCCAATGTCTGCGGCTCAAAGTAGTCGAAACGCCTCATTGGTTCCGCTCGCTGTATGACAGCACGAAAGAATCGCCGGTGACGATCAGCGCGGACCGTCGATCTTCGGTGCGCATTCCGCCATCGCCGTAACCGCCGCTATTCAGCGGCCACGATTTGCGTCGTCGCCGCCGGCTTGTTGTGCGCCGGCATTCCATTGAACAACAGGTTCAGGAGCACTGCCGACAATGTGCCGATCAGCACACTGCTCTGAAACAGCGTGTTGAGCTGATGCGGCAGCTTCGAGAAAAACTGGTCGGCGACCACCGGTATCATCGCCACCGCGACGCTGACTGCGACGATATACAGGTTGTACCGGTTGGTGGCAAAGTCGGCTTTGCTGAAGATCTTGACTCCCGTGGCCGACACCATGCCAAACATCACGATTGCCGCCCCGCCGATGACGTAGCTCGGAATCGAGGCGGTGACAAAGGCGAGCTTCGGGAGGCAACCGAGCACGATCAGGATGACGCCCCCGGCGGCGACCGCCCACCTACTCAATACCCCTGTTATCTGAACCAGCCCCACATTCTGGGCAAAGGTCGTGTAAGTAAACGTGTTGAAGATGCCGCCGATAATGTTGCCAAGCCCGTCGGCCCGCAGGCCGCGGGCAAAGTCTTGTTCCGTAACAGCTCGGCCGCCCATGTCGGAAACGGCGAGGAATTGTCCCGTCGACTCGATCATCATCACGATCATGACCGCGCATAGTCCGGCGGAGGACCAAAAATCGAATACCGGAAAGCCGAACCGTAATGGCAGCACCACGGTCAGCCAGCCGGCACTCTCCACGCCGCCAAAGTTCACACGTCCAAGCGCGATCGAGATGGCGAAGCCGATGCCGATGCCCAAAAGGACGGCGAGATTGCCTAGAAAACTCTTCATATATCGGGTCATAAGTAGGATAGACACGAGCACGATCGCTGCGATTGCCAGATTTTCGGGCTGCCCGTAGCCGGGATTGGGAATCATGCCGTTCGGGCCATGGATCATCGGCTGTCCACCTGCCGCCCAGTTGATGCCGACGCGCATTAGCGACAGGCCGATGATCAGCATGACGGTCCCGGTCACCACGGGCGGAAAGAATCGTACCCAGCGGCCGAAGAACGGCGCGGCGAGAAAGGTGAACACGCCCGAAACGATGACCGCGCCGAACACGCCGGGCAGGCCGAGCGCGGGGTTCGATCCAGTGGCAATGATAGTCGGCACGGCGGTAAAAGCCACGCCCATCACCATCGGCAGCCTGATGCCGATGTTCAGGAACCCGACGCACTGAATGATGGTGACGATGCCGCAGACCAAGAGATCAGCGCTGACCAACATGGCAATCTGCTCTTTCGGCAGATGCAGCGCGCCGCCGATAATGAGCGGCACGGCGGCTGCACCGGCATACATCGCGAGGACGTGTTGTAACCCGAGCATGAACAGCTTGGGTGTCGGCAGCATTTCATCGATAGGGTTGATGGCAGCGGGTGCAGACGCGTTCATGAGTTCCTCCATACCCATTTTTGTTGGTTGCCCGTCTCAGGCCACCGCGCCTCCACCGAAGAGGCGCGGCGATTTGCGCGACAGGTCCCGCCGCACCCGGGTCGATGACGCGAAAGATATCCGATGCCTTGCCGTTCTTCCGCCATTCGTCAGGCGACCGGCGCCGGCGCCTTACCGCTTAGACGAACCTTCGCCTCCTCGACGGTTTTCGGTGGCTTGGTCGGCTTGATACCGAGGAGCTTCGCGACGTTGTTGCCCATGAAGCCTTCTAGATCGTCTTCGCTGAGGTTCATGCCTTGCGGAGGAGGACTGCACAGCACTTCGAGCTCGCGTAGCCACATGCCCGGCTCATTCGGTGGCGAGTCGGTGCCGAACACGATCTTGTGGCGCGGCAGTTCCTTGGCAAATTCGACAATGCGCGATTGCAGGCACCAGCCAGATTCAACATAGACGTTCGGATTATCCATCGCCATCCAGAAAGCCTCGAAGCAATAGACGCCGCCGGTCTGGATGCCGAAGTGGCCGATGATGAAATTAACATTCCGGAATTCGCGGATGATCGGATAGAACTGAGTCGGGATGCTGTAGGGTCCGTCGCCGGTGTGGATCAGAACCACGACGCCGAGCTCATCGCACTTGCGCATCGCCGGCCGCAACCAGTCGAGCGCCCGGTCGGGCCGGTATGAGTGCATGTTGGCGTGCAGCTTGAGCATCTTGAAGCCGTATTCCTTGACGTGGAATTCCAGCTCCGCCGCGCCGTTCTCCGGCCCAAAGCGTGGGTTATAGGTGAAATTACCGATGAAGCGGTCGGGATATTTCTGCGTAAGCTCGGCGATGTAGGCCATGTAATCGCGGATGCCTTCGCGGCCGGTGCGATTGCCCTCACGCCACGCGGTATTCCCCGGCGGCGGCTGAATTAGCCCCATGTCAATGCGACGCGGCTTGCCATTGATGTAGTACGGCCCGTCCATCAGCTTTAGCATGCGCTCGCCATTAAACGGCGTGCCGTCGTGCCGCCAGGCCTCGTCGACGAGGTTGGTCGGATGAAGATGGGTATCAATGATCATGATTCGCTCCTTGCAACGGCGTCTTGCTCTCGACGATTTGGCGTCGTCGCAGCACAGCAGACATGCGGTCGCGGCTTCCGCATTCAATGCGGTCGATGCGATGGTTCGCGGGGGATGTTGGATGAGACACGGCAGACTCCAGTCGAATGCGCCACCAAGCATTCGTCTGTCAGCAATCTCCCGTCGAAGCTCGCGTCTAAATTGGCGAAGTTCGGCTGACCGCTTCTACCGACGTGTCTTTTGTACCGGCATTCTCGCAGCGGCGTCAAGGATCGAAAAATGCGTGCTGAATCAGCAACGGGAGGCCTACAAAAAGGGCAACAAGGCTGAGAACTCTCCCGAGCGAAATTTCATGAGTCCGGCAAGAGTCGTGCAGATTTGAGGACGAGCAATGCGCCGGTGATTACAAGGGCGGCAGCGACCATCCTGAGCAAAAAATGCGCAGGCAGCTTGTGCGCCAGCGGAACGCCAATTGGCGCGCCCGGAATAAGGCCAAGGCTCAGGAGACCGGCAAGCCGCCAATTGAGGTTGCCGGTCCAAAGACTACCCAGTGAAGCCATCACCGCGATCGGGATCTGGATCGCTTGGCTTAACCCTAATGAAGCAAGGAGCGCACCGAGACCAATCAACGGTGGCACAAGCAGAACCGGCCCGCTGGCGCCTTGCTGACCAGAAACACCGAAGTGATCGGCGACGCCGCCATGAGCAGCACATGCTGCAACCAGAACAAGATGAGGTTGCCCGCAGGCAGCACTTCGTCGACTGGCGATTTCGCCATGACAGGGATTCGCGCCGCCAAGCCCTGCTCAACCGCCGATGTCGATTCAGCCATTGACCCGTGCTCCCCGTTGGCGCGAACCTGCACCGTCGCCCCGTCAGCACCGTCCCACAGGCTTCCTGTATCACATCTGTGTGGGAAGCGAGAACCGCCATGACAAAGTCCCAGCTCTCGCGCGAACAATTGTGCCGCATCCTCTATGCCCCCAATCTCAACTATTTCGTTGCGGTGACGGAGGCCGGCTCGATCCGAGAAGCCTCGCGCCGACTCAATATCTCGCCCTCGGCGGTTAGCCGTCAGATTCTGCAGCTCGAAGAGGCCGTCGGCGTACCCCTGTTCGAGCGGCTCGGCAGCAAGCTCCGCATATCCGCGGCGGGCACTGCGCTGTTGCGCCATTGCACGGCGGTGCTGCGTAATCTCGAAGCGACCGTTGCTGAAATCGACGCCTTACAGGAATTGCGCACAGGCGTCGTGCGTGTGGGCACCGTCGAAAGCGCGTCAATCAGTCTGCTGCCGACGCTGATCGAATTGTTCGCAGCGGAGTATCCGTTGATCCATGTCAGCGTCGTCATGGGGTCCGCCGAGTCGGTCGCGGACAGTATTGCCGAGGGGCGCGCTGACATTGGCTTCGCGTTCAATCCGCTGCACACCGATCGGTTCAAGATCCACCTACGCAAGCAATATTCGCTCGGCGCCGTGGCCTCGAGAGACCACCCGCTGGCGCGGTCGGCGAAAGTCAGCATGTCGGAATGTCTCAAGCTGCCACTGGTGTTGCCGGCGACCGGCCTGTCGATCCGCGCCACACTCGATCGCGTCATCGGTCGCCACGCCAACGAACTGCGCGCTTTCATCGAGACCAATTCCCTGAATTTCATGAATCGACTGCTGCAACGAGGGAAGTTCGTCGGCATCCAGACGCAGCTTGGCATCGAGGATCTGCTCAAAACGGGCGCCTTGGTGTTCGTCGAACTCGCCGAACCGGGCCTCGGGGTCGAGGAGTTCGCCGTCATTACTGACGCGCACTCGACGCTCAGTCTCGCGGCGCAGACCTTTCTGGATCATGCTTTGGCGGCCCTGCCGCCGCTCTTGAGGCTGTAATGTTGACTGTTCTGCTTTTGAGCACGAACTGTCAACGAATTGCCGTCTTCTGTAAATCACACCGGAGGCCTATCGTATTGTAATGCCAGCGGTAAGACGCTCAGTGCAATTTTTGAGGCGAGGCCGGACGGTGCGGCTTGAGCGCTTGTTGCCGCGCGCGACGCTGCTGGATTGGCTGCGCCTTGAAGAAAGATCCACCGGCACCAAGGAAGGCTGCGCGGAAGGCGACTGCGGCGCCTGCACGGTCGTGATCGCGCGCCGTCGCCACGGCGGCGTGAGCTATGAGCCGGTCAATTCGTGCATCACGCTGGTCGGTCAGATTGATGGCGCCGAACTGATCACGGTCGAGGATCTGGCCGACGGCGAGCGCCTGCATCCTGTGCAGGAAGCGATGGCGCGGCGGCACGGCTCGCAATGCGGCTTCTGCACGCCGGGCATCGTGATGAGCCTGTTCGCGCAATATCACCAATGCGGCGGTGTTTCGAACCGCGACGCGATCAACGACGTGCTCGCCGGCAATCTGTGCCGCTGCACCGGCTACCGGCCGATCGTCGAAGCTGGGCTCGAAGCCTGCAACACGCGGGCGGACGACAAGTTCACGCGCGGCGCCGCGCAGCGGCTCGGCACGCTCGAAGCGATCGACGATCCGGCGGACGTGTTCGTTGGCGACGACGCCGCGTTCTTTGCCGCGCCCGCGAGCGAGGAAACGCTGGCGCGGCTTTACGCGCGGCATCCCGAGGCGACGATCGTCGCCGGCGCCACCGATGTCGGGCTGTGGATCACCAAGAAGCTCGACCCGATGGCCAAAATCATCCATGTCGGCCGCGTCGCGGCGCTGTCCGGCATCGAGGAATCCGCCGGCCAATTCGCGTTCGGCGCAATCGTCTCCCTGGCGCGCGCCGCGCCGGTTCTCGGCGCGATCGATCCCGACGTCGCGGAAGTGCTGCGTCGCTTCGGCTCGATCCAGGTGCGGGCTTCCGGCACAGTCGGCGGCAACATCGCCAACGGTTCTCCAATCGGCGATCTCGCGCCGATGCTGATCGCGATGGGCGCCACGGTCGAGTTGCGTCACGGCGAGCGCATCCGTCAATTGCCGCTCGAAAATTTCTTTCTCGACTACGGCAAGCAGGACCGCGCGCCGGGAGAGTTCGTGCGCCGGCTGCTTGTCCCCAAGCTCGCACCGTCGATGCAATTCCGAGCCTACAAGATCAGCAAGCGCATCGACGAGGACATTTCCGCGGTGCTCGCCGCGCTATGCCTCGATATCGAAGGCGGCTGCATCAGCAAGGCGCGGGTTGCGTTCGGCGGCATGGCCGGAGTGCCGAAGCGCGCCAAGACCGTGGAGGCGAAGCTGCTCGGACTGCGACTTGCCGACCGCAGCCGTTGGCAATCGGCGGCGGCGGCGGTGAACGAGGACTTCACGCCGCTTAGCGATCTGCGCGCCAGCGCGGAGTATCGCCGCCGCGTCGCCGGCAACCTGGTGATCAAGGCCGTTGCCGAACTCGCCGGCTTGAGCAGCGATGTCACGCGTGTTGCAGAGCGCCGGATAGCCGCCCATGCCGCAGAGTGAAGCGACGCGCGAGGCACCGTTGCGTCACGTCTACAAGGCGATGCCGCACGATAGCGGCGCCAAGCATGTGCAAGGCTGCGCCGATTATGTTGACGACATGCCGGAACCGGTGGGCACATTGCACGTCGCGGTGGGCGGCGCGCCTGCGGCGCGCGGCACGATTCGCACTCTCGATCTGAGCGAGGTCGCCAACGCGCCGGGTGTGGTTGCCGTCGTCACCGCCGCTGATGTGCCGGCCAAGAACGACATTTCGCCGTCAGCCGGCGACGAGCCGGTGTTCGCCGACAAGCGCGTCATATTCCGCGACCAACCGGTCTTTGCCGTCGTAGCCGAGACTCGGGACGCGGCGCGGCGCGCGGTACGCCGCGCGCGCTTCGATATCGATGCCGAAAAGCCGAACGTCACGGTCGAGCAGGGCGGTGCGGCCGGCGAGACCGTGTTGCCGGACTATGCCTTTGTCGGCGGGCATGCTGCTAAGGGCATCGCCGCCGCGCCGATGCGCAACGCGGGAACGATCCGCATCGGCGGTCAGGAGCATTTTTACCTCGAAGGCCAGATCGCGCTCGCCGTGCCGGGCGAGGATGGCGGTATGCTTGTCCATTCTTCGACCCAGCATCCGAGCGAAGTCCAGCACATCGTCGCCCGCGTCTTGGGGCTGCCGGATTCCTTCGTGACCTGCCAGGTGCGCCGCATGGGCGGTGGCTTCGGGGGTAAGGAAACGCAAGCGACGCAATGGGCGGTGATTGCCGCGCTTGCGGCGCGCAAAACCGGCCAGCCGTGCAAACTGCGGCTCGACCGGGACGACGACATGATGATGACCGGCAAACGGCACGATTTTGCCGTGCGATATGCGGTCGGCTACGAGACGAACGGCCGCATCCGCGCCGTCAACATCGATCTCGACGCGCGCTGCGGCTGCTCGGCGGATCTCACGATCGGCGTGGTCGACCGCGCCATGTTCCATGCCGACAACGCCTATTTTCTTCCCGAATTCCGCATCGGCTCGCGCCGGATCAAGACCAACACCGTGTCGAATACGGCATTCCGCGGTTTCGGCGGCCCGCAGGGCATGATGGCGATCGAGCGGGTGATCGACACGATTGCCTGGAGACTGCAGCTCGATCCGCTCGATGTACGCAAGATCAATCTTTACGGTGCTGGTCGCGACATCACTCCTTACGGCCAGACCGTCGAAGACCACGACACGGCGATCCGGCTGATCGAGCAGCTTGAACGCTCGTCGAGCTACCGCGAGCGGCGCAAGCAGATCGCGGCATTCAATGCGCGCTCGCCAATCCTCAAACGCGGAATTGCCCTCACTCCGGTGAAATTCGGGATTTCATTCACGCTCACCTCGCTCAATCAGGCCGGCGCGCTGGTCCACGTCTATCAGGACGGCTCACTGCATCTCAATCACGGCGGCACTGAAATGGGGCAAGGCCTGTTCCAGAAGGTCGCGCAGGTGGCGGCGGAAGAACTTGGCATCGGCCTTGAGCGGGTACGCATCACCGCGACCTCGACCGACAAGGTGCCGAACACGTCCGCCACTGCCGCTTCCGCGGGGACCGATCTCAATGGCATGGCCGTGCAGCGCGCCGTCCGCGAGATCAAGATGCGTCTGATCAAATTCGTCAGCGAAGCATGGAATGTCGATGCGGATCGCATCGAATTCCGCGACGATCGCGTGCTGATCGGCAACGAGAGCATTGCGTTCGGCGAGCTGACGAAACAGGCCCATGCCGCGCGCGTGCATCTTTCCGCCGCCGGGTTCTACAAGACGCCGAAGCTGCACTGGGACCGCGACAAGGCGAAGGGACGCCCGTTCTTCTATTACGCCTACGGTGCCGCGTGCAGCGAAGTCGTTATTGACATTCTCACCGGCGAGATGAAGGTCAAGCGCGTCGATGTGCTCCACGACGTCGGGCGCTCGATCAATCCAGCGATCGACATCGGCCAGATTGAAGGCGGATTCGTCCAGGGCATGGGCTGGTTGACCACCGAGGAACTGGTCTACGACGAGCAAGGCTGCCTGCTTACTCACGCGCCCTCGACCTACAAGATTCCGGTTGCCGCCGACGTGCCCGAGGATTTCCGCGTCGCGCTATTCGACGGCAGCAATCGCGAGGAGACGATTTATCGCTCCAAGGCGGTCGGTGAGCCGCCGTTGATGCTGCCGATCTCGGTGTTCGCGGCGATCTCCGACGCGATTCATTCGCTCGATCCCGGCAAGCCGGTCGAGCTCGATGCGCCGGCGACGCCGGAAGCGATCCTCAAGGCGATCGGCCCGGTCGATGCGGTAGCGGCGTTGGCGCTCGGTGCCGACCTTGTGGATGCCTGAGATCCGCGCATGGATGTGCGGTTGGGCTTGAGATGGCAGAGGTTTGGACCCGCATTCGGGAGACGATCGAACGGCATGGCAACGCCGCGCTGGTGAGCGTGATCGCCGCTGCCGGGTCGGCGCCGCGCGAGGCGGGGGCGCGAATCGTGATGCAGCCGAATGGCGCCTTCTTCGGCACTATCGGCGGCGGCAGGCTGGAATATGAGGCGCTGGCGGAGGCGCGCGTTGCATTGGCCGCCGGCCGCGGCGGCGCGCAATTCCGCGACTGGCCGCTCGGGCCGAATCTCGGCCAGTGCTGCGGCGGCATGGTGACGACGCTGATCGAGACATTCGACGGCAGCGATCTCGCGACCGTTCGTCAGCTTGAGGCGGCGGAGAAATCGGGCGTTTTCACGGTGGCGAGCCGTGTGGGCGATGACGGACGCATCGTTCGTACGCCCGCAGAGCCGGCCACCGCCAATCCGATCAAGACCGCAGGCAAGAGCAACAAGCGTGGCGGCAAGTTGTCATTCCGCGAAGAGTTCGGCAAAGCGGCGAAACAGGTGCTGTTGTTCGGCGCCGGCCATGTCGGCCGGGCTCTGGTTCTGGCGTTGGCGCCGCTGCCGTTCGCCGTGCGCTGGATCGACAGCCGCCCTGACCAGTTCCCGCAATACGTCCCGCAGAACGTCGTCATCGTCCACCACCCCGAGGTCGATCGTGAATTGGCGCAAGCGCCGTCCGACAGCGTCGTCATCGTCATGACGCACTCGCATCCGCTCGACTACGACATCGCGCTCAAAGCGCTCAAGCGCGGCACGTTCGATTTCGTTGGTTTGATCGGGTCGCAGACCAAGCGGGCGCGGTTCGTCAGCCTGGCGCGCCAGTTGGGCGTTGCCGACGCCACGATCGATCGTCTTGTTTGTCCGATCGGCCTGCCGCAGATCAAAGGCAAGGAGCCCGCCGTGATTGCCGCGGGCATTGCCGCGCAGATCCTCATGATCGGCCGGCGTGCCGAAGCACCCGCGACGGGAAACGCGATGCAACCAGCATGAACACGCAGTCGGTTCAGCGCAATTGACGCGAAATCACGCTGCGCGCCCAGGCGACTGATTCCGCAGTTTGTCGCGTGCGTTCGCCCTCGAAATTCGGTGGCTTTGTTGCATCGATCGCAACTTTCGCCGACATGCCCTCGACGGAGGACGGATCGAGCCGGTTGCAGAACACCTTCGGCACCACGAACATGTCGGTATCGGCCTGGAATCGGGTCGCCAGCGCCCACAGCACTTCGTCCTCGTTGAAGACGTCTATGTCATCGTCGACCGCCACGGCGAGCTTGACGTAGGAGTCGAGCCCCATCAGCATCATCAAAGCCTGACGCGCCTGACCTTCGGCGGTTTTCTTGAACGACATATAAGCGTGGAAATGCACGCCGGTTTTCGGATAGCTCACCGCCCTGAGCGTCGGCACCATTTCGCGCAGCCGGTGGGTGACGTGGGCCTCGCGGGTGCAGCGGCTGAGCAGCAGATGCTCCGCCGAATAGCCGGGAATGATGTCGAGGAAGATCGGCTTGCGCTTATGCGTGATCGCCTTGACGATGAAGACGTTACGGGTAGAGCGGTGGGTCGAATAGCCGGTATATTCGCCATAAGGTCCCTCGTCCTCGTGAACGCCGGCGAGAATTTCTCCTTCAATGACGTACTCGGCGTCGGCTGGCACTTCGATGTCGATGGTCTTGCATTTGACGAGCTTGACCGGCTCGCGCATCAGCGCGCCGGCGACTTCCAGCTCGTCAGTCTCCATGGCAACCTTTGCCGCCGCCGCGATGTAGATCGCCGGATGACAACCGATCACCACCGCCACTTCCATGTTCTTACCGCGCGCCTCGCAGCGCAAAAGGTGATCCCAGATGTGGCCGCGCGAGTGCAGGCTGGCACCGAAGCGGTTCGGTCCCTTGAGCTGCATGCGCTGAAAGCTGAGATTGCGCACGCCGGTGTCCGGGTCCTTACAGATCAGGATGCCGGACCCGATGTAGCGCCCGGCATCCGCCTCGAAATGCCGTGAGATCGGCAGTTGTCCAGCGTCGACCTCATTGGCGAGCATGACCACCTCGTGCACCGGCGCCCGGTCAGTCATCACCGCAGGCGCGAGATTGGCAAGCGCGCGAGACCAAGCTTGACCGAACCCGCCGGGCTTGGCGCCGACCATGCGCGCGATGCGGTCGCGATCTGCAAAAAGATTTGTCACCACCGGAACGTCGAAACCATTCGAGCGCTCGATCACGACGACCGGAAATCGCTTTTGCGCCTCCAATTCAAGCACCAGCGAGGTCGGACAGAAATCCAGATTGACCGGCTCGGAGAGGACGAATTTTTCGTTCTCCGGCAGGCTGTCGATGTAGCTTTTGAGATCGTGCATGGTGCTCCTCGGCAGGGCGCGTTGGCCCGGTGTTTTGCCCGATCTCTACACGAGACTGCGGGTTTGTCGAACCGGATTACGGGATTTGCGATCGTCCCGTTGCGGTGCGCGCGACGTCAATTGTGCTCGCTCGGGCCCATGATCACGACACCCTCGGTCGCTTCCACGTGGCGTACGAAGATGTACTTGTCTTCACGTCCGTCACTGTGCTTGCGCTTGATATCGCGGCGGACCTGCTTGTCGACCTTCGCCACGATCACCGTAAGCGCCTGCGTCGCCAAGGCGTCGTCGCAGCGGTGGTTAAACTCATCGAGATCGTGCACCGCATAAGCGCGCTCAATGCCCGCGCCACGTGCGATTGCAGCAAGATCGACGATGCCAGACGCGGTATGTGTCGGCGGGCCGCCGATCGACTGGTAACATTCGTTGTCCCAGACGACGACCAGGAGATTTTGTGGCCGTTCGTTGGCGAGGGTCGCCAGAATGCCAAGGTTGAACAGCATGCCGCCGTCAGTGTCGAGCGCGACGATGCGCCGGTGCGGCAAACCGACGGCAAGTCCGAAGGCCTCTGGAGTCACGCAGCCGAGCTGTTGTTGGAACAGGCTCCCATTCCGCATGTGGGGCGCGGCATTGTACCATTCGTCAACGCTGGCGCCGAGCGAAAGGATCACAAGCTCGTCCTTGAGCTTGCCAGCGAGCACGGTCATGCAGTCGTATCGGGTCATCATCGCACGATGCTCCCGGACAAGACGATGGCGGAGTGATAATAGGCTGTGTGCGCCCAGGTGAAGGCGTCGTGCACTGCCTGCGCGATGTCTTCTTCACGATCGACCAGCCGATAGGGTATGCGCATCGCCTGGAGCAGCGGTTCCATAGTCATGCCGTGCGGGATTGCCCACCAGTTGTTCTCGCCGAGGTCGCCGCGATAGCTCATCAACATCACCACCGGGATGCCTGCGCCCATGCCCATGCGCGCTAGCGGCTCGATCGAAGCGCGCAGGCCGGAATTTTCCATCACCAACACGGCGCGCTTGCCCGAAAGCCAGACGCCGCCGCAGATCGCTGCGCCCTCACCTTCATTGGTGACGCGGATGGTACGGATCTCGTTGTCGTGGTCGAGCGCCGGATAGAGCTCCTTGAAGAGCGAATCCGGTAGATAGCACGCGATGGTGACCCCTGCGGTCTTCAGGGCCTTAATGATTGTGTCGACGACGCTAGCTCGCATTGTCATTCATCATCCTCGCCTTGCTGCCTTCTGCAGCATCTCCTACCCAGTATCGGCGCCGCGTGCTGTTTCTGTATGCGCCGCTGTTTCCAAATAGTGAACAGGTGGAAAAGAACGAGCCCTGCCGATAACTTCCATAGCAAGATTCGAACTTTGATCCCTACGAAGTTGATGCCATTTCAATAACAACGAAGGCATAATTCCAGCAACACCTGTCTGAATGATGTACATGCGATCGCGTGTGAAGCTCGACGAAGGCAAGTGCGCGAGACAAAACCGCGCAACACGAAAAAAATCCAGCGCAGTATCCAAAAATCTGTAGTCACGGTTGCCCGACGACTGTCTCTTCCATATGCTTCGATCTTCAGTAGCGCGCCGTACGAGACCTGCGCGATCGACTGCTAAAATAAACCGGGTGCAGCAAAGCCGGCCCAAATTAGAATCGGATCGGACGGCAGGAGAGGGGAGAAGACGCCATGAGCCAAATGGAGAAATCCACCGCTTTTGATCCAGTCGACGCGGTACCATCGGCGGGACAACTGGGCGCGCTCGGCTTGCAGCATCTTTTCGTGATGTACGCCGGCACAGTGGCGGTGCCCTATGTCATCGGCCGCGCGCTTGGCATGTCGGGCGTAGACATCGCGCAGATGATTTCGGCGAACACGATCTTTGCCGGACTTGGCACGATCCTCACCACCATTGGCATGTGGAAGTTCGGCGCCCGGCTGCCGATCGTGCTCGGGCCTTCCGCCAACGTGATCGGTCCGCTGATCATCATCGGCAAGAGCTACGGGCTGGCGACGGTCTGGAGCACCTGCGTCATGGCTGGCGCGGCGATGATAATCTGCGCGCCGTTCATCGGCCGGCTGCGGCGATTCTTTCCGCCGGTGGTCATGGGCACGATGTTGGCGCTGGTCGGCATCATGCTGGTGCCAATCGGGGTCCGCCTGATCACCAATTTCAAGCCGGAGCAGCCGGTGCTAGCGGTCAACCTGGTAATGGCAGCCGGAACAGTTGCGATCGTCGGGCTGCTGATGCGATTTTTGCCACAAACGTTGCGCCAAGCTGCGATCCTGCTAGGCCTCGTCGTCGCAACCTTTATCGCCTACCTGTTCGGGCGCGCCGATTTCAGCCACGTGTTGCAAGGTGCATTGTTCGGCTTCTCGATCCCGTCGCACTTCGGACAATTCGATTTCGATATCACGGCCGCGATCTCGGTCATCATCCTGATGGTCGTGTTGATGTTTGAGGTTTTGCCGCAACTTGTTGCGGTCGGCGAGATGGTCGGCCGCCAAGCGACCGGCGAGCACGTGCAGGGCGGTATTCTGGCCGACGGGCTCACCAGCCTCATCGGGGGCCTATTCGGTGCGTTTCCGCTGGTGACCTTTTCGCAGAATATCGGCGTCCTCGGGCTGACGCGCACTCGCAGCCGCTATATCGCGACCGCCGCCGGCGTGTTCCTTGTGATACTCGGCCTGTTTCCGCCGCTTGGTCGACTGGTTGCGGCGATCCCTGGGCCGATCATCGGCGGAATAGCACTGGTGATGTTTACAGCGATTGGAGTCGTCGGCATCAAGATTCTCAATCGCGTCGACTTGGGCGATCCGCAAAATCTGTTCATTGTGGCGACCTCGCTCGGCGTCGGCTTCATTCCCATGGTAGCGCCGAATTTCTACAACTCTTGGCCCAAGGACCTGCAAACGATCCTCAACAGCCCTGTGGGCGCCGGATTGTTAGTCGCCATCCTGCTTAATCTGTTGTTCAATCATCTGCCTGGGATGGCTCCGGCTGAGGAGATTGCGGCCAAGGATAAGGCGGCGGCGTGATCGCACAGCAGCCGTTGCCGCAACGAGACGCGTCCAAGCAATATAGTGGTCACATGGCGAGCAATTCCGTCGACGACCTGCGCAGCTTCATCGAAGTGCTGCGCCAGGCGCACGCGATTCACGAGTTCACCACGGAGATCGATCCGGTCCATGAGCTCGGCGCGGTGCTGCGTGCCTGCGAGCAGGAAGGGAAGGCGGCGCTATTCCACAATGTGAAGGGTGCACATATGCCGGTGCTCGGCAGCGCGCTTGGCTCGCACGAGCGCATCGGGCTCGCGATCGGTTGTGATCGCGAGAAGATAAGTAATGTGCTCGAGGCGGCGACCGAGGCGCCGATCCCGTTCCGGGAGATCGATGGCCCGGCCCCGTGCCAGGAAGTCGTCACCGATAATGTTGATCTCGCAACGCTGCCAATTCCAGTCCACGCGCCAAAGGATGGCGGCGCATTTCTCAATGCAGGCGTCGTCATTGGCCGCGATCCGGTGAGCGGACGCCACAACCTCTCCTACGTGCGGATGCAGGTTAAGGGGGCAGACCGCGTCGGGATCAATCTCAATACCTGGCGCCACCTGCGGGAATTCTTCGAGACGGCGGAAGCAAACGGATGCAATCTGCCGTTTTGCGTCGCCATCGGCGTCGATCCGGTTCTGATGATCGCCGCTGCCTTCCGCTATGACGGCGATGAATACGAGATCGCAGGTGCGCTGCGTGGCAAGCCGACGCCGGTAGTTCGGGCGCGAACCTGCGACATCATGGTGCCGGCCACTGCGGAAATCGTGCTTGAAGGCGAAATCCTGGCTGGCGGCCGCGAGGACGAAGGCCCGATGGCCGAATATACCGGCCACTATTCGGGCATCCATCCGCAACCCGTCGGCCGTATCAGCACCATCACGCGGCGTTGCCGCCCGATCTTCCAGACTACTGCGGGCGCTTCGTTCGAACATCTTCTTCTCGGCACCGCCGTGACGCGAGAGCCCAAACTCAAGCGGTTGACGATGAGCACGTCACCGCGAGTTCGCGACGCCTATTTGCCACCCTACGCCTCCGGTTTCCTCGCGCTTATCGCAATGGACAATCCGCGGCCTGGCGAAGTGCGCGCGGTCGGACTCGCCGCGCTGACCTCGCATGTCAACATCAATACCGTCATAATCGTCGACAGCGACGTCGATATTTTCAATCCGACTGAGGTGTTCTGGGCAATGTCGACGCGTGTCCGATGGGACCGCGATCAAGTGGTGATCCCACGTACGCTCGGCAACGAACTACACCCATCAGCCGACCGCACCGGCGAGATCAGCAAAAGCATTATCGACGCGACTCTCGACCAGACGCTACGCAATTCTTACAGCAAGATCGTCTATCCGAAGGTCGATCTGGCCAAGCTACTGGCTGCTGAATCGAGCAAAAAAACATCGTGACCGCCGCGCGGCTCTTTAGTAGCCAGGCACGCTTTATTTTACTATGCAGCGGTTACAATCCCGTATCCCGGATCGGCCGCTGGAACGCTAGGCCGGTATCCCACGGGAAATAAATCCAGGTGTCCTGCGACACTTCGGTAACGAACGTGTCGACCATGGGGCGGCCCATGGGCTTGGCATACACGGTGGCGAAATGAGCGTGCGGCAAGAGCGCGCGCACGATCCTCGCGGTCTGTCCGGTATCGACCAGATCATCGACAATGAGCACGCCCGTCCCCTGTCCACCGAGGCTGGCAAGCCCAGGTGATACGTCCTTGAGCACCCTCAGAGCGCCTTGCGTGATGTGGTCATAGCTTGCCACGCAAACGGTCTCGATCAACCGGATGCCGAGTTCGCGCGCTACGATTGCCGTTGGCACGAGGCCGCCGCGGGTAATGCAGACGATGGCCCCGAACGGCCCTGCGTCGCTCAAGCGCCAGGCAAGCGCACGGGAATCGCGGTGAAACTGGTCCCAAGAGACCGGAAAAGCTTTTTCCGGCCGTCGGGCTGCGGAGGTCGTCGGCGCGCTGGTGCCGCCGTTCGTTGTTGCTCCCCCCTGATGCAAGCGATCTAATTCTGGCATGCTGATGCATCCTTAGTAGCTATGCCTTGCCGAGCGCAAGCTCTGTCTTGACCTTGGCCGGGATGGCTTGGCGGCCGGATGGCATCGGTTGTGAAGACATAACGCGTGCGTTTGCGGCCATGGGGGTGTCTTCATGCCCCGGTCTCCTGTAGCCGCCCGGACCATCGCGGCTCAAGCGTGCCAAGTGTTTGCTTCAGGCCAAAGACCGTAGGCAAACTCCCGCCAGTGCCGCCCCCATACCACCACAAGAGAGCTCCGATCACCAGCAGAAGCCACAGCCCTCTGAACACGGCAAACGACATGGGTTGCTGGTGTCCCGATTCCGAAGTTCGCATCATTATGCAGCACCCTCGTTTGCGAACTTCGGAATCGAAGGACACCAGCAACTTATTGATCTCGTGTGGCTTTGGTTCAGAA
>JASHOR010000004.1 GCA_030041005.1 Xanthobacteraceae bacterium
GTCAGCAAGCGCCTGTCATTCGTCCGGTCGATGTTTTCTTGCTTCATCGCGCCCACCTCTTGCACTTCAGGAGGCCGACGAGGTCGGCGCGGCGCGGTTCCGGGCCGCGGGACTGATTGGCGCGGCGAAAGCGCGCTACTGGGGAGGCTTGGCGGCAGCCCGTCTTGCGCTTCAGTCGGATCGCGACTTGCGGAAGACCTCCAAACGCAGCGGCAGTACGGCCCCGAACCAGGCGGCATGGGCGCTGTGATCCGCGTAATTGTCGCCGGTCTCGGGATGCAGGAGGACGGTCAATCCGTCGCGATTGAGCATGAGCCAGGGCACGAAATTGGCCAGCATCTCGCCTGGAAATGCAACCTGATACATCGATTGCGGATGCGGTCCGACCAGTTCGTCGTGCCAGCGCCCGAGTCGTGCCTGCGGAAATTCCGCGGCGATGCGCTCGCGCACATGCTCGGCGCGGCCGCGGCTTGCGGTTGGGTCGTAATAGATATGCGCGTGATATTCCGCGATCGCGCTCGGATGTTTATTCGAGGTCGTCTGGGCGCGGGATTTTTCGGGCATGGCAGCAGCCTGTCAGGTCAGCAAATGGAGTTCGCCGGGAAGGTACGATCGGATGATCGGCAGTGGCGGCCTATCGCTCATGGTCGGGCATTGGTGGGGTCATGTTTGTCGCCGGTGGCATCATGATACGGATGGAAAAGGCCGGCTAGCAGCACCGCCAGAATACCAGTCAGAAAGATGCCGTCGAACGTTCCTGCCCCGCCGATGGACGCGACCGGAGCGCCGAGGCCCCGCACCTTGCTGAGGTTGGTGAGGTCGGCCCCGATGAGCGTGCCCATGCTGCCGGCGATATAGGCGAGCGGGGCGGCGTTTGCCCCGGCGAGCACCAATGCGACGGCAGCGGTGACGACGACCGGCACGAAGATCGGCACCGCGATGCCGATGCCCGGCACCGCATGAGCGAGCAGGTGGAGCACGACGGCGACAATGGCCGTTGCGATTATGCCCTTGATCCACAGATGTCGGGCAAACAATAGATAAAGCGACATGAGGGCCGGGATCACGGCGCCGCCGATATTCACGACAATCGTCGTGCCTGGATAGCTGCGAACGCGCGGGATGACCCAGTACATGCCGTAAACGTCCCGTATTTCATTGGAGATGACATGCTCGGGTGGCAGATGCGTCACCGTGATATTGAAGTAACTGCCGACCAGGGAAGCAAGCAACAGCAGCAGCGCAGTACCGGTACTGATGCCAAGGCTCAGAGAGGCGTAACGCAGCGTCGAAACCAGCAGGATCAGGACGCCGAGGTAAATGAGAACGAGAATGGCAAAGTCGCCAAGCGTCAGCGGCAGGTATTGATATTCGTTGAATGGCATCGAAATGTCCTCAGACTCGGTCCGGCGACCTTGGGCGGGAGATTGAGGATCGGGTGGGCACAGCCCAACCCGTCATTCGCAGTGAGCCGGGGTGATGGACGCATCCATTTCCCATGATCATAATCATGTCTATTCCGCCACTCGGGCCGCCTTGAAAGGTCAACGCCGAGGCCTATAATTCGCCGCTTCCTTCGGTCAGGGAATTTTGCGGTGGCGCCGGCGGGAGCCAAATCAATCGCGATCATCATGGGCAGCCAGTCCGATTGGCAGACCATGAAACACGCCGCGGAGACGCTGGATGAGCTCCGTGTGCCGTACCAGACGCTGATCATATCCGCTCACCGCACCCCTGACCGTCTTTATGCCTTTGCCAAGGGCGCCAGGGCGGCCGGCTTCAGGGTCATCATCGCCGGCGCCGGCGGCGCAGCACACTTGCCCGGAATGACGGCTGCGCTTACCAGCCTCCCGGTGTTTGGCGTGCCGGTCGAGTCAAAGGCGCTGGCGGGGCTCGATTCGCTCTATTCCATCGTCCAGATGCCGCCGGGCATTCCCGTTGGTACGCTGGCGATCGGGCAGGCGGGCGCGATCAACGCGGCTTTGCTCGCGGCGAGCGTCTTGGCGCTGAGCGATCCGGCCTTGAGCAATCGGCTTGAGGCATGGCGCCGGCACCAGACCGAAGCGGTCGCCGAAGAGCCAAAGGATTCCGGCGCGTGAGCGGGGTCGTTCTCGATCCGCTGGCCACGATTGGCATCCTCGGCGGCGGTCAACTGGGCCGCATGCTGGCGCTGGCAGCAGCGCGACTTGGCTTCAAATGCCACGTCTTCGACCCCACTCCGGACTCGCCCGCTTTCGATGTCGTGCATCGCGTGACCTGCGCCGATTACACCGATGCCGAGGCTCTCGACCGCTTTGCCGCGGACGTCGATGTGGTCACCTACGAGTTCGAGAACGTGCCGGCGCAGACGGCGATGTTCCTGTCGTCGCGCCTTGCCGTGCTGCCTGACCCGCAGATCCTGGCCACGACCCAGGACCGGCTTGTGGAAAAGACCTTTATTGGCAGCCTGGGCATTCGCACTGCCGCCTTTGCGGCCGTGACGCAAGCCGGGGATCTGCCGGCTGCGGTCGGGCAGATCGGGGTGCCCGCCGTGCTGAAAACCCGGCGTCTCGGCTATGATGGTAAAGGCCAGGTGATGATCGAAAACGGCAGCGACCCGCGAGCCGCCTGGCGCGAGGTCGGCGGGCAGCCTTGCATCCTCGAAGCCTTCGTGCCGTTCGAGCGCGAGGTTTCGGTCGTGGCCGCACGCGGACAGGACGGAGCCATCGAATGTTTCGACGTGACGGAAAACGAACACCGGGACCATATTCTGAAAGTGTCGCGCGTTCCGGCGGCTTTGCCCGCGGCGGCCGCGCAGCGTGCGCGACAGATCGCCGAAACCATCGCGCATAAATTCGATTATGTCGGGGTTCTGGCCGTCGAGATGTTCGTGCTGCCTGGGGGGGAGCTTTTGGTCAACGAGATTGCGCCGCGCGTGCACAATTCCGGGCATTGGACGCTCGACGGCGCCTCGGTATCGCAATTCGAGCAGCATATCCGGGCGGTCGCCGGTTGGACGCTGGCAAAGCCGGTCCGTCTCGGTCGGGTTGAAATGATCAATCTCCTCGGTAGCGAGATCGAGGACTTTCGCCGCTGGCTCGATATCCGGGGAGCCGCCGTCCATCTCTACGGCAAGAGTGCCGTGCGGCCGGGCCGCAAGATGGGGCATATCACTCGCGTGTTCCCGGACTGAGCCGCGCAACAGTTCCTTCTTGTGGACTTTCCGCAATTGTTCTGCTAAATCCATCCTCAAGGCGGCGTAGCAATGGCTATGCCGCCATTCAATTTCATGAACACACTGCAACTGCAAAGGAGCACGCGTGCAGGTTCTCGTTCGCGACAATAACGTCGACCAGGCCCTCAAGGCGCTGAAAAAGAAGATGCAGCGTGAGGGCATTTTCCGCGAGATGAAGCTCCGCGGCCATTACGAAAAACCCTCTGAACGGAAGGCGCGGGAGAAGGCGGAAGCAATCCGCCGCGCTCGCAAGCTTGCGCGCAAGAGGTTGCAGCGCGAGGGATTGCTGCCAATGAAACCGAAGCCGGTCAATGCGGCGGCCGGCAGGGCCGGCCCGCCCCGCGCGCCTCGGTTCGGCTGAGGGCTTTTCCCCGGCTGCGCCAAAGCCTATGTCGGCCTGCGCGGGTGGCGCCAGTCGGCGCCTGCGCCTTTGTTTTGGCCAGCAGGCGCACTATCGTCTGAGTATGCCCGCAGCAAGCAAAGTGCGGCTCGCGAGGTGCCGCGCGAGGCTCTGCATGAAAGGACCAGCAATCGCCGATTCCCGGAGGCGCCGGCCCTCTGCCGGAAAACTGCCGGTACTTGCGGCCGGAAAGCTGCCGGCGCTCGCGGTAGCCATGCTGGCCGTATTGATGCTGGCCGGCTGCGCATCGCTGGGCAATCTGTCGACGCCTGAAAAGAGTGACGATGCGCTCTATGCGCGCTCACAATCCAATCTGAGCTCGCTCAGCCAAGTAATCGACCAGCACCAGCAGGATCCTCAGGCCTATAATATGCGCGGCTCGGCCTATGGCGAAGCCGGCATGGACGAGCAGGCGCTGGCCGATTTCGACAAGGCCATCAGCCTCGACCCGCATTACGCCCAGGCTTACGCCAATCGCGGTCTGGTCTATCGCCGGATGAATAAATTCGCTCTGGCGCTTGCCGATTACAACACGGCGCTGTCGATCGAGAACGCATACGCGCCCGCCTATCTGGGCCGCGGCATTGTGTACAGGCTGCAGGGCCGCACGGTCCAGTCGTTAGACGATTTCAACAAGGCGATCGCGTTGAAACCAAACAATGCCGAAGCCTACTACAATCGTGGCCTGCTCTATCAGAGCCAGGGTCAGCACCAATTCGCCATCGACGACTTCTCGACCGCGATCGAGATTGCCCCGCGACGGGCGGATTCCTACATCGCGCGCGCCCTCAGTTATTTGGCGACCGGAGACAACAAGGCGGCGGCATCCGATCTTGATCAGGCGGTGCAGCTCGATCCATCGGATCCGAAGGCCTGGACGAGCCGCGGCCTGGCCTACGAGCGTCTCGGTGAGAAGGAAAAGGCGGCCGGCTCCTACGCGAAGGCCCTTAATCTCAACGAGAAATACCCGCCGGCCGTCGCCGGCTTTGCTCGCGTCGGCGGTCAAGTCGGCAAGGCTTATCAGACCTTCTGAAAAACGAATGCGCAAATGACCATCGTGCTCAATCACGCCATCGTCCCGGCCCGCGACAAAGCTGCGGCGGCCAAATTCTTCGCCGACCTGTTCGGTCTCAAACGTGGGCGTACTGGTCACTTCGCGCCGGTGCGGGTCAACAAGACATTGACGTTGCTGTTCGACGAGGACGCAGAATTCGAGAGCCATCACTATGCGTTTCACGTCTCGAACCGCGAATTCGACGCCATTCTGCGCCGCATCAAGAATGCCAAGATCGGTTTTGGCAGCGCCCCGTGGAGCCTTGAGGACGGCAAGCTCAACCACTGGAATGGCGGGCGCGGCGTCTATTTTCGCGATCCGAACGGGCACGTGCTGGAGCTGATGACGGTGCCGCAGTAGCGGCCCCTGTTAACCGGCGTAGCTGTCGCGCGTCGCGGGTTTGGCCGGCTCCAAATCACCGGCGAGGAAGCGAGCGACCGCGTCCAGCGCGCCGTTGGCATCGAGATTATCATGACTGCCGTCGAGGAAGCGCACGATGTACTTGGGTTTGTTGGCGAGTTCGAACATGCGTTCCCCCATCGCATAGGGAACGACATGATCGCGCGCGCCGTGCAGGATCAACAGCGGCGCCGTCACCTTGCGAATGCGGCGGTCGGAGTGGAATTGGTCCTTCATCAGGAGCCGCACCGGCATGTACCAGTAGCGGATCGATGCGACGGCTGCTGCTGACGTGAACGGCGCTTCCAAGATCAGGCGGCCGACCGGCTTTTTCGCCGCGACGGCGACGGCGACGCCGGAACCGAGCGATTGGCCCCACAGCACAATCTGCCGCACCGGATAGCGAGCCGCGGCGAAAGCGTAGGCGGCATCGCCGTCGGCGATGAGACCGTGCTCGCTCGGAGTGCCGCTATTGCCACCATAACCCCGATACTCCAGTGCGACGAGACCGATGCCGGCACTGATGAGTTGTCGAAAACGCGGAACGCTGTAACGGAGCGCGCCACCATTGCCGTGGAAAAAGACGATGACCGGCTTGCCGTCCTGCGGCGCAACAAACCAGGCGGTAATATGCACGCCGTCGGAGGCGGCGAGCGGCACCTCCTTGGCTTGCGGCAGGCCTGCCTGCGCTGGAGTCGTGTGGATCGTCTCCGGAAAGTACATCAGCGAACGCTGTTTCAGATACAGCACGGCGGCGAAGCCGACATAGAGGCAGCCGGCAACGATGGCGACGGAGCCCAGCACCATGACCGCGCGCCTGGTGGCCAGCCCGGCAAGCGCCCGTCGCCATCGGCCGGCGGCAAGCTGTCGGCGGCTGGGGGGCGCGGGCTCAACCGTCCGCGACAGGGTTTCGGTGCTGCGCGAAGCTGCGCGGTCCACTCGGACGGCGGGATCAATGCCGGCCTCGTCGTCAGGTATCGACAGCGACACGATCAAATCCCCGATAATTCCGTCCGACGGCAGCTCGGGTCAGGGCTGGTGAGTCCAGCCGCTGCTCGAATGACAGGTTCTTTGATCCTTGCTGCAAAAAAAAGTCGGCCGGCTCCTGGGAGCCGGCCGGTTGAACTCGCTATGGTTATGTGCGAGCGCGAGGCGCACTACGGGCAAACCTGAACCGTGCGCACCCGATAACCGTTGACTTCCTCAACCCAGACTCTCCGCTTCGCCCAATGACACCCGGGCGCGAGCTGGGCATAAGCGGGCGGCGGAGCTGCATAGGCGGCGCCGGGAGGTGGCGGCGGCGGGTAGTATCCGGGCGGCGGCGGATAATAGGCAGGCGGCGGAGGCGGGCTGTTGGCGATGGCGCTGCCTACGACCGCGCCGGCGACGACGCCGCCAAGAACGCCCGCGCCGACTGCGCAGCCGAAGCAATAGGCATTGGCCGCGCTAGGGGCGGCCATCGTGGCTAAGGCAATGCCGCCAGCCGCGGCAAGCCCGATGAGCGAATTGCGCATGGATTCTCCTTGTGCAGTCGGTCGGGTGCCGATGCGGAATATTGCTGATCGGAAGTCCCCGTCATACCCCCGGCGGTCCTAAGACCAACCCCAAGCAACTATTGAGCCACCGAGTCTTTGGCAGAAGTTTGGTATGCAAGGGATTGGCTATCGTCACGAGCGCGGCTCGTGGGCGGAAATCGACAGAATAACGCGGCCAGGACGCCGTAAGCGCCCCTGAGCCGCGTTGCGCTGCGATGCTCAGTAACAGGCGCGAACCCAGCGATATCCGTTCCACACCGTGCGCCAAGCGCACGGGCGGTACGGATACGGGCCATAAGGGGCGTAGTAACCGTACGGATAATAATACGGCGCTGCCAACGCGCTGCCGACAACAGCGCCTGCCACCAAGCCACCGACGAACGGGCCGGGGCCCCATCCGCCACCATGCCAGCCCCAAGGCCGCGCGTTGGCTGCACCCGATGTCGCAATCGCTGCTGCGGCCACAAATCCGGCCGCAACGAGAGCGGTCACAATCTTTCTCATGACATTACCTCAACAGGATGTGGTGTCGCCGGTCTCTTATTGCCCTTTATCGCCCGCTAATGTTCCGGCGAAGGAACTATGGTGCCCAAATGTGGCCATGATTGGGAAGAACTCGGGCTAACAACGCCATGCAGCTTACCTACGCCATCGGCGACATTCACGGCTCGCTGGACAAACTGAAAGCCTTGGTCGCGGGCTGCCGCGAGCATGCCAAGGGTCGCCAGATGAAGCTCGTCTTTCTCGGCGACTATATCGACCGCGGACCGGATCCTGCCGGGGTCGTTCGTCTGCTCCTGAGGTTGCAATCCGAATTGCCGCCGGGGAAGGTCATAGCGTTGCGAGGAAATCACGAGGCGATGGCGCTTGCGGTCCTTGACGGTGCGATGCCGGCAAGCTCGTGGCTCATGAACGGCGGCACCACGACGCTGCGAAGCTATGGTGTCAGCCGGGTCGACGATTTGCCCCGCCCGCACCTTGACTGGATGCGTGCCCTGCACCTGACCTACGACGATGGCCTCCGCTTCTTTGTCCATGCCGGCGTCGATCCGCAGATGCCGCTCGGCGTCCAGGACGAACAAAAGTTGCTCTGGATCAGAGAGCCATTCCTCAGCGATGACCGCGATTACGGCCGGTTGGTCGTTCATGGCCATACGCCTGTGGAGAATGGCACCCCGGAATTGCGCAGCAATCGCCTCAATCTCGATACTGCCGCCGTATTCGGCGGTCCCCTGACGGCCGCTGTTTTTGACGACGCGACGACCGGGCCGCTCGAGTATCTGCAGGTGGAATGACGGCGAGGTCGAATGGCGCCGGGCAGTCCGCTGCCCGCGCCCGCGTCAAACTGTCGCGGCTCGCTCAAACCACTGAAGGGAAACCCACGCAAATCCGAAGAGGCGTTTTACTGCGGCGCGGTATGGTTCATTGCTGATTCGCCTTGGGGGACGGGATTGCAATGAAGCGTAGTGCGGCAAGGCCGGAGCGCGCGGCCGTCGCAGCGCGGCCGTTACCGCCAGCCGACGCCGCGTATGCGCGGTCCGACAAGCAGCGGCGAACGAATGAACCCAAGCCGCCGGCGAAGGCACGGTCCCGTTCCGCTACCGCGCTGCTTACCGCCGAAATCGCACGCCTTTCGGCCGAGCTGGAACAATCCCGCGCGCGCATCGCCGATCTAGAAGCCAGGATCGACATCGATCCGCTGACCGGCCTCACCAACCGGCGCGGATTCGAACGTGAACTCAAGCGTGCGGTGGCCTACGTCAAGCGCTACGGAACGAGTGCGGCGATGATCTTTCTGGATCTCGACGAATTCAAGCCGGTGAACGATCGCCACGGGCATGGCGCTGGAGATGCGGTGCTCAAAGCCGTTGCTGCGGCGCTCGTGCGCCATGTGCGGGCTTCCGACGTTGTCGCCCGAATCGGGGGCGACGAGTTCGTGACGTTGTTGTGGAATCTCACCGGTCCCGCCGCCGAGGCCAAAGCTGCCGCTCTCGAACAGGCGGTCTATTCGACGCCCGTCCGCTGGGGCGCTTCAAGCCTCGTGGTCGGTGCATCGGCCGGGGTTGCGCTGATCGGCGCGCTCGATACGCCCGCCGAACTCCTCGCTCGCGCCGATGCCGCGATGTACGCGCGCAAGCGCGAGCGCACCGGGCCATCCGCCTCAGCCTGAGACGATTGACCCTGCAACGCAGAACCGTGCTCCCGACGGCGTTCTCTGCGCGCTGGCGCATGGGCGTTCGGAGCGCCACGGGGCCGGGATGCGCCGGCCGCATTTGGCGCGGCCGGTGCCGGTCCCTGACCGAGGGCTCACGCAATGATGTCGGGGGTGAGCTGGTCTTCGATGAAGGTAATCCGGTCGCGAAGCTGCAGCTTGCGCTTTTTCAGCCGCTGCACCTGGATGAGGTCGGCCCCCGGCGATTCCTGCAACGCAGAAATCGCGGCATCGAGATCGCGATGCTCCTGTTG
>JASHOR010000059.1 GCA_030041005.1 Xanthobacteraceae bacterium
CGAGTTCCAAGTCAGCAGCAAGGACGTGAACCACGGCTTTGGGCTTTATGATCCCGAGTTCCGCATCGTCGCGGAGGTTCAGGCGATGCCCGGCTACACCAATGTGCTGCGCTACACTTTCAAAGAGCCGGGCACCTATCAGGTGCTGTGTCTGGAATATTGCGGCGTCGCCCACCACGCAATGCAAGCGCAGATCAAAGTAACCGACCATTGATTCGGCGCGGGACCTAAGGCGTCGAGCGACTGAGCGATTCAGGGAGGAAACCATGACGATGGCAGCCACCGCAGGCCGGAGCGCGATCAGCCCGCGTGCCGCCGTACTTTCCTATCTCGCGGTTTCGGGGATCGTCCTCCTGCTGATGATGCTGTTCGGTCTGACCATGCGGCTCGCCCAGGCGCAATGGATCAGCGTGTCGCCTGATTTCTTCTACGTGGTCATGACCATGCACGGCGCCGGCATGGTCGGCATTGCAGGCTTATGCAGCGCGGCGGTGATGTGGCACTTCGTGCGTCGCCACGTGCCGGTCTCGACCGCAGTGTTCCTCACCAATCTGGTGTTCTTCCTGATCGGCGCCGTGCTGATCCTCGGCTCCGGTTTCATCGGCGGGTTCGGCGCTGCCTGGACGTTCCTGTTCCCCTTGCCGGCGCATTCCATGGGGCTGTGGTCGGTCAATGCCGCGGCCGCTTACCTCGTCGGTCTGATTTTCATCGGCGTCGGATTTCTGCTGCTGCATCTCGACATCGCCCGCGGCATCCTCTCCGTCTACGGTGGGCTCGGCGCCGCGCTGGGCGTGAAGCAGGCTTTCGGGCTGACCGACAAGGCCGGCCCGCCGCCGGCCGTCACCGCTTCGACAATGGCGCTGATCGCCAACATCCTCGGCATCTTGGTGGGCGCCGCGGTGCTCATTATCTCGCTGGTTAATCTGTACGTGCCGAGCTTCACCTTCAACGCGCTCGCGGCGAAGAACCTGATCTACTATTTTGGCCACACCTTCATCAACGTCACGATCTACATGGCGGTGATCGCCGTCTACGAGATTCTGCCGATCTATGCTCACCGCGCCTGGAAGACCAACTGGGCGTTCTATCTGGCCTGGGTTCTGTCGACCGTGTTCGTGCTCACAGTCTATACCCATCACCTGCTGATGGATTTTGCCATGCCGACCTGGACGCTGGTCGCCGGACAAATCATTTCCTGGCTGAGTGGCCTGCCGGTGCTGCTGGTGACCGCATTCGGAACGCTGACCGTCGTGTATCGTTCGGGATTGCGCTGGAATCCGGCGGCGGCTTTGGTGTTCCTCGGCGTGGCCGGCTGGGCGATCGGGGTCATCCCGGCGATCGCCGACGGCACCATCGCGGTCAACAGCGTCATGCACAACACGCAATGGGTGCCGGGTCACTTCCACACCTATCTGCTGCTCGGCATGATCGCGATGGTGCTCGGTTTCATGACCTATCTCACCAACCCGCAGCCGCGCTACGGCTTCGCTTGGCTGGGCTATTGGCTCTATCTCGGCGGCGGCGTCGTGTTCGTACTGGCGTTCCTGCTCGCCGGCAGCGTCAGCGTGCCGCGCCGCTACGCCGTGCACGTCGCCCAATGGCTGCCCTACGACCGGATGGGATCGATCGGCGCGGCCTTCGCCATCGCCGGCGTTCTGATCCTGGTGGTGCGCTTCTTCGTCGGCATACGGGCTGCGGCGACCGCGCCAGATCCAAGCTCATGAGGCGCGGCTTTCCGGTTCTGCTTGCCGCCGTGCTGGCGACCGGAATGACCGCGCTCGCATGCGAGACCGATGGCTTTCGCGTTGTCACCAGCGCGGGCGCGCGGCAATTGGCGGTCGAACGCGCGCCGCAAGCGCTGCCGGATGCGCGGCTGCGGGACCAGGACGGCAGGCTTTTCACGCTTGGCGCGTATCGGGGGCGGGCAGTGCTCGTTGATTTCATCTATACGCGCTGCCCGACGATCTGCGGCCTTCTCGGCGACGACTTCGCACGCATGCTGCGATTGATGAAGGCGAGGCGGTCGACCGCGCCGATCGATCTCCTCAGCATCAGCTTCGATCCGCAAGACGACGACCGGGACGCATTGCGGCTTTATGGCGAGCGGTTCGGCGCCAAGGCGCCGCGCTGGCGCATCGCCGCGCCGATCGACACGCACGCGCTTGCCCGCCTGCTGCGCAGTTTCGGGGTCGTCGTCATTCCCGACGGCATGGGCGGTTTCGTTCACAACGACGCCGTTTATCTGATCGATGCGCAGGGGCGCCTCGCCCGCATTCTCGATCCCGACGCGCCGGCGCGGCTTGTGGCCGCCGCGAGCAAGGTCGCTGCGCCATGAGCGCCCGGCGCCTCGTTGCCGCGAGCGTCGGCCTATGGCTCCTGCTTTGGCTGCCCGCCGCGCGCAGCATCCTGGAAGGCGACATGGCGCTGCACATGGCGGTGCAGGTGCCGGCGTTGATAGCGCTCGGCGTGGTCGTCGGCGTTGCGGCGAGGCGCCGCGAACCGCATTGGCTGGCGGACGCCGACTGGCTCGGCATTCCCGGCATACTCGCCGTCGTGCTCGGAACCTCGTTCTGGATGCTGCCGCGGGCGCTCGACCAGGCGGTCTCCGACGTGCGCGTCGATCTCATCAAGTTCTTGACCCTGCCGCTCTTGGTCGGCCTGCCGCTGGGCCTGAGCTGGCGGAGGATGCCGCCACTCGGCCGTGCGTTCATCTGGGCCAATTTCATTCCCAAGCTCGGCGCCGTGGGCGCTCTCTATCTCGGCGCACCGACGCGGCTTTGCGCCTACTACCGGCTGGACCAGCAAATACTCGCGGGCTGGACCCTGATCGCCGTCGCGGTGGCGCTGGGAATGACCTGGTTCATCGCCGCCTTCCTCGGCTGGACACCGAGCAGCGCCAGGCCGCCGTCAGAGCGCCCGGCTGGCGAAACGACGCCGCAGGGCGCGCTTCACGGCGCTTCCGCCGCCTGATGCAGATAGGCGATGGCGTCGGCGCGATCCTGCGCGTTCGCAACGTTGAATGGCATCGTCGCGTCAGCCATGAAGCCTTGCGGGCTGGTCAGCCATTTATCGAGCTTGGCGTCGTCCCATTTGAATTTGGCGGCGGCGAGACCGGGCGAATAGCCAAAGCCGGGCGCCTTTCCCGCTTGGCGATCGAATAAGCCATGCAGATTGGGACCGATCTTGTTGGGCTCGCCGGCCTTGATGTTGTGGCAGAGCGCACAGCTTTTGAACACTGCTGCCCCCTTTGCCGGATCGCCGCCGCGCCGCAGCTTGCCGATCGGCTGGAGTCTAGCGCCGCCCCAACAGCCCGCGCGGCCGTACATACATGAAGGCGACAAGGAGCAGCAGCGCCGGGATGGTGCGATAGGCCGGCGAGATCAGATAGGCCGTGATCGTTTCCAGATAACCGACCACATAGGCCGCGATCAGCGCTCCGGGAACGCTGCCGAGACCGCCCAGCACGACGATGGCAAAGGCGCTCGCCGTCAACGGCCCGGCGCTGTAGGAAGAGATGCCGAGAAACATGCCGAGCAGCACGCCGGCAATGCCGACGAGTACGCCGTAGATCGCCCACACCGCGATATAGACCCGTGACAGCTCGACGCCGAGCAGCGTGATGCCGCGCGGGTTCATCGAGGCGGCCAGCACCGCCTTGCCGGCGCGGGTGCGATTGACCAGGAGCCAAAGCACCGCAATCACCAGCCAGCAGACGATGGCGGTGAAAATTTCGTTCGTTGGCGTGCGCACGCCGGCGATGGCGACGACGCCTTGCACGATCGGCGCCACGGTCTTGGCGTTGTCGGTATAAAAATAGGCGATGAGCTGCTGGATCATGATGCCCCAGAGCAGCGTCGCCGTGAGGATGAAGATCTCCTTTTCCTCTTCCCGGATCTTGCGGGTGCGCTGCAGCGGATTGACCACGAGGAAATAGGTGACAAGCGAGGCGGCGAAGCCGACCGCCACCCCGATTGCCGCGCCGGTATAGGGGCCAACATGCAGACTGTCGCCGGCGGCCCACGCGGCGACCACGGCAGTGACCATCAGCGCGCCGTGGGAAAGATTGAGCACGCCGGAAACGCCGAAGATGAGCGCAAATCCGGTGGCGCCGAGCGCGTACAGAGAACTGATCGCAAAGCCGTCGATCAGGATTTGCCAGAATTCCGTCATCGGATCACGGGCGAAGGCCACCAACTAAAACTCCCCGCTCGCCAGGACGAGCGGGGAGGGTGATGCGGGAGCGGAGATGCCCTCTTTGTCTAGTGGAGCGGATTTGCCATTCGCCACCCCCAAGCCATTTGCTCATGACGCGAATGCCAAATCCAAAGCTCCACTGGCACTTATAGTTGCTCGTAGTCCTTTGATTCCAACATTCGCACGAGGGCGTGCCAAAACGAGATGCGAATGTCGGAACCGGACCACTAGTTGGCGGCGCCGACCTTGATGAATTTCGGGAATTTCAGCGTGCCGTTGGCGAGCTTCGGCGGCCAGACATTGACCTGTTTGCCGTCCTGCCATTGCAGCATCAGGCCCGGGATGGTCGATCCGCCGATCTTGAGGGCATGCGGATTGGCCGTGTCCCGGCCTTTGAACTGGATGCGGCCGATGGTGCCGACCCAGTCGGTCTTTTCCAGCGCCGCGACGAGCTTGTCGGGGTCGGTCGAGCCGGCGCGTTTGATCGCATCGGCGATGTAATAGACCTCATCATAGGCGGTGTAGCCGCAATATGACGGCAGATTGCCGAAGCGCTTCTGGAACGCCGCGACGAACGGCAGGGTCTTGGGCGTCACCGCGACGCCGGGGCCGGAGACGGCCTGATACAGCACGCCTTCGGTGGCGCCGTTGGTGTCGTTCCAGAAAGTGGAGTTGGTCGCCTGCGAGGAGATGCCGAGCATGGGGATGGGCACTTCCTGCTGCTTCCACTGCACCGTCGGCTGCGTGCCCACGTGCGAAATGCCGGTGATCATCACGTCGGCCTTCTCGCCTTCGATCTTGTTGAAGATCGGCGTGAAATCGGTCGTGTCGGGCGAGAAGCGGATGTGGTCGAGGACCTTCAATCCGACCTTGGGCAGACATTTGAGATATTCGGCGTCGAGCGGGGTGGTCCAGGCGGCATCTTCGCTCATGACCACCGCGGTCTTCATATGAAGCTCTTTGACGAGAAGATCCTTGGCGGCGTCGCACACCTGGTCCGCCAGGCTGGTCGAGGTCAGGTAGCCGTGGAAGGTGTATTTGAGGTGATCGTAATTCTTGGCGATGTTCTGGGTGATGACGTCGGAGGCGGCGCCGGGCGTGACCATGACGGTCTTCAGCCGGCCGGTCCAGGGTTCGAGCGCGAGCACGACTTCGCTGATGTAGCTGGCGATGACCGCGTTGACGTGATCCTCGGTGGCGGCGCGCTGGAATGCGCGCACCGCTTCGGCCGCCGAGGAGTGATCGTCGTAGGAGATGATCTGAATCTTGCGGCCGTTGACGCCGCCTGCGGCGTTGATCTCGTCGGCGGCGAGCTGCGCGGCCTGCGGGATCGAGGACCCCGCAACCGACGTCGCCTCGGCGATGACGCCGATCTTGATCGGCGAAGCCGACTGAGCAGCGGCCGGCGCTCCCGGCAAAAGCATCGCCAGAGCAACTGCGGCGACCCCGGCCGCGAGCATCGGCGCGCCACGCTTTTCAAGCTTGTACATTCCATGCCCTCCCTTGGGACTTGCGGTCATCTGTTTCGAGACGACTGCCTTCAGCGCAGTCTACCGCATCGGGCTTGGCCGGCAAGTCCGTCGGCCCGCCTGGTCATCGGTCGAGGCTGCAAGTGTCCTGGTCGTGGCCGGTATGCTATTTCATTGACATCGTCATACTGAGGCGGCAAGGTACTCGGGTCGCCGGACGGAGGGCGGGGCATCTCCCGGCGAAAGGGTGCGGGGGGAAGCGCGTGTGATCCTCGCCGAAGGGTGTTGGATCGCGCAGATCGTTCACGCCTGGAAGCGGCGCGCTGAATCTCCCATAAAGGGGGACTTCATGTCGTTGCGTGCGCGGCTGCTCGCGTCCACGTCGATCCTCATCACCTCGGTTTATGCCGGCGCGTTGGCACAGACGGCGCCATCCGCTTCGCCGCCGCAACCGTCGCCGCCGTCCAGTCAGGCGCCGTCCGCGCCGCCTTCGCCGGCAGCGACCGCTCCTGCAGCGCCGGTGGCGGGGACGTCGGGCGCTACGCAATTGCCGACCATCACGGTGTCCGGCAACCACGCGCCGCCGCGCCGACCGCCTCGCGCCCGCCCGCCGAAGAACGCAACGGCACAGTCCGCCACCGTGCCGGCTCCGTCGCCGCCGGCCTCGCCCTACGAGACCGGCGCGCCCGACATCGCCGGCGGGCCCGCGATAGCGCCGACCATGGCCAGTCAGATGACGGTTTCAGGTGAGGACCTCAACGCGCGTCCAATCACCCGGCCCGGCGAGATCGTCGAAGCGGCGCCGGGGTTGATGGCGATCATGCACGCCGATGGCGGCAAGGCCAATCAGTATTACCTGCGCGGCTGGAATCTCGACCACGGCACTGATCTGGCAACGTTCTGGGACGACATCCCGATCAATCTGCCCACGCATGCGCACGGCCAGGGTTACACCGACCTCAACTGGCTCATTCCGGAAACCGTCAGCGGGCTGGATATCCGCAAAGGGCCGTACTGGGCCGACGTCGGCGATTTTGAAAACGCCGGTAACCTGCACATCAATCTGCGAGACAGCGTCGAGCAGAACATCGAGTCAGTCACCGTGGGCAGCTTCGGCTACCAGCGATACCTCACGCTCGGCTCGACCAAGGCTGGCGACGGAAATTTGCTCTATGCCGGCGAATTCACCGGTTACGACGGCCCGTGGACTTCATCGGACGACATGAAGAAGTTCAGCGGGCTCTTGCGCTACAGCCAAGGCACGGCGACCGACGGCTTCTCGCTGACCGGGATGGCCTACACCAACACCTGGAATTCGACCGATCAGAATCCGCTGCGGTATTACACGACCGGCCAAATGGGCCTTTACGGCACGTTCGATCCGACCGACGGCGGCGATACCAGCCGTTTCTCGCTGTCGGGGAGGGTGGCGCAAACCACCGACGACGGCTCGTGGAAGGCCAACGCGTATCTCGTCAAATACACGATGGACCTGTGGAACAACTACACCTATGACACCAACGATCCGGCCTTCGGCGATCAGTTTCACCAGCACGACGACCGCATCTACGGCGGCGGCGGCGCCTCGCGCACCTTCGACGCCAGCTTTGCCGGCCTTCCGACCGAGACCGTGGTCGGCGTGCAAGGCCGCGACGACAACATCATCACGGCACTGAATTTCTCGGACCAGCGGTACTTGCTGGCGCCGTATATCTACGATCACGTCAATGAGGGCAACGCCGCCATCTACGCCGAGAACACGGTCCATTGGACCGACTGGCTGCGGACGGTGGTCGGCTGGCGCGGTGATTACTACGCCGCCTCGGTGGATTCGATGCTGCAACCGGCGAATTCGGGTAATCCCCAAGAGGCCATCGGCAGCCCGAAATTCCGCATGGTACTCGGGCCGTTCGACAAGACCGAGTTCTTCGTCGGCGCCGGCATGGGCTACCACAGCAACGACGCGCGCGCGACGACGGTGACCGAAGTACCCGGCGATCCGACGACGCCGGAGGGCTCGTCGCCGTTTCTGGTACGCTCGCGCGGGGCCGAGGTCGGCGTGCGCACCAAGCTCATCCCGAACCTCGACAGCTCGATCAGTCTTTTCTACCTGCATCAAGACTCGGAATTGTTCTTCGACGGCGACACCGGCGACACCACGGCGGGCTTGCCCAGCCAGCGCACCGGGGTCGAGTTCACCAACGATTACCGTCCCGTCTCCTGGGCTCACATCGATGCCGATTTGGCGCTCTCGCGCGCCCGCTTTCTCGGCTTCGATACGACGCAGGAGGCGCTTTACGAATCGCTTGCCGGTTATCCGCAGGCGCAGATCGGCAATGCGCCGGGCAATTACGTTTACAACGCGCCGTGGATGGTGGCGTCGGCGGGGCTCACGCTCGGCGAGAAGACCGGCTGGTTCAGTGCGCTGCGCTGGCGCTACATTAGCTCGCGGCCGCTCACCGAGGATGGGGTCTTCCAGTCGCCGCCGATGAATATAATCAATGCCGGGGTCGGTTACCGGTTCGACAACGGCTGGCGCATTCAGCTTGATGCGCTCAATCTACTCGACTCGACCGCGGATTTAGCCACCTACGCCTACGGCTCGCTACTCACCTCCGACGCTATGTTCGCCATGTGCTACCCGACGGCGAAAATCCCGGCGGCGGTCTGCGCCAACGGCGTGATGGACTATATCTACCATCCGATCGAACCGTTGGCCTTCCGGCTCACGCTTGCCGGACCGCTGGAGACGATCAATACCATCGACATTCCGGCGATGGCCGCCGAGATGAAACGGTCGTTCCCGGCGGCGCCGCTGCAGGCGGGGAATTACGGTTGGACCGGGTTCTATGTCGGCGCCCATGTCGGCCTGTCGCGATCGACTACCAGCGGAAGTACCGTCAACACGGTGACCGGCGCCGCATCGGCACCGATCTACGGCAATCCGCCGGATTGGCACGGCGGTATCCAGGTCGGCTACGATTACATGCTGCCGTCGCGTGTCGTGATCGGCCTCACCGGGGACATTTCTTCCGGCGGCACGAAAGCAACCACGATCACGGATGCGTCCGGCACCAGCACCGGCCAGCTCACCGTCTTCGACAGTGAGAGCCTCCGCGCGCGTCTCGGTTATGCCGTCAACAACGTTTTGTTTTACGGCACCGGCGGCTGGGCCTGGTCGAGCAATCAATACATCCGCACGCAACTCACCGGCACGCTCAACCTCGCGACCGCCGGTACCGATGAGGCGGTCAACAAATACCTGGATGGCTGGACCGCGGGCGCGGGGGTGGCGGTGGCGATTGCGCAAAACTGGAACGCGTTCGCCGAGTATCGCTACACGGATTACGGTTCTACGACGACCACGCTGCCGTTCTCGCAGCTCTCCACGACGTCCGCCACCAAAGTGAGTGAGGTCGATGTCGGAGTGAATTACAAGTTCGACTGGGGAGCGCCGCAAGGCACGCCTTCCGTTCCGGTCTACAAGGCACCGTCCGCCGCCTACGCCGGCAGACCAACGCTTTTCGTCAAGGCGCCGTCCATTTCTCCGGCGTTCACTTGGACCGGACTTTATGTCGGCGGCGATGGTGGCTACGGCTGGCATGCTGCCAATGGCACCCTGACCACGGCGGCAGGTGCGGACTTGGCCGGGTACGATTACAACGTGAATGGCCCATTTGCCGGCGTCTTTGTTGGCGGCGATTATCAGCTCGGTCGGTTGGTGGCGGGGGTGGAAGGCGACTGGCAGCGCTCCAACCTGGCCGGCAACAATCAGCAACTCGCTGCGCTCAATGCGGTTGGCACCTTCCCGGGCGGGCCCTTTACCGTCTCGACCACGATCAAGGACTACGAGTCGGTCCGTGGCCGGCTCGGTCTCGCGTTCGGCCGCTTTCTCCTGTTTGGTACCGGAGGCGTCGCGTGGGGCGATCCTTCGAACGCATACGCCCTTCTCGGGTCGGCTCCGTTCGTGGTCAACGGCGGCAATTCATTCGGTTGGACGGCCGGTGCCGGATTGGATTACGCCCTGACCGACAATGTCTTCGGCCGCATCGAATACCGCTACACCGATCTTGGCACTTCCAGTTTCGTAAACGCCGCGGCCGACGCTGCCGACGCCGCCAATCGCGTGCCGATCAGCGACGTTCGCGTCGGCTTCGCCTACAAGTTTGATCCGCTCGCCGGCAATGATTGAGCAGCAGAATGAAGGGCACGGCGGGTATCGGAGTTGAGAATGGCGAATCGAGTCGAGAAGACAGCGTTTGATCCAACCGCTCTGATCTCTCCCCTCGGGTTCGAGGATTTCTTCCGTGAACACTGGGAGCGCAAGCCTCTGCATCTGTCCCGTGGGGATGCGCACTATTATGACAACGTTCTCACCAACGCGGATCTGGAGAGCATCATTTCCTCTGCCGACCTGCGTTACCCGGCGGTCCAACTCGCCAAGAACGGCTCCTACCTCCCACCCGAGGCCTATACCAGGAATATCAAGCACGGCACCGAGTCCTTCATCGGTGTGCCCGATCTTCAGCAAGTTCAATCCGAATACCGCTCTGGCGCGACCGTGGTACTGCCGGCGCTGCAGCGGACTTGGACGCCGTTGCGTCGATTGTGCGCGGCGCTGGAAGACCAGTTCAGCCATCCGGTCCACGCCAATGCATATCTGACGCCGGGAGACTCGCCCGGGTTCACGCCGCATTACGATACCCATGAGGTCTTTGTTCTGCAGATCGCCGGCACCAAGCGTTGGCGCGTGTTCCGGCCCCCGCAACTGCTGCCGCACCGCAGCCAGCCGTTCGCACCGATCGGCTTCACTTTGCCGCCCCCGCTCCTCACACTCGATCTGAGGCCCGGCGATCTGCTGTATCTGCCGCGCGGTTTTGTGCACGCCGCGCACACCTCCAATGGCCATTCCGCACACGTCACCATCGGCATAACCGTCTACACCTGGGTCGAACTCATTGGCGAGCTTGCCGGCGCGGCAAAGGACATCGCTGCCCTGCGCGCGTCTCTGCCGCCCGGCTTTGCCTCACGCGAGGAACTCAAACAGACGCTGCGGCAGAATCTTGACCAATGCCTCGAACTGTTGCGCGGAAACGTCGATGCAGCGCGCCTGATCGACGGTTTTTTGCAGAAGGTCACCTCCGCTCGCGCTCGTCCGCAGGACGCGTTCAACTCGCAGGCAACGGTGGTCGGCTTGCAGACCCGGCTGAAGACGCCCGACACGGGCAATTATCGTCTTTCGACAGAACGGGGCAGGGTCGTCATGGAATTCGCGGGCAAAAAATTCGTGCTGCCCGACGATATCCGGGCGACGATCGACGAGATGTGCAGAAAGCCGGCATTCCGGCCAATAGACCTGTCCAGCCCATTAAGCAACGAGGGCAGGCTCACCTTGTCCCGCTATCTGTACGGTGAGGGCTTCCTCAAGCTGGCGGAGGATTGACGATCGGTGATCCAGCCCCAACGCATCGGTCGTTATCTGACCGTCGACGAATGCGGGTATGTTGTGCCCGATGTTGCGGCCGATCGTATCGGTGCCATTTGGAAGCCGCTCGTGACATTCGTGCGCGACACCTTGATAGGCCGAAAGGGCGTCCGTTCGGTCTATCTACGCGGTTCGATCGCGCGCGGGCTGGCGATGGAGAACGTTTCCGATGCCGATTTCATTTACCTGTCCGAAACCGCGTTCGAGTGGGCGGATGTGCAATTGGAACGGGCAGTCGAAACGAAGTTCGCTTTCGTGAAAGGGCTTGAGCTGTCCCGCCTCGATCGCTCCACACTCGAAAAGGTTGGCCCGCGCCAGCGGCGGCCGTATTTTCACATGCTGCTCAAGACGCAATGCCTGTTTCTCGCCGGCGAGGATATCGCCAGGGACATCCCGCTCGTCAAGATCGGCCCCGAGATGGTCAGTCACGCGTTCTCGTTGCAAGGCGACTTCTCGCGATTGCCAAGCTTGCTGGAGGAAGGCCGCAAGATCGGCGTCGAGCGGGCCATGCACCAATGGTTTTCGCGAAGAATCGTGCGTTCAGGTTTCGAAGTTACGCTGGACAGAAACGACCGCTTCACCCGCGATCTCTATCTTTGCTACGAGCAGTTTGCCCGGTTCTATCCCTCCCGCGCCGGCGAGATGTTTCGCGTCCTGGTCAATTGCCTTAACGGTGGCGAGAGCCCGCTGCACTATGCAGAACTCGTACGCCATTTGGCGGAGGAAAGTGCGCGCCTTACCGCTGCTGCACCTGCACCGTCACGTGGGAGAGGGCGCGAAAGCGCCTGAGCAGCGACTGATAGTATTCCGCTCCGCGCGGTCGTTGGGTGGCGATGGAAAGAATTGCGGCAAGATGACCGGGACCGAGCCGCCACACATGCAAGTCGGTGAGCCGATCGCCATCGGCTTCGACGACGGCGCGCATGCGCTCGGCCATGGTGCGATCGGGATTCATGTCGAGCAGGATGGCGCCGGTGTCGCGGATGAGACTGTAGGACCAGACGGCGATGACGATCGCGCCGACGAGGCCGACGACAGGATCCATGAAGGTCCAGCCAAAGGACCATGCGAGCGAAAGCCCGACGATGACCAACAGCGAAACCGCCGCGTCCGCCAGCACGTGAACGATCGCGGCGCGCATGTTGTTGTCGCGACTGGTCGCGCCGTGAGCGTGTTCGTGCTCGGCAAACTCGACATCGTGCGTTTCCCGGCCGCGATCGAGCGATATGTGCGCGGTAAAGGCGTGCGGTTCGGGAATCTCGTCGAGTGATTCGAGATAGCCGCCGCGGGCGGCGAGCGCGAACGTTTGCCGCGCGCCGTCGGCGCGCACGGTCTCGACGCTGATCCGGTCGGCGGCGAGCTCCTTGCCGGCGCAGGACAGGCGAAAGCGCGGCGCCACGCCGTCCTCGAATATTTCCAGGGTCAGCGCGCCGGCGCCGGTCTGCAGATAGTGCGCTTCGTCATGGTCATGCTCATGGCCGGCATGGGAATGGCCGTGGCCATGATGCCGACCGGCACCGCCGCCGCTGAGCAACAGAACGCTGGCGATATTGACGATCAGCCCGAGCGCGGCGATCGGTATGGCCTGGCCGAATTTGATCGAGACCGGCCAGATGAAGCGGCCAAGCGCTTCATAGCCGATGAGGATCGCGATCATCGCCAGCACGATGGCGCTGGCGAAACCGGCAAGGTCGCCGAGCTTGCCGGTGCCGAAGGAGAAGCGCGCATCGTCGGCATGATGGCGGGCGTAGCGATAGGCGAGTGCGGCAAGCAGGAGCGCGCTCGCATGGGTCGACATGTGCAGGCCGTCGGCCACCAGCGCAATCGAGCCGAACAGAAGACCGCCAACGATTTCGACCGCCATCATCGCGCTGCAGAGCGCAATCACCATCCAGGTGCGGCGCTCGTTGGTCGCGTGTCCTTCGCCGAGAAACACATGGGTGTGGACGCCTGGAACGATGTCCGCCATGACCGGTCCTCTGGTTCAGCGGCGTTGCCCGCGAGCGGCTTCACTTCAGGTAGGCTTGCACGGCCTCGATCAACTCTTCGGCGCCGCGAGAGCGGTCGGAGTCCTTGGCCGGATCGACCACGTGCAAACGGACGTGATCCTCGATCACCTCGGTCATCAGGCCGTTCATGGCGCCGCGCGCCGCAACGATCAGGTGCAGCACCGTGGCGCAGCCTTGCTCGTCTTCGAGCGCGCGCTCGACCGCCTCGATCTGGCCGCGCACACGGCGCACGCGATTGAGCAGCTTGAGTTTTTCAGACTGGGTGTGCGACACGAGCAGCAGTCTCCGGCAGGTCGTATAGGGTAGGGGGTATGGTATAGGCGCGCGCGCTCCCGCTGTCGAGGGGCGCAGCCGGCACGTCTGCCGAAGTTCCGCGGCGGCAGGCCGGGGACCGCGACCGGCGTGGCAGAGGCGCCGCGATCGCTTTCACTCGCAGTCTGAACTCGCCGAGAGCGCGCTCCTCGTGCGTCGCTTATTTTGCGTCGATCACGATCGGCGTCGTGCGTTTGAGCCGCGCGCGGCTCTTCAGCGGACGCGGAGCGCGTCCGTCATTGCGCGTTCGCGCCTTTGACGGGAAACTGGGCCGTCAGACTCTGGCCGTTGCCGAATTTCAGCGTGACCGGCACGCTGGCGCCGACCTTCATGGCGCTGCCCGGCGACATGCACATCAGGTGATAGCCGCCCGGCGTAAAGCTCAGCGTGCTATGGGCGCCGACGGTGACGCTCGTGACTGGCAGCATCTCTTCGACGCCGTTCACCTCCTTGGACTGGTGCAGCATCACCATGCCGCAGGCGCTCGACGCGGCGGCGGTGAGTTGCACGGCGGAGCCGCTGTCGTTTTTCAGGGTGAAATATCCTGCCGCCGGCACCGATTTTATGACGAAACGCATCCAGGGCTTTTCGATGCTGACGCCAGCCGTCGGGCCGGCCGCCGGTGCGGTGTGGTCGCGGGACGGGCGGGCCTGCGCGGGTGATCCGAGGGCGAGAGCCGCAGACAGTGCTGTGAGCAAAGCCGATGTGACAGAGAAAGGCATGCGCATTTGTTGCTCCTTCAAGGTATTTGTTGATCGTGTGACGCGCTGCCGCGCGCCGTTCCGGTTTGGGCGGCGGGCCGAGCGTGCAGTGATGCGCCTATCCCGACGCTTGCCGCAACCGCGGCGGTGCCAACCGACGAACGGGCAAAAACATGGCGCGCCACTCCAAGACAGATGCGTGAAAACAGGGCGCCAAGCGGCGCCGGGCGTGATCACGCGGTCTGTGGAGGTGCTCGCGATCGATGCGATCCGGTCACTCGACCGGGGAAAAAGCCGATGATCGGCGACGGCGCCAGCAACTGTCCCGATTCGTGCGGCGTCGCGACGGCCGTCGCGGGCGGCGGCGGTACGGCGCCGAGCTGCATCAGGCAGCCGATGGAGCAGTCGCTGGCGGGACTGGTCTGATCGCCGCCGGGCGTCGTTTGACCGAGCAGCGTCGGCCGGCAAATGACGATGCCCGACGCGGTGGCGTCCGTGACCGCGGCGCGAACGGCGCCGCAACTTGCGATCACGCTCGCCAGCGCGACCGCATAAGCGGCGGCTAAGCCAACGACACGCCGCAGCAGCGGCCACTTGGCGAAACGCCTGTACACGGCGGAGGGTCAGATCCCGATAGCGTATCCGGACGCCGAACGATAGCAGCAGGCAAACCGCGTGGCCAGAGAGGTAGCCTGCACTTCGCGCATCACAATCTCGCGCGGCTGCACAAGACGTTACGGATTACGCCGGCCATGGCCGCAAACGTGACTGGTCGGGTATGATTGCTGGAGGAATTGTTGGGGGCCAGCAACCGAGTAGGAGGAGTATCCATGGCATCACCGCCTAAGCAGACCGAAACCGAGGCTCAGGTCATCGCTGCCCTACGAGGGATAGGGCAGGTGCTGCAACAGATTGCCGCCGAGGTTGCCGCGCTCCGGGTGTTATTGGAGGGGCGCTTACAGTCTCCGCCGTCAAAGCCAAATTAGGACACGACCAAGTGGCGTTGCGGTCGTGCCGCAGTTTGAGAATGCGTCCATGATCAAGCCGCGCAGGGCGCGGGCGATAAGAACAAGGGATTGTCAAATGCGCACGCTTACCGCCTACGGGATCGGCGTCGTTATCGTTCTCGCTGTCCTCAACGGCATCGCATGGCAGGCAGGAATGCACCGGCTGCACAGCCTCAATGTGTTTTCCGCCGGGTTCGCCCTTGGCATGCTCGGGATGTATATTTCGGCTTTCGTAAACGGATATCGCCAAGTCGCCTGATTTCAAGTCGCTTGATTTCAAGTCGCCTGATTTCAAACTCAGTCGCTACCAGCATTTCCGATCTGTCGCCGATTTCCGCCTGCGCTCGCGGCGGTCGCCTTGCCGTCGATTGCCATCGCGGGCGCAAGAGGAAGCGGAGCGAGGATGGCGTCGAGCAGGTGCTGCCGGCGCCGCATCGCGCGGGAACGATCGAGAGCGCGGCGCATCATCTCAATTTCCGCGACCAATTCGCGGGCCTGCCGATCGAGCGCGTGGCGCAGCCTTTCGCACTCCGCCCTGCGCTTGAGAATTTCCGACCACAATAAAGCGGCGGCGTCCGCCATCGCGCCGCTGCAGTGGAGCGTCGAGGACGGGATGCGTTGGGCAGCCGTTCGCCTGAAAAGGGGAACGTAGCTGCCCCGCGGGATTTCTATGAGCAACGGATCGCGTTGCCCCGCTCCGGCATAATAGCAGGCGAGCGCCTTGCGCAGCCGTCCCGCCTCGACACGCACGATCGGATCGTGCTGCGGGTCGAAATCCTGACCGCGGCCGAGCGCCTCGACGGCGATGGTGTAGGCCTTGATGGTGTCGGCTTTGCCGGCGAGCGCAGTCTCCACCACGAAACTCAGAAAGCGCGTCAGGCGCAGCGAGCAGCGGAACCGCTCGCTGCCGAGGATGCGGCCGAGCTGCCGCTGAACATCGTCGACGGGCGCACTTTCATCCTCGGCCCGGTCGTTGTCGCATGCCGGCCCGGCGCTGCGCGGGTCGGCAGATCGTTCCTGAGCACAGTCCTGACCTACGTGGATTCCCGAATCGGCCATATCGTGGAGATTGCCACACAATTAAAAAGTGTAATATATAAAAATTACAACCTAGAAGAAAAGACGCGCGCTTCGTGCAAAGTTGTAGTCGAAGGCTCGGTTCGGGCGCCCGGGGGGCCGTTTTCTGCCAGAGCAGAACGCGCTAGTGTGGCGGTTCAGAAGTCCGCATCATTCCTGCCGCAACCTCGTCATGCGGAGTTCTGAACCAAAGCCACACGAGATCAATAAGTTGCTAGTGTCCTTCGATTCCGAAGTTCGCAAACGAGGGTGCCGCATAATGATGCGAACTTCGGAATCGGGACACTAGCGGCGCTCGAACTCCACCACGTGCGAGCGGGCAAATGGCAGACGCGAGTGCGAGTGTAAGGGCGAACTCACCGGCTGGCGCTGCCGCGGTGCCAAACGATCTCGCCTCGTTTTGGCTGCCATTCACGCCCAACCGCGCGTTCAAGCGCAATCCTCGGCTGATCGCACGCGCCAGGGACATGCACTACTACGCGCCTGACGGCCGCGCGGTGCTCGACGGCACGTCCGGGCTCTGGTGTACCAATGCCGGGCATAATCGCGATCCGATTGTTGCGGCAATTGCGCGCCAGGCAGAGCAGCTCGATTACGCGCCGACTTTCCAGTTCGCCCATCCGGGCGCGTTCGCCTTGGCGAGTCGCATCGCCGCGCTGGCGCCGGCCGACCTCGATCGGGTGTTTTTCTGCAATTCCGGTTCGGAAGCGGTCGACACCGCGCTCAAGATCGCGCTCGCGTATCACAACGTGCGCGGGGAGGGGACGCGGACGCGCCTGATCGGCCGCGAGCGCGGTTATCACGGCGTCGGCTTCGGCGGCATTTCGGTCGGCGGCATTGTCAACAATCGGAAAGCCTTCGGCACGCTGTTGGCCGGTGTCGATCATCTGCCAGCGACCTATAGCCGCGAGCATCAGGCCTTCACCAGGGGCGAGCCGGAATGGGGCGCGCATCTTGCCGACGACCTGGAGAGAATCGTGGCGCTGCACGATGCCTCGACCATTGCCGCGGTGATCGTCGAGCCCATGGCGGGCTCGACCGGAGTATTGCCGCCGCCCAAGGGTTACCTGGAACGGCTGCGCAGCATCTGCGACCGTCACGGCATCTTGTTGATCTTCGACGAGGTCATCACCGGCTTCGGCCGGCTTGGCTACGCGTTCGCCGCCGAGCGCTATGGGGTAACGCCCGATCTCCTCACCTTCGCCAAGGGCGTGACCTCCGGCAGCGTACCGATGGGCGGCGTGATTGCGCGACGGCGGGTGTACGACGCTTTCATGCGCGGGCCGGAGCGGATGATCGAACTGTTCCACGGTTACACCTATTCGGCGCATCCGCTGGCCTGCGCCGCCGGCCTTGCCGCGCTCGATCTCTATCGCGAGGAAAGATTGTTTGAGCGGGCGCGCGCGCTCGAGCCGCTATTCGCCGACGCCGCCATGACGTTGCGGGAGCTGCCGGGCGTGCTCGACATTCGCACCGTGGGGCTCACCGCCGGGATCGACCTCGCGCCCAGTCCCGGCGCCGCCGGCGCGCGCGGCTACGACGCTATGGATCGGGCTTTCCGCGATGAAGATCTGATGATCCGCGTCACCGGCGATACGTTGGCGCTGTGTCCGCCGCTGATCGCGAGCGAAGCGCAGATCGGCGACATGTTCGATAAGGTGGCGCGCGTGATCCGTGCGGTGACGTAAGGCCCGCGCGAGTGGAGCGGATTTGACATTCGCTACCGCCAAGCCGCTAGTGTCCCGGTTCCGAAGTCCGCGAACTTCAGAATCGAAGGACACTGGCAGCTTATTGATCTCGTATGGTTTTGGTTCAGAAATCCGCATGACGAGCTCGCGGCGGGAATGATGCGGATTTCTGAACCGCCACACGAGCACTTATCCTTGCTCGTGGTCCTTTGATTTCCAACATTCGCACGCGGGCATGTCCGGACGGGATGCGAATGTTGGAATCGGACCACGAGGGCGCGAAAAGCCACCAGCTCAATCGATCGACGGCCTCGCCCGGCGCAAGCCCTTGAGCTTGGCGCGGCGCTTCTTGGCTTCGATGCGGCGGAGCCGCGCGGCCGCGGTCGGCCTGGTCGGACGGCGCGGCACCGGGGGGATCGCGGCGCGCCGGATGAGATCGACCAGGCGTTCGAGCGCGTCGGCCCGGTTACGCGCCTGCGCGCGGTGGCGTTGCGCGGTGATGACGACGACGCCGTCGGCGGTGAGCCGCGCGCCGGCAAGCCGTTCCAGCCGCGCCGCGACCTCCGGCGGCAGCGACGGCGAATGGCGCACGTCGAAACGCAACTGCACTGCGCTGGCGAGCTTGTTGACGTTCTGCCCGCCAGGCCCGGAGGCGCGAATGAATTTCTCCGCGATCTCGCCTTCGTCGATGCTGATCTTGGCCGTGACGCGGATCATGACAGGCGCCGCCCCCTGCGCAACGCCGCAATGCGTCGCGAAAGCGGAGGATTATATCCTGAAAACCGATTGCCACACCGCGCGCGGCAATCTTCGCTCGGAACGCGGCGAGAAAGCCAGTCGTTACGGCGCGTTGTGGTGCGCGGGAAGTGGTGCAGACGCGTTGCCGACTATTGCTGCGATTCGGCACTGCCGCTCGACAGCGTGGCGCGGTCGGCGACAGTCGGAACCTTATACCGCTTCTGATCGGGTCCGATGCCGTACGGCTGATCGGGCGACGGAGTAAGGTATCCCGGAGGTGGATCCGTCAGACTGGTGCGTGCCGGTTCGCCGGTGAACGTCGCATATTTCGATTTGTTGGGATTCAAGAAGCTGAAAATGTTCATCTTGTTGTCTATATCGCGTTCCGGATAGTCGGCGCTCGCATTGCCGCCGCCGCCTGCGGCGCTCGCTGAGCCGCCGACGACATCGTTGAGCTGGTCAGGACGCAGTGGCGCGGCCAGGCTGATCGCCCAATCCGGATGGGGCTTCGGCTTTTCCTTGACTTTGGCCTGGGTACGCCGCGCGATGTCGGGATCTTTGGGCCAATCCGCTACGGCGGGCGGCCGGTCCGCCGCCGGCGGAGGCAAATCGCGCGTCGGTGGCACCACCAGCGGGGAACGCTCGCTGTAATCGGGGTTTGGCGGCGCTTCGACCCCGATCACCTGCAACAGCTCGTCATAGAGGGAGGGGTTGTTGCTCATGATATCGTTGTCGCCGGCGCGCGCTGTCGTGGCACCGATGCAGACGATCAGAACAGCGACTGCGGCGCCGCAAGCGGCCTTCAGCGCCGGCCTGGGCGGCCGGTTCTCGCGGCCGCCGAACTGCTTCCGCCACATGCTTCTCACCCCGGGGTGCCGGTCCGGCACCGTTCCCAAAGGGCTCTAAGCCCTTGATAGACTTCCCACTTGCCAATTTTATCCCGGATCAGGGCGCTTTTGCGGCACCACCCGGGCGCAGCGAGTCGCAGAGGAGACCGATAACGCCGGCCACGATCGCCACATCGGCGAGGTTAAAGACGTACCAGTGGAAATGAAAGCCGGGGCGATCCACGTGAAGAAACACGAAATCCATGACGCCCGGCCAGTGCAAGCGATCGATGGCATTGCCAACGGCCCCGCCAATGATCAGCCCGAGCGACAGTGCGGCGAGACCTGAAGGCGCTCGCGCGAGCCAGACCCACAGGAACGCGACGGCGGCGATCTTGAAGGCCAGCAGAGCCCAGGGACCGACCGGGCCGTTTTGCGGAAACAGCCCATAGCTGATGCCGGTGTTCCAGGTGAGCGCGAGTTCGACAAAGCGCGAAAGCACGATCGGCCCGTGGCTGCCCAGATGCATGACGACCAAGAGCCAGACCTTGGCGGCCTGATCGATCGCGCAAATCAGCGCCGCCACCCCAATCCCGAAGGCACTCAACGGCCCCCACAGATAGGAGCGGCCGGCTTTGGCGGGCGCCACCTCGGTCAAGATCGCCTCTACTCCGTCGCCTTGCGCATGGCTTCCCATTCGCGCAACGCCTGAGCATCGCGCGGCGTCACGTCGGGAAATTGCGGATCGAGCCCGACCGATTCGCTGACTTTCCAGGAGCGCGCGCATTTGCGGCCTTGCGCAAGCTGCGGCTCGACCGCGACGCCGCGCACGTCGTCGAGCCGGAACGCCGATGACGGCCCCTCCGCTTCCACCAAGGTCGCCGCCGAGGTGATGCACAGTTCGGCGAGGTCGACGTCCACCGCGGCGGCAAAGAGCGCCTGATCCGCCACGTAGATGACGGGAGCCGCTTCGAGCGAGGAGCCGATGCGCTTTGCCGCCCGCTCCAGTTCGAGCGCGCCGGTCACGACCCGGCGAAGGCCGCGCAGCTTGCGCCATTTGTCGGCCAGCGCATCGTCGCGCCAATCCGCGGGGACCTCGGGGAACGCTTCGAGGTGCACGGAGACGGCCTTCGGATCGCGCGCAAGCCACGCCTCCTCGGCGGTGAAGCAAAGCATCGGTGCGAGCCAGATCACCGTGCAGCGGAACAGATGGTCGAGCACGGTGAGACAGGCTTTGCGCGTTGCCGACGAATACGGGTCGCAGTAGAGCGCGTCCTTGCGAATATCGAAATAGAATGCCGAGAGATCGACGGTCATGAACGCGTTGAGCGCAGCGAAAATGCGCTTGTAGTCGAAGTCGGCATAAGCGGCGCGGATCAGCGGATGGAGTTCGGCGAGCCGATGCAGCATCAGCCGTTCAAGCTCCGGCATGCGCTCCGGCTCGACGCGCTCGGCGACATGAAAATGCGCGAGATTGCCGAGCATCCACCGCAGCGTGTTGCGCAGCTTGCGGTAGGTATCGACCGTGGTCTTGAGGATTTCCGCGCCGATACGCAGATCGTCGGCGTAGTCGGCGGCGCACACCCACATGCGCAGGATGTCGGCGCCCGACTGCCTGATCACGTCCTGCGGCGCGGTGACGTTGCCGAGGGATTTCGACATTTTGCGCCCATCCTCGTCGAGCACGAAGCCATGGGTGAGCACCACATCGAACGGCGCGCGGCCGCGCGTGCCGCAGCTTTCCAGAAGCGAAGATTGAAACCAGCCGCGGTGCTGATCGGAGCCTTCAAGATACATCACGGTGTCAGGCCCGCCGTCCGCCTTGCGTTTGATGCCGGCGAGGCCGGGGAAATGTTTCGGGTCCTCCAGAACGAAGGCGTGCGTGGAGCCGGAGTCGAACCAGACATCGAGAATGTCGTCGACCTTTTGCCAGCCTTCGTTGGCGCGCTTGCCTAAAAGGCGTTCGCGGGCGCCCGGATTGTACCAGGCGTCGGCTCCCTCGGCCTCGAAGGCCTCGATGATGCGCACGTTGACTTCCGCATCATCGAGGATGTCCACCGAGCCGTCCGCCCTTTCCGTGACGAAGAGTGTGATCGGCACGCCCCAGGCGCGCTGGCGCGAGATCACCCAGTCGGGACGCGTTGCGATCATCCCGGCAATGCGGTTCTCGCCCTGCGGCGGAACCCAGCGCGTCGCGCCGATCGCCTCGCGGGCGCGTTGCCGGAGCGTGAGCCCTTGCTTCGGCGGCCACTCGATCGGCGTGTCCATCGCGATGAACCATTGCGGCGTGTTGCGGAAGATCACCGGCTTCTTTGAACGCCACGAATGCGGGTATTGATGCTTGAGTTTGCCGCGCGCGATCAGCATGCCGGCGTCGATCAACGCCTTGATCACCGCCTCGTTGGCGTCGCCGCGATCGCCCTTTTCGGTCAATACGCGCTTGCCGGCAAAGCCCGGCGCCTGGTCGGTGAAGCGGCCGTCGGCATCGACCGTATAAGGGATCGTGGTGTTGATGCCGCGCGCTTCCAGCTCGGCCTTGTGCGCCGTCCAAACATCGAAGTCCTCGCGGCCGTGGCCCGGCGCGGTATGCACGAAGCCGGTGCCGGTATCCTCGGTGACGTGGTCGCCGGGCAATAGCGGCACGACAAAGTCATAGTCGCCGCCCAAACCCTGGAGCGGATGACGGCAGGTGATAGCGCCGGGCCATCCGACCGGCAGGATGGCAATCTGCCTGAAGGCGGTAACGCGCGCCTGCCGCAAGACCTCAAGCGCGAGTTTTTCGGCGAGAATGAATTTCTCGCCGACCTTCGCCCAATTGTCTTCGGGAGCGTCGGTGATCTCGTAAAGGCCATAGCTGATCTTGGGCGAGTAGCTGATCGCGCGATTGCCGGGAATGGTCCACGGCGTCGTCGTCCAGATCAGGACAGAAGCCGACTGCAGCATCCTCAGATTTTCATTCGCCGCTGCCGCAATAACCGGAAACTTCACCCATACCTGATCGGAGACGTAGTCCTCGTACTCGACCTCGGCCTCGGCGAGCGCCGTCTTCTCCACCACCGACCACATCACCGGCTTACTGCCGCGATAGAGGATGCCCTCGGCGGCGAACTTCATCAGCTCGCGCGCGATCTGCGCCTCGGCGGCGTAGGCCATCGTGGTGTAGGGATGGTCCCAGTCGCCAACCACGCCGAGCCGCTCGAACTCCTCCCGCTGCACCTTGATCCAGTGCTCGGCGAAGGCGCGGCATTCCTTGCGAAATTCCACGAGCGCCGTGGCGAGGGAAAAATCCGGCTTCGTCCTGCCCTTGGCGCGGTAATTATCCTCCTCGATCTTCCATTCGATCGGCAGACCGTGGCAGTCCCAGCCGGGCACGTAGTCGGAATCGAAGCCGAGCATCTGCTGGCTCTTCGTCACCACATCCTTGAGGATCTTGTTGAGCGCGTGGCCGATATGGATGTTGCCGTTGGCGTAGGGCGGCCCGTCGTGCAGCACGAACTTCGCGCGTCCCTTGCCGGCCTCGCGCAGCCGCCGGTAGAGGCCGATTTCCGTCCAGCGCGCGAGAATTTTCGGTTCCTGCTGGGGCAGGCCGGCGCGCATCGGGAAATCGGTTTTCGGCAAGAACAGCGTCTCGCTGTAGTTGCGGGCCTTGGCAAGCGTCTCGTTCATGGGCCGCCTTCTAACAAGCCGATGGCGGTGCGAAAAGGGCGCACGATGGTGGACGCGCCGCGGAACTGGGCGGCTGCACCTGGCGTTAGCCCGCGGGTTCAAGGGCGGCCACAGCGAGCGCGCCGGAGGCCTTCGTGGAATACATCCGCGCCAGCCGGGAAGCCCGCCACGCTCTCATCATCAGCGACCCGCAGCCGGTCGCCAGCGTCGGCTCGATCTGGGCGTCGGCCACCCAGGCCGCCAATATCGGCATTTTCCTGCTGCTGCTCGGCGGTTTCTTCTATATCGGCCGCGAGATCCTGCTCCCGATCCTGATTGCGGCGGTGGTGGCGCTGACGCTCGGACCCCTGATCAAGGTTGGCTCCAAGCACGGCATTTCGCCGTGGATCAGCGCCATCCTCATCGTGACGCTCGCGGTCGGAGCGCTCGCCTTGGCGGCGACCGCCATCGCCGGCCCGGTGAGCGAATGGATCGGGCGGGCTCCCGAAATCGGCGCCTCGATCAAGCAGAAGCTTGCCGTGCTCGATCCGCCGCTCGCCGCCTTTCGCCAATTGCGGAGCGCGCTGTTCGGGCCCGCGGGCGCTGCCGCCGCGCCCGCGCCGGCAGCCCGCGACGTCGTGCTGCCGGTCGTCGCCTTTGCCACTCCGGCCGTCGGCGAGGTGCTGCTGTTCTTCGGCACGCTGCTCTTCTTTCTCGTCGGTCAGATCAGCCTGCGCAGCCGGCTGGTGCTCATGTTCTCCCAGCAGGAAGCCAGGCTGCGTTTTCTGCGGATCGTCAACGACATCGAAAAGAACTTGGCCGGCTATCTCACGGTCGTGACCGTCATCAATGCCGCACTCGGGACGCTTGTGGGCATCGGCGCCTGGATCGTCGGGCTGCCGGATCCGGCGATTTTCGGCTTGCTGGCGGCGCTGCTGAACTATGTGCCCTATGTCGGCCCGGCCCTCATGGTGGTGATCCTGTTCGGCGTCGGCTTGGTAAGCTTCGCATCGCTCGGGCACGCGCTGCTGGCGCCGGCCGGCCTGCTCGTTCTGTGCACCTTGGAAGGACACTTCATCACGCCGACCATCATTGGCCGGCGGATGACGCTAAATCCGCTTATCGTGGTCCTGGCGCTGGCGTTCTGGACCTGGATGTGGGGTCCGGTCGGCGCCTTTCTCGCCGTTCCGCTCTCAATCATCGGTCTCGTCATCTTCAATCATTTGTTTCCCCACGATGAAATCAGGCTGCCTGATTGAACAGAGCTTGCCCGGCTTGCTAATGTCGAGGGAACTTTTCCGGTCTTTTCCTACTTGAAGGGACAACTCGGCAAGGCTCCCAAGGAGAGATGGCCAAGGAGAGATGGCCAAGGAGAGATGGCCAAGGAGAGATGGCCAAGGAGAGATGGCCAAGGAGAGATGGCCAAGGAGAGATGGCCAAGGAGAGATGGCATGGATACTGCCTCTGACATTTCCGAGGGTGCCCGCGAGGCTGTTCGCGACACGACCGCAGCGGCTGCCGACGCATCGAGCGCCATCCAGAAGGATTTGCAGGCCTTGCGCGATGATCTTGCGCGGCTCGCGGAAGAGATCAGCGGCATCGTTTCCACAAGGGGCAATGCCGCCTGGACGCGGGCGAAGACGAGCATGGACGGGGTAGTGTCGGACGCACAAGTCAAAGGCCAAGAGGCGGTCGACGCGGTCCGCGAAATCTCCGACAACTTCGTCGATGCCATTGACGAGTCCATCAAGACCCGTCCCTATACTACCTTGGCGTTGGCGGTCGGGTTGGGCGTTCTGCTGGGTGCGACTTGGCGACGATGATTTGGCGACGATGATTTGGCGACGATGATTTGACGAGGGCGACTGGGCGAGGGTGACTGGGCGAGGGTGAGTTGGCAACGCTGGCCGGCAAGCTCAAGCGCCTGGCGAGGCTTCCATGATCAAGGGCCTGATACGGGAAGCCACGCTCGCGGTTCAGGCCAAGAGCGGCGTCACTACGGGACTGATCGTCTGGCTGGTCATTGCCGCGCTTGCGGCGCTCACGGCCTTCTCGTTTTTCTGTGTTGCCGGCTACGTGTGGCTGACCCGGGAGTTCGGGCCGGTATTTGGCGCGCTGGTCGCCGCCGGTTTCTTCTTGCTGGTCACCGCCATCGCCGCGTTGACGGCGCTCCTTGTGCGCCGCGCAGCAAAACGGCGCGCAGTTCTCGAACGTGCGGCTCATGCCCACGCCGGCTCCTGGCTGCTCGATCCGAAATTGCTGTCGAGCGTCGTACAGCTTGGCCGTACGCTCGGCTGGCAGCGGCTGGTGCCGTTCGCCTTGCTCGGCATTCTGGCCGCGCAATGGGCTCGCGAATCGCGCGATCACGACAAGCGCGAGGGCGGCAAATGATCTCTGCGGTGCTGGCCGCCCAACGATGGCGCCGGCCACTCTCGCATCGCCGGCGGACTATGTCTTGGTCTTGCCGTTGGCCTTGGCCTTGCCGTTGGCCTTGGCCTTGCCGTTGGCCTTGCTCCTGCGCGCCATTCTGAGCCTTTTGCGGCGCGCAGCCCGCTTGCGGCGGCAGGCGGCGCATTTGCAGCCGCCGTTCTGCAGAAAATACTCCAGATATTCCTTGCCGTAACTGTAGGTGATTTCTTCCTCCGGTTCGATCCGGCGCGCCGCCACGATGACGATGCCGCCGTTACGCCCGACCGGTTTCGCGTTCGGCCTGCAGGAATGATTGATATAGCGCGCCACGTTCCAGCGCGGCGAGCCGTCGATGGTCCATTTGCTGGTAAGCTCGAACATGTAGCGCGCGCCGCGCGCCTCGCGCCGGTCGGCTTCCTCGGTCGTGATGCGGCGGCCGCGATAGGTCGCGATGTAAGCGCCGCGCTTGATCGGTTTGACAGCGAACAGTCCCAGCCCGGTCTTCGACCTGCCGATGCGAAAGAAGCGCGACATAAAACGCGATTAGCCTCGGATTCGGGCGTTGTCACCCGCTATCCCCAGCTAAGTGCGAAGGCCGCCCGACAGCGCGTCGCAAATCGACGATCACCGCCTGCGCCGCGTTGTGTCCCGGCGCGCCGGTGACGCCGCCACCCGGATGAGCGCCCGCGCCGCACAGGTAGAGCCCGGGGATCGGCATGCGGTAATCGGCAAATCCGAGCATCGGACGCGCCGAGAAAAGCTGGTCGAGGGTGAGCGCGCCGTGAAAAATATCGCCGTTGGGCAAGCCGAAAATGCGCTCCAGATCGAGCGGCGAAAGGCTTTGCCGCGCGATCACGCTCGCCTTGAAGCCCGGCGCCCAGGCGTCCACGGTGTCGATCATCAAGTCGGCGATCGACTCGCGGCGGTCCTCCCAGGAAACGCCGTCGGGCAAGTGCGGCGCGACGTGCTGGCAGAACAGGCTCGCCACATGGGCGCCGGGCGGCGCCAGACTGTCGTCGAGCGTTGACGGAATCACCATCTCGATGATCGGCTTGCGGCTGAAGCCGTTGCTGACGCAGTCGCGATAGGCCGCGTCCATGTACGAAAGGCTCGGCGCCAGAATGATGCCTGCGGTGAGGTGATCTCCCGCACCCGGCAGCGCCGAAAAGTCCGGCAGCCTGGACAATGCGAGATTCATGCGAAACGTGCCGGAGCCTGCCTTCCACTTCTTCATGCGCGCCGCTGCGGCTGCCGGAACCGCCTGTTGCGGCACGAGATCGCGAAAGAGATGGAGCGGATTGACGTTGGCGATGACGGCGCGCGCTTTCACCGCCGTTCCGTCCTCAAGCAGGACGCCGGTGGCGCGGCCGCCTTCGACGATCACTTCGCGAACCGGCGAGGCCACGTCGATGCGCGCGCCATGTTCGCGCGCGGCTTTTGCCATGGCCTGCGTGATCGCGCCCATGCCGCCGATCGCGTGCCCCCAGACGCCTTGCTTGCCGTTCACTTCCCCGAACGTGTGGTGCAGCAGCACGTAGGCCGAGCCGGCGCCATAGGGGCTGGCGAGGTTGCCGACCACCGCGTCGAAGCCGAGCACGGCCTTGATCGGATCGGACTCGAACCAGCGGTCGAGCATTTCGCCAGCCGACGTGCTGAACAGATTGAATGCTGATTTGAAGCTCTCGGCTCGCCATAGCCGCGTGCCGACCGCCGCCAGCTTGCCGAGTTCACCCAGCGTGCGGCTGAAATTCCCCAGAAGCAGGTTGGGCGGCGCCTTGAGCACGAGACCGCGCAGCACCGACGCGATGCGGCTCATCTCGGCCTGGTAGGCCAGATAGCGCGCCGCGTCGCGGGTGTTGAACTTGGCGATTTCGCCTTCGGTACGGCCGTCGCCGGTGAGCAGGTAGCGGCCGTCCGGCAGCGGCAGAAAATTCTGCGCGCGGCGCTCGACGATGCGCAATCCGTGCGCCTGCAGTTTCAGGTCGCGGATGACCTTCGGCTGCAGCAGGCTGACCGTGTAGGCCGCGGTCGAGTTGCGGAAACCGGGATGGAATTCCTCGGTCACGCAGGCCCCGCCGACGATCGCGCGGCGCTCGAGCACCCGCACGCGCAAGCCGGCCAAACCCAGATAGGCGGCGCAGACCAGCCCGTTGTGGCCGGCCCCGATGACGAGGGCGTCGAGTTCGGACATGCTGCTCAATTAACGCCGTCGTCTGGGCGATCGGTCGCTTCGCCCGGACCCGCAGCCGAACGGCACCGCATTCGCGGACGCTCCAGGCGCACGTCAAGCGGCGTACCGCTCATGGCACCTTCAAGAAGAAGGTTTCCATCTTGCCCTTTCCCTTGACCTCGATGATGCCGCGCCGCTCCACCTTGAACCGGTCGCCCAGCGCCTTACGCGTGGCGGCCGAAAGCTGGATGCGGCCCGGCAGCGAGTGGGATTCCATTCGGCTCGCCGTATTCACGGTGTCGCCCCAGACATCGTAGACGAACTTGTGCGTGCTGATGACGCCGGCGATGATCGGGCCGGTGTGAATGCCGACACGCGCCTCCAGCTTCAATTTGTGCTCCTTGCCGACGGCGCGGACGGCATTGAGCATGCGCGGGGCGAGCACGGTGATGCGCTCGGCGTGGTCCGGCTGCGCCTCGGGGACGCCCGCAGCGACCATATAGGCGTCGCCTATGGTCTTGATCTTCTCGACTTTCAGTTCGGCGACCAGACGATCGAAGGCGGAAAATGTGGCGCCGAGAAACTCGATCGTGCGCGTGGGCGGCAGTTCATGGCTGAGCGCGGTGAAGCCCACGACATCGCAAAATAGGATCGTCGCCTCGGCAATGTGGTCGGCGATCACCGCTTCGCCGTTTCGCATGCGCTCGACGATCGGCCGCGGCAGGATATTCAGGAGCAGACCCTCATAACGGCCTTTTTCATCTTCCAGGTCGACGACGAATTTCTTTTCCCGGTCGCGCAACCACTTTCTTTCCAGCGATGCGGCGATCCGCGCGCGCAGCAGGACCGGATTGAACGGCTTTGTCAGGTAATCCTCTGCGCCGGCTTCGATGCAACGCACCGCGCTGTCGATCTCGTCGAGCGCCGAGATGACGATCACCGGGATGTGCCGGGTGTGCTCGCTGGCCTTGAGGCGGCGGAGCACTTCGAAGCCGCTCATCCGCGGCATGATCAGATCGAGCAGAATGAGATCGAAATCGCCGGCGGCCGCAAGCTCCAGGCCGGCTTCTCCGTTCACCGCGGTAGCGACCCGGTGGCCTTCGCGGCTCAAACGGCGCTCGAGCACGTCGCGGTTGGAGGCATTGTCGTCGACGACGAGAATGTGGCTCGACCTCGCCGCATCCGCAGGCGCCTTGTCGAGCGGCTGCAGCGTCCGCAGCGCCTCGGCGACGACATTGAATTGTTCCGTGCGGCCGTGGTCCTCGGCGATGCCGCCGTCCTGCCGCGCCAACCGCATCATGGCATCGATTTGCCCGAGCAGTTGATCGGCCGACTCCTTGAGCTTGGTCAGGTCGGTTCGCAGCGGATCCGCGCCGCCAGCCGGCATGTCCTCGATGAGCAATTCGCTATAGCCCTTGATCGCATTGAGCGGCGTGCGCAGGTCGTGGCGCAGGCGGCGATGAAAGGCTTCGAAATCCTCCTCGCGGCGCCGCTGCGAGGACGAATCCGCAATCAAAGTCTTGACGAAGGCATTGAGCTGAACACTGGCGCTGCGCATGCGATTGAGATCGTCCAGGAACTGCTCGGGCTGCGATCCGCGCGCATCCTCGATGATCATCTCGAGAAAGTCGGTCACCGCGCTGGCCGGCGCCTGCACTTCCTGACGCAAGAAGGCCGTCAGCGCATGGCTCAACCGCTCGTCGGCGATCTTGGAACTTTCACTCATGATGGCAGCCGGCGTTGGGCGAGGCATGATAGCACTTCTGAATGGAAAATCCCCGCGTGACGTGGAACCGCCGTTGCGCTGCAACGCCGGCGGCGGACGCGGGGCGGATGCGGTTGCGTCGATCGCCGATGGCGCGAGGTTGCGGCTTCGATATACAGTAGAGCACCAATCCCAGCAGAGTACCCAATCCCAGCGGGGCGGCGGGGGATGGACAGACCGACAGGACTCACCGGCGAACTGACCGGCGGCCTCGTTTCCGCAGCGGTCGCCATTCCGCTTGCCATGGGCTACGGAATGTTCGCCTTCGCCTCGTTCGGCGACAGCTATTTCGGTGCCGGCGCGCTTGCCGGCCTGATCACCGCGCTGGTCGTCGGCTTCGCCTGCGTGGTGCTCGGCGACCCGACCACCACCGTCTACGCCCCGCGGGTGACCAGTTCGTTCTTCCTCGGCGTCCTCACCTATGGACTGGTTCATTCGGGCGCGCCGCAGATCGCCTCGGGCGGTATCCCGCTGATCCTTGCCGTGGTGTTCTCGATCGTGCTGTTGGGCGGCGCTTTCGAGGCCCTGTTCGGCCTGGTGAAGCTCGGAACGCTGATCAAGTTTGCGCCGCAGCCGGTGATGGCGGGCTTTCAGAATGCCGCTGCGCTGCTGCTGTTTCTTGTTCAGCTCGGCAATATCTGCGGCTTCGACCAGAACGTGTCGTTCACGCAGGTGCCGGCGCATTGGGCCTCGATCAAGCCGTTGAGCGTCATCATCGCCGCGCTCACCTTCGCGGTGATGTGGAATGGACGCAAGCTTGTGCCCAAGGTGCCGCCGATGCTGACCGGCATCCTGTTCGGCTGCGGTCTTTATTACCTCTGCCAGCTCGTGGGCCTGCACGCGCTGCTCGGGCCGGTGATGACGAGTTCGTCCCACCCGGGGCTCGAACCGACGGCGTGGCCATACTTTGTCCACTTGGCCGAGGGCGGCAACCTCGTCGCTTTTGCGCCGACCATCGTCGGCGGCGCCCTGGCGCTGGCGATCATCGCTTCGATCGACGCCTTGCTGTGCAGCAAGCTCGCGACTGCGCCCGGGGAGCCGCGCCGCGACAGCAATCGCATCCTGCTGCGATTAGGCCTGGCCAATGTCGCCTCGGCCTGCTTCGGCGGCATCACCAGCGGCATCAATATCGGCGCCAGCGTCTCCAATCGCGGTTTCGGCGGCCGCTCGCGGCTTTCGGTGCTGGTCAATTCGGCGGCTCTGCTGGTCTCCAGCCTGTTTCTGTTCCGCTGGCTCGGATACATGCCGCGGGTCGCGCTGTCGGCGGTGATCATGGTGATCGCCGTTCAGCATTTCGACGTGTGGAGCCTGCGCCTTCTTGGCCGCATGCGCAGCGCCCCGCGTTCGCTGCGCATCAGCACCGTCGCCGATCTTGTCGTCGTGATCGTGGTTGCGGTGCTGTCCATCGTACTCAACATCGTCGAGGCGGTGTTCATCGGCGTTGCCATTGCGGTGGCGCTGTTCGTGTTCCACATGAGCCGTTCGATCGTGCGGCGAAGCTACCGCTGCGATGCCATCCATTCGCGCAAGTCGCGCACCGCCGCCGAGCGCGCGTTTCTCGAGCACGCCGGCAGCGCGGTCCTGGTCATCGAGTTGCAGGGGGCGCTGTTCTTCGGCACCGGCGAGACCGTCGCCAGGGAGATCGAATCCAAGCTCGCGCAGGGGATTACCTGCGCGATTCTCGATTTGCGGCGGCTCACCGAGATCGACAGCACCGGCACCGGCATTCTGCTCGACATCAGGTCCGATCTTCTTCGCCGGAACATGAGCCTGTTGCTCGCGGTCGGCCAACAGACAACCGTCTTGGCGCGCCTTGCCGAATTTGGCGCGCTCGCCGCCCTCGACTCCGCCAACCTTTTTCCCGACGTCGACCGCGCCATCGAGCGGGCGGAGGACGATCTGCTGCGAGCCCGGTCGCAGGTCGGCGAGACCGACCTCGCGCCGGCGGGACTGAGCCTGTTCGCCGGATGCGAGGCGGCCGATATCAAGGCGATCGCCGCGCAAATGCGCCGCAAGAGCTATGCCGCCGGCGCGCTGGTGTTTCGCGAGGGCGATCCCGGCGACGAGGTGCTGATCGTCATCAAGGGTACCGCCAGCGCTTATCTGCAGCGGCCGAACGCCGCCAATATCCGCCTGGCCACGTTCGCTCCCGGCACATTGTTCGGCGAACTCGCCATTCTCGATCGGGGGCCGCGCTCGGCGACGATCGTCGCCGACAGCGAACTGGTCTGTTACGCCATGAGCCGGGCCGATTACGTGGCTCTCGCCGAGACATCGCCGTCGGCCGCCATTTTGTTCATGGCCGCGATCGGCCGCGAACTGAGCGCACGGTTGCGCACCGCCAACCGCACGATCCACCAGCTCGAAGCCTGAGATGTCGCGCCGCTAGCCGGACTCGATGGGCGGGAAAGCGTCACCCGATCGCGCCAGGCTTTCGCGCGCGAGACGGACGTCCTCGTGCATCTGCCGCACCAGCCCGCTCACGAACCATGGATAACCCAGATATTCGGCCGCCTCGTCGACCCTGCCGGCGGCAAGCGCCGCGCGGATCGGGCCTCGCGTCGAGGCCGGACCGTCAATCATAAGGCACTATCTCGGTTATGTTCGTTGCGTTGATCGCGTGCAGCAAGCGTCTAAAGACGTTATCGATCTCGGATTGTGTCGCCATGCTCGCTGGGCGGATTTCAAGCAAGGCCGTGAAGCCCTCTTTGTGAAATCCCCCCCGGAACAGCATCTGCGGGTATTCATGGACTCGGACCCGAACGTGCTCCATTGGCCAACAGTTGAGATCAGTCGATAAGTGCCAATCGCCCCATTATTGGAACGCAACATTTCTGATGAAATTGCAGAAGCAACGCTACCGACCAGCCACTCGCGCAACGTTCGAGCCTTCGTATTTCCAAAAGCGTCTGCGGTTCTTAAATTCATCAATTGTCACAGTTGGCATACAGTTGGCATAAAGTCCGGCCGCCGCCATCTTGTGAGAGCCGCAACAACAAAGCTAATATCGCGGTGTTTCTTTCAAATTGCGATTTCTTCCAAAAGAGGGCGCCATGAAGCTCAAGCTCGTTATCGCCGTTGCAGCGGTTGTCGCACTCCCTCAATTGGTGTTGGGGCAGCAAGGCGGCGTGCAGCTGATTTATTCGCCATGGACCAAGTTCTGCCTGACCGGCAACGAGACGGCCGGAAAGAAAGTCTGCTTCACCGGCAAGGACGCGCGCATCGAATCCGGCGTGCTGGTGGCCTCGGCGGTGTTGATCGAGCCGGAAGGCGAGCCGAAAAAGATATTCCGCGTCACTGTACCGCTCGGCATGGCGCTCGCCAAGGGCAGCCGGGTGCTGATCGACCAGAACCAGCCGATGACCGCGCCGTTCGCCTTCTGCGTCCCGGCCGGTTGCATGGCCGATTACGCCATCACGCCAGAGACCGTGAACAATCTGAAGAAGGGCAAGAGTCTCTACATTCAGGCCATCAAGGTCGACGGTCAGCCGCTCACCGTGCCGCTGCCGCTTGCCGACTTCGCCAAGGCTTATGATGGGCCGCCGACCGATCCGAAGGTCTTCAAGGAGCAGCAGGACAAGCTACAGCAGGAACTCCAGAAGCGCTCCGAAGAAGCACGCAAGAAGCCCGGACAGAGTAAGCCATGAGTCTCGGCCGCGCCACCACCCGAACGCCTTTCACGAACAAATTGAAGCCTGAGATGTCGCGCCGCTAGCCGGACTCGATGGGCGGGAAAGCATCCCCCGATCGCGCCAGGCTTTCGCGCGCGCGACGGACGTCCTCGTGCATCTGCCGCACCAGATCGTCGAGCGAGGCGAACATCGTCTCCTCGCGCAGCCAGGCGAGGAAGGCGATATCGATGCAGCGTCCGTAGAGATCGCCCGAAAAATCGAACAGAAAGACCTCGAGCAGCACGGCGCCGCTGTCAAACATCGGCCGGCGGCCGAAGCTCGCCACGCCGTCGTAGCGGCTGCCGCCGAGGTCGGCGCGCACCGCGTAAATGCCGTGGCGCAGGCCGCAGGACGGATCGAGCCGCAGGTTCGCGGTCGGAAAGCCGAGTTCGCGGCCGCGCCGATCGCCATGGATCACAGGCCCGCTCACGAACCATGGATAACCCAGATATTCGGCCGCCTCGTCGACCCTGCCGGCGGCAAGCGCGGCGCGGATCGGGCCCGAGGCGACGGGACGGCCGTTGTCTTCGAACGGAGGCACCACATCGACGGCGAATCCGTACTTTTTTCCCTCCATCTGCAGGAACTCGGGAGAGCCGGAGCGACTCATGCCGAAGTGAAAGTTGAAGCCGATGACCGCCCCGCTCACGGCAAGCCGCTCGACCAGGATGCGGCGGACAAACTGTTGCGCAGTGAGTCCGGCAAGGGCGGCATCGAACGTCAGCACGATGGCGCCATCGAGCCCGGTCGAGGCCAATAGCCGCAGCTTGGCGGTTTCGTCGGTCAGTCGGAACAGTTTGTCACCTGGATTGAAAAAGTCGCGCGGATGCGGTTCGAATGTCAGCGCCGCTGCCGGCCTTTGCAGGCGGCGGGCACGCTCAATCGCAGTCGAGATGACCACCTTGTGGCCGCGATGCACGCCGTCGAAATTGCCGACGGCGACGACCGCGCCGCGCAAGGCATCGTCCCCCGCGCCGTCGCGCACGACGAGAAAGCTTTTTGCTGCCATCGGCCGGCAATGGTTAATAATGTGCTACGCCCGTAGGTGCCGTCGCGACAGCCACCGAGTCAAGTCAGCCGCTGGAAGCCGAGTTGCGGCGCCGCCCTTATCGCAATTAACCCGATCTTCAAACCGCGATGCTAATTTTAGCGGCTATCCGGCAGGACCGCTCGGGGGGAGGGCTCCTGCCGCGATCACGATCGGCGATCAAGATCGCCTTTGACCCGGGTTTTTCGATCCGCGTCGATTGGCCCAACGCGCGCCAGGGGGCGAATGTCATGGCTGTCGATCCGTCAATGCCGGTGCTCGTGGTCGACGACTACCGCACCATGATCCGCATCATTCGCAATCTGTTGCGGCAGCTCGGCTTCGCCGATGTTGATGAAGCCAACGACGGCGCCTCGGCGCTCACCAAGATGCGCTCCAGGCGCTACGGTCTCGTCATCTCCGATTGGAACATGGAGCCGATGACCGGCTACGACCTGCTGCAGCAGGTGCGGGCCGATCCCGGCCTCGGCGAAACGCCGTTCATCATGGTTACGGCCGAGTCCAAGACCGAGAACGTGATCGCGGCCAAGAAGGCCGGTGTGAACAACTACATCGTCAAGCCGTTCAATGCGCAGACGCTGAAAGCCAAGATCGAGGCGGTATTCGCCGAGAATACCGAGGCCGCCCCGTAACGCCTGCGCTTATGGGTCTCACCAGACGAGCCCGCGCAGGATCGCCTTCGGCGCCACGGCGGCGGCACTGAACATCGCATTCAAGGCGTCGACATCGGGGGCCTCGCGCGAGCCGTATTGTTCGGCATGAAGGGCCGAGGTGACGAACACGCAATCGAGCCCGAATGCGGCTGCGCCTCTGAGGTCGGTGCGTACCGAATCGCCGATCGCCAGCACGCGCGGCAGCGGCGGCGGCGTGCCGCCGCGCAAGGAAGCGGCCCTGGCCAGCGCCGTCTCATAGATCGGGGCGTGCGGCTTGCCGCAATAGACCACCTGTCCGCCCAGCGCTGCATACGCGTCGGCCAGCGCGCCGGCGCAATAGACCAGCGCGTCGCCGCGTTCGACCACGACATCCGGATTGGCGCAGACCATCAGCAGCGACCGGGCGCGCATCTGGCCGAGCATCCCGCGGTAGCTGTCGGGCGTCTCGGTGGTATCGTCGAACAGGCCCGAACAGACGACGTAGTCGGCCGTTTCGAGCGGAGCGAACGCCACGTCGAGCCCGGCGAAAATCGGCAGGTCGCGCTGTGGACCGAGGTGGAATACGCGCTGGCGCAGCCTCGCCTCGACCAGGCTGCGCGTCACATCGCCGGAACTGACGATGGCGTCGTAGGCCTCGTGCGGCACCGCGAGCCGGTCGAGGATGCGTCGCACGGCGGCACCAGGCCGCGGCGCATTGGTGATCAGGATCGCCGTGCCGCCGCGCTCGCGAAAACGTCTCAGCGCCGCGCAGGCCTCGGTGAAGGCAGCAATGCCGTTATGCAGGACGCCCCAGACGTCGCAGAACAACACGTCATAATGATCGGCAAGCGGCGCAAATCGTTCGATGAGCGGCACGCCGGTTGACGATGAAGGGGCGTTGTCGCCGGTCATCGCAACGCGTGCGTTGCGCGAGCCGTCCGGGTTCGCTCGCCTGTCGATCTGACCGGCTTCGTCGCTTCGCGCCTCACGCCGACGGTCACCTTCGTGTCAGCTCCGCGCCGCGCCGGCACGAAGAAGCTGCGCGAGCGGCTTGCGCCCGTCGCCAACCGCCGATTGGCTCGCCGCGATTGCGGCTGGGGCGAGGGGACTGGCGCCGTCAGGCGGCTCTGCGGGGCTGGTCTTGCCGCGACCCTGATCCGTTTCGCTGATTGCGCCGCCCAGTGCTTCGGGACGTACCGGCCGCGGCGGCGCGAACAAAAAGCCCTGTCCGAAGCGGACATCGTAATCGAGCAGATCCACCACGGTATTTTCATTCTCGATCCGATCGGCAACCAGATCGATACCGAAACGCGCAAGCAAGTCGGAAAGATCGGCCGGATGGATGTCGGTGGAAACGCTGCCGACGCGGTTGAGCAGCAGCGCCGCCGAGGTCTTGATGAAGCGGAATCCCCGCTCGCTCAATTCGCGCGGCTCGACGCGAAGGTCGCTGAGATTGTCCATGGAAAAGCGGAAGCCACGCTCGCTCAGCGCCGCCAGGCTTTCGTGCTCGATTGGCCCCATGGCTCGGACCGCGCTCTGGGTGAACTCGAGGACCAGCGAAGCTGCGATCGCCCGATTGGCCTCCAGGTACTCGAGAAATTGCGGGAAGGCGGCGTCGGTCAAGGTGGCGCTCGACAGGTTGCAAAAAACGCCGATATCGCGGTTTTTAAGCAGCAGCCGCCGGACCACCTGCACGCACCGCCGCGCCATGAGATGGTCCAGTTTCGGCATCAGCGAGCCGGCTTCGGAATATCTGAGAAAATTCGCCGCCGCGACCACGTCGCCGTTTTCGGCCTTGAGCCGAGACAAGGCCTCGTAAAAGCGCACCTTGCGTTGCGGCAGCATCACGAGTGGCTGCAGATAGACGTCGATCTTGCCGGACTCCACGGCAGTGCGGATCGTGGCAATGATGCCGTCGCGGTCGAGGCCGTTGAAGGCCGCAATCGGCGGCTCGGCTGCTGCGGGAGGCGTTGCCGGCGGGGCAGCCGGCGCCGTCACAGCGGTGGACGCATTGTCCGCGGAAGCTCCACCGACGGACGCTCCTTTGGTGGAAGCGCCCTCCATGGACGGCGCAGCCACCGACGGCGCAGCCGGGGGCGTGGAGGGTGCCGCCATCGGCGCCACGCCCGCGTCGCCGGGTATCGCCGCCACAGGCGCGCTCGCGACGACGGTATTCTCGTTCCCGTGCGATTTGGCGCGGTCGCCGCCAAGCGCTACTTCATGGGCCGCGACCGAATCCGCGAGTTCTCTCACCAGACCGGAGAGTTCCTCGACTTCGATGGCGAGCGGCTCGGCCGCTGCCAGGGATCGCTCGAGTACCTGTTCGATCTTCTTGTCCATGGCGTTGAGCCGCAGCCCGACTTCGCCAATCTGGCGCGCCAGATCGCCGGAATTGCGCGACAGGGCGGAAATCTGACCGCTCGCCTCGGCGCGATCGCGCAGGCGCGCCACAACGGCGTTATAGACCGCAAGCGCGGTCAGCACGCCGAGCGCGATCAAGGCCGATTCCGCCCCGGTCAGGCCTATGCGAAGATAGGCGACGATACCCAGCGAAGCGGCGATGAGCACCATGCAGCCGGCGATGAACATCGCGCTAACGCGGACCATGCCGAACTCCCTTGGCCTTGCCGCAGGCGGTGCGAACCACACCGATTCGCCGTACAGTTACTTTCTATTGCGCGCGGGCGCGTGTCCATCCACAAGCGGGATCATGCCGCCGGTTCCGGCCAATCCACCGAATCGAGACGGCGCCCGCGCTATGGTTCTATGAGGGTGCATTGTTATCTACCCCTACAGCCTCCGTTTTGACATGGTACGGGGATTGGGCCGCTTGATGACCGACACGCCTAGTTCGGCCGCGATTTTGACGTCGTCGCCGCCGTCGACGACCAGATGCGGGCTGATCGGCTGGATTGAACGCCGACCGGGTTCGGCGTTCTGCGCGTTCCTCGGCATCCATTTCGCGGTGTGGACGGCGTTGCCGACGCTGCTTTATGCCAATCTGCCGCTCGATCTGATCGAGGCGCTCACCTACGGCCGCGAATGGGTGCTCGGCTCCGACAAGCTGCCGCCGCTGCCGTGGTGGCTGGTCGAGATCACGTACCGGCTGTTTGGCGCCGACATCGCCTATTATGCCCTGGCCGAAATCATTGTCGGCATCGCCTTCGCCCTGGTCTGGGCGACGGCCCGCCCGCTGGTCGGCCCGACTCGTGCGCTGGTCGCCATCCTGATCATCGACGGGTTGCATTACTTCCAGTACACGGCGGTCAAGTTCAATCACGACGTCATCCAACTGCCGTTCTGGGCGCTCGCCGGCTACGCGCTCCATGCCGTGCTCAAGCGCCGGCAACTTCGCTACTGGCTGCTGCTCGGCGTGGCTTTCGGCGGCGCGCTCTGGGCCAAATATTTCGTGGTGGTGCTGGCCGCGCCCTATGCGCTCTTTCTCATCTTCGACCGCGAGGCGCGCGGCGTCTGGCGGACGCCCGGTCCGTGGCTCGGTATCGCGCTGGCGTTTCTGATCACCAGTCCTCACCTGGTCTGGCTGCTCGAGAACCGCTTCGTACCGTTTTATTATGTCGATGAGAGGTCGGCGCCGGTCTACGGCTGGTACGATCATCTCTTGCATCCGACCTGCTTCTTGCTCGGGCAACTCTTCTTCCTGCTGCCGACGCTGTTTATCGCCGCGATCTACCTGTGGCCGCGAAGGCGCACGGTAAAGGCTGTCATCGCCTCCATGCGAGCGGATTGGCGGCGCAGGTCGCACGCAATCGCGCCGGGCGCGCAAGCCGATGCGCCGCCTGCGGACCAGGCAGACACGGGACCACAATACGGCGCCGATGATTTCGATCGCCGTATCGTCACCCTGATGGCCTTTGGGCCGGCCGCGGCCATGCTGGTGTTGATCGGGATCAGTGGACGCGGCGCCATCACCATGTGGGGTTATCCGCTCTGGCTCTTTCTCGGCCTCTGGATCGTGCTGTTCTTGCCGAGGTCACTCGAAGCGCTGCGGCTGCGCCGCGTCGTCGTGGCCTGGAGTTTGGTGTTTCTCGCCCTGGCGCTGGCATTTACCGCCGACTACACGGTGCTGCCGCCGCTCGACCACCGCTACCGCGCCGCGTTCTTTCCCGGCTCCAAGCTCGCCAAGATCCTGACGGCGCGTTTTCACGCCGCCACGGGCGACAAGAAGCTGCGCTACGTGATCGCCTCCATGTGGCTTGGCGGCAACGTCGCCCACTATTCGCCGGATCAGCCGCACGTCGTCATCGACGGTCTGCCGCGTCGCGCGCCATGGGTCGATCTCAAGAACCTGCGCGCCAAGGGTGCGATCCTGGTTTGGGACACAGGCGATTTGCAACACCTGCCCGCACCGTTTGCCGAGATCGCTCCCGGGGCCCGGGTGGGCGTGCCGTTTGCGCTTCCCGCGCGCCGTTTCGGCGCCACCATTACGACGTTCGGCTGGGCAATCTTGATGCCGGAGCATTAGGCTTTCATTGACGCGTGGGGACGGACCGGCGGAGCAAGCGTTGCCGATTTGCCGCCGGGCGCAACAGCGTTACGCCGCCGCTCAAACCCGGCTACCGTCTGCTGAACCGAGTCGCCTATGCCCGTTCGCCACCTCAGCGAGGCCATCGTCAATCGCATCGCCGCCGGCGAGGTGGTCGAGCGCCCGGCAAGCGTCGTCAAGGAACTGATTGAGAACGCGCTCGATGCCGGCGCGCACCGCATCGACGTTTTCACCGATGGCGGCGGGCGCCGGCTGATCGGCGTTACCGACGACGGCGAGGGTATGACGCGCGCCGATCTCGATCTGGCGGTCGAGCGCCACGCCACGTCGAAAATTGCCGACAACGACCTCGTTTCCATCCGCACCCTTGGCTTCCGCGGCGAAGCGCTGCCGTCGATCGGGGCGGTGGCGCGACTTTCGATCGCGAGCCGGCACGCCAGTGAGCCGCACGCCTGGGCCATCGGGGTCGATGCCGGAGCGAAATCGCCGATCAGGCCTGCCGCGCTTACGGCGGGGACCCGCGTCGAGGTCCGCGATCTGTTCTACGCCACGCCGGCGCGGCTGAAATTTCTCAAGCTCGACCGCACAGAGGCGGAAGCGGTGCGCGAAGTGGTGCGCCGGCTGGCCATGAGCCGGCCGGACGTGGCCTTTGCGCTTGCCGGCGAAGAGCGCCTGCCGGTCACTTTCGCTGCGGCGCTGCCCGGCGCGGCCGGGCGACTCGCGCGGCTTGGCGACGTGCTCGGCGCGGATTTTCGTCTCAATGCCGTCGCCGTGACCGCCGCGCGCGAGGGCATTGAAATCGACGGCTATGCGGCGCTGCCGACGCTGACCCGGGCCAACGCGCTTGGCCAATATCTGTTCGTCAACGACAGGCCGGTGCGCGACAAGCTGCTGATTGGCGCGGTGCGCGCGGCTTACGCCGATTATCTGCCGCGCGATCGCCATCCGCTCGTGGCGTTGTTCGTGACGCTGCCGGCGGGCGAGGTCGACGTCAACGTCCATCCGGCCAAGACCGAGGTGCGCTTTCGCAATGCCGGTCTGGTGCGCGCGCTCATCGTCCATGCGCTCAAAACCGCGCTCGGCCGCGACGCCACCCGCGCCGCGACCACCGGGGGAAGCGCGACGATCGCGGCATTCCGCCCCTCGGGCATCGGGCCGCACACCGCTTCATGGGATTGGCGGCGCTCGCCGGCTCTGCCAGCGGGCGGGAGCTTTCCGCAAGCGGGCTCGCGCGCCGGAGGGCTTGCCGAAGCGGTACAGACCGCCTTCGACACGGGGGCCCCGGCGGCCGATGCACGCGGCTTCCTCGCTGTATCCGGGGACGAAATTTCCGCCGCCGCGCTCGACCATCCGCTCGGCGCGGCGCGCGCGCAGATGCATGAGACCTACATCGTCGCCCAGACCCGTGACGGTCTCGTCATTGTCGACCAGCACGCGGCGCACGAACGCATCGTTTATGAGAAGCTGAAAGCGGCGCTGGAGGCGAGCGGCGTCGCCCGCCAGATCCTGCTCATTCCCGAGATCATCGACCTCGACGAGGCCGAGCTGCATCGTCTGCTGGCGCACAGTGACGAACTGGCGCGCTACGGTCTTGTGATCGAAGGCTTCGGCCCGGGGGCGGTGGCGCTCCGCGAGACTCCTTCGCTGCTCGGCGAGATCGACGGCGCGGGCCTGGTTCGCGATCTCGCCGAACACGTCAGCGAGTGGGACGAAACCGTGCCGCTCGAGCGCCGGCTGATGGCGGTCGCCTCGTCCATGGCCTGTCACGGCTCGGTGCGCGCCGGGCGCCGTCTCAAGCCCGAGGAAATGAACGCGCTGCTTCGTGAAATGGAGGCGACGCCGAATTCCGGTCAATGCAATCATGGCCGGCCGACTTATGTGGAACTGAAGCTCGCCGACATCGAGCGGCTGTTCGGACGGCGTTGAATCGCGGCAACGCGCAAGCGCCGCGGATTGCGCGCATCGGACGCGCGATTCGAGTGTGCGCGGTCGGCACGATTTACGCCCCGCCGGATTCCGGCACGAAGCGCAGAATGATCAACTCGGTTTCGACGTAGCGGCGCCGTTCCAGCTCGGAGAATGCAAGCGGGGCGGCGAATTGCGATCGCGCCGCTTCTTCGACCACGATGAGTGCGCCGGGAGTAAGCCATCCGCCGGCGCGGGCGCTGGCGAGCGCCAGTTCCGCGAGACCCCGGCCGTAAGGCGGGTCGAGGAATGCGAGCGAAAACGGTTCGAGCGGGTGGGCGGCGCCAAGGCTCGCGGCGTCGCGGCGAAAGACGCGCGTTTGCCCGCCCAGTCCGAGCGCGGCGATATTCTCGCGCAGGAGCGCACGCGCTTGCGCGCTGTCGTCGATGAACAGCGCAAATGCCGCGCCGCGCGACAGCGCCTCGATTCCGAGGGCGCCGGTGCCGGCAAACAGATCGAGCACGCGCGCCCCGCTGACCGGATCGCCGTAGGCGTGGATCAGAATGTTGAACAACGCCTCGCGCAGGCGGTCGGCTGTCGGGCGGATGGCGATCGATTTCGGCGCGGCGAGCGTTCGCCCGCGCAGCCGTCCGCCGACGATCCTCACCGGCCGCGCCGCGGTCGCGACGGCCGCGGTCCGCTGGCGCGATCGGGCGCGCCGCGCGGACGCCTGCCGTGCCTGCGGTCCTTGACCCTTGTTGCTTCCGCGGTCTCGAGCGGCGGCGGGCGGCCGGCCCGCTCCACCGCGACGGAGCGTCCCTTGCGGTCGGTCAGAACGCCGGCCCGCACCTCCGGGCCTGGCGCCGACGCCCGCTTGATCTCGTCTCGTCTTGAGCCGTGAAATTTTCGCCGCAGCGGTCTTGCGTGTTGCTCGCTCGGCGCGCGCCAGGAATGGCTTGGCTTCGCCCCCTGTTTGTTGTCGGCCGCGCCGTCCCGCTTCGCCGGCGCCGAGGAAGCCGCGACCGGCCCCGAAAAGTCGGCGCCCGACAAGCTGACCAGACGCGGGCCGAGCTGCTCGCGCAGCGTCCGCGTGCGTACCTCCTCGATCGCTTCTTCCGCCAATTCGCCGAGCTGGAACGGACCGAACGACACGCGAATGAGACGGGTCACCGTGAGGCCGAGATGTGCAAGCACGTTCCGCACTTCGCGGTTCTTGCCCTCGCGGATGGCGAAGGTCAGCCAAACGTTCGATCCCTGCACGCGATCGAGCTGGGCGTCGACGGCGCCATAATGAATGCCATCGATGGTAATGCCGGAGCGCAACTCATCCAGCTCGCGCTGCGTGACCGAGCCGTGGGCACGCACCCGGTAACGCCGCAGCCAACCGGTTGCCGGCAGTTCGAGCAGGCGGGCGAGCGCGCCGTCATTGGTGAGCAGCAGAAGTCCTTCGGTGTTGAAGTCGAGGCGGCCGACGCTGATGAGCCGCGGCAGATGTTTCGGCAGCCGCGCAAAGATCGTCGGCCGACCCTGCGGGTCGGCATGCGTGGTCAAGAGGCCGCGCGGCTTATGGTAGAGGAACAGCCTGGTGCGCTGGCGTTCCGGCAGCGCCTCGCCGTCCACCGTAATGCGGTCGTGAGCGGTGACGTCGAGCGCGGCAGAGGCGATCGGCTCGCCGTTGACGGCAACGCGGCCGGCGGCGATCCAGGCTTCAGCCTCGCGGCGCGAGCCGAGCCCCGAGCGCGCGATCGCTTTGGCGACGCGTTCCGCATCTTTCTGCGCTGGGGTTCGCTCGTTCATAATGTGCACGCCGGCGAGGCTCAATAGCAGACAGGGTGGCAACCGGCCATGGCATCCTTGATGGCATCGTTCATGGATATAGCGATGGAAGAGGCGCGCGCCGCCGGCAAACGGGGCGAGGTGCCGATCGGCTGCGTCATCGTCCGCGCCGGCGTGGTCGTGGCTCGCGCGGGCAATCGCACGATAGCCGATCGCGATCCGACCGCCCATGCCGAGATCGTTGCCATCCGCAACGCGGCGGCGGCGCTCGGCTCCGAGCGGCTCGAAGATTGCGATCTGCATGTCACCATCGAGCCTTGCGTCATGTGCGCCGGGGCGCTCTCCTTCGCGCGTATCCGACGTCTCTATTACGGCGCCGCCGACGCCAAGGGCGGCGCGGTGGACAGCGGCGTGAAATTCTTCGCCTCGCCGACCTGCCACCATCGGCCGGAAGTCTATGGCGGCATGGCCGAGGCCGAGGCGTCCTTGCTGTTGAAGGAATTTTTCAGGGAGCGGCGCTAAGAAGTTTGCCGAGCTTGTCTTTCACCTCGGCCTTGATTGCGTCCGCCACGCGCAGGATTGCGCTTGCCTGGTAGAAATCGAGCGTGCGGAAGATCGTGACGTTCGGTCGGAGCAGAAGGTCGGGCGCCGCGCGATGCAGCTTGGCCGCCACGATCGTGCTCCCCATGACCAGCATGGTCATCGAAATGCATTCCCAGGTGCTCGGCATGTCGGCGCGATCGCCCTCGGGCACGCCGAACACGTCGACGGCCACTGTGACATCCGCCATTCCTTCGAGCCGGTCGAACGGCAGCGGATTGGTCGTGCCGCCGTCGATCAGCAGGCGGCTGCCGAGACTGACCGGACGGAATATGCCGGGGATCGCCATCGAGGCGGCAAGCGCCGGACGCAATGGACCGGACGACAGCGGCACTTCCTGGCGACGATGCAGATCGGTGGCGACGACGAGGAGCGGAATTGCCAGCGCCGAAAATTCGGTCGGCACCTCTTCGGGCAGAAACTCCGCGCAGAATTTCTCGGCGTCGAGCTGCGTCGCCTGGCTCAAAGCGCCGGCGAAGAAATCCGCAAGCGTGCCCGCGCGCGCCTTCATGAGCCGGCGCCGGACCTCGCCATGGCTGTGCAACAGCGCGAGCAGGTAATGGCGGATGTCGCGACCGCGCATTCCCGCCGCGTAGGCCGCGCCAATGAGCGCGCCGATCGAGGTGCCGGCGATCGCCGCAGGCTTCACGCCCATGTCGTCAAGCGCCTCGATCACGTCGATGTGCGCGAGCCCGCGCGCGCCGCCGGCGCCAAGCGCGAGTGCGAAGGTTTTCATGCGCCGGCCGCCGCTGCGAATTGCCACGCCCGGGCGGCGAGCGGCTGTACCATCTCGGCCTTGGCGGCAGCAAACGCGCTGGTGGCGGTGCCGTCGCGCACGCGCCCGACGATGCCCTGAAATATCGCGGCGAGGCGGAAGAAGTTGTAGGCAAAGTAGACCGGCAGATACGGCCGCGGGTCCAGCCCGGTGCGGCGGATATAGGCCCCCACGTAATCCGCGAGCGCCGGGATGCCGAGCGCAGCGAGGTCTTGGCCGACGAGCGAACCCGTGCCCGCATCCGATGGCGGCATGTGCCATTGCATCAGATGATAGGAGAAATCGGCGAGCGGATCGCCGAGCGTGGACAGCTCCCAATCCAGCACAGCGGCGATTTCCGGCGCGTCCGGCCTGAGAATGATGTTGTCGAGCCGATAATCGCCATGCACCAGGCGGGCGGGCTGCGGCGGCGGCAAGTGGGCCGGCAGCCACGCGATCAGCCGCTCCATCTCCTCGATCTGTTCGGTTTGCGAGGCGCGGTACTGTTTCGACCAGCGTTCGACCTGCCGGGCGACGTAATTCTCGCCGCGGCCGTAATCGGAAAGTCCGATCGCCGCCGGATCGAGCGCGTGCAGCGTTGCCAGCACCGCGTTCATGGCATCGTAGACTGCGGACCGCTCCGCGGGATCGGCGCCGGGCATTTGCGGCTCCCAGAACACCCGGCCCTCGACATACGCCATCAGGAAGAAGGCGGTGCCGACGATGGTTTCGTCGGCGCAATAGAGCACCGGCTCGGCGACCGGGAAGCGCTGCGCATGCAGTGCCCGCATCACCCGATACTCGCGGTCAACGGCGTGCGCGGACGGCAACAATTTGCCGGGCGGCTTGCGTCGCAACACGTAGCGGCGCATCGGCGTTTCAACAAAATATGTCGGATTGGATTGGCCGCCTCTGAACTGGCTGACCACGATCGGTCCGGCAAATCCCGGCACCTGCGCCCGCAGGTAGTTTTCCAGCCGCCCGGTATCGAATTGCAAATGCTCGGCGACGTCTTTGGTGCCGGAAAATGCGGATTGGCGGTCGATGCCGGTCATCGGTTCGCTGCCTCGCTGGCCGGGACGATCCGGGCCGGGCAAGCCGTTCATATATGGTCGTTCGCGGTCACTTTGCCGGCAACCGGCGTTCCCGCTCGATCGCCCGCCAGCCGATATCGCGGCGGCAGAAGCCCTCGGGCCAGCGAATGCGCGCGATCGCCTCGTAAGCGCGCGCCTGCGCTTGCTCAACGGTGCTGCCGAGCGCGCAGACGTCGAGCACACGCCCGCCGTCGGCGAGAATTTTTCCCGCTTCGGCCCTGGTGCCGGCGTGAAAAATCTCCACGCCCTCTACGCTGGCCGCCTGGTCGAGGCCCTCGATGACCGAGCCCTTGGCGTAGGCGCCCGGATAGCCTTTGGTTGCCAGCACCACCGTCAGCGCGGCTTCGGGATACCAACGCAGGTCGAAGGATTTCAATTGCCCGTCGCGGCTTGCAAACAGCGCCGGCACCAGATCCGACATCAGGCGCAGCATCAGCACCTGACATTCGGGGTCGCCGAAGCGCACATTGTACTCGATCAGCTTCGGCCCTTCGGCCGTGATCATCAGGCCGGCGTAAAGCACGCCCTTATACGGCGCGCCCATCGCCTTCATCGCCCGCAACGTCGGCTCGATAATCTCGGCGGAGACGCGGGCGCTCATCGCCTCGTCGATGACGGGCGCCGGCGAATAGGCGCCCATGCCGCCGGTATTCGGTCCTTGATCGCCGTCGAATGCGCGTTTGTGGTCCTGGGCGGTCGACAGCGCGATGGCGGTGTCGCCGTCGCACAGGGCGAAGAACGAGGCTTCTTCGCCTTGCAGAAGTTCTTCGATGACGATTTCGGTGCCGGCTCCGCCCAGCCCTCCGCCGAACATCATGTCAATTGCCGCCTCGGCTTCGGCCATGCTTTGCGCCACGACCACGCCCTTGCCGGCGGCAAGACCGTCGGCCTTGACCACGATCGGCGCGCCGCGCGCGCGCGCATACGCCTTCGCCGGACCGGCCGCCCGGAAGCGTTCGTAGGCCGCGGTCGGGATGTTGTTGACGCGGCAGAGATCCTTGGCGAACCCCTTGGAGCCTTCGAGCTGCGCCGCCACGCGCGTGGGGCCGAACGCCTTTATGCCGGCGGCTTCAAGATCGTCGACGAGGCCGGCGCAAAGCGGTCCTTCCGGCCCGATCACGACGAGATCGATATGGTTGGCCTTGCAATAGGCGGCGACCGCGGCATGGCTGGCGATATCGAGCCCGATGCACTCTGCCTCGCGCGCGATGCCGGCATTGCCGGGCGCGCAGACGAGGTGGTCGACGAGCGGGCTTGCCGCGATCTTCCAGGCCAGCGCATGCTCGCGTCCGCCCGAGCCCAAGAGGAGAATGTTCACCGCACGACGCCCATCCGGCTGTGGACACCTCGTCTCCGTAGCACGGCGCCGCCGCCGCGCAACACCGCCCGTTGGCCCCAAGAGTCCCTGATGAGGCCCTCTGATGAGGCCTTGACCCGCGACGGCGATGCGGCGCATGAGCGGCGGCGCAAAGAACGATCTTTGGCCTGCAAATGAACGAGCCGCGCCTCAATCTGCCGGAACTGACCGTCTCCGAGCTGTCGGCGGCGCTCAAGCGCACGATCGAGGA
>JASHOR010000060.1 GCA_030041005.1 Xanthobacteraceae bacterium
CGGCGGGCGAATTCCTGAAAGCCGAAACGGCGCCGCGCCGGCCAGGCGGGCAGCCGGATTTCGGTGATGATCTCGTCCGGCTCAAGCGCCGTCATCAGCGGACCGCGGAAAAAATCGGCAGCGGCGATGACGCGTTCTCCGGCTTTGCCGAGAGCAACGATCCGCGCCTCGCAGGTCACGGCGATGCCCGGCATCTCGGCGGCCGGGTCGGCGTGCGCCATACTGCCTCCGACCGTGCCGCGGTTGCGTATTTGATAATGGGCAACGTGCTCCACCGCCGCCAGCAGGAGCGGATGCGCGGTGACGAGACGTGAATCGTCAAGAATATCGCGCCAGCGCACCATGGCGCCAAGGCTGACACCCTCTTGCGTGACGGCGATTCGCCGGAGCTCGGCGAGCTTGCGCAGATCGACTAGCAGCGACGGCGAGGCGACGCGGAACGCCAGCATCGGCACAAGACTCTGCCCGCCGGCGAGCGGTTTCGCTTCGCCATCATGCGAAGCCAGCAGCTCCACCGCTTCCGAAATGGTTGTCGGACAGGCGTATTCGAAGGGCGGTAACTTCATAACAAGGCGCGTCCACTTCGAACCGCAGGAAACGCTCTTCCGCCGTTTCCTAGCATCGGGCCACAATAGTGGTCAACGTGGCGCGTGCGAATGCATGGAATGCATTGCACCGCTTTCAGGTATGCGCTTATGTGCCAGTTGCGCTCTTCTCCCCAAGGCAAGCAGAGGCGGGGACCATCGTCCGGTCCAGGCACAATGAGCTACGCCGCCATTATTTTTGGCACAGCCGCCCTTGTTTGCGGCCTGATAGCAGCCACTCAATGGTACCGGGCCAGCAAAATCGCCGTCGTACCGAACTTCTCTGAACTGCCCGAGGACGTCGGCGAGACGGATTTCAATTGGGCGCTGATCAAGGCAATCATGATCGCTGCGCGGGAAACGAGTTCCCTGAACCGACTCGCGGCGTTATGGACGGCTGCGGCCGTCCTGCTCGGCGCCGCAACCAGCCTGCTGACGACGCTGACGCTGCATTGACCAATCAGACCGCGCTCGGCTTCGCCCGGTCTTGAATCATCTGCCACACCCGCGGAGGGGACAGCGGCAGCTCGTGCGGCTGCACGCCGAACGAACTGAGCGCTGCAGCCACCGCATTGGCGACGACACCGCCGACGGCGATGATGCCGCCTTCGCCGGCGCCCTTGACGCCGAGCGGGTTCAAGGGAGACGGCTTGTCTTCGAGCGCGACTGCACGGATATGCGGGAAATCGCTGGCGGTCGGCAGCAGATAATCGGCGAAAGAGCCGGTCAACAATTGTCCGTTCTCGTCATAGACGAAGTGCTCGAGGAATGTACCGCCCAGTCCCTGCACGACCGCGCCGACGCATTGTCCGTGCAGCGTCAGCGGATTGACGATGCGACCGACATCCTCCACGGCGACGTAATCGATTACTGCAACGTGCCCGGTCTTCGGGTCGACGGCGACGTAAGCGGCGTGGGCTCCGTAGGAGTAGGTCCTTTTGCTGCTGGCGAACGTGCCCTCCGCGCAAAGGCCGGCGAACTGCTTGAGCTCGACCGCGGCGCGGCCGGGGCCGATCGCCACGCCGTGATCGAGGGTGATGTCCTTGACCTCGCAGGAAAGAAGCCGCGCCGCCGCCTCACGAATAAGACCGCGCAGCTTGCCGGCGGCATCGACGATGGCGCTTCCGGCCATCACCATGGTGCGCGAGGAAAACGAGCCATAGCCATGAGCGATGTAATCGGTCGAACCGTGCAACACCCGATTGATTCGCGCCATCGGCAATTCCAGCGCATCGGCCGCAATTTGCGCCAATACGGTCTCGACCCCCTGGCCGACCGAGGAGGAGCCGACGAACAGCGAAATGGAGCCGTCGGCCTCGATCGCGAACCTCACGTTCTCTCTTGGTCCGGTGCCGCCGCCCTCAAGGTAACAACCGACGCCGACGCCATGGTAGCGTCCGTCGACGAGCTTGCCGCTCAGCTTGGCGCGCTCGTCCCATCCGAATTCCGCAAGGCATCGATCGAGCGTTATCTGGTAATCGCCGCTGTCGCATTCGGTCTTGATGTCGAGCGCCTGCACGGTCGGGAGGGGATAGGGCATATCCGCTTCGCGTACGAGATTGCGGCGGCGGAATTCGACGCGATCGATGCCAAGATCGGCCGCCGCCATGTCAAACAGTCGCTCGCGGCAGAAATCCGACTCGAAGCGGCCGGGCCCCCGATAGGTGCCGACCGGGGTCTTGTTGGTCACGACCAATGTCACGTCCACGCGCACATGCGCGATCCGATAGGGCCCGGGCAGCACCTGCGAAATGTTGCGCGCGGCGGTGGCGCCATTGGTGCGCACATAGGCGCCGATATCGGTGAAGGCCTGGCAGCGCAGGGCGAGAATCGTGCCGTCGCGTTCGCAGGCGATTTCCAGATCGCATTCCATATCGCGCGCATGGTTGAGCGCGGTAAGGTTCTCACGGCGGTCCTCGGTCCACTTGACCGGGCGGCGCAGGAGGCGGGCGGCGTAGGGGATCAGAAAATCTTCTGGATAGAATTCGCCGCGCGCGCCGAACCCGCCACCAACATCGTATTCCAGCATGCGCACCGACTTTTCCGGCAACCCCATCATTAGAGCGAGCACATTGCGGTTGGTGAACGGCACCTTGCAGACGCCCTTGACCGTGATTTGCTCGCTGTCGGGATCCCACTCAGCCAACAGGCCGCGCGGCTCCATCGGCACCGCGGCATGGCGGTGCACCTTGAAATGTTCGCGCCGGGTGTAGGGCGCAGTCTTGAATGCCGCCTCTGCATCGCCGCGCAGACTGGTGATCGTGTCGGGCAGATTGGTGCCGATCTGTTCAAAAAGGACGACCTCGTTGCTGCGCGCCAGATCGCGATCGGCAACCGCTGGCAACGGCTCGATATCGACCGCGATCGCTTCCAAGGCGTCTTCAGCAAGGGCGGGCGTATCGGCGATCACCACCGCAACCGGCTCGCCGACGTAACGCACCTTGCCATTGGCAATGACTGGTTGCTCGAATCGGCGGATGGCCGGGGTTGGATCGTGACGCAAGGGGATCGACGGGACGGCGCCGATTTCGGCTGCCGTGATCACGGCGTGCACGCCGGGCCGTGCGCGGGCCGCGGCGGTATCGACCGAGCGAATGCGGCCGTGCGCGACCGAGCTGCGCAGAATCGCCGCATGCAGCATGCGTTCGCTGGACAGATCATCGACATATTGTCCGCGGCCGGTGAGAAAGCGAACATCTTCGAGGCGTTCGATCGGGCTGCCGACGAACAGATTGCTGGCGCGTTGAGTGGGTGCGCTCATATTACGATCGCCGCTTCCAGGTTGATCAGCGCACGCGCGACACTGAGCGCCGCGAGAGCCGAGGTTTTCGGATTGGTGCGCGAGGGTTTGCCTTGCAGTTGAATGGCGAAGCGCCCAGCGGCGCCCTCGGCTTCGATCTCGTGCACATTCCCCGGCGCCTGCGGGTCGGCCACCAGCTCGACTTCGGTAGCATCGAAACCCAGACCAGCCAGCGCCACCGCGGCGGCAACATTGGCGTTCTGCGGATAAAGCAGGGCGGCTTCGCCGGCATTGCCGCGATACAGGACCGTTCGGCTCGTCAGTTTATCGAGATCCGCGACTTTTTCCGCGGGCGAGCCGCGCCACGCAGCCGGCGGCTTACGTGAACGATAGCGAACCGCATCCAGGCCGCCGAGCCGCATCGCCGCAATCGCATCGATTCCGCCGATGGCGCCGGCCGGCAGAAAAATGCGACCGCCGCCATCGTGAGCGGCACTTTTGAGATTCGCCAGCAGTTTCGGCTCGGCCAGAGCTCCGATCGAGATCACGAGCAGATCGATTCCGCGTCGTAGAACCTGCGAGCCATAATCGGCCACCGCTCGCTGGCCGGCCACCTCGGCGACGATACCCGGCGTGCGCGCGAGCAACGCATTGAGTGAATCGACGATCTCGATACCGGGCAGTGCAGTCCTCGCCACTGCTTCGCGCCCAGGCCGGCACAAAGCGCCGACGCAGGTCGCGCCGCCGGCCCTGCGGAGTGCCACGACCACGTCCTGCGCAATCCCGCCATAGCCGATGAGTGCGACCGAAACCGTCACAGCCGCACGCCGGTGAACTTCCACTGCGACAACTCCTCCATGGTATAGCGCACTCCTTCGCGACCGAAGCCTGAAGCGCCGACGCCCCCGAACGGATAGGTGTCGAGCCGGAAGCGGCTGGCATCATTGATCCACAGCGAGCCGACGCGCAGCTTGCGCGAGACCTTGAACGCAGCCTCCAGGCTTTTGGTGAAGCACGCGCCCTGCAGCCCGAACTCGGACGAATTGGCCAGCGCAAGCGCGGCATCGAGGTCGGCCACCGGTTGCACGACCACGACCGGCCCGAACGCCTCCTCGCGCATAAGCCGAGCATCGGGCGGCGCCTCGGCGACGATCGCCGGGCCCAAAATGGCCCCGCGGCGCTCGGGCTTGAGCGCAAGCTTGGCGCCCTTGGCAACGGCGTCGGCGATCATCGCTTCCACTCGATCGGCGGCGGCGCTCGAAACCATTGGGCCGACATCGGTGGCCGCATCCTCCGGATCTCCTACTTTCAGTTTTTTCGCCGCGGCGATGAACTGATCGAGGAAGCGTTCGTAGACGGCGCGCTCGACGATGACGCGCTGCGCCGAAATGCATTGCTGGCCGCTTGCCTCGAATCCGGCGCCGGCAATCCGCGTCGCGGCGTCGGCGAGATCGGCGTCGGCGCACACGATGTTGGCGGCATTGGAGCCTAGCTCGCCGACGAATTTTTTCGCGCCGGCCGCGCGCGCCAACTCATTGCCGGCGGCAGTAGAGCCAGTGACGGTGACGGCGGCGACCAGCGGATGCGCCACGAGCAGCTTCGCCGTCTCGCGGCCACCCGGCACGACATTGAACAGCCCTTCCGGCAGCCCCGCCGTCTTCATCGCCTGCGCCATGAGCAGGGCGACCTCGGTGCCGGGCGGCGACGGCTTCACCACCACGGCATTGCCGACCGCCAGCGCCGGCGCGACCTTCTGGATAAGCAGATTCACCGGCCCGTTGAATGGGGTGATCGCGGCAACGACACCGTAGGGAATGCGTACGGTGAAGCCGAAACGCCCGGCGCCGGTTGCGGCGACGTCAAGTGGGAGCACTTCGCCGTTGAGGTGGGGCAACTGGGCGGCGCAGGCGCGCACGAAAGCGCCGGCGCGCTTGGCCTCGAAAGTAGCGGCGCGGCGCGGCTTGCCGATGACGCGGATGAGCGAGCGCACGAGTTCGGCTTCGATCTTGTCCACGGCGTCAGCCACGGCCGCGAGCCACGCCACCCGCTTGGCCGTGGTCGCATCTTGATTTGCCAGATATGCATGGTGGGCATGCTTGACCGCCGCATCGACCACAGCGGCATCGGATTCGATCATCTGTGAAGCGACGCTTTCGTCGATCGGGGAAACGAGCGGCGAAAACCTCGCGTCACCGGCCGCACTCGTCGGGCCGCCGATCCAGGGCATCAGACGCGGAATATCGTTCATCGGAAAGCCTCCAAGCTGGTACTCACTGACGCGCCGCTTCAATCAAAGCGACCAGTTTTGCCGGTGTCACCGGATATTCGCCGATCGTAATGCCGAAAGGCGATAGCGCATCTTCGATCGCGGCGACGATGGCCGCCGCCGCCGGCACGCAGCCGGATTCGCCCACGCCTTTGACGCCGAGCGGATTGAGCGGGGAAGGCGACTGCAGAAAGTGCGTCTCGATATTCGGCACTTCGGTTGCACTGGGTAGCAGATAATCGGCAAACGTGGTCGTCAGCGGCTGCGCGCCGTCGTCGTAGCGCATCCATTCGTAGAGCGTATTGCCGATGGCGTGCGCGGTGCCGCCGACAATCTGGCCTTCGACGATCATCGGGTTGATCAGCCGGCCGCTGTCGTTGACCACGACATAACGCAGGATGCGCACGCGGCCGGTCTCCACGTCTACGTCGACTTCGGCCGCGTGACAGCCCATGCCATAGGTGAGCGCGTTCGGCAAAAAGCTTTGCAGGCTCTCGAGGCCAGGCTCGAATTTTCCCGGCATCGAATAGCCAGGCACGCCGGACACCGCTTCGGCCACCTCCCGGAGCGACAATCCACTACCTGGCGCACCGACGACCTCAACGCGGCCGTCGCGCAGTTCGAGGTCCTCCACGCCGGTCTCCAAGAGGTGCGCGGCCACGGCGAGCACTTTTTCACGCACGGCGATGGCGGCGAGATGCACCGCCGAGCCCGCGGTAACGGTCTGCCGGCTGGCGAAACCGCCCTGTCCGTAAGGAATGACCGCGGTATCGCCGGCGATCACGCTCACGCTGTCGATGGAAACCGCAAACTGCTCGGCGCAGATTTGCGCAAGCGCGGTGCGGATCCCCTGCCCCATCGGCATTGCCCCGGTATAGACCGAGATGCGGCCGGAGCGACCGATGCGCACGATGCCGGATTCAAACGGTCCGCGCCCAGTACCTTTTACGCCGTTGCCGATCCCGATGCCGATATGGCGACCGTGGTCGCGCGCCCGCTGCTTGCGTGCAGCAAAGCCCGCGTAATCGATCGCCTCCACCGCCATCTCCAGACAGCGCGGAAAGTCGCCGCTGTCGTAGGCGACCGGCGATCCGGAGCGGGTCTTGAGCGGTGTCACGTACGGCATTTTCTCCGCCGGAACGAAATTGCGTCGCCGCACCTCGGCGCGATCGAGCTTGAGTTCGCGCGCGATGCGGTCGAGCAGGCGTTCCATGGCGAAGGCCGCCTCCGGATAGCCGGCGCCGCGCACCGGCATGGTCGCGACCTTGTTGGTCTCGGCGACCTTGACCGTCAATTCGTAGGCCGGCACGACGTAAGGCCCCGGCACGCCGGTCGAAGTGTTATAGGGCAGGTTGAGGCCCTGCGGCGTATAGGCCCCTTGATCGTGGATAAGTTCGCCGCGGATGCCGAGCACGCGCCCGTCGTCGTCAAAAGCGGCTTCGAGATCCCAATATTGGTCACGCTCCTGCACCGCGGCGCAAAAATGTTCCCGGCGATCTTCGATCCATTTTATGGGACGGTGCAGTCGCAGGCATGCGGCGGCAATCGCGACCTCTTCCGGATAAAGCACGAATTTGCCGCCGAAGCCGCCACCTACATCCGGCGCGACGACGCGGAGCCGGTTTTCGTCGAGCCGCAAGAGCCGCATCAGAAATGCGCGCACCTCGTGGGCGAGCTGGGTTGACGACCACAGCGTCAGCCGATCCTCGTTGCCGTCATGGACGGCAACCGCACCGCGACCTTCCATCGAATGGGCGCCCCCGCGGTGCTGCTTGAGGCTGACCCGGACGCGATGCGGCGCGCCGGCAAGCACCGCGGCGGCATCGCCGTAAGTCTGGCAAAATTCAACCAGCAGATTGCTTGCCTTGCCGCGGTGGGCAAGCGGCGCGCCAGGGCGCAGCGCAGCGCGGCAATCCGCTATCGCCGGCAGCGGCTCGTACTCCACGTCGACCGCGGCGGCGGCATCCTCGGCAACGGCGCGCGATTGCGCGATCACGATGGCCACGGCCTCGCCCACGAAGGCGACTTCGTTTTTGGCCAACACGAACGGCGCAACATCCGCCGGCAACTGATCAGTGCGAAATTGCAGCGGCAGCCGTTCTGCCGTGAGCTGCGGCGCAAGATCGGCCAAGCTCAACACGGCGTGCACGCCCGGTAACCGCCGCGCCGCGCCGCTATCGATACCGCGGACAGCCGCATGCGCATGCGGGCTGCGCACGAAGGCCGCCTCCAGCATGCCGGGAAATTTGAGATCGTCGACGAAGCGACCGCGCCCGCGAAGCAGCGGGACGTCTTCGAGCCGCAACACCCGCTCGCCGACCGAGCGGCTCTGCCTGGTGCGCGGCGCGCTCACCAGTTGGTCGCCCGCCGCAATGAGCGCAACTCCGCACGCGCGGCACGACGAAGCGCCCACGCCGCAGCCGCGCCCTGTGAGCCAAGGACCGGATCCCGATCGCTCATCGTCCTTCCCGGACCGCGCACGCCGAACGCTCGTCCAACACCTGCGTGCTCGTTGCCGCTCTGTCCATAGCACACGTTTGCTGGTAAGTTTCCAAGCACGCTGCCGAGGATTGCAAGCGCGCGCCCTCAGCCGAGCCTGGAGGAAGCCGATGCTCACAAAAACACCGCGCAACGGCAAGAACGGGAAGAGAAGCCTGCGCATAAGCGAACTGCCGAAAATCAGCACAGCAACCGACACTCGCGAAATTCTGGCGCATGCCGCCAAGGAGGCGCGACGGGACAACTATTTCATCGTCGATGTCGACGCCCATGTCACCGAGACCGCGTTCTGGCCGGATGTCATCGACCGCATGGACAGCGATGTCTACAAACAGATGGCACGCGCGTTCAAGGAGCGCGGCCCGGCACCTGGCTTGCTGAATACAACGCCCGGCCTGCTCTTCCAGGACGTGTTCGGTCGCATTCCGCATCAGCAGCGCCTGGGCGAAACGGTGCCGGGCGGCCGCACCCACCGGCAGGTGACGCTGGTACAGCGCGCCATGGATTCGCTCGGCATCGACTATATGGTGGTGTTTCCAACGCCGATGCTGGTGCTCGGCATGCATCCGCAGGCCGAGGTCGAGGTGGTCATCGGCAACGCCTTCAACAAATGGCTGACCGAAGACGTGCTGCCGCAGGAACCGCGCATGAAGGCCATGCTGTACCTGCCGTTCAACCATCCCGAGGCCTGCGTCAAGGCAGTGGAAGCCTACGCCGACAATCCGAGCGTGATCGGCTTTTCGGTGACCTCGACGCGTTTTCGCGCGGTGCACCACGACAGCTACATGCCGCTCTACTCCGCCATTCAGGCGACCGGCAAGCCGCTGGCGTTCCATTCCGGTTTTCACTGGGGCGACCAGTCGATGCAGCAGTGCAACCGCTTCATTTCCATGCATTCCATCTCATTCGTCTATTACAACATCATTCATCTGACCAATTGGATCATCAACGGCCTGCCGGAGCGGTTCCCGAAGCTCAGGGTGATCTGGATCGAAAGCGGGCTTGCCTGGCTTCCGTTCCTGATGCAACGGCTGGATTCCGAATACATGATGCGCTCCTCCGAAGCGCCGCTGCTCAAGCGGCGGCCGAGCGAATACATCCGTGACATGTATTTCTCGAGCCAGCCGCTGGAGCGCTCGAATCTGGAGCTGACCGAGGCTACCTTCAAAGCCATCAAAGCGGAGACGCAATTGCTGTTCGCCTCCGACTGGCCGCATTGGGATTTCGACCTGCCGAATTCGATCACCACGCTGCCGTTCCTCGACGAAGAGGCCAAGCGCAACATTCTCGGCTTCAACGCGGCGCGCCTGTTCAACCTGGAAATACCCGAGCACAAGACGCTCAAGGCGAAGCCGAAGAAGGCGCCGGCGGTGCGCGAGCCGGTGACGGCGTAAGCCGCAATGGCGAAAAGGGTCAAACGCAGAGCTGCCGTGCGGATTGCGAACGCGGCACGCGGCGGCAGAAGCGCGGCGGCTGCGGGCTTTTGCGCGCTGGCGCGCGATGCCCTCAAACGCGGCGAACCCGATACGATTTCCGATCGCACGCTGCAGCAGGTGCTCGCCGCAGCGGCGAAGCTCTATGCCGCAAAAGTGGAGCGACGCGGGCACGAGCTGCCGCCATTTCCACAAAACGCGGTGACTGCGACGGAAAGCGTCGTTACCGCCTGCGGCATGATCCGCGCCGCCGATCTCAACATGTTCGACGTGGCGATCTGGTTCCATCGCCCACCGGGAATCGAATGAGTCGCGAATGACAGCGGAGGGCGCCAAGCTTCGGCCTTATCCTTGTAAGTCACGAATCGCGGCGTCGGCTAGATTGGCTGCTGCGGTGGCGGAACTGGCACCCTTCGAGGCTCGGCCTGCGTCCGAGCGCCTCAGGGTGAGCTAGCGGAGGGTGCAATGGAAGAAATTGTGGTCGGAAGGCTCGCCGACATTCCGGATGGCGACTATCGTATCTTTGCCGTCGACGAACTCGAAGTCGGCATCTTCCGGACCGGCAGCAAGGTGCTTGCGTACGAGAACGTTTGCCCGCACGCCGGCGGCCCGGTGTGTCAGGGCAAGATTTTCAACAAGGTCGAGGAAGTGATCACGCCCGATAAGAAAAGCGCGGGGCTGCGCTTCGGCAAGGCGCGCCATATCGTCTGCCCCTGGCATGGCTACGAATACGATTTGTTGACCGGCTGCCATCCCGGCGACCCGTCGCTGCGGCTCATGCCGGTGAAGGTCGCGGTCCGTGACGGGCAGATTTACGTCAGCGTTCCGGAATGAACCTACCCCTGTTCAAATAATTGCTGCACCAGCCTTCCGGCCAGCACGCCGGCGACGCGGCGGCGATAGTGGCCGGGCGTGAACGTCGTTTTCATCGCCATGATCTGGTCGCGAACGAGCGCGTCGAGACCCTTGAACACCCGATCGTCAAGCGGCCCGCCGCACAGCGCGGCGGTGCCGGCGAGGCGCACAGGCCGCGGATTGGTGCCGGTGAAGGCGACGCGGAGATCGAGGAGTGTCTCGCCCTCGCGACGGAGCGCAACGGCAACCCCGGTGACCGGGTATTCGATCGAGCGGCGGATGCGAATCTTGTCGTACTCCGAGCGCAGCCCGGGCGTGTTGCGAGCATGCACGGCGGTGATGAATTCGCCCGGCTGCAGCGACAAGAAGTATTTGCCGTCGCCGTTGCTCTCCGTCACCGGCTCGTCCTGCCGCGCGTAGCCGATGTACAGATCGGCGAGCGGCATCGTGCGGCGGCCGGCCGGTCCGGCAACGTCGATCTCGGCATCGAGCGCAAGCAATGCCGGGGCAAGATCGCCGGAAAACGTGGCAAAGCATACGCCGCGGCTTTTCGGCGCGACGTGACACATTGTTCCGGTCGTCTTGAGGCAATGATTGTTGGCGCTGCGCCACCATTCGCTCTGATTATAGAAGATGCAGCGCGTATCGAGGCATAGATTGCCGCCGACCGTGCCCATGTTGCGCTGGGTCGGGCCGGCAACATGCGCCGCCGCCTGCGCCACAACCGGATAATGCCGCTCGACTTCAGGGGCCGCGGCAAGTTCGGCAAGGGTCGTGGCGGCACCGATGTGCAAATCGCGCTCGTCGGCCTTGATGGCGCGCAGCGCGGCGACGCCGTTGGTCTCGATGAGTACCGGCGGCGCGACGATACCGCGCCGGATGTTGACCACGAGATCGGTACCACCGCCGAGCAGGCTTGATTGCGGATGAGCCGCGCGCGCGGCAATGACCTCGTCAAGCGAGCGCGGACGCAGAAGTTCGAATTGGGGCAACGCGTCCATCAGAAATCACCCTCCCCTCCGGGACGAGGTGAATTGAGCGCGCGGCGACGCTTCTCCAGTACAGCGAAGACGCGGTCGGGCGTAACCGGCAGATCGTTGAAGCGCAGCCCGATGGCGTCGGCGACGGCATTGGTCAACGCCGGCAGGAACGCGGCGAGCGAGCCCTCGCCCGCCTCCTTGGCGCCGAACGGACCGTGCGGATCGATGCTCTCGACGATGCCGACTTCGATCGGCGGAGAATCCGCAATCGTCGGCACACGGTAATCGAGCATGTTGGCGGTCAGCATAAGGCCGTCGTGATAGGCGGCCTCTTCGCTCATCGCCTGGCCCATGCCCATCCACACCGAACCCTGCACCTGGCCCTCGACGGTCAATCGATTGAGCGCGCGGCCGCAATCGTGCGCCACCCAGACCTTGTCGACGGTAACGACCCCGGTCTCTTCGTCGACGCTCACTTCGACCACCTGCGCCGAATAGCTGTAGGCCATTGTGCCGCCGATTGCAGCGCCGCGATATTTCTTGCCGCCCTGCGATTCCGGTATGGTGGAGTAGTTGCCGGTGACCGTAATCGTGCCGCTGTCTTTCAGAGCTTCGGCGACGACTTCATTGAAGCCAAGTCCCTTGTCCTGGGCGCCGGCGCGATACAGCTCGCCCAGACATTCGATCTCGCCCGGCTTGGCTTCGAGTTTTCTGGCGGCTGCCGCGATCAGCACCGCCTTGAGGTTCTGCGCCGCATCGATTGCGGCATTGCCGACCATGAAGGTGACGCGCGACGAATAGGAACCATTGTCCTTCGGCACCACCTCGCTGTCGCCGCTGACAATGCGGATGCGCGATATGTCGAGGCCCAAAACTTCGGCGACGCTCTGCGTCAGCACGGTCGAGGAGCCCTGGCCGATTTCGGCGGCGCCGGTCAGGAGCACGATCGAACCGTCAAAATCGAGCTTGAGTTTGACCGTGGCATGCGGCTCCCCGGTCCAATTCACCGGTTTCGACGCGCCGCTGATGTAATGCGAGCAGGCAAAGCCCAAACCCTTCTTGCGTCGCTTGCTCTTCGGCAGCCTTCCCTTGCGTTCCTTCCAGCCGCTTGCCCGCTCGACCCAATCGATACATTCGGGAAGACCGTAGCTGTTCACCATGAGATCATTATCAGTGAAGGTCGGAGCCTTCAGCAGGTTGGCGCGGCGCACGGCGATCGGATCGAGGCCCATTTCACGCGCCATCTGATCGAGCAGGCTCTCGAAAGCGAACCGCACGTCTACCGTGCCGTGACCGCGGAAGGCGCCGCACGGCGGCGTGTTGGTGAGCACGCGCTTGCCGACGTATCTGACATCATGCAGGTCGTAAATGGCGTACAGCATCGAACCGGCGTAGAGGATGGTGACGATGCCGTAACCCGAATGGGCGCCGCCGCGCATGATGCATTCGCATTCGACGCCGGCGATGCGGCCATCGCTGCGCAGGCCGAGCTTGAGGCGAATGTCGGTTTCCGGGCGGCCACGATGGGTAATGAAGGTCTCCTCGCGGTTGACCACGAGTCGCACGCAGCCGCCGGCCTTGCGGGCGAGCAGCGCGGCGATCAGCTCGACGTTGAGCGCCTCGGTACGGCAGCCGAAGCCGCCGCCGACATGCGGCTTGATCACGCGGATGCGTGACATGTCCATGCCGAGAATGTGGGACAGCATCAGATGCACGTAATAGGGCACCTGGGTCGAAGCGTGCACGGTCATGCGCTCGCGCACCGCGTCGTAGTCGGCCAGCGCCGCGTGCATCTCCATCTGGTTCTGACAAACCTCGGCGCAATTATAGGTGGCCTCGCGCACCAGAACGGCGGTGGCAAAAGCCGCCTCGACGTCGCCAAGCTCGAAGGAGACGTCGCGCTCGATATTGCCCGGCCGCTGCGAATGAAGCGCGATCGCCTCCGGCGCCATCGCATCCGCGGCGGTGTGATAGGCGGGCAGCTCGCGCACTTTCAGTTTGATAAGTCGCAGCGCCTGCCTTGCGGTCGCGTCATCGGTCGCGGCTACGGCTGCGACCGGCTCGCCGCGGTAGCGCACGCGATCTCGCGCCAGCGGGTGTTCGCTGCGGGCGATCGGCAGCACGCCGAATGTTTGAGCGCAATCGGCACCGGTGACGATTGCCTTGACCCCCGGCAACTTCGCCGCTTCGGCAACGTCAACCTCGACAATCTCGGCGTGCGAATAGGGGCTGCGAAATATGCGTCCCGCAAGCGCCCGCCGCGGCAGCGTATCGGCCGTGTATTTCGCCTGTCCGGAAACCTTCTCGGGCCCGTCGATCATCGGCACGTAGGCGCCGATATTGTGTGCCGCCCTGATGTCCGTCACGGCACACGCTCGTGCACCGGTCCCAATGACGGGCCGACCGAGCAACGGGGAGGAATTTGCCCATTCGATGCAGCCATCACGCGATTCACGGCGTCAAACCGTCCGCGCACAATTGTGCCGCATATTTCACCGCCTCGATGATCTTCACGTAGCCGGTGCAGCGACAGATGTTGCTGCCAAGCGCAGTGCAAATTTCGTCCTCGCTCGGATGCGGATTGCGGCGCAACAATCCGACCGACGCCATAATGAATCCCGGCGTGCAATAGCCGCATTGCGAGCCGAGCTTCTCGTGGAAACCCCGCTGCACGGCGGACAAGCGCCCGTCAGCGGCAAGCGATTCGATCGTATCGACACGACGTCCCGATACGCTAGCGGCCAGCGTCAGACACGACAATCGCGGAATGTCGTCGATCAACACCGTGCAGGCGCCACACTCGCCGCCGTCACAGCCCGTTTTTGTGCCGGTCAGACCGACGATTTCCCGCAAATAATCCAAGAGCAGCACGTTGTCGGCTACCGCGTCGGTGCGGGCACGGCTATTAAGGTTGAGCTGAAGAATGCGCATCATGCCGGATCATCGGCTTTGCACTTCGCTGATTTTAATAGCAATTATCCGCGTCCTGTTCAAATGAAGGCGCATCCAAGCGCAATTGCAACAGACGCCCGGGCGCCGAAACCGACCGCCGAAACCGACCGCCGCCGGAAAAATTAAGGGATTGCCGCGTTATGCCCAGGCTGCGGGAACGCCGCTGGAACGTCATATGGAACTCATTCGTATCATTGGATATTCTTTCCCGCAGCGGACCGAGGGCGCTTCGGAATGAAAACCAGCTTAGCGCTCAATAATTTGCGTGCATATGCCATTCTCATCGTTTTGGCGTTTCATTCCTCGATCGCCTATGTGAGCAACCAGCCCGCGGCACCGCTGCCTTTCGACGTAGCGCCTTATGGCTGGATAGCCAATCCGATCGTCGACAGCGATCGTTGGCTGGGCCTCGATTTGTTCTGCGCCTTTCAATTTCTCTACATGATGCAACTCATGTTTTTCCTGTCCGGCCTGTTTGCGTGGCCGAGCCTCAAGCGCAAGGGCGGCGCCGCGTTTTTGTTTGACCGCTTCCTGCGCCTCGGCGTGCCGTTCGCCTTGGGCGCCTGTTTTTTGATGCCGCTCGCCTATTACGCCGTTTACCGCGAGACCGCGGTGGATCCGAGCTGGTCCGCATATTGGGTGCACCTGACCGCACTGCCGTTCTGGCCCGCCGGGCCGTTATGGTTTCTGTGGATCCTGCTGCTGTTCAACGTCGCCGCCGTCGTTGTTTTCTGGCTGGTTCCCAGAGCGGTAGACCTGCTGGCGCGTCCATCGACCGGCGCCTCCCCTAACAGGCTTCTTGTCGCGCTCATGGCCGTATCGGCCGTCGCCGCTCTGGTGTTGGCCGCCGTCGTCAGCCCTTGGAAATGGATCGATTACGGCCCTTTTTCGTTTCAGCCGTTTCTCCTGCCGCAATTTGCCGTCTATTTCGGCTTCGGCCTTGTCGTCGGCGCGTATGGTCTTGATCGCTGCCCATTCACCTCGGAGGGAGTGCTGGCAAAGTGCTGGGGACGCTGGCTGAGCGGCACGCTTGCCGCATTCGCGCTGTGGCTGACGCTCTCCGCGCTGATCTTTGCCGGGTGGAAAATACCCGGTCTGCAGGTCGGCGCTGACCTCGCTCAGGTCGCGTTTGCAGCGACCACGTGTTTCGCCGCGTCGGCGATCTTTTTGCGCTTCGCCGCCAAGGACTGGCCGATCCTCGACAGCATCTCCGAGAATGCCTACGGCATATACCTGTTCCACTACGTTTTCGTGCTGTGGACACAATTCGTGCTGCTCGGCATCAGGATGCCGGCCATTGCCAAATGCGTGATCGTGTTCGGCGTCGCCGTGGCGCTGAGCTGGGCGGCCACGGCGGTACTCTGCACGGTACCGTTCGGCGCCCGCATTATCCGCGGTCAACGGCGGATCTCGCTGGCTCGCGCGCGTTCGGGAGCGGAGAGCAGGGCACTGGCTGCGGAAGCGGTCAGGTCCGTAGATCGCGGATCCGCGGCGCCTTGATGCTCGATTCGAACTCTCGCGCCAGCGTTCCGACTTCCAGCATCATCACCTGCGGTGAGATCTCGAACATCCGCTTGATTTCCCGTTCGACCTCGGCGACGGCGGCAGCCGCGTCAGCGCCGCGGCGGATTTCGACAGAGACCCGCAACTGATCGAGCGCGCCCACGGTCACGGCTTCGCATTTGAAGTCGTTGATCGCCGTCATCCGGAACATGAAGTCCTCGAATTCGCCGTGGTCGATGTTGATTCCGCGAATCTTGATGAATTCGCTGGCGCGATGGGCGTGGTGCATGACCGGAAAGATCGAAAAAGGCCCATCCCCCGGCACGTCGTTACGAAGCGTGACAATGTCGCCCGACGACCAACGCAGAAACGGCGTGACGTTGTTGGTGAACAACGGCGTGACGACGAGGGCGCCCGCTTCACCGTCGGCGACCGGCTCGCCGGTTTTCGGATCGATCGCTTCGACAAAAAACAAGTCGCTCCATAGCCGGAAGCCGTTTGCAGCGCCGTCCTCGGCCGCCATCATTCCGGCTTCGGTCATACCGAAGGAATCGCGCACTTCGGCGCCCCACATGCGACCGATCTTCTCCCGCTTGGCGGCAGAAACCGGCTCCGCCGAACAGATAACGAGCTTCACCGAACCACCGGCGAGATCAATCTTTCTTTGATCCGCCAAATTGGCGAGATGCAGCGCGTAGCTCGACATGCCGACCAGCACATCAGGTCGAAGTTTGTCGACAAGCTCGATCTGCAGGGTGGAGGGCGTGGTCGTTCCCGCTCCCGCCATCAGCGCGCCCATGCCGAACGCTTCGGCGGCGCGCGCCATCATGTATCCGACCGGATGAATGCCGAGCGGGAACGCGCAATGGACCATCTGCCCAGGCTTACCGCCTGCACACGCATAGACGCGAGCGAAGCCGCGCATCGCGATTTCGATGTCGATGCGACTGCGCGGATAGAACAACGGACGGCCGGTCGTACCTCCGGAGCGCCAATATTGCGCAATCTGGTCGCCCGCTGCTGGCGGCAGGCAGAAATCCCGGTAGAACTCGATGTCCGACATGCTGCGCAGCATGTCCTTGTCAAGCAACGGGATTTTTGCCCATTCGCGCGGATCGTCGAGCCGGTCGAGGGCAACATGGTCGAGCTTGCCGCGAAAGAAAGGCGCCCGCATTGCCTGTCGCACGGCGTGCCGCTTGCGCGCCGACTGGATCGCCGCGATCTCGGCCTTGCTGCGCGGGATGATCTCCCCCGGGCGCACGGGCAGGCAATCCCTGCCGGTGCCGCCCTCGCCGCGTCGCCTCCCGCTCAACGGCGTGGTCGAACTTCGCTGGCGCCTCTGCATGCCAAGCCCTGCGGCGGCTGCGATTTGTTCCTAATACAACAATCAATAGATCGAAGGGAGTCGGCGACAAGCGGGCCAAGCGGCACTTTCCAACACAGTTAATCGTAATCGGCCGCGGCAAGGCTCGCTGCCTGCGGCGTTATTCTAGCACGAAGCGGTCAATGACTTCGCGCGGGATCGGCGCGGACTTGAGCATCGCCCGATCGGCCGGATCGCGCACGACCCAAACGCGCGTTTCCCGGCCTTCGACGGCAAGCTGGCCGCACACGAACAACCGATGCTCGACATCAAAACTCGAGCGTCGAAACGCGCTGATCTCGGACGTCAATTCAACCGGATCTGCGAAACGCGTCGGAGCAAGGAAGCGGGCGCTGGCATCGACCAAAGGAAGCGAGTCAACACCGAATGCGGCGGTGAGTTCGGCAGGTCTTACACCGAGTACCGCCTCAAAGAGAGTCCAGGTGCCCCAGTCGAAAAATTCGAAGAAGCGGCTGCCAAGGACATTGCCTGCAGGATCGCAATGCGACCACTCGACCGTGAATTGCCGCCGGTTGACGAAATTGGCCATCGCCGCTGTGGCTGCTCGGTTCTCCAAGATAAAAGACCAAGCCCCGACCGACGCGAGATGTCAAACGGCGACGGTCGAAGAGACAGCAGGAACGATCGTTTTCGGGCGAGACGATATGTCGCGAATTTGGAGCGACGCGAAAAACTTGTTGCGACGCAAAATAAGCGAGAAAAAACTTCCAAAAAAGCATGATTCGCAGCGACGCCACGCCGCATATCGAATCAATGCGGAAATGTCCGAGGCATCGCTGCCCGACCCGAACAGTTCATTCACTGCACGACGGCGAAAGCATTGCCGATGGCCCAATGCGATTGCCTGTTTTAGTCGAATCGTGCAGCCAGCGCAGACGGACAATTTGCAACGGCGCGGCGGAACGTCGAATTTTTGCCCGATTGCTTCATCGCTCGCGTGTGCGAACAATAGTGAATTGCGACTTACGCACCGGGTCCTTGACGCCTAGCGCGCGAACCCCCAAGCTTAGGGCATGGCGGCGGACAATTCGACCTCGCCGATTACGGTCAGAGGCTGCCGTATCCGGCTGATGCGCGGCGGCGCTGGCGATCCACTTCTCTTTTTGCACGGCGCGAGCGGAGCAAGCTGGCTACCGTTCCTGCAAGCATTGGCAAAACGCTTCAACGTAATCGCCCCCGAGCATCCCGGCTTTGGCGAATCCGATACCCCGGACTGGCTCGATAGCGTTCACGATCTCGCCTACTTTTATCTCGACCTGATCGAGCAACTTGATCTCGAGCGCGTGCACCTGGTCGGCAGTTCACTCGGCGGCTGGGTGGCCGCCGAACTCGCGGTGCGCTCGACGCAGCGAATAGCCTCGCTGACGCTTGCCGGCGCGGCGGGTCTGTTTGTTCCCGGCGTCGAGCAGATGGATCCGTTCTTGCGCAGCGAAGAGCAGCGGCTGCGCGATTTATTCTACGATCGGAAGAAGGCGGATGAATTCGTCACCCGCGCCACGCATGCCGACTATGAAGAAACGGCTCTGAAAAACCACACCACGGCCGCCAAGCTTGCCTGGCAGCCGCGCAGCCATGACCCGCATCTGCACAAATGGCTGCATCGCATCAACGTGCCGACACTGCTGGTCTGGGGCGACAACGATCGCATGTTTCCCAAAGACCACGCATTGACCTATGCGCGTTTCATTCCGGACGCCCAGGTCGTGATCGTGCCGGCGTGCGGACATGTTCCGCACATCGAGCAGCCCGCCGCGTTCGTGGCCGCGATCGAGAATTTCATCGGTGCGCGGCCGCAGGCGAAAAAGACAGCCTGAGGATCGCAGCATGAAATTCTTCAATTTCCATCTCATGCCGTATGCGCATGCCGATCTTGAAGCGATCGCTCAAAACGGCTCGGCTTGGGTTACGTTCTCGAACAGCCATTACGATCCGGAGAAAGGCGCCGAGCTCTATCACGACTATCTCGAACAAATGGAGTTTGCCGATCAACTGGGATTCGACGGCGTCTGTCTGAACGAGCATCACCAGACCGCCTACGGCATGATGCCGATTCCCGCGGTGATCGCCGGAGCGCTGGCGCGCAACGTCAAACGCGCCAAGATCGCAGTCCTCGGCCGCGCGCTGCCGCTCGTGAACAATCCACTGACGATTGCCGAAGAATACGCCATGCTCGACAACATCACCCGCGGCCGGCTCATTGCCGGCTTCGTGCGCGGGATCGGCGCCGAATATCATGCCTCGGGCGCCAACCCGGCTTATTCGCAGGAGCGATTCGCCGAGGCCCATGATCTCATCGTGCGCGCCTGGAGCGAACCCGGACCGTTCGCTTATGCGGGCAAACACTATCAGTTCCGTTACGTCAATCCGTGGCCACGGCCTTATCAGAAGCCGCATCCCCCGATCTGGATTCCTTCGCAAGGGTCCGCATCAACCGTCCGCTGGGCGGCGCGGCGGCACTATACCTACTGTCAAACCTTGAGTCCGATCGCTACGGTGGCGCAATTCTTCCGGCTCTACCGCGACGAAGCCGAAAAGGCCGGCTACGAAGCCTCGTCCGACCAGCTCGCATGGTCGAATACCATCTATGTCGGCGAAACGGACAAGAAGGCCGTGCGCGAAGCGACGCCGCACCTCGAAGCGCTCGTCAATTATTTCCTGAAGATGCCGACCGAAATGCTGCTGCCCCCCGGCTATACCGATGCCGCCTCGATGAAGCGGGTGCGCGCCGCCAAGGTCACCGGCAAAACACAATCGCTTCAAGAGTTGATGGCCTCAGGCGTGGTGATCGTCGGCGGTCCGGAAACGGTGCGTGAAAAGCTCGCGGAATATCAGGACCTCGCGGGCTTCAATACGTCCCTGACCAAGGCCCAGTTCGGCACGCTGCCGAACGAGATGGCGCGCGCCAACATGACTGCCATCGCCGAGGAGATTTTGCCGCATTTCCGCGAACGCGAACCGCGGCCGGCGCCGAAAGCGGCTGCCGAGTGATTTTTTCGGCGCCGCGCGACTGATTAATCGAATAAGCTCGGCGGCTCCTCTCGAAAGCAGGGCCGCGGTCCGGCCTACCGCTTGGTTTCCAACCGCCGCACTACGTCGTCGAGTTGATCGAGACTGCGATAGCGAATGTTCAACGTGCCACCGCGTGCGCGATGATCAATGCTGACGGCAAGTCCGAGCGCGTCCGCCAGACGTTTTTCCAGCGCCACTGTGTCTGCATCTTTTGCCGTCCGCACCTTGTTGCTGTTTGTTTGCTCCTTGCCCTTCCTATTCCCCATCTCGCGCGCCATGGCTTCCACTTGGCGCACATTCAGTCCGCGAGTGACGATTTGTTCGGCGAGCTGTTCGGCGTCGGGCTGGCCGATCAGCATGCGCGCGTGGCCGGCGGAAAGCTTGCCGGCATTGATGTAGGCCCTTATCGGTTCTGAGAGTTTCAGCAGCCGCAGCGTGTTGGCGATATGGCTGCGGCTCTTGCCGACGATCCTGGCGATCTCGTCCTGACCGTTGCCGAACTCCTCCATCAACGCCCGATAGCCTTCCGCCTCTTCCAGCGGATTGAGATCGGCGCGTTGTACGTTTTCGATGATGGCAAGCTGCAACGCCTCGGCATCGCTCGCCTCAATGACGACGACCGGGACCTCGTGCAGACCGGCACGCTGTGCCGCGCGCCAGCGTCGCTCGCCGGCGATGATCTCGTAGGAATCGGCGATACCGCGCAGCGGCCGCGCAATGATCGGCTGAATGACACCGCGCTCGCGCAGTGATGCGGCGAGTTCATCAAGCTCCACAGTGGAAAAGACCCGGCGTGGATTGCGCGCGTTCGGGCGCAGATTGGCAATCGGCACTCGACGCTGCCCACGGGGACGTTCGATTGAACCCTCGACGCTGACATCGCCGATGAGGGCGGCAAGGCCGCGCCCCAATCGTGATCGTCCCGCCTCCTCCGCCAAACCAGTGTCTCCCGAACCTTCGCTCACGCGCGCATTCCCGTCATCCGGTGCACAATTCCTTCTCCCGCTGGATGACCTCCGTCGCGAGCCGCAGATACGCTTCGCTGCCGCTGCATTTGAGGTCGTAAACCAGGACCGGCTTGCCGTAGGACGGGGCTTCGGAGACGCGTACGTTGCGTGGAATGATGGTCTCATACACTTTGCGGCCCATGAATTCCCGCACGTCGGCGACCACCTGGCTGGAGAGATTATTGCGGGAATCGTACATCGTCAGCACGATGCCATGGATGGTAAGGTCTGGATTGAGCTGCTCGCGCACCTGATCGACGGTCTTGAGCAATTGCGACAGGCCTTCGAGCGCAAAGAACTCGCACTGCAGCGGCACCAAAATGGCATGCGCCGCCGCCATGGCATTGACGGTCAGCAGATTGAGCGAAGGTGGACAATCCACCAGCACGTAGCTGAAACCTGGCATGCCCGCCGTTGCCACATTCAACGGCGCCAGTGCGCCGCGCAGGCGATAGGCGCGATCCCGTGTCTGCCCGATTTCAAGCTCGAGGCCGGCGAGATCCAGAGTGGACGGGGCGATATGCAGGCGCGGCACGGCGGTCGTCATGATGGCATCGCGCAGCGTCGCCTCGCCGGTAAGAACGTCGTAGGTTGAATACCGTCGGCTTGCCCGGTCGATACCGAGGCCGGTCGAAGCGTTGCCTTGCGGATCGAGATCGATGATCAGAACGTGCTCGCCAATAGCCGCCAGGGCGGTCCCAAGATTGATGGCGGTCGTGGTCTTGCCGACGCCACCCTTTTGGTTGGCAACGGCGAGCACGCGCGGTGGGCGTGCAAGTGCGGTGTCCAGCTCGGACTCTGCAGCCGGCGCCGACTGGATGGGCAGATTCTGCGAGGTCGAGGCGTCACTCATGCTCGGAGTCCCCAACTCCCCTTCATCGTCGCCTCGAACCGGATCGAGGATGCGGCCCAGTGAGGCGCTCGACACCGCGGACGACGACAATTCGGGCTCTTGGTTCGGTTCGACTCACGGCCAAACTCGTCTTAATGCTCCAACATTTAGCGGCCTCGGTCAATTCGGCGTCAACACCTTGCCCCTTGGGAAATAGACCGAGGGCACCCTTTATCAACAGCGGGTAGGCGGCTGCCAGCAACTCGGCCAATGGCGCAACTGCTCTAGCCGTCACAATATCGATTCGCTCAGGCGGTTCGCTGACGAAATCGGCAATTCGCCGCTCATGGACAACGGCGGGAATATCCGTTGCTCGAACCGCCTCGCGCAGGAAGGCAGCCTTCTTCAAATTGCTCTCAATGAGATGCACACCTGCCCCAGGAACTTCTGCAAGCGCACAGCCGATGACTAAGCCAGGGAACCCGGCACCAGCACCGAGATCGGCCCAAATCCGGCCCTGGGGAGCAAGCTCCAACAGTTGCAGGGAATCCGCTATGTGGCGAGTCCATAGCGATGTCTCGGTCGAAGGAGCGATCAGATTGACGTGCCGCTGGCATTGCAAAAGTAGCCCCGCGAACCGGTCCAGGCGGTCTAATGTTTCACGTGAAACAGGCGTCAGCTCCAGCGCTCGGGCGCGATCTTTCGATAATTCGGCCGGCGATGTGACTCGCGCCCGCATGACTGCAGAACGCGGGCCAGGCCGGTGCGCAGTCGCGGTCATGCCGCCCCACGAACCGAAGCCCGATTTCTTCCCCGGCGCAAATGGGCAATCAAGAGCGTCAATGCCGCCGGCGTGATGCCATCGATGCGGCCCGCCTGCCCGATCGTGCGCGGTCGATACGCCTGGAGCTTGTGGCGAACCTCGTTCGACAGGCCCGATAGTGTCGCATAGTCGATATCTTCCGGCAGGACCAAGCCTTCGTCACGCCGATACGACTCCACGTCGGCCACTTGCCTGTTCAGATAGACTTCGTACTTGGCTTCAATTTCGATTTGCTCGGCAACCTTGCGGTCAAGATTTGCGAATTGCGGCCAGACCCGCGCCAACTCGCCGATGCCGACGTCCGGATACGACAACAGTTCGAAGGCCGACCGGCGCTGGCCGTCCTTGCGCAGCGCTAGACCATGTCGTTCGGCTTCATTCGGCGTCAGATTGAGCGTCCGCGCCATCGCACGTGCCGCATCGAGCGCGGCGGTTTTTGCCCGATGCGCGCGTGCCCGCTCCGCTCCGATGCAGCCCAGCGCCAAGCCCTTGCCGGTGAGTCGCTGGTCCGCATTGTCGGCGCGCAGCGTCAGGCGGTACTCGGCGCGCGAGGTGAACATGCGGTACGGCTCGGTAACCCCGCGCGTAACCAGATCGTCGATCATGACTCCCAGATAGCCCTCGGCACGATCGAATACGATCGCCGCCTGACCACCTGCCCGTGCTGCGGCGTTGAGGCCGGCAACGAGGCCTTGCGCGGCAGCCTCTTCGTAACCAGTCGTGCCGTTGATCTGGCCAGCGAGAAAAAGACCTGGCAGACGCTTGGCCTCCAGCGTGGGATGAAGCTCGCGGGGATCGACGTAATCGTATTCGATCGCATAGCCTGGCCGGACTACGCGGGCGCGCTCCAGGCCGGGAATGGAGGCAACGAGCGCAAGCTGTACGTCCTCCGGGAGCGAGGTCGAAATGCCATTCGGGTAGACTGTCGTATCGTCGAGACCCTCAGGCTCCAGAAAAATCTGATGTCCATCGCGCTCACCGAAACGCACGATCTTGTCCTCGATCGAAGGGCAATAGCGCGGGCCGCGGCTCTTGATCTGACCCGAATACATCGGCGAGCGATGGACATTGGCGCGAATAATGTCGTGACTCGTCGCCGTGGTGCGCGTGATGCCGCACTCGATCTGCGGATTGGTGATGCGTGGCGTCAGCGTTGAGAACGGCTCCGGCGGATCATCCCCCGGCTGCATCTGCAGTGTCGCCCAATCGATCGTGGCGCCATCCAGCCGTGGCGGAGTGCCGGTCTTGAGGCGGCCGAGCGCGAAACCTGCCTTCTCCAGCCTGTACGACAAACCCAGTGCCGGAGCCTCGCCGACCCTGCCCGCGGGGATCTGGCGCTCACCGATATGGATGAGGCCGCGCAGAAATGTTCCCGTCGTCAGCACGACTGCTCCGGCGCAAAGTGTTTGACCTGCCAGCCGCACGCCGGTGACGCATGCTTCACCTACAAGGTCGTCGACTTCGCCGTCGATGACGGTCAGATTTACAGTCTGCCGCAGCGCCTGCTGCATCGCTGCAGCATAGAGCTTGCGGTCGGCCTGAGCCCGCGGACCACGCACCGCTGGCCCCTTGCGGCGGTTGAGCACGCGGAACTGAATGCCGGCGGCATCGGCGACCCGGCCCATCAGCCCGTCCAGCGCATCAATCTCGCGCACCAAGTGACCCTTGCCGAGACCTCCGATGGACGGATTGCAGGACATGGCGCCGACAGTCGAGAAGCGGTGAGTGACGAGCGCCGTCCGCGCTCCCATGCGCGCGGCTGCCGCTGCCGCCTCACAGCCGGCGTGGCCTCCTCCGACAACGATCACATCGAAGCGCGCATCCATGGGATAGTTCTCCGCAACCCGCTTTATCGAACGCAACGGAGGCGGTCAAAAAGCGCTGCCGATATGGGCGTTGTTTCACGTGAAACAACGGCCGCCCTGCCGGCTGGCTGACAGGTCTTCGGTCAAGCCAGATCGTTAACGATCATTTACCAATGCAGAAATCGCGAAAGATGGCGTCGAGAATGTCCTCGACGTCGATCCTGCCGGTCAGCCGGCCCAAGGTCGTCGATGCGGCGCGTAACTCCTCGGCAATCAACTCCTCGCGACCGGTACAGCGCTGCTCGAGCGCACGATCCAGCGCCGCCCGCGTTTCTTCGAAGGCGCGCCGGTGGCGCGCCCGGGTAACTATCGCCGATTCCGTTGCGGCGAAATAAGCCTGGGCATGAGCCGCGAGTGCCGAAATGAGGGTGTCCAATCCGCTCCCGGTCCTCGCCGACATGGTAAATGAACGGTTAATCCACTCCTTGGGGCTCGATTCATGGCTACCCAGCGATTGACTTGAAACGAGGTCATTCTTGTTTTTGACCAGCCAAAGCTCGGCGTGGGATGGCTGCCTTCCGTTGGAATAAGGGTCTCTGCCAGCGGACGAGAGGTCACTGACCGATCCGTCAATGACCCAGAGCACAAGGTCCGCCATGTCGGCCCGTTCCCGGGCACGGCGCACGCCCTCCTGCTCCACCGGATCATCGCTCATACGGATACCCGCAGTGTCGAGCAGGGTGACAGGATAGCCGCCAAGATCGAGATGAACCTCGATAACGTCGCGCGTGGTTCCTGGATAGGGTGAGACGATCGCCACTTCGCGGCGCGCCAAACGGTTGAGCAGCGTTGATTTTCCCGCATTGGGCGGACCGGCGATGGCGACAACGAGGCCTTCGCGCAAACGCTCGCCGCGTCCGCTGTCGGCCAGACACGCGGCGATCTCGTCGCGTAACTGCCGCACAGTATCAAGCGCCGGCGCGACGAGGTCTTCCGGCACATCGGCCTCGTCGGAAAAATCAATCCGCGCCTCAATGAGCGCCAGCGCTTCGATCAGCCGTCGGCGCCAATCCTCGGCACGGTCGCCGATCAATCCCTTGAGCTGGCGGAATGCCAGCCGACGTTGTGCCTGCGTTTCCGCCGCGATGAGATCGCCAAGGCCTTCCACTTTCGTCAGATCAAGCTTGCCGTTTTCAAACGCACGGCGCGTGAACTCGCCGGGCTCCGCCAGCCGGCAGCCTTCGATCTTGCCCAGCGCATCGAGCACGCCGGCGATAACCGCCTGACCGCCGTGCAGCTGCAGTTCGGCGACATCCTCACCGGTCTCGCTGTGCGGAGCTGGAAACCACAAGGCCAGCGCTTCGTCGATTACCTCGCCGCCTACCGGCTCGCGCACGCGCGCGAGCGCCGCCTGGCGTGGCTGCGGCACGCGGCCGATCAGCGCTTTGAGCGCCGCGCCAGCTTGCCGCCCCGACATACGCACCACCGCAATCGCCGCCGGCGGCCGACCGGAGGAAAGGGCGAAAATGGTGGATCGATCCGACATGCCCGATCGTTGAATCTCATTACAGGAGTTCCGTTGGCATCGAGGTACTTGCTAGGATGGATTCATGTCAACGGCTCCCCATCCCCACTCGACCATCCGAAACCGGCTCGCACGCGAGACCAGCCCGTACCTGCTTCAACACAAGGACAATCCGGTCGACTGGTGGGCCTGGGGTCAGGACGCACTTGCCGAAGCGCAGCGCACGCACAAACCCATCCTGCTCTCGGTCGGCTATGCCGCGTGCCACTGGTGCCATGTCATGGCGCACGAGAGTTTCGAGGATGCCGACACTGCGGCGGTTATGAACGAGCTGTTCGTCAACATCAAAGTCGATCGCGAGGAGCGGCCCGATGTCGATCAGATCTACATGGCGGCGCTGCATCATCTCGGCGAACACGGCGGCTGGCCGCTCACCATGTTTCTCACGCCCAAAGGCGAACCGATCTGGGGCGGCACTTATTTTCCGAAATCCGCACACTACGGCAAACCGGCCTTCGTCGACGTGCTGCGTGAGATCGCGCGGCTGTTTCGCGAAGAACCGGACAAGATCGAGCGCAACCGCGCTGCGCTCATGGAGCGGCTCGCCACAGCGGCCCAACCGACCGGCGCGGTCACGATCGGCGCCGCCCAGTTAGACAACGCCGCGCGTCAGCTTGGCGCGCTCATCGATCCGCTCAATGGCGGCACTCGCGGCGCGCCGAAATTCCCCCAAGCGGCTTTGTTCGAGCTCCTTTGGCGCGCCGGATTGCGCACCGGCGAACCCCGCTATTTTGCCGCGGTCGAAATCACGCTCGACCACATCTGCGAGGGCGGCATCTACGATCACCTCGGCGGCGGGTTCTCGCGCTATTCGGTCGACGAACGTTGGCTCGTACCGCATTTCGAGAAAATGCTCTACGACAATGCTCAGCTACTCGAGCTTTTGGCCATCGCGCATAAGCGCACCGGCAAAACACTTTATCATGAGCGCGCGCTTGAGACGATCGATTGGCTCAAGCGCGAGATGACGACCGCCGAAGGCGCATTTTCGGCCTCGCTCGATGCCGACTCGGAGGGTGAAGAAGGCAAGTTCTACGTCTGGTCTTACGACCAAGTTCTGCGCGCGCTCGGCATCGAAGACGGTGAGTTTTTCGCCCGGCACTACGATGTCACGCCAGCGGGAAATTTCGAGGGTCGCAATATTCTCAATCGGCTCAAGCCACAGCCGCGCACCGAAGCAGACGACGTGCGACTTGCCGCGCTGCGCAGCAAGCTTCTTGTTGAGCGCAACATCCGCGTCCGTCCAGGGCTCGATGACAAGGTGCTGGCCGACTGGAACGGGCTGATGATTACCGCTCTCGCCAATGCCGGCTTGATGTTCGATGAGCCGTCGTTGCTCACCATGGCCGCACGTGCATTCGACTTCGTCGCGAGAGAGATGACACGAGGAGATCGGCTCGGCCATTCCTGGCGGGAAGGGCAGCTTAAGTTTCCGGGTCTCGCGTCCGATTTTGCCGCAATGATCCGCGCCGCGCTTGCGCTCTGCGAGGCAACCGGACAGCGCAAGTATCTGGACCAGGCGCTGGCGTGGCAGCGCGCGCTCGACCGCGACTACGCCAACGCCGAAAACGCGACATACTATCTCACAGCCGCCGACGCCGAGGGCCTTGTCATCCGGCCGGCAACCACGACCGATGAGGCGACGCCCAATCACAACGCTGTTGCAGCCGGCAATCTCGTTCGGCTGGCGGTGCTCGCCGGCGACGACACCTGGCGCGAAAAGGCTGACCGGATCATTGAGACCATCGCGCCGCAGGCTGTCGATAATTTGTACATGCACATGGCATTGCTCAATGCCGTCGATCTGCGTATTCGCGGCGCCGAAATCGTCGTGACCGGGGAGGGCGAGCAGGCCGAAGCACTCCTTCACGTCGCGCGTCAATTGCCGCCGCTTGACCGTATCGTGCTGCATGCCCCTTCAGCAGCCAAATTGCCGCCAGTTCATCCGGCGCGGGAAAAGCTCAACGCCTCCAATGAACCGCAAGTCTTCGTCTGCGTCGGAGAAACCTGTTCGCTGCCGGTGACTGATCTCGCCGGCCTCATTAGCGCCATGGACGCGGTGCGACATACTTGACCCGGCGCTTCATTCCGTGCCGATTCGCGGCTATGCAAGCCCGGCTGGGCGGAGCAAGGAGACAACCACGATGCGATCCAGGATCATTTTTGCCGCTGTGCTCATCGCCTTGCCGTCCGCAATCCTGGCAGCACCACCTGCCGCGGCACCCGACCAACAGCAACAACAATATTGCGGGTTCAATCCGCGCCCCGGCTCCATCGTCGAGTGCGGCTATTCGAATCGCGAAAGTTGCGAGAACGCCATCGGCAAGGGTGCGATGTGCTTCGTCAATCCGTATCTGGCGCTCAACACCGATCGCGCTACGCCGCAAGGCTGACAGCTCACGCTGCTTCGATCGGTCGACACCGGCGGAACAAGCTGTTACGGCGGCTACGTCTATGTACGTCCGATGATGCCACAAATTCCAGCGCGGCGTTTGCCGTAACTTCTTACAAAACAGCAGCAGGCGCAAACCGACGCGTTGCGGCCCTGCGCTACGTATTCATCGAGTCGAAGAACTCGCCGTTGCTCTTGGTGTTGCGCAGCTTGTCGAGCAGGAAATCGATGGCGTCCATGGTACCCATCGGATTGAGGATGCGGCGCAGCACATACATTTTCTTGAGCTGATCCGGCGGCACCAGCAGTTCCTCTTTGCGCGTACCGGAACGAGTAATGTCCATCGCCGGGAAGGTGCGTTTGTCCGCCACCTTGCGGTCGAGGATCAGTTCCGAATTGCCGGTGCCTTTGAACTCCTCGAAGATCACTTCGTCCATGCGGCTGCCGGTATCGATCAGCGCGGTGGCGATGATGGTGAGCGAGCCGCCCTCCTCGATGTTGCGGGCGGCGCCGAAGAAGCGCTTGGGCCGCTGCAGTGCGTTGGCATCGACGCCGCCAGTGAGCACCTTGCCGGATGACGGCACCACGGTGTTGTAGGCGCGGCCGAGGCGGGTAATCGAATCGAGCAAGATGACCACGTCGCGACCATGCTCGACCAGGCGCTTGGCCTTCTCGATCACCATCTCGGCGACCTGAACGTGGCGCACCGCAGGCTCGTCGAACGTCGAGGAAATGACTTCGCCCTTGACCGACCGCTGCATGTCGGTGACTTCCTCAGGTCGCTCGTCGATGAGGAGCACGATCAGGTAGCATTCCGGGTGATTGTGGGTGATCGAGTGGGCAATGTTCTGCAGAAGAACGGTCTTGCCCGTGCGCGGCGGCGACACGATCAGCGCCCGCTGGCCCTTGCCGACCGGAGCGACGATATCGATGACGCGAGCCGAGAGATCCTTCTTGGTCGGATCCTCGTACTCCATCTTCAGCCACTCGTCGGGATAGAGCGGCGTCAAATTGTCAAAGTTGACCTTGTGGCGCGCTTTTTCTGGGTCCTCGAAATTGAGCGAGTTGACCTTCAGCAACGCGAAGTAGCGCTCGCCTTCCTTCGGGCTGCGGATATGGCCGTCAATGGTGTCGCCGGTGCGCAGACCGAAGCGGCGGATTTGCGAGGGTGACACGTAGATATCGTCAGGACCAGGCAGATAGTTTGCTTCGGGCGAACGCAAGAAGCCAAACCCATCGGGCAGGACTTCGACAACGCCCTCACCGACGATGTCGGTTTCTCGGGCCGAAAGCTGCTTGAGAATGCCGAACATCAGCTCCTGCTTGCGCATGGTGCTTGCGTTCTCGACCTCAAGCTCTTCGGCGAACGAGACGAGTTCGCCCGGAGTCTTGGTCTTGAGTTCCTGGAGTTTCATTTCCCGCATACGGAATTTCCTATGGAAAAATTGCCAGCGCTGGATTTGGCGGAACGTCGCCGGACGAGAGAAGTTGGTAGGTCTTGGCTAGCGTGGGGGGGAAGCTTAGGCCCCCCCGACCCGATGCCTCAGTCGGCTCCAGGTCCCGAGGAGCCAGAACTCAACTGCATCCGCCTACGTTCGGTGGGATTTGCCAAAGATATGGAAAGACTTCGATTCAGGCAAGAGCCACGACAGGCCTCGCAGCCATTAACGCAGCTCAATTAGAACGGTTTCACCACTGCCAGGATCACGATAGCGATCATCAGGAGAGTCGGTACTTCATTGATAATTCTGTAGAATTTCTGAGAATGCCGGTTTGCATCAACGGCGAAAGCCTTAACCCAGCGGGCGAATAACCCGTGCACAGCCGAGAGCACCAAGACCAACACGATCTTAGCCTGCAGCCAGCCATAACCCAACCAGCCATACCGGGAATCAGGTCCGAGCCAAGCAAGCGTGAGACCGAGCACCCAAACCGCAATCATTGCCGGGTTGATGATCGCGCGTAACAGCCGGCGCTCCATGACCTTGAACGTCTCCGACTGCACCGAGCCTTTCTCGGCCACGCTGTGATAGACGAAAAGCCGCGGCAAATAGAGCATTCCGGCCATCCAGGCGATGACCGCAATAATGTGAAAAGCCTTCAGCCAGGGGTAGACCGCCGTCATGACTTGCGATCCTCAGACGACCGTCGGCCACTCGTCGCGCCGCGGACCCGGGCAATCAATCGTTCTACATGAGCGACCGGGGTGTCTGGCAACACGCCGTGGCCGAGGTTGAAGATCAATGGTCCGTCACCCAATGCTTCGAGAATCGCATCGACCGCCCGGTCGAGAGCCGCTCCTCCTGTCAGCAGCGCAAGCGGGTCGAGATTGCCTTGAACCGGCCGCAGCCGCTGGATGTGCTCGCGAGCGAAAGCAAGATCGACCATCCAGTCCAGTCCAACACCATCGACCGGGACCTCGGCTACATAGCGACCCAGCCGGGTCCCAGCACTACGGCAGAAGCCGATAAACTTTGCGGCCGGTATCTGCTTGCGCACCGCCGATACGATCCGCACCACCGGGTCGATACACCACCTTTGGAATTCTCCAGCCGGCAATATTCCGGCCCAGGTATCGAAAATCTGTACCGCTTCGACGCCGGCCGCGAATTGGCATACGAGATGATCGACCGTAGCCTCTACCAGGCGATCGATGAGGCCCGCGAAGGCTTTTGGTTGACGGTAGGCAAACAGCCGAGCGGGAACCTGCTCCGCGACGCCTTTACCAGCGATCATGTATGTCGCCAACGTCCATGGGGCTCCGCAAAAGCCCAGCAATGTTACGTAAGGCGGTAGTTCCTTCTTCACCCGTGTAATCGCTTCATAGACGGGCAATAACACCGCGCGATCGATCGTAGGCCGTAGTCGCAGGATTGCTTCCGGACCCGTGAGCGCGTCCAGCCGCGGTCCTTCCCCGGCTTCGAATGTTACACGCTGACCAAGCGCGTAAGGCACAACCAGAATATCCGAGAACAGGATCGCAGCGTCAAAACCGAATCGCCGGATCGGCTGCAAAGTCACTTCCGCCGCAAGCTTGGCATTGAAGCAGAGGTTCAGGAACCCATCGACCTGTTCTCTGACTGCCCGGTATTCGGGCAGATACCTGCCTGCTTGGCGCATCAACCAGATCGGCGGCACGGCAAGGCTTTCGCCTGCCAATACCCGGAGAAGAGGTTTGGTCTCGGCTATGTCGGACACACTGTCATCCTAAACCAAATTATATCTAGAAAGAGTCTGTTGTAGTACTTGGACTGTTGATTAGACTCATACCGGCGTTGTCGGGCGCCATCCACGCTTCACCCACATTTTCCCGATGTTTGTCAGTCGTTTCGACAACTCGATTTAGCCGCTATTGACGGTACGTTTCGTCAAGTATCTACGGTCTATCCACATTTCACCGCTATTCGCACTGGGTATGCGAAAATGATCCGGAGCGACACGGGTGTGAATCGTTTGGCAGTACGAGCACTCGAGCGGCTTGCGCGAAACTCCGAGGCGTGGCCTTCTGTCCAGTTATCGACAGGATATCCGACCCAGTCATGGCGCATGCAGCGGGCTACTTCCATCTGCATCTGATTTCCGATGCAACCGGCGAGACCTTGATTACCGTTGCACGCGCCGCGGCTGCGCAATACGCCAAGGTTATGCCGGTCGAGCACGTCCATCCGCTCGTGCGAACGCAAAAGCAGCTCGACCGAGTCCTGGGCGAGATCGAAGAATCGCCGGGGATAGTGCTCTACACGCTGCTTGAGGAAAACCTGGTTGAGCGGTTGGAAGGCAAATGTCGTGAGCTTGGCCTGCCGTGTCTGTCAATCCTGGGTCCGGTGCTGCACCTCTTCCAGGCCTATCTGGGAGCCGAAAGCACTCATAGGATCGGTGCGCAGCATACGCTCAACGCCGATTACTTCCGCCGCATCGATGCGCTCAACTATACGATGTTGCACGATGACGGCCAGCAGGCCGACGATCTGGAAGAGGCCGATGTAGTGCTGCTCGGGGTTTCGCGGACGTCGAAGACTCCAACCTCGATCTATTTGGCCAATCGCGGTGTCAAGACGGCAAACGTGCCGCTGGTGCCCGGCGTGCCGTTGCCGGCGGAACTCGAGCGACTCACGCATCCTCTGATCGTCGGCCTTTACGCTACGCCGGAACGGATCGTGCAGATCCGCCAGAATCGATTGCTTGGGCTTAGGGCCCATCGCGACGACGATCAGTATATCGATCGCGGGGCAGTGGCGGAGGAGATTGCCGCATCCCGCCGACTTTGCGCCCGGCACAACTGGCCGCTGATCGATGTAACCCGGCGCTCCATTGAGGAAACTGCGGCTGCGGTCCTGGCGCATCTCGGCGAGCGGCGCCGGCGAAAGGCGTCTTGAGCAATGCCGCTTTGGCTCGCTGCCGGTCCACTGGTGCTCGCCTCGGCGAGCCGTGTGCGGCAGACGCTGCTGCGGGCTGCCGGCATTCCGATCGAGGTGCATGCTGCGGACCTGGATGAGCGCAAGCTGGAAGCCGGTGCGGAATCGCTCGGTCCGGGGTCAATAGCGAAGCTGCTGGCGCGTGAAAAGGCGTTCCTGGTCGAGCGCCGTCATCCCGGCCGGCTGGTGCTGGGCGCCGACCAAATGCTGGTTTTGCAGGGTAGGCGCTTTGCCAAGCCGCCCGATCGCGCAGCGGCCCGCGTCCAGCTCGGCGAGCTTCGCGGCCGAACTCACGAGCTTCATTCGGCCATCGCGTTCGTGCAGGATACAAGAGTCTTGTTTGAACACGTCAGCGTGGCAAGATTGACCATGCGTAACTTTTCCGATCGCTTCCTCGACGCGTACCTTGATGCGGCAGGACCTGCGCTGACGCAAAGCGTGGGTTCCTATCAACTTGAGAGTTTCGGCGTGCACCTCTTCGATCGCATCGACGGAGATTACTTCACTGTACTGGGCCTGCCGCTTTTGCAGGTTCTGGACTTCCTGCGCCGGCATGGATGTGTCCTGCCATGAGCCCGGCGAATAGCGGCGCAGCGGCGAATGCGCGTCCATTCGTCCTTTGCCTGACCGGCTCGCTAGGCATGGGCAAATCGACGGCGGCACGCTTTTTTTCCGAAGCCGGCGTGCCGGTACACGACTCCGATGCCGCGGTGCACGTCCTCTACGAAGGAGAGGTGGCGAGCGAGATCGAACGGGCGTTTCCCGGTTCCACCTCGGGCGGCAAGGTGGATCGCGCAAAGCTCGCTGCGATGGTGCTCAACGACAGTGCCGCGCTCGCCCGCCTTGAAGCCATCGTACATCCTCTGGTCACGGCTTCGCGGGAAAAGTTTCTGGCCGAGGCGCAGGCGTGCGGCGCGGAAGTCGTTGTGTTCGACGTGCCGCTGCTGTTTGAGACCGGTCTGGAACGGCATTGCGATGCCGTTGTTGTGGTCTCGGCTCCGCCTGACGTCCAGCGCCAGCGCGCATTAGGCCGGCCGGGCATGACAGAAGAGAAGTTTGCCGCCATCAATGCCAAACAGGTGCCTGATGCGGTAAAGCGCCGGCGCGCGGATTTCATCGTGGATAGCTCGCGGGATTTCGATCACGCGCGTGCGCAGGTACGCGACATTTTGCGCGCCGTGGCTAAGATGAAGCGGCGGTGATTCGCCCATTGTGTGTCTTGCGGGGACGGGTCGTCGCGGCGAGACCTCCACGGGATTGAACAACCGCATGCGCGAGATTGTGCTCGACACGGAGACGACCGGCCTCGATCCCTACCAAGGGCATCGCGTGGTGGAAATCGGCTGCGTGGAACTCGTCAACCGCATTCCCTCAGGCCAGACTTTTCATGCCTATTTCAATCCCGAACGTGACGTGCCGGCCGAGGCGTTCGCGATCCACGGCCTGAGCACCGAGTTCCTCAAGGACAAGCCGCTGTTCGCGCATATTGCCGACGATCTGCTGGCCTTTCTTGGCGACGCGCCACTCGTCATCCACAACGCTGCGTTCGATATCGGTTTTCTCAACGCCGAATTTGAGCGTCTCAGCCGACCGGCCATAGCCCGCGAGCGGATGGTGGACACCCTGCTCATTGCCCGGCGCAAACACGCGGGAGCGTCGAACCGACTCGACGATTTGTGCGCGCGATATTCGATCGATAATTCTCGCCGCACCAAGCACGGCGCCCTGCTCGATGCCGAGTTGCTGGCAGAGGTATATGTCGAATTGATCGGCGCGCGTCAGGCGCAGCTCGTGCTCGCGCAATCGACAGGGCTTCGTCAGGCGCCGGGCGCGCCCATCATCGTGCGCCAGCGCTCGTTGCCGCTTGCTTCGCGGATATCGGAAGAGGAACGCGCCGAGCACCGGCGATTTGTCGCCATGCTGGGCGAGGCTGCCATCTGGCGCGAGTATCTCAACTTGGATTGAGCGGCTGAGACGGTGGCGTGGCTTGCGTAGCCGCCAGTCGCTGACGATACAACGCGACGAAATCGATCGGGTTGAGCAGCAATTGGAAGCCGCCATTGCGTACCGACGTGGCGACGATTTCGCGTGCGAACGGAAACAGCAGGCGGGGGCACTCGATCATCACGAAAGGTTGCAGGCTGTCCGCCGGCACGTTCATGACGCGGAAAATGCCCGAAAAGACCAGTTCGAAGCTGTATAGCAGCAAGCCCTGTGATTCCGCCTTTCCCTCCAGTCTCAGCGTCACCTCAAAGTCGGTTTCGGCCAATGGTGCGACATCGACATTGACCTGCACGTTGATCGCCGGCTGCTGCGTACTTGGGGCCAGCGAGCGTGGTGCGTTGGGGTTTTCAAAGGAAAAATCCTTCACATATTGCGCAAGCACCATAACCTGGGGCATTGCTGGCTGAGCTTGGGGGCCGCCGTTCGTCGTCGACATGGTTGCCTCTGGCCGCGGATGCGGGTGGCAGCTTGGCTAACACAGGCAAAAGCGGCGAACAATGGAGACGGCCGGCCGCGCGGTCTGCGCCGACGCCCGTTGCCCAGTGGCATTCGGTCCAGCGGCGGCCGATAGGCCTGTTGCGTCGCCAAGGCGGGCTGCAGCGACATGAATGCGATCGCAACGGCTTGCGCATTGGAGCGGTTCGAATATTGGCCTGAGGGCCGCAAATCGTCTACAGTCGTGGGTCAGTGGACACGACCACCCAGCGACCCTGGAGGGTTCCCCGCGCATGCTTACATAGTCCGGGGAGTCTGGTTCCATTCGCGGTTTGCTTCCTCGAATGCCATTGGCAATCCGCGTGAAATGCCGAAAGACCAAACGTGTTCGAAGACAACATCTATACCATCATCTTTTTGGCGCTCGCGGTGTTCATTTTTCTGCGCCTTCGCAGCGTCTTGGGCCGGCGTACCGGGCGAGAACGGCCGCCGTATGATCCCTATTCGGCACGGGACGCCGTGCGCAGCCCGACGGCCGACAAGGTCGTAACGCTGCCTGCTCGTCCAACCGAAGCGACATCGCGGCCCGCCGAGGCTCCGCAAACATCGGGGGAGCGCTGGAAGGATATCGCCGAGAGCGGATCGGCCGTCGCGTCCGGGTTGGATGCCATCCTGGCAGCCGATCCTGCGTTCGACGCCCAGCACTTCATCGCCGGCGCGCGCGCGGCCTACGAGATGATAGTGACCGCTTTCGCCGGCGGCGACCGTCGCCAATTGCGCGGTCTGTTGTCGCGCGAAGTGTATGATGGGTTCGATGGCCATATCGGCGCTCGCGAATCGCGCGGTGAGACCATGGAGACGAAATTTGTTTCCATCGATTCCTCGACGATCACTGCCGCTGAATTGCGGGTCCGTACAGCGCAAATCACGGTTCGCTTTGTTTCCAAGCTGGTCTCGGCTACGCGCGACCGAGCGGGCACCGTCATCGACGGTAACGCCGAGAAGGTTACCGATGTCACCGACGTATGGACCTTCGCGCGCGACGTTTCCTCGCGCGACCCGAACTGGAAGGTGGTCGCAACCGAAACCGGACAATGAGGCCGATGGCGACGTGTTGTCGCACGTTTTCCCGCCGTTTGCTCTGGCCTCTTATGCCTACAGGGGAGCATCGCGCCCGTCCGGCAGCAAAGGGCGTTCATCATGCCGACGACCGGGGTCACCGCCACGTCCGAAGCCGAAGGAGTTCGGCAGATGACTCGCGGTCGGCGATTGAGCGAAGAAGAACTGGCGCTGTGGAGGGGCTTTGCCCACTCGATCACGCCATTAAGAGGGCCGGCTGCGCGCAAAAAGATATCCGCGGCCGGCCAGAATCATGTGTCGCCGCCGGCCAAGCGGGCCGATGAAAAACCGCAAGCGCAACGTCCCGCCCAGCCGCTGCCGCTCGCTCCGTTGGACCGGCGACTGAAACAACGGGTCGCGCGAGGCCGGCAACCGATCGAGGCGCGACTGGATTTGCACGGTATGACACAAGTGCAGGCGCATGCCGCCTTGCTCGGGTTCCTGCAACGCGCCCAGGCCGGCGGTGCCAGAATCGTTCTTGTCGTGACCGGCAAGGGGGACCGCCAAGGAGAACACCCCTCACGGAGCGAACGTGGTATCCTTAGACGGCAGGTGCCGCACTGGCTGGCATTGCCGGAATTTCGCTCTCTTATTGTGGGATTTGAAGATGCCCATGTCGGCCATGGCGGACAGGGAGCGCTTTATGTGCGATTGCGGCGCTCGCGTTGAACGGATAGTTAACATTAACGAGCGAAATCCGCGCCCGGAGCCGGACAGGCGGTAATTTTGTTCGTGGAAGTCATCGTTGTTGCAGGACGAGCGTAAAGCTGTTGAGTGCAAAGGAGTAAATCATGTCGGGAAACGCCAGCGCGCCTCCAAAATCCACAACGGTGCGAACCGGCTCCTCAGACAAGGATGCGTTCGCCCAGGTCGAGAAGTGGCTTGCTCTCATCCGCGAAGTCGCTCGCGAGCAGGCAAAGAGCTAGTGTGGCGGTTCAGAAGTCCGCATCCTTCCTGCCGCGACCTCGTCATGCGGATTCTGAACCAAAGCCACACTGGATCAATAAATTGCTAGTGTCCTTCGATTCCGAAGTTCGCAAACGAGGGTGCCGTATACGAGGGTGCCGTATAATGATGCGAACTTCGGAATCGGAACACTAGTCGATTCTCAGTCCTGCGCTTTTGATCACGGCGCTCCACTTCGCAGTGTCCGCCTTCAAAAACTCGCCCAATTGCTCGGGCGTGGAAGGCGCCGGCGTGTAGGCGGTATTCTCGAACTTGCTGACCACCGCCGGCTCGGCCAGCGCCTTGATCACGCCGGCGTTCATTTTTTCCACGATGTCACGTGGTGTTTTGGCCGGAGCGAATATCGCTTGCCAGGACACCACTTGATAGCCCGGAACGGTTTCGCCGATTGTGGGGACGTTGGGCGCCGCCGGCGATCGTTTCGCGCCTGATGATCCAAGCACGCGGACCTGGCCCGAACGGGAATAGGTCAGCAATTCGCCGCTGCCGAAATAGCAGTTAACCCGACCGGGGATAAGATCGATAAAAGCCGGCGCCGCGCCGCGATAAGGCGCGTGCGTCATCGTGATATGGGCCATCTGCATGAACAGCACTTCGGCAAGGTGTGGTCCACTGCCGGTCCCCGGCGACGCCATGATGAGCTTGCCGGGACGCGACTTGGCATAATCGATGAGCTCTTTGACCGTCTTGGCCGGCGAGGAATTCGGCACGAACATGAAGAATGGAAACTTCGCGACCAGCGATACCGGCGCGAAGTCCTTGGTCGGGCTGTAGCCGAGCGTGCGATAGAGAGCCCCGTTCGACGATAGTGACGAGGTGCCGTAGAGAAGCGCGTAGCCGTCGGGGTCGGAGTGGGCGACGAACTCGTTGCCGATGTTGGTTCCGGCGCCTCCTTTGTTGTCGACGACAACTCTCTGACCCCAAATCTTCGAAAGCTGCTGGGCGACCAGTCGCGCATTGGTATCGGTCGGTCCGCCAGCGGCAATGGGCACGATCAAGTGGATTGGTCGGTCGGGCCAGGTATCGGCCCGTGCTTTTCGAGCAATCAGGCTCGGCGCGAGTGCGGATGCAGCGGAGACAGCGACTAAGCGGCGACGGGTTAGCATGGCACACCCCTGGCTGGATGCGGCAAGCTTAGCCGCTAATGCTGGCCGCTGCCACCGGGCGGAAATGCGTCATCCTGACCGCTTTCGCGGTGCAATACGTCACAGGATGAACCGACTCAGATCGGCATTCCTAGCCAAGTCGCCGATGTGCTTGTGCACATAGTCGGCGTTGATCTTGATGGTTTCGCCGTTGCGGTCGGGAGCGGCGAACGAGATCTCGTCAAGCACGCGCTCCATCACCGTCTGCAGTCGCCGTGCGCCGATGTTTTCCACGCTCGAGTTCACCGCCACGGCCACGTCGGCCACCGCGTCGACGGCGTCTTCGGAGAATTCGAGGGTCACTCCCTCGGTTGCCATCAGCGCCACGTATTGTTTGATCAGGGAGGCTTCCGGTTCGGTCAGAATGCGGCGGAAGTCGTCGCGCGTGAGCGGCTTGAGCTCGACGCGAATTGGCAAGCGGCCCTGCAGTTCCGGCAGCAGGTCCGACGGCTTCGATATGTGAAACGCGCCGGATGCTATGAAGAGAATATGATCGGTCTTCACCGAACCGTGCTTGGTGGCGACCGTGGTGCCCTCGATCAACGGCAACAGATCCCGCTGCACACCCTCGCGCGACACGTCGGCCCCGATGCGGCCGTCGCGTGCGCAGATCTTGTCGATCTCATCGAGAAAAACGATGCCGTTGTTCTCTACCGACTTGATCGCCTCCTGGGTGAGTTGGTCGGAATCCAGCAGTTTGTCGGACTCCTCGTTGATCAGGATGCCGTAGGAATCGCTGACAGTGACGCGCCGGGTCTTGGTGCGCCCCCCGCCGAGTTTGCCGAAAATATCGCCGATGGAAATCGCCCCCATCTGGGCGCCGGGCATGCCCGGAATATCGAACAGCGGCATGCCGGCACCGCCGCCGGCCTGTACCTCGATGTCGATCTCCTTGTCGTCAAGCTCGCCGGCGCGCAGCTTCTTGCGAAATGCCTCCTTGGTCGAGGTGCTGGCATTGGCACCGACGAGCGCATCGAGGACACGATCTTCCGCCGCCTGCTGTGCTCTCGCCTGCACATCCTTGCGTTTTCTGTCGCGCGTGAGCGCAATGGCGATTTCGACCAGATCGCGCACGATCTGCTCGACGTCGCGTCCGACATAGCCGACTTCGGTGAATTTTGTCGCCTCGATCTTGAGAAAGGGCGCGCCGGCGAGCTTGGCGAGACGGCGCGAGATTTCGGTTTTGCCGACGCCGGTGGGACCGATCATCAGAATATTCTTCGGCAACACCTCCTCGCGCAGCCGTTCATCGAGCTGGAGTCTCCGCCAGCGGTTGCGCAGCGCGATCGCGACCGCGCGCTTGGCGTCGCCCTGACCGATGATGAAGCGGTCAAGCTCGGAAACGATCTCGCGGGGGGAGAACTCGTTCACGCTTTCAACGTTTCTATTGTGACATTGCGGTTGGTGTAGACGCAGATATCGGCCGCGATGTCCAGCGCGCGGCGCACGATCGCCTCGGCGTCGAGCGGACCGTCGATCAGCGCGCGGGCGGCAGCAAGCGCGTAATTGCCGCCGGAGCCGATCCCGACAATTCCGGCCTCGGGCTCGAGCACGTCGCCGGTGCCGGTGAGCACCAGGGAAACGTCCTTGTCGGCGACGATCATCATCGCTTCCAATCGACGCAGATATCGGTCGGTTCGCCAATCCTTGGCGAGCTCCACGGCGGCGCGGGTCAGTTGGCTGGGGTATTGTTCGAGCTTGGCCTCAAGCCGTTCGAACAGAGTAAACGCGTCGGCGGTGGCGCCGGCGAAGCCGCCGATCACGTCGCCCTTTCCCAGCCGGCGAACCTTTTTGGCGTTGGCCTTGACGATTGTCTGCCCGATCGAGACTTGGCCGTCACCCCCAACCGCGACTATGCCGCCCTTGCGAACGGTCAGAATCGTGGTGCCATGCCAAAAAGGTGCGGATCGGTCTGGTTCGGATGGCTGCATGCGTCGGCGGGCCTGGTGCGAAACATGATTTAGGATTTGCTCGGCGGCAACGCAATCGCATTGGCGTCGGTTGCCGCCCCCCGCCCGCCGGTGCGATGGCGGAATGGACCAAGCCCTGATAAAAGGCAGCCGGCTTTGAGCGCGGAGCAGGATATGCGCAAGGCATCAGTCAAGCGCGCCACCAAGGAAACCGATGTTGAGGTAGCGGTTGATCTCGACGGCACCGGCGCCGCTTCGATTACGACCGGTATCGGCTTTCTCGACCACATGCTGGAACTGTTGGCCCGGCACGCGCGCATCGATCTTGCCGTCAAGGCCACGGGCGATCTGCACGTCGATCATCACCACACGACCGAAGACGTCGGTATCGCGCTCGGCCAGGCCATCAGGCAGGCGCTGGGCGAAATGAGAGGCATTACCCGTTATGCCGACGTGCACCTGCCCATGGACGAGGCGCTCACGCGCGTGGCGATCGATATTTCCGGCCGGCCATTCCTTGTGTTCAAGGTGGATTTCGTGCGCGCGAAGATCGGTACCTTCGATACCGCCCTGGTACAGGAATGGTTCCAGGCCTTTGCCGTGAACGCCGCTATGACCCTGCACGTAACGACACTGTACGGCAGCAATGACCACCACATCGCCGAATCCTGTTTTAAGGGCTTGGCGCGGGCGCTGCGGGCGGCAATCGCCATCGATGCGCGTGCTGCGAACGAGGTGCCCTCGACCAAAGGTGTTTTGGGCGGATGATTGCCGGAGTCCGTGCCAGCGAACGGACCGGCAAGCGGCGGCAGGAATGACTATATCGGGTCAGACATGCAGCCATGGCTGGATGACTCTCTCGCGAACACGATGAAGCACAACGAGAAGGATGGCCGTCGATCGGCTCGGTGAAGCAATGTCAGTCTACACGGTTCATGAACCGCCGTTGCAAACCGCGGCGCCACGGCCAAATGAGGAGAGGATCGTCTTCGTCCGCGAGGGCTTCTCGTTCTGGGCGTTCTTATTGGCGCCGCTGTGGATGATGCGGTACCGGATGTGGTTCGTGTTGATCGTCTACCTGGTCATCGGCGCGGCGGTTCTGACGCCGATGGTGATTTTTGCGGCGTCGCCTGCCGCCATTGCCATTGTTGTGCTGCTGATTTCGCTCCTGGTCGGACTTGAGGCGAGCACATTGCGGCGATTGACGCTGCGGCAGCGCGGTTGGACGGAGGCCGGTATCGTCAGCGGCGAAGGCCTGGAAGATGCCGAACGACGCTTCTTCGACACGTGGGTGCGCCGATCCGTTTCTCCACCCGCGACCGGAGCAAGCGCTGCAGCCGCGGTATCGGCAACCGCGTCGCGGCAGTCGCGAAACCCGGATGTGATCGGTCTCTTTCCCGAGCCGGGAGTCGGCCAGTGAGCGTGGCGATCGTCGATTACGGCTCCGGCAATCTGCATTCGGCGGCGAAGGCGTTCGAGCGCGCTGCGCAGAATTTGGACCGTCCACAGGCGATCATTGTGACGCGCGATCCGGCGGTGGTGGCAGACGCTGATCGGATCGTACTGCCTGGCGTCGGCGCCTTCGCCGATTGCCGCCGCGGTCTCGATGCCGTGGATGGCATGGTCGCCGCCCTCGAGGAGGCGGTACGGCGCAAGGGGCGGCCGTTCTTCGGCATCTGCGTGGGCATGCAATTGCTGGCCGAACGGGGTCGCGAATACGAGGTCACCGAAGGTTTGGGTTGGATCGCGGGTGAGGTTGACCGCATTACGCCAAACGATCCGAGCTTGAAAATACCTCACATGGGATGGAATACGCTCAATGTCCTGCAACCGCATGCGTTGCTCGACGGATTGGCGCTGGGCTCAGAGGGCCAGCATGCTTACTTCGTGCATTCCTATCAGCTCAGGCCGTCACAGCGTGCGGATCTTGTTGCCGACGCCGAGTACGGCGGTCCCGTGACCGCGATAGTCGCGCACGAGAATATTTTCGGCACGCAATTCCATCCCGAGAAGAGCCAGCGTTTCGGGCTGGCGCTGATCGGGAATTTCTTGAAGTGGATGCCGTGATCCTGTTTCCCGCCATCGATCTGAAGAACGGCGAGGCCGTGCGCCTGCAACAAGGCGACATGGGACGTGCAACGCTGTTCAATCGCGATCCCGCCGCGCAGGCCAAGGCCTTCGCACAGCAAGGCTTCGAGTACCTCCACATCGTCGATCTGGATGGTGCCTTTGCCGGCAAGCCGGTGAACGCGGCGGCCGTCGAGCGCATCCTCGCTGCGGTGAAAATCCCGGTGCAGCTCGGCGGCGGCATCCGCGAGCGGGCGACGGTCGAGGCCTGGCTCGGCAAGGGCGTCGCACGCGTCATCATCGGCACCGCCGCCGTGCGCAACCCGGCACTGGTGAAAGAAGCCGCCCGCGCCCATCCCGCCCGCGTCGCCGTCGGCCTCGATGCGCGTGACGGGAAGGTCGCGGTCGAGGGCTGGGCGGAGACCTCCGAGCTTACTGTGCTTGACGTCGCCAAGCGCTTCGAGGACGCCGGTGTCGCGGCGATCGTTTATACCGATGTGTCGCGGGACGGGATGCTCGAAGGGCTGAACCTCGACGCAACAATCGCGCTGGCCGATGCCGTTTCCGTTCCCGTCATCGCCTCCGGCGGGCTTGCCTCGCTCGATGACGTGCGTGCGCTCCTCGCCCCGCGGGCCAAGAGACTCGCCGGCGCGATCGCCGGCCGCGCGCTTTACGACGGCCGGCTCGATGCAGCGGCGGCGCTGAAACTCATGCGCGCAGCGCGAGCGGCCTGACATGTTCAAGGTCCGTGTCATTCCCTGCCTCGACGTGAAGGATGGTCGAGTCGTCAAGGGGGTCAATTTCGTCAATCTGCGCGACGCCGGCGATCCAGTGGAAGCGGCCATCGCCTATGATGAAGCCGGTGCCGACGAACTCACGTTCCTCGACATTACCGCCAGCCACGAAAATCGCGGCATCATGCTCGACGTCGTGCGCCGGACGGCGGAAGCGTGCTTCATGCCGCTGACCGTGGGTGGCGGCGTGCGGACCATCGACGACATTCGCGCGTTGCTTGGCTCCGGCGCCGACAAGGTGTCGATCAACACGGCGGCGGTGGCGCGCCGCGGCTTCGTCAAGGAGGCAGCGGAAAAGTTCGGCGACCAGTGCATCGTGGTGGCGATCGACGCCAAGAAGGTATCGAAGCCGGGCGATGGCAATCGCTGGGAGATTTTCACCCACGGCGGGCGCAATCGGACCGGAATCGACGCGCTCGCCTACGCGCGCGAGGTGGTCGCGCTGGGCGCTGGCGAGATCTTGCTCACCTCGATGGATCGCGACGGCACCCGGCGGGGTTTCGATATTGCGCTGACGCGGGCTGTTGCGGACGGCGTGACGGTGCCGGTCGTCGCCTCGGGTGGCGTCGGCAGCCTCGATCATCTGGTCGAGGGGGTCCGCGACGGCCATGCCAGTGCCGTGCTCGCCGCCTCGATCTTCCATTTCGGCGAGCATTCCGTGCGTGAGGCGAAGGAATACATGGCCCGTCTCGGCCTGCCGATGCGGCTTGATCCCTGATCTTTCTTTTCCGGCCGGCACAAGAAGTGATAAGAAGGTTCATGTCTGCTTTTACGCTCCATGATCTGGAAAAGCGCGTGCGAGAACGTGCGCAGGCCAGCGCGGAGGTGTCGTATACGCGAAGGCTGATCGATCGCGGCGTGACCTATTGTGCCAAGAAGCTTGGCGAGGAGGCGGTCGAGGCGGTGATCGCCGCCGTCGCCGAGGATCGCCAGCGCACAATCGCTGAAGCGGCCGACGTGCTCTATCATCTCTTGGTCGTGCTGCATGTGCGCGGCATTACGCTCGACGAGGTCGAGGCCGCGCTAGGCGCGCGAACGGGTCAGTCCGGACTCGAAGAGAAGGCCGCGCGCAAAGGCGTCTGAAGGATCGCGAATGGAACAACGCATCGAACAGGACGTATCGCCCTATCGGATTTTCTCGCGGTCCGAGTGGGCGACCCGCCGCGCCGACACGCCGATGACGCTTCGACCCGCAGAAATCGCCCGGTTGCGCTCGATGCACGATCGATTGGATATTTCCGAAGTCGAGGAAATTTATTTGCCGCTGTCGCGCTTGCTGTCGCTCTATGTGGCCGCGACTCAAGGCCTGTTCCGCGCGCAGCAGGGATTTCTCGGCACCGAGGACGCCAAGATGCCCTACATCATCGGGGTTGGCGGATCGGTAGCGGCCGGCAAATCGACCACGGCGCGCGTGCTGCAGGCGCTGCTTGCTCGCTGGCCAAACGTGCCCAAAGTCGATCTGGTGACGACCGACGGATTTCTTTACCCCAATGCTGTGCTCGATCGCGAAGGCCTTATGGACAAGAAAGGCTTTCCCGAGAGCTACGATCTGCCGGCGCTGCTGCGATTCCTCTCCGACATCAAGGCCGGTCGCCGGCCGGTACGCGCGCCGGTCTATTCGCACCTTGTCTATGACGTTATTGCCAATCAATGGATCGAAATCGACCGGCCCGATATCCTCATCGTTGAAGGTCTCAACGTGCTGCAGGCCGGCCGATTGCCCAAGGATGGCAAGGCAGTTCCGTTCGTCTCGGATTTCTTCGATTTTTCGGTTTATCTCGACGCCGACGAAGAGATCCTCAAGGCCTGGTATGTCAGCCGTTTTTTGGCGTTGCGCGGTACTGCATTCGCCGATCCGAAATCCTATTTCCATCGCTACGCAAAGCTCTCTGATGAGGAAGCGATCTCCACCGCGACGTCGATCTGGAACCGCATCAACCTCGTCAATCTACGCGAGAACATCGTGCCCACGCGGCCGCGTGCCGATCTCATTCTGAAGAAAGGCGAAAGCCACCAGGTCGAGGAAGTGGCGCTGCGGCGACTCTAGGGAGCTATGCCGCGAGCGCGGCCTTGTCGGCGGCGGCAAGCGCGGCGGCAAGCCGGTCGCGATCGAGTGGCTTGATCAAAAAGCCGTCCATTCCTGCGGCGAGGCAGGCATCGTGATCCTCGGCCGAGGCCGTGAGGGCGACGATCGGCGTGCGTGCGCCGTCCTGTTCGGCTTCGACGGCACGCATGCGGCGAGTCGCTTCGAGGCCGTCCACTCCCGGCATGTGGACGTCCATGAGCACACGATCGAATGGCGTGCCGGCGGCGCGGGCGGCAAGCCAACTTTCAACGGCTTTGGCGCCGTCGCCGGCCATCGTGGGTCGATGGCCAAGCTTGGTCAGCAGCGCGCGCGCCAGCAACGCGTTGATCTCGTTGTCTTCGGCAACCAGAATCGAAAGCCCGGAATTGAAAAGACCTTCCGGCGGCCTCTGCGTGCGTGCGTCGCCGCCGCTGTGGTCGAAGGCAGCCTCGGCGGAGAAACGTGCGGCGAGCGAGGCGGCTCGCACGGGCTTGATCAGATAGCCGGTGAAGCCTGCCGGCTTGAGTGCCGCAAGCTCGGGGCGCATGGCGGGGGTGACCAGCACGATGCGGCGCGGCACCCCGACGGCGAGGTGGGCAACGGCCTCGCACGCGGCAATGCCCAAGGCGTGATCGACCAGGACAGCGCTCCAAGGCAGTTCCGGCACCAGCGCCATCGCTGTTTTTTCGTCGGGGACGATTTTTGTTCGGGCGCCCCAGCGTTGCAGGCGGCGCGCCAGAAGGAATGCTTCGATCGCGCCGGGCGCGACGATGAGGATATTGTCGCCGTTGAGGCGGGGCACCGCAAGCGGCGATTCCGCGGTCTCGGCGGCGCCTGGCAGCGGAATCGTGACGGTGAAGGTCGAGCCCTCGCCTACGGCGCTGGCAACGCCAATCGAACCGCCCATGCTCTCGATGATCCGCTTGGAGATGGTGAGTCCAAGGCCTGTACCGCCGAACTTCCGCGCCGCGCCGCCGTCGGCCTGCTCGAACTCGAAAAAGATGCGTGATCGGTCCTCGGCTGAAATGCCGATCCCGGTATCGCGTACCTCGATCATAACAGTGTCCGGCTGCGCAGCCGGCTCGACGACGATGGAGACGCCGCCGCGCTCGGTGAATTTGATGGCGTTGCCGGCGAGATTGAACAAGACCTGACGCAGGCGTGCGGCATCGCCTGCCACGCAGGCAGGTAGTCGCTCGTCGACATAGCAGCAGATCTCAAGCCCCTTGGCCTGTGCTCTTGGCCCGAGCAACTCCACTGCCTCCTCGATGAAAGCCGCGAGCGCAAAGGGGCGGACGGCAATATCGAGGCGACCCGCTTCGATCTTGGAGAAATCGAGAATCTCGTCGATCAGCGCCAGCAGTGTCTCGCCGGAACTCTTGACCGCATTCAAGTAGGTATTCTGTTCGGGCGACAGCGGCGTGTCGGCCAACAACCCGGCCATGCCAAGGATGCCGTTGAGCGGCGTGCGGATTTCATGAGAGACCATGGCCAGGAATCGCGACTTTGCGCGATTGGCGGCCTCTGCCTGGTCGCGCGCTTCGGCGAGGGCGTGCTCGGCCCTGACCCGGTCGGTTATGTCGCGGCCCACACTCTGGGTCTCGCTGCCGCCGTCGGCGCGTACGGTGACTTCGCGCCAGGCAATCCAGCGTCCGCCATCAGAAGAAGCGATTTTCTGGTCGAAGGCCCGGGTGCCGTCGGCGAGCGACGTTGCCGAACCCTGATCGAGTACCGGCAACGTAAACGTCGTAGCCAGCAAAGTGGGGCGGTCGCGCCCGGAAAGCCTGCAAAAGGCATCGTTGACGTAGGTGAGCGCGCCGTCGCCGTCGCGGCGTACGATGACATCGTCCTGGGCCTCGAAGAAGCTTTTGGCGCGCTCCTCGGCTTCCTTGATCTCCCAATTGCGGTCGGCGGCTTCATCGAGGCGTGCCTCAAGATGCCGCAGCTCTTTCTTCATCTGTCGGATACGGGATATGAGTATGCCGATGGAGCCGCATGCGGCTCCGAAGAGAGCGGAGACGCCGATCGCAAACATATAGGGATCGTAGTGCGCGCCGGCGCCGGTGGTGCCGGACAGAAAGCCGAACGCGATGCCGAATGACATCGAGGTGATTGCGGCGGCACGGACGATGAGCGAAATCAGACGGCGGGTGACGATGGCGGGCCGTCGGAGGGTAGCGCGAGGGCTCATGGTCCCAATTCTCCCTCGGCACGTTTGTTTGCGCTGGCCGATCGCAGGTGCTGCGCAGATCCTGCCGCGGCCCCTCTGGTCGAGGTTCGAATGCCGACTTTGCCCCATGAACCTTGCGCATCCCTTGCATCTGCGAAGCGTGATTGGAGCGACGGTTGCCGGTTTGTTAACATCCGTCGGAACTATGAGCGGGCTTGGCCTGTTGGGTCGGGCGCAGCCGGAGAGATTGAATGGATAAGGCGGTTAATAACAAAACGTCGCGAGCCGGCTCTGCTGGAGTGGCGCGGCTGACCAAACCATCGCGCGCAGAAGCGGAGGAGGCCGTACGCACGCTCATTCGCTGGGCCGGTGATGACCCGGATCGCGAGGGACTTTTGGCGACGCCGGCGCGCGTGGTGCGCGCCTATGAGGAGTGGTTCTCCGGATATGGCGACGATCCGCGCGACTATCTCAAGCGCACATTCGAGGAAACCGGCGGCTACGACGAGGTCGTGGTGCTGCGTGATATCCGTTTTGAATCGCATTGCGAGCACCACATGGCGCCCATCATCGGCCGCGTGCATATCGGTTACCTGCCGCGCAACCGGGTGGTCGGAATCTCCAAGCTCGCTCGACTGGTCGAGGTCTATGCCCGACGGTTGCAGATCCAGGAGAAGATGACGGCCGAAATCGCCTCTTGTCTGGACGCAGTGCTCAAGCCACATGGCGTGGCCGTAGTCACCGAAGCCTCGCACCAATGCATGACCACGCGCGGGGTGCACAAGACCGGCGTCAGCATGGTGACAAGCCGCATGCTTGGCGTGTTCCGCGACCATGCCGAGACCCGGCAGGAATTCCTGTCCGCAATTGGCATGCGTGGCGCGGGCATTGTGGCGAACGGGTCGGCCTGAGCCGCGCGTCGAACGTCGCTGTTCGCTCGGCGGCCATCGTTGCGCACCATACACAGGGTCGACTGGCGCGCCGCGTTACGCCGCGCGTCGCACTTCCTCCGCGAGCGCGCGATAGGACAGCGCTTCCGCCAAATGGATCCTGCCGACTTTGTCGGCACCGTCGAGGTCGGCGAGCGTGCGCGCGACCCGCAGTACCCGGTGGTAGCCGCGCGCCGATAGCCGCATCGCCTCGGCGGCGTCGCGCAGGAGCGAGAGGCCGCTGGCGTCAGGCTTGGCGACCTCCTCCAGCACCGTGCCGGAGACGGCTGCGTTGCTGCCGATATGCGGCAGTCCGACTGCTGCATAGCGGGCTGTCTGCCGCTCGCGCGCCATCGCCACGCGCTCGGCGACTTCCCGGCTGCCCTCCGTTGGCGGCGGCAGGATCAGATCCGCGGCGGTCACCGCCGGCACTTCGATGTGCAGGTCGATGCGGTCAAGGAGGGGTCCGGAAATGCGCGCCTGGTACTCGGACGTACAGCGCGCATTGGGTCGGCGGTTGCAGGCAAAGCCAGGCTCGTTCGCGCGTCCGCAGCGACAGGGGTTCATTGCCGCAACCAGCATGAACCGCGCCGGGTAGGTGACGCGATGATTGGCACGCGCGATCGAAACTTCGCCGGTTTCCAATGGCTGTCGCAATGAATCGAGAGCCTGCGGTTGAAACTCCGGCAGTTCGTCGAGAAACAGTACGCCGTGGTGCGCGAGCGAGATCTCGCCAGGCCGCGCGTGCAGTCCGCCGCCAACCAGCGCTGGCATGCTGGCCGAATGATGCGGCGCGCGGAATGGCCGCCGGTTGGTCAGTGCGCCGCCTTCGATTTCGCCGGCCACGGAGGCCACCATCGATACCTGCAAGAGTTCGGCCGGAGTGAGTGGGGGAAGGATCGACGGCAACCGTGCCGCCAGCATCGATTTGCCGGCGCCTGGCGGGCCGACCATGAGCAAATTGTGCCCGCCGGCCGCAGCGACTTCGAGCGCGCGTTTGGCGCTTTCCTGGCCCTTGATATCAGCCAGATCCAGTGCGTTGCCTTCGCTCTCGAGGATTTTGGGCTGCGGGCGCGGCAGCACCTGCGTCCCTTTGAAATGATTAGCGAGTTGGATGAGCGAGGACGCGGCGATGATCTCGATGTCCGGACTGGCCCACGCCGCTTCCGGTCCGCACTTCGCAGGGCACATCAAACCCTCGCCGCGGGCGTTGGCACCGATCGCTGCCGGCAGCACGCCGGCTACCTGGGAAATGGAGCCATCCAGGCCCAGTTCGCCAAGGACCGTAAAGCCGGCAAGCGCGTCGTGCGGGATCGCGCCGATCGCCGCCATCAGCCCCAGTGCGATGGGCAGGTCGTAATGGCTGCCCTCCTTCGGCAAGTCGGCGGGGGCAAGGTTGATGGTGATGCGGCGTGCCGGCAGCGCCAGACCGGACGCGGTCAACGCCGAACGAACACGTTCGCGCGCTTCCGAAACGGCCTTGTCGGGCAGGCCGACAATGGTGAAGGCGGGCATCCCCGGCGCCACCTGGACCTGCACGTCGACGGGCCGCACCTCGATACCCTCGAACGCCACCGTGGAGACGCGCTGGACCATCTGTCCGCCCCCTGCCTGCAGCAACAGATTACCCGATGCCGCGAACTGGGAGGATTATATCTCTTGCAAACCACGCTGAGATGTAGTAGGCTGTTTTCATTGGAGAACAGCCATGGCTATCCTTTCGAAACTGACCAAGGAATCTTTTCATAGTGAGGCGGCGGCCTTTGCCTACCTGGAGGCAACCCTTTGGCCGGATGGGCCAATTTGCCCGCATTGCGGCACTATCGGCCGCGCGACCAAGCTGCAGACCAGCGGCGGCAAGATCGATGGCAAGCGCCAAGCCAGGATCGGGCTGTGGAAGTGCAACGAGAAAGAGTGTCGCAAGCAATTTACGGTTAAGGTCGGCACCGTTTTCGAGCATGGCCGCATCCCGCTCCACAAGATGCTGCAGGCCGTCTATCTGCTGTGCTGCTCGAAAAAGGGTTGTTCGGCCCACCAACTGCATCGCGTCCTTGGCATCACGTACAAGGCCGCGTGGTTTCTCGCGCATCGCATCCGTGAGGCCATGCGCCCGGCCAGCATGTCGCCGATGGGTGGCGCTGGGCAGGTGGTGGAGGCGGACGAAACCTACATCGGTCGCCAGCAGGGCTTAGGCGTCGATAAGACCGGCTACCACAACAAGAACATGGTAGTGACCTTGGTAGAGCGCGGCGGCTCGGCTCGCTCGTTCCACACCGATGGCCACTCGATTGCCGACATCGTGCCGATCGTGCGCGAGAACATTCGCCGCGAAACCCGTCTGATGACTGACCGTGCCATGCACTACAAGGCCGTGGGGCGCGAGTTCGCCGAGCACGGCCGCGTTGAACATGAGAAGGGCGAGTACGTTTCGATGGATGACCCGACCATCCACAGCAACACAGTCGAGAACTACTACTCAATCTTCAAGCGCGGCATGAAGGGCGTTTATCAGCATTGCTCCGAAAAGCACTTGCATCGCTATCTGGCGGAATTTGACTTTCGTTACAGCAATCGAGTCCGCCTTGGAATCGACGACACGGCCCGCGCCACCAAAGCGTTGCAGGGCATCAGTGGTAAGCGGCTGACCTATCGGGCCTAATAAATGGGGCGTCAGCCAAGGCCCTGGCGGCAACTTATGCTGCCCGGTTTTGCGTTTAAACGACGCAGGCGGCGCAAAGATCAATGATAGGCGCAATCCTGCAGTCTTGAACTTAAGCTATTGATTGTATGTATATTTTTTGATTGCGATTCGCGTGATATGCAATTATAGCTTATAAATTGATGCTTGCGTCAATGATGCAATTCAATGAGTCTGAATGCGCTTGGAAGTGGTCAGACAAAAATTCCAGCCAGGAACCGACAAAATCGGTGCGTCTGCCTACCTCTAAAGTGCT
>JASHOR010000061.1 GCA_030041005.1 Xanthobacteraceae bacterium
TGGGCAAGGAGATCGGCGGATCGGGTTCCTTCTGCGTGGCGTCGACCAGCATTGTCGAGTCGTTGCCCCCACCGATCCCTCCCCCGCGTGGGGGGGAGGGTAGGGAGGGGGATTTCGGTCCGTGCCCTTCGGAGTGATACGGCGAGATGTGCACGTCCTCGATCGGATTGGCGCGGTAGGCGAGCGACCAGAACACCGCATCCGGATTTTCCGGATTGATGTCCTCGCTCACGGCGATGACATACTTGCCGATGTCGGCCTGCAGGCTGGCGGCGCCGTGCAGCGCGCGCCAGATTTCGGTGCGCGGCACGCCCGCCGCAAACTGGACGAACATGACCTTGCGCAAATTGGTCAGCGCCTCGTGCATGACGACACGGCGCACACCCCTGACCGACAGCGCGTCGCGCAAATAGGCCAGATAGCGCGGCTCGTAGGCGACGCGCTTCATGACGCTCGATTCGCTCGGCGTCACCTCGCTCAAGATCGAGCAGTACACCGGCGACCGCTTGCGCGTGATCGCAGTGACCTGCATCGACATGTTGAAGCCTTCGAGCGCGACATGGCCGTGGCTCTCGCCGAACGGACCTTCCGGCTCGAGCAGTTCGGGATCGATCAAGCCTTCGACCACCAGCTCGGCATCGGCCGGCACGTGCAGATCGACGGTCGCTCCCTTGACCACCGGGATCGGCCGGCCGGCCAGCGCGCCCGCCACCGCCATCTCATCGCAATCGATCGGCAGCTTTTGCGGTCCGGTGAACATGACGACCGGCGCGCAGCCGACCACGATCGCGATCGGCATCGGTTTCTTCAGTTTGCGGTATTTCTGCCAGTGCAGGTAACCGCCGGCGCCGCCGGGCCGCGCCGACATGCGCACGCCGAGCCGGTCGGTCGCCTTGAGCCCGGCGCGATAGGTTCCCATGTTGCGCACCCCGGTTTCCGGGTCCTCGGTGATGCACAACGTCGCGGTGAGATACGGCGCCGCATCATAGCCCGGAGTCGAAACCGGCACCGGCAGGGTTTTCAGCCCGCCATCGAGCGCACGCAGCGCATCGCCCGTGATGACGATTTCCTGGCAGGGCGCCGATGTGACCTCGACCGGCGCGATCGGAGCGGCGATGGCCGCCATCCACGCGTCGCCGATTTCCGCCACCGGCCGCCCCATGCCGAGCGCATAGATGCGCGCCGACGCCGCCAGCGCCCCGATTGCCACCGGCACATCGTAGCGGCGGCCCGCAGAATCCATCACATTGGTGAACAAAAAGGCGCGTCGCTCGTCTTCGGCAAGCCCGCCCTGGAATTGCCAGCGTACCAGCGGGTGCAGCTCCGTTTCCTTGTTGATCGGACGCTCGATGCGCACGAGCAGGCCCTCGGCCTCGAGCCGCGCGATGTGCTCCTGAAAATCGAGCGGCGGCCCCGACGTTCGCCGCCCGCTCTGTTTCTTGTCGGGCTGATCAAGCATGCCGGCTACTTCTTGCCCTTCTCGTGTTCGGCGATGATCGGGCGCGCGACGCGGAAGCAGTCAACGCCGATCGGGGCGCCGCAATAGATCATGACCTGCGTCAACGCGGCGCGGATCTCGTTTGGCGTGAGGCCGTTGTTGAGCGCGCCGCGCACGTGGGTGGCGAATTCCTCCATCTTGCCGAGCGCCGCGATCATGCCGAGATTGAGGATGGAGCGCTCGCGCGGCTTGAGCGTTGCATCGCCCCAGGTCTCGCCCCAGCAATATTCGGTAATGAGGCGCTGAAAATCGCGATTGAAGTCATCGACATTGTTGAGCGCACGCTCGACATACGCGTCGCCCAGCACCTGCTTGCGTTTGGCAAGCCCGATCTCATAGCGTTTCTGATCCATGGCGTTTTCCTTCTGACGACAGACGACGGAGGACAGACGGCGGATATATAGCGGAGGAACGGTATGGGGAGATTTGATTTTTCCGTCGTCCGTCCGTTCGCTGCCCTTCCTCCTCAGATCTGCAGGCCGCCCTTCCAGCGTTTGACCACGCCGGTATCGATGCCGAACAAGTCGAGCAGACGGCCGCAGGTATGGTTGACGATATCGTCGACCGTTTTCGGCCGGTTGTAGAATGCCGGCACGATCGGAGCGACGACGGCGCCGATCTCGGCCAGCGTCAGCATGCTGCGCAAGTGGCCGACGTGGAGCGGCGTTTCCCGCACCGCGAGCACCAGGCGGCGCTTCTCCTTGAGCACCACGTCGGCGGCCCGCGATAAGAGCGAGGCGGTCACGCCGCTTGCAATCTCGCTCATGGTGCGGATCGAGCAGGGCGCGATAACCATGCCCATGGTCGGAAACGAACCGGAAGAAATCGCCGCACCGATGTCGGCAGCCGGATAATGCACCGATGCCAGCCCGCGCACGTCCTTCGCTTTGAGATCGGTCTCATAGGCAAGCGTCATTTCCGCCGACTTGCTCATGACCAGATGCGTCTCGATCTCCGCATGACGCAGGATTTCCAGAATCCGCACGCCATAGATCGTCCCGGACGCGCCCGATATGCCGACGATCAGACGCTCAGCATGCTTGGCCATGATATACGTTACTCCCTCGCCGCAGCCGATGTCGCCCCGGAGAACCCGCCATGTCCGATCGAATCGAACGCGCCGAGAAGAACAGCGACGGCGGCCTGCGGAAATGCCGTGCCGACGACGCCCTGGTAAGCGGCAATATTGCCGCGCGCCGCCGCGGCGGGCTCGGTTGCCTGGCCCGGCGGCCCGGATTTGGTGAATGCGTAAAGCGCCTGCTGCTGCAGCCGCTCGGCATCAAGCTCGATGGCCTTCACCTTGTTGCGAAACAACTCCTGCTCTGCGGGATCGACCAGCGTGCGCGCGCCCTTGAGCTTGCGCCGGGTATCGCGGATCGGAATGATCGTCAGGTTGCGCCAGTCGCGGACCTTCTCGTCGAGCGCCTTGATTTCGTCGCTGGACAGAGCGCGGCCCACGTCAGCGAGCCAGAACAGATACAGCATGAGATTGACATCGACGCCGCAATTGTCCTGCAACGCGATGCAGGCGTCCGATACCCCCGATTGCCGGTAGAAGTGCAGCGAGAAGCGCCAGAATGGCGTGGCTTCCGTTCGACTCGGCGCGTCGTTCATGCGGCAAACAACCTTTCGTAAGCGCCGGCGGCGCGCAGCGCCGCGACGATCCGCTCCGGAGTGAGCGGCATTTCGGCAAAGTGCACGTCGAACGGCGAGAGCGCATCTTCGATTGCAGAGATGATCGCCGCCGGGGCCGGGATGGTACCGCCTTCGCCGGCGCCCTTGACGCCGATCGGATTGAGCGGATTGACCGTCTCGACGTGAGCGATGGAACAGGTCGGCACGTCGGTCGCCATCGGCAGCATGTAATCTGCGAACGACGTCGTCAGCGGCTGCGCATTGGCGTCGTACTGCATCCATTCGAGCAAGGCGTTGCCGATCCCATGGGCGACGCCGCCCTGGACCTGACCCTCGACGATCAGCGGATTGATGATCCGTCCGGCATCGTGCGCGACCGAATATTTCAAGATTTTGACGCCGCCGGTCATGGCATCGACCTGAACTTCGACAATATGCGTTCCGGAGCAATAACTGGCCTGCGCCGGCGTGTAGTAAGTGGTGTGTTCAATGCCGGCAGCCTGCCCGGCCGGCAGCGAAACGCCCGGGATGCCCTGTGCGAGCCGCGCCAGGTCGGCAAACGAGACGGACGGTTTGTTGCCGCGCCGCGAGATCGCTTGCGCGTTTTCCAGCTCGATATCGCTCTCAACCACGCTCAGCGTGCGCGCGGCGAGCGCCACGAGCTGCTTGCGCACCGCCTGGCCCGCCACAAGGGCGGACGAACCGGCGTTGACCGCCTGCCGACTGGCAAAGGAGCCCACGCCTTGCGAAATCGCTGCGGTGTCGCCCGTGGTCGTGACGATGTCGTCGATCCCGCAGCCCACCTGGTCGGCGACAATTTGCGACAGCATCGTGCGCGTGCCTTGGCCCTGGCTGGTGGCGCCGGTTGCGACCGCCACTTTGCCGCTCGGCAGCACGCGCACGGTCACGCCCTCGAACGGGCCGAGTCCGGTGCCTTCGACGTAATTGGCAATGCCGATGCCGATAAGACGGCCTTGTTCGAGGGCCGCCTTCTGCCGCGCGCGGAACGTCTCATAGTCGGCGAGCGCCACCGCCTCTTGCTGCCCGCGCGGGTAATCGCCGCTGTCGTAAATCAGCGGCTTGCCGTCGCGGAACAGAAGTCCGACCTCGTAAGGCATTTGTTCGGGCTGGATCAAATTGCGTCGGCGCACCTCGGCGCGATCGATTGTCAATTCGTGCGCGACGCGGTCGAGAAGCCGCTCCATCGCAAAGACCGCTTGCGGGCGCCCGGCGCCGCGCACCGGCGTCGTCGGTACCTTGTTGGTGAGCACCACGGATGTGTCCAACTGATACGCCGGTACGACGTAGGGGCCTGGCACGGTCGAGGCGGCGATATAGGGCATGACGATGCCCCAAGGCACGAAGGCGCCGGTGTCGTGCAGCATGCGGCCGCGCAGACCGAGGATTTTTCCCTGCGAATCGACAGCGATCGCAACCTCCCAATACTGGTCGCGTTCCTGCGTCGCAGACAAAAAATGCTCGCGCCGGTCCTCGATCCACTTCACCGGACGGCCAAGCTTCAGCGCCACTGCCGGGATCGCGGCCTCTTCCGGATAAAAGACTGCCTTGGGGCCGAAGCCGCCGCCAACGTCAGGCGCGATCAGGCGAATCGATTGCAGGTCGCGGCCCAGGAGGTCGGCCAGCACGCGACGACCGATATGAGGGGTCTGCGTACCCGACCACACGGTCAGAGCGTCTGAAGCAGGGTCGTGGTTGGCGAGCACCGCGCGGGTTTCAAGCGCCATGCCGCCGCCGCGGTGTTGCCAGAGGCCTTCGATAAAGACGTGCGCCGCGGCCGCGAAGGCACCATCGGCATCGCCATAGGCGAGGCGAAACGTCGAGGCGACGTTGGACTCGATATCGCTGTGGACGCGCACAGCGCCTTGTTCAGCGGCGCCGCGGCAGTCCGAGACCGCCGGCAGCACGTCGTATTGCACGATCAAGGCCGCCGCGGCGTCCTCGGCGATATAGCGCGTATCGGCGACGACGACGGCGACCGGCTGGCCCACGTAACTCACTTCCTCGCGCGCGAGAACGAACTGGCGCGGTACCGTACCGAGCGCGGGATTTGGCAGCAGCATCGGCAGCGACTGGCTGCGCATCGGCTCGGGCAGATCCTCCGCGGTGATAACTGCATGGACCCCGGGAATGACCAGCGCCGCCCTGGAATCGCAGCCGCGAATTTTGGCGTGAGCATGGGGCGAACGCACGAAGCAAGCGCTCAGAACCCCCGGCAGCTTGATGTCGTCGACAAAGCGGCCGCGGCCGGCCAGCAGCGCCGGATCCTCGATCCGCGTGACGCGCGCGCCGAAATGCTTGGCCCCCATCTAGCGCGTCTCCTTTTTTCCGTCGGCACTGCGCAGGCGGGCCGCCGCATCGAGTACGGCAGCGACGATCCCGGCATAGCCTGTACATCGGCACAGATTGCCGGTGAGCGCCTCGCGCACCTCCTGCTCGCTCGGTTGCGGGTTTTCGCGCAACAATTCGGTGAGCGTCATCAGCATCCCCGGCGTGCAGAAGCCGCATTGCAGGCCGTGATTGTCGATGAACGCCTGCTGCAAGACGGAAAGCTTGCCGCCGGAAGCAAGCCCTTCCACCGTGGTCACTTCGCAGCCGTTGGCCTGCACGGCAAACATCAGGCAGGAACGCGTCGAGCGTCCATCGACCAGGACCGTACAGGCGCCGCACACGCCGTGTTCGCAGCCCAGATGCGTGCCGGTCAGGTTGATTTCATGCCGCAAAAAGTCGGCAAGCGTCAGCCGCGCATCGACGACGCGAGCGTAGGACTTGCCATTGACGTTCATGCGGGTTGGTTGCTTGCCCATGCGCGTGCTCAAGCTTGTACGCCCGCGCGCCGCGCGGCGTCGTTGAGCGCGCGCAGACTGAGGACTTGGGCGAGATGCCGCCGGTACTCGCCACCGGCGTGGATATCCGAAATCGGCTCGATCAGCCAGGATGCGGCGGCGGCGGCGCGGATGGCAACGGCATCGAGCGCATGTCCGGTCAGTTGTGCTTCCGCCGCCTCAACGCGCAGCGGCAAAGCTGCCGCGCCAAACAGCGCCAGCGCCGCGCGCCGAACCACGTTGTCGAC
>JASHOR010000062.1 GCA_030041005.1 Xanthobacteraceae bacterium
TCGGGGCGCAGCCGGTCGCGCAATCGCTCGAACGGCAGGACCGCTTGCGCCGTGCTCTTGCACCAGCCGACCCCGCGCTTGCCGCGTACTTCGATTTCCAGAATGGTTTCCTTGCTGCCGAAGTCCTTGACGATCTTCACGTCGCGGAATTGAAGCCGGGCGGCCTCGTCAGGCCTGAGCCCGGTATTCGCCATGAAGAGGACGAAGTCGTGCATCTGCTCGCACGCCCATCGATGGCGATTGTTTAGCGGCGTCCGCGCCCTGCGGCGCGTCGCTTCGTAGAGTTCCTTGTATTCGTCAGGCGAGAACCACGCACGGTGCGTGATCTTGCCTGCTGTCCTGTACGGTTGCGAGAGGTCCGGCAATGCGGTCATCCAGCCGTGACGCATTGCAGTCTTAAGGACCTGGCGGATGCAAACGGTTTCGTGGTGCATAGACGTGCGCGATGGGGGCTTGCCCCTCTTCTCCATCGCAAGCTGCTTTCGGTGAATGCGATACTCCTGAACCTTGCCCGCCGTGATTTCCGATAGGGCCATCTTTCCGAAATAGGGGAGCAAATAAACCCGTAGCATCCAGCCGTAGGTCTTCACCCACGCCGGGCTCCTCTGGCCCTGGGTGATGATTTCGTACTCTTGAAGGAATTGATCGGCCGCCTTCTTGAAGGTTGGACCGGATGCCAGTTCACCCGCTCGGACTTTTCCTCGCAACACCAAGTACCAGTCTTCCGCGACCTCCTTCGCGTGGGAGAGGCTATCTTCCTTGGTGCTGATGCGCCGGTTCTTGCCAGCGAGATAGGTCGAGGCCTGCCAGTTATTGCTGTTTTCGCGTTTGTAGAGGTGGAGCTTTCCTCCCATGAGTTCGTGGTGCTCGGTCATGACGCGGACCTCCGGAAAACGGCTCAAAAGTGCATTTTTGTGTAAGACATGTGTAACGGTTATTGCGAACATAATGACATCAACATAATGACATTAAGTATATGAAAATGCAATAAAAAAACTGAGATACTTGATTTTATTAATAATTTTGAGTCGTGCGCGTCTACCAGTTCCGCCACACGGGCTTGATCGTCGCTATATATCCGGCCAAGCCGCTCACGGCAAAACGAAAATTCCCGGTCTTGTTTCCACCTTGATGGATTGCCAAGTTGGCATCGTTCACGCCACCCGATCGCGCCCAGGCGGTCGTACCATCCGATCGCGCCATTGCAACGCTTGAGGATTCCATGCACCAGGTCCTGCCCATGAAGCGCAACTGGAGCGGGCGGCTGGGCACCTCGCCGACCGCTGTCGCGGCGCTTGCCGTCTTCGTCGTCGGTCTGGCTACGCTGCTCGGTGCCTGGTATTTCCAATTCGTGCTCGGCCTACCGCCCTGCCCTCTCTGCCTGCAGGAGCGCATCCCCTACTACATCGTGATTCCGCTTGCGCTGGTGCTGGCGATTGCGGTTTGGTCGCGCGCACCGCGAGGCCTCATCGCCGGGGGCTTCGGCGTGATCGCGCTCGCCGCGCTGTGCGGCGCCGCCCTGGGCGCGTATCACGCCGGGGTCGAATGGCATTTCTGGCCCGGCCCGGCGGACTGCTCCGGCCCGCTCGCCAACCTCAACACCGGCGGCTCGCTGCTCGACCAGTTGAATTCCGTGCACGTCGTGCGCTGCGACGAGGCGGCATGGCGTTTTCTCGGCATATCGCTCGCTGGTTACAATGTGCTGATCTCGCTCGTCATGGCGGCGCTCGCCGGTTTCGGCCTCTCGGCGCGCAAGCAACCCGCCTGAACGGTGCGGCGCATCCGCGCGCTCTGCGGCAAAAAGCCGTCGCCCGCGCCTGTGCCGGGGGTGCCCGCGTTGCAAGCGCCGCACCAATCAACTAACGTCAATGCGCGAACCTTTGCGCTGGAACCGGACCGTCGGGCGCGGACCGTTCGCCAATAAAAAATCAGTCGGCATTTTGCGGCACCTTGGAGGGAGGAAGGGATGCGTTCCATCAAACGCGAGGCCGTGGCGCGTGCGGCGGCTGCCGGCGCGCTGGCGCTGACGTTTGCGCTCGTCGCCGGCGCGGCGCAGGCGCAACCAGCGACCTACGTGATGAAAATCTCGACCCCGACCATCCATGACATTCCGGACACGTGGGCGGACAACTTCGGTGCCGCGCTGGAAAAGGATTCCGGCGGCCGCATCAAGGTGAAGGTTTTTCCCGCGAGCCAGCTCGGCACGATCCCGCGCCAGATCGAAGGCACGCAGTTCGGCTCGATCCAGATGGAGGTCGTGCCGCCCGAATTCATGGTCGGTCTCGATCCGCGTTTCGAGGTCATGGCCGCGCCGGGACTGGTCGATTCACAGGCCCACGGCCAGCGCGTCGCCGCCGATCCGGCGGTGCAGAAGCTGATGCTCGGGCTCGGCGCCGACAAGGGACTGCGCGGTGTCGCGTTGTTCATGGCCGAGCCATCCTGCATCATTTCGCGAATGCCGCTGCGGCACCTGGCCGATTTCAAGGGCAAGAAGATCAGGATTTTTGCTTCGCAATTCCAAAGCGTGGCGTTCGAGCGGCTTGGCGTCACTCCGGTGGCGATGAGTCTCGGCGATGTGGTGCCCGCGATTCAACAAGGCGCGATCGACGGGTCAGATCTGGGAATAAGCCCGGTTGCCCATTTCCACATGGTCGACGCGGCGAAATACGTCACGGAAACGGGACAGCCCGCCATCTTCATCATCGCGGTGGTCAACAGAAAGTGGTACGAATCTCTTCCCACGGATTTGCAGCGTCTCCTTGACAAGGACGCCGCGGCGCAGGCGGTGGCGATCAACTCGTTCGCGGTGAAGGACGTTAAAGAAGCGCAGGCAAGCTTCGTCGCGCATGGCGGCGAACTGATCAAGCTGCCGCCCGACGAGCAGGCGAGCATGATGAAAACGCTTGCCAGCGTCGGCGCCGACGTGTCGAAGAGGAATCCGAAAGTCGCAGCCGCCTATCAGATCGTCACCGCGGCGGCAGCGCGGACCCGGCAGCCCGCCAGCCAGTGAACGAAGGCAGACAACCGCGGCAATGGATGCGCGAACGTTCGTCAGGCCGGCCATCTCACGTCAGACAGATGGTTGAACAGGTGCCGATTACAGGCCGCAGCCGTCCATCAACGATAAAGCGATCAGCCGGGCATCGCTGCCCCGGAGCGAAACGACGGGCCGAACGATGATTGAATCGATACACCGGGCAATCGGCTGGCTTCTCGCGCTGACCCGCACGCTGTCGGCGATTTTTCTGATCTCCAGCGTGTCCATCAATTTCATCAACATCATCGGCCGCTACGTCTTCAGCGTGTCGATCTCGTGGGCCGAAGAGATCATGCTTTTTCTCATGGTCGGCTGCGTCTTCACCGGCTGCTGCGCGGTCGCCTGGGAGGGACGCCATATCCGGATGGACGTCATGATTTCGGCGCTGCCGCCGAAACTGCACGCCTTTTTCAACCTGTTGTCCCAACTTGCGCTGATTGGCGCGGCCGCCACGGTCACCATCTTCGCCTATCCGGTGATCATTGAGCTGGCGGCGTTCAACGAGCGCAGCGAAGCGGCGAATTTCCCGTTGGTCATTCCGCAGGCGATGGTCCCGATCGGATACAGCCTGATGGGACTGCTGGTCGCAATCCGGCTGCTCACATCGCTGCGAAGCCGAACGGAGCCATCAGGCGGTCCCCACACTTGAGCGTGCGGCAATGACGGCGTATCTCATTTATTTCGGCTTGCCGGTGCTGCTCCTGATCATCGGCTTTCCCATCTTCCTCGTCCTTTTGATCACGTCGATCGTCGCGGTGACCACCGTCGCCGGCGTACCGACCGACGCGGTGCAGACCTACATGTTCGGCAGCCTCGACAACTTCCCTTTGCTGGCGGTGCCGTTTTTCGTGCTCGCCGGGGAGTTCATGGCGCAAGGCGGCATCGCACGGCGGATCATCGCCATGGTGATGGCGATCGTCGGCGGCATACGCGGCTCGCTGGCGGTGACCACCGTAGCAGCCTCGGAGCTGTTCGGCGCCATGTCCCACACCGCCATCGGCACCGTCGTCGCCATGGGGCGCATGATCTATCCGACGCTCAAGGAGAACGGGTACAACGAGCGCTTTTCCGTAGGCCTGATCGCCTCGTCGGGCGCCATTGCGGTCGTCATTCCGCCTTCGATCGCAATGATCCTGTACGCCGTGTCAGCCGAGCAGTCCGCGGTGCAGCTTTTCACCGCCGGGATTCTGCCGAGCATTCTCATCGGTATCATCGACGCCGGCTTTGTCATGACCTACGCCAGAATGAAGGGCGTTCCGCTCGGCACGCGCGCGCGCTGGGACCTGATCTGGAAGACGACCAAGGACGCGAGCTGGGCGATCGGAACGCTGGTGGTGATCTTCGGCGGGATTTACGGGGGCGTGTTCACGCCGACCGAAGCCGCCGGCGTCGCGGTCGTCTATTCGGTCTTCGTGACGATGGTTATATACCGCGAGGTCGACATCTTCCGCTTCTGGAAAATTCTCGTCGACTCCGCCTTCCTCATTTCGCAAATCCTGCTGATCGTGACCTCGGCGGGCATCTATTCATGGCTGCTGACGACCAGCGGAATTCCGCAGCAGTTGGTCGCCTCGATCGACGCCCTTCACCTCGCGAAATGGGAACTCCTGCTCATTCTCAATGTCGGCCTGCTTGCCGCCGGGAGCTTCCTGGAGCCGCCGGCCGCAATCCTGATCCTCACCCCGCTGTTGTTACCCATCGTGGAAGCCGTCGGCGTCAATGCCATCCACTTCGGCATCATCGTGGCGGTCAATCTCAGCCTTGGCATGTACACACCTCCGTTCGGCTTGAACCTTTTCTCATCGCAAGCCATCTTCAACGCACCGTTGAGCCGCATCTATCTCGGCGTACTGCCGTTTCTTTTGCTCAATTTCGCGGCACTTTTGATCATCACCTATATTCCGCAAATCTCCATGGTTTTGCTGCATCACTAAAGGCGCGCGGCGGCAGGGCGAACGCGAGGCTTGCAGCAACCCGCGGAAAGTCCGTCACTTTTCCGGCGCGGGGCGTGCCCGCCGGAACCGACGATCCATAGTCCATGCCTCTGGCGTCGCTTCGCCCGTTCCAATAAGCTTGTGTCTTCGTTCCGACACCGCTCGAGCGTAGCGTTGCGGCGTCGTCAAGACGGCGTCGTCAAGAAAAGGAGGCGATCATGGGCTTATTAGATGACCTTAATCTCGGTGGAGCGCTCAAGGGCGCCTTGGGTCAGGTTGAAGCCGCGGCAGCACCCGCTTTGATCAATGGGTTGCTGGCGAAAACCCAGTTCGGAGATCTCAACGGGCTCGTTACTCAATTGCAACAGAACGGGCTCGGCCAGCAGGTGCAGTCGTGGCTCGGCAACGGCGCCAACCTGCCGATCACGGCCGATGAATTGAAGTCAGTGCTGAGCAATGAGCAGGTTCAGGAATTCGCCCGCCATCTCAACTTGCCGGTCGATACGGTGCTCAAGCTGCTTTCGGAAAATTTACCCAACGTTGTCGATCAGGCAAGTAAGAATGGCCAGCTTCAATCGAGTTCATGACTCTCGGATTTACTCTGCTGTGAAAATAGGGAGAGGATAATGAAAACCATCGCAATCGTCGCAGCGTCATTCCTGCTGGCGAGCGCCGCTCTGGCGCAAGCGGCAACGACCGGCGCTTCGGCCGGAAGTACCTGCAAAATGCAAGCCGCTGGCAAGAACCTTCACGGCGCCGCTTTGACCAGCAACATCAAGAGCTGCTGCCGGCACAGCGCGGCGGGTCAGAAGTTGCACGGAGCCGCGGAATCGAATTTCCGCAAGAGTTGCGAGACATCGGGCCTCGGCGCCTGATCTTCATGTGCCGACGCAAATGTCTTGAATTCGCAAAAACGCAAAGGGGGTACCAATCATGAGACTTCAGATCCTGATCGCGACCGGAGCTATCCTCGCGGTGTTCGGCAATACCGTCATAACGGTGCCGGCGCTGGCCAAGACCGCAAAGGAATGCGCCGCCGAGTGGAAGCAGATGAAGGCCAATAAACAGACGGAGGGAAAGAAGCACAAAGACTTCATAGCCGAATGCAGGGGCACGGCGGCGCAACCCTCGACATCGACCATGGCGCCATCAGGCACGCCCTCTTCCCCGCCGCCGAAGACTACCACCCGAAAGATGTCACCCATGGCTCCACCGGTCGCCACCGGCAGAATTATCTTCCCCTCGGGCATTTCGTCGAAATATTCGACCGAGTCGGCGGGCAAGGCCCGCATGCACACGTGCCGCGATCAATACGAGGCGAATAAGGCGAACAACGCCAATGGCGGGCTAAGGTGGATTCAGAAGGGTGGCGGCTATTACAGCGAGTGCAACAAGCACCTGAAGGGCTGAGCGGCGACAGAGAGCGAGGCTCGTGCCGCTCAGGCAGCTTTTTCGCTTTGCAAGAATCGACCTCTCCCCGATGGGGAGAGGTCGAAGGCGTCGACAAAGCTCCACTCCAGTGGATTTATAGCCGCTACGGATACCAGAAGGACACCGTGCGGGCTTTGAGTGTTGGCTGTCGCGGCGGCGGGCCGCTCGGCACGCGACAAGACAAGGCCACTGGGTGAAAAAGTCCGGATACTGGTGGGCGGTAGAGGGATCGAACCTCTGACCCCTTCCATGTCAAGGAAGTGCTCTTCCGCTGAGCTAACCGCCCGGCCAGAGAGCGGGATGTAACGTCGCGCCACCGGCAGGGTCAAGCCCTCGCAAACCGCGAGTGCGGGAGCGGGCTAGAATTTCACGCGGTCGCCGCCTTTGAGCCCGAGCATTTGCCGGACCTCCGCCGGCGTCGCAATCTCCATGCCCAGGTCTTCGACGATGCGGCGGATCTTGGCGACCTGCTCGGCGTTGCTCTTGGCGAGTTTCCCGGGACCGATATAGAGCGAGTCCTCCAGTCCAACGCGCACGTTGCCGCCGATCATCGCCGCAGCGGTACAGAAATTCATCTGATGACGGCCGCCGGCCAGCACCGACCAGTGGTAATCCTTGCCGAACAGCCTGTCGGCGGTGCGTTTCATGAAGAACAGATTATCCAGGTCGGCGCCGATCCCGCCCAGAATTCCGAAGATGAGCTGCAGGAACAAGGGCGGCTTGAACAGGCCGCGATCGACCATGTGGGCGAGATTGTAGAGGTGGCCGGTATCGTAGCATTCGTGCTCGAACTTCACGCCGTGGCCTTCTCCGAGCGTCTTGTACACCTTCTCGATGTCACGGAAGGTGTTGGGAAAGATGTAAGCGTCAGAATTGAGCAGGTAGCTTTCCTCCCAGTCGTATTTCCAGGTCTTGTAGCGCCGCGCCATCGGATAGAGCGCGAAATTCATCGAGCCCATGTTCATGGAACACATTTCCGGAGACAACGTATTGGCCGCGGAGATGCGTTGCTCGACCGTCATGGTGACGGCGCCGCCGGTCGTGATGTTCACCACTGCATCGGTTGCCTGCTTGATGCGCGGCAGAAACTGCATGAACACGCCGGCGTCGGGCGTTGGCCGGCCATCCTTGGGATCGCGCGCATGCAGATGCAGGATGGCGGCGCCGGCCTTGGCGGCATCGATCGCTTGCGTGGCGATCTGATCGGGCGTGATCGGCAGCGCGTCCGACATGGTCGGCGTGTGGATCGAGCCGGTAATCGCGCAACTGATGATGACTTTGTTCGCCATGGCCATTTTCTCCCCTCGTGTGGCGGTTCAGACGTCCGCATCATTCCTGCCGCGACCTCGTCATGCGGAGTTCTGAACCAAAGCCACACTAGATCAATAAGTTGCTAGTATCCTTCGATTCCGAAGTTCGCAACCGAGCGCACCATACAATGGTGCAAACTTCGGAATCGGGACACTAGCGCTACGGCCCATCCCTTGATGCCCGGATCACGATGTGATGGTCAAGGACAGGCAATTCCCGAGCGGCTGGCAAACGGCCGCTGCCGCTCCGCCAACGCCGAAGCAAATGCGCGTTCAGCCCGGACCGTACCGCTCCTTGGCCTTCCGGATCGCCGTCCACACGGCATAGGGCGTTGCCGGCATCGGCACGTCGCGCACACCGAGGTCGCCCAGCGCGTCGAGGATGGCGCTGACCACGACGGCGGGCGCCGCGGTGGTGCCGCCTTCGCCGCCGGCCTTGATGCCGAGCGGATTGGTCGGCGAGAGAACCTCGGCAATCTCGGTCTTGAATGAGGGCAGCGTGTCGGCCCGCGGCATGCCGTAGTCCATGAAGGAGCCCGTGAGGGGCTGCCCGCTGTCGGAATCGAGATACATTTGTTCCCACATCGCTTGGCCGACGCCTTGCGCAATCGCGCCGTGGGTCTGGCCGTGCACGATGAGCGGGTTGATGCAGCGTCCGACATCGTCAATACAGGCATAGCGCGTGATGACCAGATCGCCGGTATCGGGATCGACCTCGACCTCGCAAATCGCGGTGCCGTTGGGAAATACCGGATCGTGCATTTCGTTGTCGGTGACCACCGCCAGCCCGTCCTTCAGTTCATCCGGCAGCGGCACGCGCGCCGCTTCGCGGGCCAGCTCGAAGAAATCGAACGTTTGGTTGGTCTCGCGCGAGCCGAAACGGCCGTCGTCAAACGAAACGTTCTCCGGCGCCGTCCCCATGACGATTGCGGCGATGGTCTTGCCCTTGGCGATCAAGTCGGCGGCCGCCATGGAGAATACCGTCGCCGCATGGCGCATCGAGCGGCCGGAATGCGACCCGCCCCCGACGCGCACCACGTCCGTATCGCCCAGAATGATGCGGACACTTTCGACCGGGACATGCAGCAGGTCCGAAACGACTTGCGCAAAACTCGTCTCGTGGCCCTGCCCGCTCGGCTGAGTACCGATAACGACGTCGATGCGATCGTCGGTCCGCACTTTGATGCGCGTCTGCTCGCGCGGCGCTCCGATCGAGGATTCGACGTAATTGGCGAGCCCGAGGCCGAGCAGCTTGCCGCGGCGCTTGGCATCGCGGCGGCGGGCGGCAAAGCCGTTCCACTCGGCGATCTCCATTGCCCGGTTCATGTTCGCTTCGTAGCGACCGCTGTCGTAGAGCATGCCGACGGCGTTGCGGTACGGCATGGCCTCCGGGCGAATGAGGTTCTTGCGCCGCAGCGCGATGCGATCGACGCCAAGCTTACTGGCGGCTTCGTCCACAAGCCGCTCGATGGCGAAGGTCACTTCGGGCCGCCCGGAGCTACGGTAGGCATTGGTCGGCGTCGTATTGGTGAACACGGCGATCGAACGCAACGTCGCGGCGGGGATGGCATACGAGCCGGTGATCAGGCCAGAGCCCTTGCTCAGCGGCGACAGCGAAACGCAGTGTGCGCCGACATTGCTGATGTTGGTGGCGCGCATGGCGAGGAATTTGCCCTTGGCATCCAGCGCCAGCTCCACCCTGGTCACGAGATCGCGGCCCTGATAATCGCTCAAGAACGCTTCCGCGCGCGTGGCGGTGAATTTGACGGGGCGACCGAGTTTTTTTGACGCCCACAGCACCAGGCCGAATTCAACAAAGACGCGGTTTCGCGTGCCGAAATTGCCGCCGACGTCATGGGAAAGAACGCGCAACGCGTCGGCCGAAATTCCGAGTATGTTGATCAGCTCGTTCTTCTGCCGCACGGCGCCGCCGGAGCCGGCGTAGAGCGTGTAGCGACCGGTGGCGGAATCGAAATGGCCGAGCGCGGAGCGCGGCTCCAGCGGAACGCCGGTCACGCGGCCGATGAAGAAATTGCTGCTAACGACGTGCGCCGCATTGGCGAACGCCCGCTCGGTGGCGTCGGCGTCACCGAACATCGTTTCCACGAGAATGTTGTTGGGCAGCTCGTCCCACAGCGCCGGGGCGCCCGGCTGCATCGCAGCTTCGGAGTGCAGCACGAACGGCAGCTCTTCGTATTGCACGTCGATCGCCTCGGCCGCATCCAGGGCCTGTGCCTTGCTTTCGGCAACAACCATCGCCACCGCCTCGCCGACATGGCGAGCCCTGTCCATCGGCAGCAGCCTATGCGGACCGACGAAGACCGTGCCGCCACCCGGCGCGTGCAGCTTCATGTCATATCGGGTCTTCGGCACCGGATCGTGAGGAATGGGTTTCAGCCCGTCGGCGAGGCAATCGGCGCCGGTAAAGACGCCCAGCACGCCGGGCATTGCGCTTGCGCGTTTCGTCTCGATCTTGACGATGCGTGCGTGCGGATATGGCGAGCGAACCATCGCCGCGTACGCCTGGCCGTCCAGCGCGAAATCGTCGGTAAACCGCCCGTGGCCGGTGACGAGGCGCTCGTCTTCCTTGCGCGGCAGGGGTTTGCCGATGAAACGGAAGCCGGTTTGTCCCGGTCTTGTTGTGTCGTCCATCAGTTTTGTCCGCGGTCGGGGGACCGCTCCTGAAAATGACCTGCCGGCCTGCCCACTCGCCGCACCTTAGCCGAAGCTGAAGGCATCGTGATAGGCGCCTTGCACGCTGCCGCCGAGTGCCCGACCGCGGCCGGAACCTGCACTATATTGCCGATCGCCGCGCAAGTCGCGCCATGCCTTGCGAACACTGCGCCGATGATGGTCCGTCGCCAGACAGCTCGCCGCGTTGGCGCCCTACTCCAGCCGCACCGATTGCCCGGTCGCCGCCGCGCATTCGATGGCGTAAGTGGTTTTCAGATTGAGCATGGCCTGTTCCGGGGTCGCATGAATGCTCGGCCGGCCGGTAGCAAGGAAATCGAGCCAGGCGCGGGTTTCGTTGCCAAGCGGACCCCAGAAGTCGCCGACCGCCCAGTCGCCGGCGCTGTTGCTGCCGAGGAAGGCCAACTCCACTGCATGGCCCGGTACATAGGGATGCGCGATGCCTTTGTCGGAGAAAATCAGTTGCTCCATATGGTCATCGTCGATGATCAAGGTGCCGTCCGTCCCAAGCAGCTCCACCCGATCCGATTGCCCTTGCGTCGGATAGCGCGCCGGCAAGGCGTAGCCGATGCCGAAATTGACGACCGCGCCGTCGGCGAACGTCACCAGCGCCCAGGTCACATCCTGCGCGTCGTAGCCTGCGTCGCGGAAAATCCCGGATTGGCCGCGCGCGACCACTTCGACCGGCCGGTTGCCTTCGAGCAGCCAGCAGATCAGATCGACGTAATAGGTGAGGACGTCGAGCACCGGCGTGGCATGCGGATCGCGCTTGAGGATGGCGAATGTCTGCGCACGCGAATTATAGACGCGCGCCAAGCCGCCGCTCACTTTGCCCAGTCGGCCCTGAATCATCTGTTCCTTCGCGCGCAGAAAGCATTCCTTGAAGCGGCGGCTATAGCCGACGCGCAACAAACCGCCCGTCGCGTTGAGCGCGTCGAGGATGGCTTGGGCGTCATTGAGCGAAAGCGCCAGCGGCTTCTCGACCAGGACCGGCTTGCCGAGTTCAAGCGCCTTGCAGACCGGCGCGGCATGCTCACCTTCCGGCGTCGACACAAAAACCGCGGTCACGTCCGGATGAGCAATCACTTCGTCGTTGTCGGAGGAGTAGAAATCGGCGCCGGCAAGTTCGGCGAGCGTTCTGGCGTGCGCCTCCAGCCGGTCGGAGACGGCGAGGAACCGCACCGCCGGGTGCCTGGCGGCAAGCCGCGCGCGCAACGTGCCGATCCGGCCCGAGCCGACAACGGCAATGCCGAGATGCTTTCCCTTCAAAGTCCCGGGCTCCGGCCAGACTAAGCGACTTTTCTCGCAGCAAATTCCTGCTGTCGGCGGCGCACTCGGCTTTCATCGACATCGATGCCGAGGCCGGGGCGCTCGGACAGCACAATGTGACCGCTTTCGATGGGCAACGGCTCCAGGGCGACGTCCTCGGCAAGGCCGTGGCTGGTCAGCGTCAATCCCCAGTCAAGCGCCGGAAGCGTTGCAGCGACGTGGAGCGCCGCCGCGGATGCCACGCTCGATTCGCCGGTCTTGCAGGAGATGTTGATCTTCAGGCCCAACCGATCGCACAGCCGGCAGGCGTCGACCATCGCTCGCAAGCCACCGAGCTTGATCGCCTTCAGGCTCACCCCCGCAACCACTTCAAGCGCCCGATGCCGCTCGATATCCGCTGACGAATGGATGCCTTCGTCGGCGCCGATCGGGATGGCGGTCGCGGCGGCGACGCGGGCCATGCCGTGCAGATCCTTGCCATGCACCGGCTGTTCGAGGAAATCGAGCGCGCCATCGCCGAACGCCGCCGTGTAGCGCAGGGCTTCCTCGACGGTGTAACCCTGATTGGCGTCGGCCGACACCAGACATTGTGCGCCGTTCGCCTTGAGCTTCCGCCACACCGCTTGCGTGCGCGCGGCGTCCGCCTCCGGCGCGGAAAGCCCGACCTTGATTTTGAAGGCACGATACCCGGCGGCCCATCGCTGTTGCGCTTCGCGGAGGTCGGCGGCCTGGTCGGTGGACCCGATCACGGCCAGAAGCGCAATACGGCTGCGGCGGCGCTCGCCAAGGAGCGCGTAGAGTGGCTGTCCGGTGACGCGGCCGACAAGATCATGCAACGCCATCTCGATGGCGGCCTTGGCCCCGGTGTTGCCGTAAAGCGCCGCGTCCATTGCCGCGACTGTCGTCTCAAAATCGTCGGCTGCGCGTTGCAGCAGCATCGGCGCCAGATAGGACACGGCGGCCGATAGACTCGCCGTGGTCTCGCCGGTCATGGTCGGCGCCGCGGCCGCCTCGCCCCAACCGACCGTTCCATCGGCGGATTCGATGCGGACAAGCACGTTATCGGCCCGCGCGACCGTCTCTCCGGCCATCATGACCGGCTTTTTCATCGGCAGGCTTACGGCGATGGGTTCGATCGATTTGATTCGCAGGCCGCCCACCTCATACCCTCCGGCGTCATTTGGCCGCAGCAGCACCATCGTGGACGAACCGACCGGCCTTCGCCAGTCGAATCTGCATCCCGGGGAACTGCGCGGCCCCGGCCCCCCTGTTTCGCCACGCCGTCGACCGCCCTATCTAGCGGCCTGTAAGGAGTTCTCACCATGCGACCAATTCTGGCAATGGCTCTCGCCGCATTTCTGCCGCTTGCGTTCGCCGGCAATGCCACCGCCGCCGGCCTGTCGCCGATCGGGCTATGGCAGGCGGTCGACCGGGACACGCATCAACCAACCGGCTGGTTTGCCATCACCGAGCAAGACGGCGTCTATAACGGCACGCTGGTCAAAATGTTTCTGCAGCCCGGACAGGATCCCGGCGTCGTATGCGACAAGTGCCGAGGCGATCGTCATGACAAGCCGTGGCTCGGACTGCAGATCATCCGCGGCATGAAGCCTGACGGAGACGCCAAATACGATGGCGGAACGATTCTCGATCCGCGCGACGGCGACGTCTACGATGCGATGATGACGGTTTCGCCGGACGGCCAGACGCTCGTCGTGCGCGGCTTCATCGGCATTTCATTTTTGGGCCGCAACGAATATTGGTCGCGCTTGCCGGACTCCGACTACAACCAGCTCGATCCGTCGATCAGGAGCATGGTCGAGCCCTCGATGAACACCCGCTCCGCCGCCGACCCTACGACGCGCTGAGGCGCGGCTGCGGCGAGGCCGCCGGCCGTCAAGCGTCCTGTTGCTGCTCGCGCGGCTTGCCCATCAACACGGGCTGGAACAGGGCGGCCGCCGCCATCGTCGTCAGCAGCGAAATCGCCATCAACTCGCCCATGCTTGACGTTCCGGGGTGGCTCGAAAACCAAAGACTGCCGAAGGCGGTCGCCGTCGTCATGGCACTGAAAGTCACCGCGCGCGTGAGCACCGACTGCAGCAGGTTTGTCTGCCCTTCGCGCCAAGCCATGATGTAATAGATCTTGAATGCCACGCCGACGCCGAGCAGCAGCGGCAGCGCGATGATGTTGGCGAAGTTCAGCGGCAAATCGACCAGCACGCAGATCTCGAGCGTAACCACGCAGGCGAGCAACAGCGGCACCAGCGTCAGCAGCACGTCGCCGAGGCGCCGCAGCGTGATCCACAAAAGAACGGCGATGGAAGCGAGCGCGAAGGCGCCGGCCTCGACGAAGGCGGTTACCACGGTGCGGCGCGCCTCCAGGATCGAGACCGGTCCTTCGGCCGCGTCAGGTGCCTTGGACTGGACGGCGGCGGCGAACCGCTCGAGCACCGCATTGTTGCTGGCGTCGCCCTTGGGAGCGATATCGACACGCGCGCGGCCATCCGACGTCATCCATTGCTTGGTGACGTTCGATGGAAGCGTCGCCAGCGACACCGCTTTGGCTTGCAGCAGTTGGCGCAGTTGACCAAGCGCGATGCGCAACGGCTGCACGAACGCGGTCTCGGCGCGTTGGCGCGCGGCTGGGTCGGCCTTGCCGAGCGCCGTCAGGGCAACGGCGAGCCGCCGCGCCGCCTGCGCTCCCGGCCCGGTGGCATTGCCGGACAGCATGTTGAGCGCGCCGACGGTGGAATCGATCATGCTGACATTTTGCGCATCGGTCGGCAGCGCTGCCTCGCGCGCGGGGTTGAGGACAGGATCCAGCACCTTCGCCGCGCCGGCGATCAGCGCCAGCTTTTCCGGCTGCTGATCGGGAATGAAGGAGGAAAGCGTCGTCACGCGCGCAACCTCGGGCAGCGCTTTCACTTTGCCGGCTACGCTGTCGGCCGCCGCCAGCGTGGGAGCCAGCACCTGAATGTCGTTTGCGCCGCTGTGGGGATCATTCTTCAGATCGAGATAGGTGGCGACCGATTCGGCCTTCGGGCTGCGCAGGTTCATCGGATTGAAATCGAACCGCAGCCAATGCAGCAGCGGCAATCCGGCGACCACGACGATCGCGGTGGCAATGAGGATCGGCGTGCGGTTACGCTCGAGGAAGCGATCGACCACGCCGAGCGCCGCGTAGCCGAGCGGCTCCGGTTCGGCCGGCGGATTGAGCTTACCGAGCAGCGCCGGCAGCAGCGTCACGCTGGTGGCAAAGGCGATCAGCATGCCGAGGCCGGCGATCAGGCCGAGTTCCGAGACGCCCTTGTAGGCCGTCGGCAGGAACGACAGAAATCCCGCGGCGGTCGCCAGAGCGGCCAGCGTCAGCGGCGCTCCCGCCCGCCTGCCGGCATGCAGCAGCGCCGCGCACAGATCATCGACTTCGTGCCGCTCGGCCCGGTAGCGCACGCTGAATTGGATACCAAAATCGACTCCCAGGCCGACAAACAAAACCGCAAAATAGACCGATATCAGATTGAGCGTGCCGACCAGCAACAGGCCGACCGCCGCAGTGATGGTCAGGCCGACTACAAGGTTGATGAATACAGCGAGTATGATCCGCCACCAGCGCAACGCCATCCACAGGATGAACAGCACCACCGCGATGGTCACGCTGGCGTTGAGCCCGGCATTCTCCTTGATCGTCGCAAACTCCTCATCCTCCAGCGGGACAGGTCCGGTCAGGCGCAGCCGGGCCTGATATTTGCCTGCGAAATCCAAATCCTTGGCGGCTTGGCGGATGGCGTTGCTGGACTTCAGCCCCGGCTCGAGCTCGGAGAAGTCGAGGAACGCCCGAATGGTCAGGAAGCGCAACAGGTCGCTGGGCTTGGCCGCATGGCCCTGCACCAGCTCGCGCCAGGAGAAACTCGCCGGTTGACCGGCATTCACCTTTTCGACCGTTTCGGCCGCCAGCGTCATCGGCCAGGCCATCGCGTCGAGCGTGATGCGGCCGCCTTGCACGCCAAGCAGCCCGAATTGCAGCGCCTGCAGCACGCCACGCAGGCTGGGATCTCCGGCCAGCGTCTGGATAAGACGCGTCGCCTGCGTGAGCATGGTGGTGCGCGCGGCAAGCTCTTTGGGGGTGAGAAACAACAATCCGTTCTGCGCAAAGAAAGAGCCGCCCGCAGGGTCCTCGATTGACCGGAACATGGACGGCCGCTGGCCCAAGCGGCGCGCCAAGGCCTTCGTAGCGGCGTCGGCAAGCTCCGATGTCGGCGCATTGACGACGGCAACGGTCGTTTGAAAATAGGGAAACGCCCTTTCGAGCGTGGCTTCGCGTGCCCGCCATGGAATCCGGTTGGAAATCAATTGCGCCATGTCGGTCGTCATTCGAAAATGCGTTGCCGCATACCATGACGATGCGACCGCCAGCAGCAATGCCGCAGCGATGACGGGCCAAGCGTAGCGCCAGCAAAAGGCAATAGCTCGAACAACCAGTGCAGTCGTCGTTTTCATTCCGATACGATGAGAGACCCACCGCCGAGTGAGCAGGGTTGACGAGGTTAAAGCGGGGCCGGCGTTTCAGGCGTCAAGAGAAAGGCGAAAAGGAGGCGGGGTTCCCGGCATGCTCTCGGCGGACGACTGCAGGAGGCGCGGCATGCCAGGACACGAACCCCGACTCGAAAGTCGTTCCACCCGATTCGCCTTGTCGCACATGCGGGATCGAGGGTCGATTGCCGAGGAACGAACCGGGAATCGGCCCGAAAAGGATAATAGCCGGACTTGATTGTCAGCCCGCCATGGCCAAAGTATCTGGATCAAAGCATTTGGGCATCGGGCGCCCATGCGGCTGGCAGGACCCCTGCCAAGCGGGGCTCCCGGGCCGGAGGTATTTTGCTTATGAGAGTTATACTTGCTCAACCTCGCGGCTTCTGCGCCGGGGTGGTTCGTGCGATCGAAATCGTCGAGCGCGCGCTGCAGAAGTTCGGCCCCCCGGTCTATGTCCGTCACGAGATCGTGCATAACAAACACGTGGTGGAGAGCCTCAAGGCCAAGGGCGCCCGCTTTGTCGAGGACCTGTCCGAGGTTCCGCCGAATGCCGTCACGATCTTCAGTGCTCATGGCGTTGCCAAGAGCGTAGAGGAAGCGGCGGCGGCGCGGCAACTTCCGGTGCTCAACGCCACCTGTCCGCTGGTCACCAAGGTGCACAACCAGGGCAAGCGGTATGTCGGCCAGGGGCGCCGCCTCATTCTCATCGGCCATGCCGGCCACCCCGAGGTCGAGGGCACGATGGGGCAGATTTCCGAGCCGGTGACGCTGGTGCAAACCGAGAACGATGTGGCCACGCTCGACATTCCCTCCGACACTCCGGTCGCCTATGTCACGCAGACGACGCTCAGCGTGGACGACACGCGCGGCATCATTGCAGCCCTGCATCGCCGCTTTACCGATATCGTGGGTCCGGAAACGCGCGACATCTGCTACGCAACGCAGAACAGGCAAACCGCGGTGCGCGAACTTTCCAAGCTGGTCGATGTTATCCTCGTCGTCGGCGCGAAAAACAGTTCCAATTCCAATCGGTTGCGTGAGATCGGAGAGGAGGACGGCACGCCAAGCCACCTGATCGCCGATGGCAGCGAAGTCGAGCCGCAATGGTTCGCGCGCGCCAACACGGTCGGTATTACCGCCGGGGCCTCCGCACCGGAAGTTCTGGTGGAGGATGTGATCGATGCGCTGCGCCGGCTTGGTCCAGTCGAGGTCAGCGAGCTTACCGGACGCCAGGAGACCATCGAGTTCCGCTTGCCTCCGGAATTGAGCGACGGGCCCACCGTGGACCGCGCCCCAGCCGAGGCCTGACCGCGGCGCGGCCGGACGCAAACGTCAGAAAGGATTATTGCCGTGGGTGTATCTTTACGACAGAAAATGGTTGTCGGCACATATGTGCTCAAGCAGCGTCTGAAAGGGCGCAAGCGCTTTCCGCTCGTGCTCATGCTGGAGCCGCTGTTTCGTTGCAATCTTTCCTGCTTCGGCTGCGGCAAGATCGATTACCCCGACGCGATCCTCAACAAGCGATTGTCGGTCAAAGAATGCCTCGACGCGGTCGACGAGTGCGGCGCGCCGATGGTTGCCATCCCCGGCGGGGAGCCGCTCATCCACAAGGAGATCGGCGACATCGTCAAGGGGATCGTCGAGCGGAAGAAATTCGTCTCGCTGTGCACCAATGCGCTGCTGCTGGAAAAGAAGCTCAACCTGTTCGAGCCGTCGCCGTATCTGTTCTTCTCCATTCATCTCGACGGCCTGAAGCATCATCACGACAAGTCGGTATGCATGGATGGCGGATACGAGCGCGCCGTGGCGGCGATCAAGGCGGCCAAGGCGAAAGGCTTCGCGGTCAACGTCAACTGCACGATTTTTGACGGCCACCCCGCCGAGGATATTGCCGCCTTCCTCGACCTGACGACGGAACTCGGCGTCGGGGTTTCGATCTCGCCCGGTTATGCCTATGAGCGGGCGCCCGACCAGCAGCACTTCCTCAACCGCCGCAAGACCAAGGAATTATTCCGCAAGGTCTTTGCGCTGGGCAAAGGCAAGAAGTGGAACTTGACCCATTCCGGCATGTTTCTCGACTTCCTTGCCGGCAATCAGGAATTCCACTGCACGCCGTGGGGGATGCCCACGCGTAACATATTCGGCTGGCAGAAGCCTTGCTATCTGCTCGGCGAAGGCTATGCGAAGACGTTCGCCGAACTGATGGACACCACCGACTGGGATACCTACGGCACCGGCCAGTATGAAAAGTGCGCCAACTGCATGGCGCATTGCGGATATGAGGCGACCGCGGCCGAGGCCATGATGCAGCATCCGCTGCAGGCGGCGATGATCGCCTGGAAAGGCATCAAGACCGAAGGCCCGATGGCGCCGGAAATCGACCTGTCGAAGCAGCGGCCCGCCCAATACGTCTTCGACAGCAACGTGCAGCTCACGCTGTCGCAAATGCGCGCCAACGAAGCGCGCGAAAAGGCGGCGAAAGGAGCCAAGACTTCGGCGAGCGCGGCATAAGCCGCCGCGGTTCATGATGAACGCGCGCGGTATGCCGCGCGCGTTCTGATCACATTCCCCACGCCACCGCCTGCGCATTGCCGCGTTTGAGATCGCGGTAGCGCGCCAGCGCCCAGAGCGGGAAGAATTTCGAATAGCCGTGATAGCGGAGATAGAACACCCGCGGGAAGCCGGTGGCGGTGTAGCGCGGTTCATTCCAGAAACCGTCGTCACCCTGTGTCGCGAGCAGATAATCGACGCCGCGCGCCACCGAGGGATGATCGGTCTCGCCGGCGGCCATCAGCCCGAGCAGCGCCCAGGCCGTCTGTGAGGCCGTCGACGGCGCGGGTTCGTAGCCGCGGTAATCGAGCTTGTAGCTCGAACCGTCCTCGCCCCAACCGCCGTCCGCGTTCTCGATTTTGGCAAGCCAAGCGACCGCCTTGCGCATTTCCGGCGCATCCGCGGGAACGCCCGCGGCATTGAGCGCGCTTAAGACCGACCAGGTCCCGTAGATGTAATTCATGCCCCAGCGGCCGTACCAGGAGCCGTCGGCCAGTTGCGTGCGGCGCAGATAGTCGATCGCCTGCGCGACCATGGCATTGCTGGCGGCGGTCTCGCCGAATTGCGCCAGCATCGAGAGACAGCGCGCGCTCACGTCCTCGGTCGGCGGATCGAGCAGCGCGCCGTGGTCGGCGAACGGGATATTGTTGAGATAATAATATTCGTTGTCGGCATCGAAAGCGCCCCAGCCGCCGTTGCGGCTCTGCATGCCGACGATCCATTCTTGCGCTCGCGCCAGCGCCTCGCGGTAATCCTGCCGTCCGCAAGTGCGCTGCAAGCGATCCATCGCCATGGCAACCACGGCGGTATCGTCGACGTCGGGATAATGTGGATTGGCGTATTGGAACGCCCAGCCGCCGGGACGCGCGTTTGGGCGCCGCTCGATCCAGTCGCCGCGCACGTCGAGCACCTGTTGAGGAACGAGCCAGTCCAATCCTTTGCGCACGGCTGCTGCCGTGTCCTCCGCGCCGGCCTCGAGCAACGCGTGGCAAACGAGGCTTGTGTCCCAGATCGGCGAGACGCAAGGCTGGCAATAGGCTTCGCGCGCTTGCACCACGAGCAGTTTCTCGACCGATCGGCGCGCGATGGCGCGCTGCGGATCCGTTTCCGGAATGCCAAGCGCGTCGAACATCATGACGCTGTTGGCCATTGCCGGGAAAATCGCGCCGAGCCCGTCCTCGCCGTTGAGCCGCTCGGTCACCCAGGAGACGGCGCGATTGATCGCCCGCCGCCGCATGCCCGTCGGGAAATGCGGCTCCAGCGCGCGCAGCGCGTTGTCGACGCCGCGAAAGAACCAGAACCACGACGCCCTCTGCTGCGGCGCCATCGGCGCCGGGCCGAGAGTTTGCGGCGGTTCGAGAAAAAGTTCGTCGATGCGCACGCCCTTGGCGTTGCGCGCCACGGGCTTTTTCGCCATCAGCACCAAAAGCGGCACGATGACGGTACGGCTCCAATAGGAAATCTTGTCGAGATGGAACGGAAACCATTTCGGCAGCAGCATGATCTCGACCGGCATCACCGGCACCGCCCGCCAAGGAACGAAGCCGAACAGCGCCAGCATGATGCGGGTGAAGACGTTGGAACGCGCGGCACCGCCTCGGGCGTGCAGCGCCTTGCGCGCCCGCCGCATGTGATCTGCTTCCACGGAATCGCCGATCATCTTCAGCGCGAAATAAGCCTTCACTGTCGCGCTGACATCGAGATCGCCGTCGGCGAATAACGGCCAGCCGCCGTGCGCTCCCTGGACACGGCGCAAATAGACCGCAATCTTGGCCTCGAGCGCCTCATCAACCGGCTCGCCCAGATAATGCCGCAGCAGCACATATTCGGCCGGTATGGTGGCGTCGGCCTCCAGCTCGAACAGCCAATGGCCGTCGTCGTGCTGACGGGCGAGCAGCGATCTGGTCGCGACAGCGATCGAGCGATCCAGAGCGCCCGCCTGGCTGCCGGACGGCTTTGCTGACGGTGCGCTGGCGACGGCGTCGTTCATCGGCGGCTCGCTCATTGTGGCGCGACGACATCGGCGGCGCGATTGCCCGAGCGGATTGCTCCTTCGATGGTTGCGGGCAAGTCGGTATTCGTCCAGTCGCCGGCCAGCGCGAGGTTGTGCCATCGGGTGCGCGCGGATGGCCGTCTTGCATGCTGCATTGGCGTCGCCGCAAACGTCGCGCGCCGCTCGCGCACAATCTGCCACGGCGGCAGGGCCGGCGACAGCCCGGCGATAGCGGCGACCTCGCCCCAGATGGTCTTGGCGAGATCGTCGCGTGGCGCGTCAAGATAACGGTCGCCGGCGCTGATGGTGACCGACAGCCGGCCGGGAAACGCGAAAATCCACTGCGTCGTGCCATTGAGCACGCCGAGCATCAGCGGCTGTCCGGCCGGAGGCTCGACGCGGAAATGCGCGTTGACGATCGCGCGAAACTCGGTCGGCACTTCCAGGCCTGGCAACAGCGACGAGGCCGCGTACGGGGGCACGGCGAGAATGACCGCGTCGTCGCCGCTGAGCGCGATGGCTTCGCTGCCGAAATCAAGCGCCTCTATGCGCCCGGTGGCAAAACGCATGGCGCGTAATTGGTGCTCCAGCCGCACCGTTGCGCCTCGCTGCCGCAGGCATGCCAAGGCCGGTTCGATCAATGTCGGCCCCAATCCATCGCGCGCGATCAGCGGCCGGCAGGCGCGGCCGCCGGCTGCAAGAGTCTCGCGAATCACCGCGCCCGCGAGCTTCGCCGAACCTTGCGGCGGATCGATATTGAGCGCCGCGAACAGCAGCGGCTCTATCAAGCGGCGATACAGCGTTCCCTCGCAGGCAATCGTTTCGCCGACGCTCTTGTCCGCAGACGCCCATAGCAGCCGCGCCAGCGGCAGATAATCCCGCGCGCGCGTTTGCGGCACCCGCCGCGCCGCATTGAATATCCAGAACGGCAGGCGCCCCTCGTCGAATTGCAGCGTCCAGCGTTGGCCGCTGGCGAGATCGACGAAAGAGAATTCCGCCGCCCTGGGGCCGCTCAGATGTGCGGCCGCACCGACGTCGTTCAAATAGTCGAGCGCAGCGCGATTTCCCGACAGTAGAAGGTGATTGCCGTTGTCGATCGTCATGCCGAGCGCGGCATCGTGATAGGAGCGGCAGCGACCGCCGACGAACGCGGTGGCCTCGTGCACGATCACCCGCTCGCCGCGCGCTGAAAGCCGGAGCGCGGCGGCCAAGCCGGCAAGACCGGCACCCACGATGTGAATGATTCTCGGCATCACACCAGATTGCGGAGCACGATCAGGATCAAGTGTCCGCGCGGCAACCGGACGGACGCTCGCGGCGGCGCAAAGCCGCGCTCGACCAGTTGTTCGAGAATGAGATTATAGGCCTCGCCCATGATCCGCGGCGCGCGAACGAGCCGGCGCGGGCTGTCCGCCATCACCGTACGCGCTTGGCGGAAGTGCCCCTTGGCGGCGATGACCAATGCGGCACACGCCTTGTCGAGGGCCGGGTGCGCCAGGACGGTCACAGGGTCCGTCGCCGCGATGCCGGCGGCCTGGAGCGCCTCCTTCGGCAGGTAGAGCCGCCCGAGCGCAGCGTCCTCGTCAAGGTCGCGCAGGATATTGGTGAGCTGCAGCGCCCGTCCCAGATGATCGGCGAGCGCAAGACCCGCGCCATGCTCCATGCCGAACACCCGCACCGACAGCCGGCCTACCGCACAGGCCACCCGATCGCAGTATCGATCGAGCGTTTTGACATCGGGCGCGCGGATATCGGCAACGACGTCCATCTCCATGCCGTCGATCACGGCCATAAAATCCTCGCGTTGCAGATCGAATCGCCGCACCGCGCGAGCCAGTCCGCTCAGATGCTGCTGCGGGGCGCCGGCATAAAGCGTCTCGATATCGGCACGCCAATGCTGCAATTGTTCGCGGCGCCCGTCGCGCGGTCCCGGATCATCGGCGATATCGTCCACAGCGCGGCAAAACGCATAGATTTCGAACATTGCCTCGCGTTGCCGGCGCGGCAGGATTCGCATCCCGCCATAGAACGAACTGCGGGAGGCGCGTTTCGACGCTGCCGTGGAACCCGTGCTCACTTATGCACCCCGCGCGTTGCGCGCACCGGCAGACGAGCGCCGGCCGAGCCGACGCGACGCGCCTGACAGCGCGCCCACCAGAGTGAGGCCGGCGATCGCCGACGCCGTCAGGTGAACCCGGTTGCACAGCGGATCGCTTCTCATCAGCAGGCGAGTGAGTCGATGGGCCAAGGTGTTGATCACGGAAACTTCCAGCCCGAGCCGCCAGTCCTCGATCAAGCTTGCGAATACGTCGCTTTCGCCGAGCAATTCTTCGGTTCTCTCGGCAAGTCGGTGCAGGCAGCCGAGCAGCGCCGGGGAAGCGCGTTGTGCGCCCAGCGCGTCAACCGCGACACCGGCGGCGGCCAACGCATCAAGCGGCACATAGACGCGATCGAGGCTGACATAATCGCTCTTGCAGTCCTGCAGGTGGTTGATGATCTGCAGCGCGGCGCATAATGCGTCATTGGCCGGCCAGACCGCGTGACTTTCGCCGTGCACATCGCACACGAACCGGCCAACCGGCATGGCCGAGAGCGAGCAATAGCCGATCAGATCCTCCCAGTCGCGATAACGCAGCTTGGTGACGTCGAGCTTGAATGCGGCAATCAGATCCTGAGCGTGCTTCGCCGTGAGATTGCGCGCGGCAAGCTCGCGGCGCAGCCGCGCCGCAACCGCATCATCGTCATTGTGTCCGCAAAGCCCGGCGTCGAGGCGATCGAGCAACGCCAGTTTCTGCTCCGCAGGCAATGCCGGATGGTCCGCAATGTCGTCCGCAGTGCGCACGAAATCGTAGAACGCCAGGATCGCAGGTCGATGGCGGCTATGAATGAGCCGGGAGGCGACCGGAAAATTCTCGTCCCGATGCCCTTTGCCCGAGCGCCAATGCCCGGCCTCATCTTTGCCCGCATCGTTCATGGCAATTCCGAAACGTTGGCCTGTGCGCGACCCTTCCACATGCCGCCGCGCCCGCGCGCATGCTGATAAGCGGAATCGAGCGTAAAGGCCATATAGATCGCGGCAATCGCCGGCAGCGCCAAACCCCAAAGGGACGATAAGCCGTAGAAGCGCAAAATCGGCCGGAACGCCAATGCCATCAGCAGCCAAGTGAAAATTCCCAGGAACTGTGCAAACCCGCCGGCGAAGAACGCGAGCGCGACGGGAGCCAGATAGGTCAGCGCCATTGCCAAAATCGCGCCCGCAAGTGCGAGCGGCGAATAGCGGAGCTGCGCATAAGCGCTGCGCGCCACCATGGCGCGGATGTCCGCCATGGCGGGATAGCTGCGGATGCTGCGCACGCGCTCGGTCAATCCGATCCAGATCGGGCCGCGCGCCTTGAGCAATTTCGCCAGCGCACAATCGTCGATCAGCGCGCCGCAGATCGCGGCCATGCCGCCGGCGTCGCGCAGCACATCGCGCCGCACCAGCATGCAGCCGCCTGCTGCCGCCGCAGTAGAGCGATGCGGATCGTTCGCCCAGGCGAACGGGTACAGCATCTGGAAGAAGAAGATGAAGGCGGGAATGAAAAGTCGTTCGGCAACGCTCTTGCAATGCAGTTTGACCATCAGCGAGGCGAGAACCAGGCCGTTCGCCTGCGCCCGCGCCACCAGTGCCGCCAAGGCATTTGGTCCGTATGCGATATCGGCATCGGTGAACAGCAAATATGGCGGCGGATGCGGCAGTTGGTCCACGAAGGCAACGCCCTGGTGCTGCGCCCACAGCTTGCCGGTCCAGCCGGACGGCAGCGCCGTCCCGGACAGCACCATGAGGCGATCGGCCTGATCGAGGCTCGCCGCAGCCTCACGCGCAATCAAAGCGGTACCGTCACGGCTTTGATCATCGACGACGACGACCTGCAATTGGCCGGCGTAGCGCTGGCCGAGAAGCGAGGCTACAGTCTCGCCCACGGACTGCGCCTCGTCGCGCGCGGGGACGATCGCCGTCACCGCCGGCCAGGATGACTCTTCCGAGGAAGGCCGCACCGCCAAATCCGGCAGCGGCATATTGTCGTCGCGCTCGGCCGCGCACCAAAATCCCCCGCGCGCGGCCAGAAGGTAAAGCCAGATCACGACCACCATTGACGCTACAAGCAGGTTGGCCACAGATTGTCCCTAATGGGGCGGATTTGACATTCGCTACCTTCAAGCCACTAGCTCATGAAGCGAATGTCAAATCCAAAGCTTCGCTACCACTTATATTTGCCAGCGGTCCTTCGATTCCAACATTCGGACGAGGGCGTGCCGAAACGGGATGCGAATGTTGGAATCGGACCACTGGCGGCTTGAATGGGCTCAACAGTTTTGACGCAGGGCAAACCCAAGGCGGGGGTCGGCTCGATCGTGCACTGGTAAATGTAGGATTGGGAACGGAACTCCAAAGGGAGCCCGAAACGCAGGGCAGCACACGATGAATGACATGGGCGCCGAAAAAGAGAGCGCTTTTCTTTCCCGCCTCGAGGCCGTGGCGGCGGATATCGAGGCCCTGCTTGGGCAGCTTCTCGCGCCTGCGGCCACGGAAGGCGAATTGGCCCGGCCGCCGCGCCTGATCGAGGCCATGCGTTACGCGAGCCTCGGCGGCGGCAAGCGGTTCCGGCCATTCCTGGTGGTGGAATGCGCGAACCTGTTCCAGGTCCCCAGAGGCCACGCGCTGATGGCGGGCGCCGCACTCGAATGCGTGCACTGCTATTCGCTTGTTCATGACGATTTGCCGGCCATGGACAATGATGCGCTGCGGCGAGGGCAGCCGACCGCCCACCGAAAGTTCGATGAGGCGACCGCGATCCTCGCCGGCGACGGCTTGCTCACATTCGCCTTCGATATCCTCTCCCGCCCGCAAACCCATCCCAATGCCGCGATCCGTAGCGAACTGGTCAGCGCGCTGGCGCGCGCCGCCGGAATAGGCGGCATGGCAGGCGGACAGATGCTCGACCTTGCTGCCGAGGGTCGATTTTCTGCACAAGGCTCTCCTGTGTCTCTGGGCGCAGGCGAAGTGCAGATGCTGCAGGCCATGAAGACCGGCGCGCTCTTGCGTTTTGCCTGTCAGGCCGGCGGCATCTTGGCCGACGCGCCAGCCCCGCAGCGACAGGCGCTCGACCGCTATGGGGTCGCGGTCGGCCAGGCTTTCCAGATCGCCGATGATCTTCTTGATGTCGAAGGCGACCCGGCACTGATCGGCAAATCGACCGGAAAAGACGCGGTTGCAGGCAAGGCGACCATGGTCGCCGTGCTCGGCAGGCCGGGCGCCAAGGCGCGGTTGCGCGAATTGGTGGCGGAAGCCGAACGGGCGCTGGCGCCATTCGGTTCGGCGGGCGCAACTCTCATCGAGGGAGCCCGATTCGTGGCCGACCGCAACGCTTGACCCGATCCGCCTCGCCGTCCGCATGGCAATCGCCGGGCCCGTCAAGCGGGTTGCCATTTTGCCATGGCCTTCCTAGGTTGGGGCGTATCGTTGCTTGAGGATACGCGCTTTATGTGATCGCTACGCCGATTGACTTTTGCGGTACTCCGTCGCATTCGCGGCACCGAATTAGGACTGCGATGCCCCCTCAACCAGAATCGAAACTCGACCCCGAACCTTTGCCGATTTCGGGATACCTGATCAGCATGACTATGGAGCGGTGTCGGACCTTTCGCGCGGCAGCCGTCCTGCTTCCGGCTCTCGTGCTTGCGGGGACGATTTCGCGCCCTCTGCCGACCAATGCGCAGGCCGCAAGCGCAACTAGTCCGTCCCCTCGGTCGCGGCCTGCGATTCGCCCGCGGCAAGGCAATGGGATGCCGAAGGCGGTTGCCGGCCAGCCGAAGCCGTTACCGCCGCGCCCACCTTTCACGGCCGCCGAAGACGACGACGCCATCATCCCGGGCATCCCGGACGCGCGCTTCTTTGCCGACTCCCCGGCCGATTTCATGAAAGCGCTTCCGACTAAGCCCGGACCGTGGCTCGTTCTTTCCAGCGGCGGCAGCGACGGCGCCTTCGGCGCCGGCCTGCTCAACGGTCTCAGCGCTTCCGGCAAGCGGCCCGATTATTCGGTGGTCACCGGCGTGAGCACCGGTGCGCTCATGGCTCCGTTCGCCTTCGCCGGCCCGCGTTATGACTCCGCGCTGCGCGACGCCTACACAAGGATCACCGCGGCGGACGTGTTCGAAATCGGCGGGACGCCCGAAAGCTTCCTCGACAGTTGGCCGCTGAAGGACCTTATTGCCAAGGAAATGACGCCGGCCTTGATGGCCGACATTGCCGCCCAGTATCGGGCCGGCCGCCGCTTGTTCATCGTGACCACGGATCTCGACGCCGAACGCTCGGTCGTCTGGAACATGGGCGCGATTGCCGCTCACGGTGGCCAGCAGGCGCTCGATCTGATGCGCAGCGTGCTGCTGGCCTCAAGCAGTGTTCCCGGAGCCTTTCCGCCGGTGCTGATCGACGTCACCAGCAGCGGCAGGCGGTTCGCCGAAATGAATGTCGACGGCGGCATCGGCGGCCAGTTTTTCGTTGCACCGCCGGCATTGCTGGCCGCGACTGCGCATGATCGGCTGCCGGCGACGCAGCTCTACATCGTTATCAATTCGGGGCTAAAGCCCGAGTTCGAGGTGGTGAGGCGCTCGACCGAAGCGATCCTCGGCCAATCCGTCGATTTGGCGGTAAAGGTCGACACCCGCCTGATGCTCGATCGCGCCTATTTGTTCGCAAAACGCAGCGGGGTTGGCTTCAACGTCGCCGGCATTCCGGCAGGCTTCAGCGTGCCGAACCGCGGCGCCTTCGATCCGAGCTACATGCGGGCGCTCTTCCAGACTGGTTATGACCTGGGAAAAAGCGCATCGCCGTTTAGCGCCGAACCTCCCGCATTTTCCGGGCAGTCGTCGTCATCATCACAGGGCTCTTACAAAAGCGGAGCGAAGAAATGAGGATTTTCTTGCGCGTGGTGTTTGCCGCCGCGACTGCCGCATTGCTCGCGGCCACCGTGACCGTGCCCGCGGATGCAGCGGTCAGACAGCCGCACCATTACGTGCGCAGCACAGCGAATTCGTTCGACGGGGTGTGGAGCGTGGCGATCTACCCGTCGTACGGATCCTGCAATAGCTACCGCGCCGCCCTTCGTGTTGTCGGCGGACGCGTGGAGAGCGAGAGCAATGATTTTTCGGCCAACGGCGCGGTCAACCGCAATGGCGTCATCAGCGTGACGGTCACTGGCGGAGCAGGCACGGCTGTCGGCTACGGGCGGCTGGTCGCCTCGCGCGGCGCCGGACGATGGCGCACCGAGAGCGGCCAATGCGGCGGGATCTGGTACGCCACCAGACGTAAACACTGACCGCATGGAGCCCGCCGAGTCGAGGTCAGGCGCGCGTTCAGCCGGCCCGGCGATTGGCGGCAACGGCGGCGTTCCACCAGGGACAGACATCACGTGCACGCAGATAATTGCCGTCCATCACGTTCACCGGAACGCGGCCGCCTGCTTCGGCGACATCGCGGCGCAGCGCGCGGGCCTGGTCACGCGCTTCGGGGCTGAGCCACATGCGGTCGTGGCCCCAGAGGCTCGGACCCTCGGTGCGCTCGTGCGGCGTCCAGTTCTCGGTATCGATGGTCCGGCCGCCCCAGCCGTATTCCACCAGGAATTTCGACGGCGACCACGAATAGAACGAAGTGACGTGGTCGTTGACGTGACGACCGAGCGTGGTGCCGATCATCTCCGGCTGGCGCAAAGCGAGATCATAGCCTTGGCCGACATCATCGAGATAGCACAGCTCGACCATTAGATGATGGATGCCGTTCTTGCCGGTATCGATGAAGGCAAGGCTGTGGTGGCGCGCATTGAGGTGGAAGAAATAAGCCTTGAACGGCTTTAGAATATAATCGCTCGGCCTGAAATTGAGAATTTGCGTGTAGAACGGGATCACGTCGTCCAGCCGTTCGGCGGTAAGCACGGCATGGCCCATGCCGAGCGGGCCGGTGCGGAAACCGGAAATCGAGCGTCCGGGCCGGAACGGCTCGGTGGCGGTCTCGGCGCCGTGAAAGACTTCGAGCCGATTGCCGATCGGATCGGAGAACACAATCAGATCCTTCACCCTGCGTTCGTCGGCAAGCGCACGCGCGCCACGCGCGACCTTGACGCCGTGCATTTCCAGATGCGCCGCCAGCGCATCGAGCGCGGCGCCGTCGGCGACTTCCCAGCCATAAAACGAAGGGCCCTCGTCCTCGCCGCTGTGGACGATCACGCGCTGCTTGCGATCGTCCATGCGCAATGCCAGCGTGCCGCGGCTCTGATCGGTGAGCTGCATGCCGAGAAAGCGGGTGCCGTACGTCGCCCAATCATCGAGATTGCTGGTGCGGATACCGACATATCCCAGGGCGTCGAGATTCATCGAACTCTCCTATGACTTATTTTTATCTTATCACATTGAAGCTAATGCGTAAAATTGCGCCTTCGGTGGCGGTGATCGATATGACGCCTGATGCGTCACGCGTCGTCGATCAGGTGGCGGCGGGCGACTTGCCGGAGGGATTGGCAGTCAGCCCGACTGGGGGCTACGCCGTATCGCTGCTGACCAACGGCTCCGGCAACTCGGCGCCGAACAACGTCTTCTACGCCAGCGACCATTCGACCGCGGTGCTGCTCAGGATCAACAACAAGACGGTACGCAAGGTGGGAGAGACGTTGGTTGGGGGGCTCGCCGAACGCATCGCCTTCAGCCCTGACGGCCGCTACGTCTATATCGCCAACGGCGTCGAGCAAAGCCTCGTCACGTTCCGGGTCGCAGGCGATAAGCTGGTACCGACGGGATCGCACCTCAAACTGCCCGGCCATCCCGCCTCGATGCGCGGCGATACGCCTTGAAGTAAGCGTTCGGGGACGCGTCAATCGAAGCCAAAAAACGTGCAGAATTCCGCGGGCGCTGCCCGCGGGGAGCGGAAACTGTTCGCCGGGTGCGAGTGATCGCCGTAGCCGATGGCGACGGCGCAGAACAACATCTGCTCGGCCGGCATGTTCGCAAACTGTCGCACGATTGCATGCATGCGCGCCCAGGATTCCTGCGGGCAGGTATCGAGGCCGTAGCTGCGCGCAAGAAACATCAGCGCGTGGATGTAGCCGCCGAGGTCAGCCCACTGTCCCGGCCCAAGCTTGCGATCGATGGCGACGAACAGCGCCACAGGCGCGTTGAAGAATTCGAAATTGCGCTTGTACTGTGCAAGCCGCCCGGCGGCATCATCGCGCGCAACGCCGAGCGCGCCGTAAAGCTGGACGCCGTGCTGCTCGCGGCGCGACTTGTACGGCTCCCACATCGCCTTCGGATAGATCGGATATTCGGCCTCGTCGCCGCGCGGGTCGTGGCCGTCGATCTGCTCGGCGACCTGCCGCTTGATCTCGGCCAACGGCGCGCCGGTCACGGCATAGACGTGCCACGGCTGCAAGTTGCCGCCGGAAGCGGCGCGCGCCGCGCGCTCGACCAGATCGCGCACGATCGCCGGCTCGATCGGCTTGTCGAGGAACCAACGGCACGCGATACGCGACTCCACGGCTTCGAATACGTCCATGATGCACTCATGCCTTCCGCTGGTCATGACCAAGGTGAGGAAAGCGCAAGCCCGACAAACCGCAGCGGCGCTTTTGCGACGACCGTCAATAGGCCGTTTTCGTAATCTCGCCCGAACCGCTCACGTACCAGCGTTCGCTGACGAACGACTTGCCGGACAGCCGATCGGCAAGCCAGTCGGCGACCAAAATCGGCGGGAACGGACCCAGATTGGTGGCGGGAACGTTGCCGACCGAATGCCGCGACTCCTGGTAGATCACCATCTGCTTCGGTCCCTTGAGCGCGGCCACCATGGCTTCCGAATGTTCGACCGGGCTCAATTCATCCGCTTCGCCGGCAACACACAAAAACGACGCGCGGATCCTGTCGGCATGGCCCTCCCAGGTGATCGCCTGGCGGAATTTGTCGAATTCGTCCTCGTCGGTGATGCCGGACATGTACATGAAGCGCTTCTTGAAGGTCGGCGAGGCTTCCTCGAAGATGGTGCGGCAGCCGGGCTCGTGGCACACCGACATCACCGCGCAGGCCTTGATACGTGGCTCGTGCGCGGTCAGCACCAGGCCGAATAAGGTGCCGAAGCTCGTCCCCGAGATGCCGATACGCGCGGCGTCAAGCTCGGGCCGTTGCGCGATCCACTCGACCAGCGCCGGTCCGGCGGCCATCCAGTTTTCCATCGAGAAATAGAGCCCGATCATCGGCGCCTCGTATTGCCCTGGCCCGTCGATCGCGAGCACCGCCATGCCGCGATTGAGGAAGCGGTCGCCATAGAGGGCGACCTGGATTTCCTTGTAGGAATCCATGCCGGGAACCGCGATCACCACCGGCAGCCTGCCGCCGGAATGATGCGGCGGCAGATGCAGCCAAGCCGGGATCGCCTTGTCCTTGAACGGCACCCACACCGCCTCGACGTGATGATCGGCGATCGCGGCATATTTGGCATAGCATTCGCGCTTCTTGTTGTTGTAGGCGATATTGGTCTCGTCGTTCTCGTCATAGGGCCATTGCGCGGCGCCCCAATGCACCGCCGCCATGAAGAAATTGTCGCGCGCGGTAATCTTGCGGTCGGCCGCCAGGGCGGCATTGGCCTTGCCCTCGCGGCGCCGCGCCACAGCGGCGAAAGCCGGACCAATATCGGCCATCTTCTTTACGCGCTCGCGAATGCCGGCAAAATCGGCATTGGCTTCCATCCCGCACGGCGCATGGATATAGAGCGAGCGGGGCTGATCCCAGTCGATCCCGTTGGCGCGGATGATGTTGTCGATCAGCCAACGCTGGGCGTCGAAGCGGCGGACGTGCGGCGCGCCGCGTTTGTCGAGGATGGGCGGAAATTCCTGGCTGGGACGATTCATGGGCTGCCTCCGGTGCCGAACGCCAACTCACTTGCCCGGCACGCCATAGATCGGAATGGATCGGAGCCATTATCGGCCCGCTACATCCGGCATTGTCAACGACCGTCAAGGCGCCTGCGCGACCGCGTTGCAGCGCCACCGCTGCCGAGCATTTTCCCCCTGCAATTGGCGGATCGAGGCGGTGACGAGTGGAGTGGAATTGACATTCACTATCCCCCACGCCACTAGTGTCCCGATTCCGAAGTTCGCAAACGAGGGTGCCGCATAATGATGCGAACTTCGGAATCGGGACACTAGGTCGCGAAGCGGATGTCAAATCCAAAAGCTCCACTGGCGCTTAATAGCTGCTAATGGTCCTTTGATTCCAACATTCGCACGGGGGCGTGGGATGCGAATGTTGGAATCGGGCCACTAGCGCGATGGATTCGCTCGCACAGGAAAGCGCCATCGCGGCGGATCGCGCCGACATCCGTGACGCCTTTGACGTATGGGTGCGGGTGTCCGCTGCGGGAATCGGCGGCGCCGCCCTGCAGCTCGCGACCATGCACCGGCTCCTCGTGCAGAGAAAGAGCTGGATTTCCGAAGACCGCTTTTTTCACGCGCTCAGCTATTGCATCGCCCTTCCCGGCCCGGAGACGCAGCAGCTATCCATCTATATCGGCTGGCTGGCCAACCGCATGATGGGCGGAATAATGGCCGGCGGCCTGTTCATACTGCCCGGCGCGGCCTGCATGATGGCGCTGACGTTCGGCTATCTCACCGGCGGCGACTCGGCGATGGGACACGCGATATCGCTGGGCATCCGGCCGGCCATCCTCGCTGTCATGGCCGAGGCCATCCTGCGCTTCGGCCGGCACGTGATCCACAATTCATGGATGGCCGCGCTGACCAGCGCGGCCTTCCTTGCGGCGTTCTTCAAGATTGACTTTTCGCTCGTCCTGGTCGCCTCGGCCGCCGTCGGCATCTGTGCGGAACTGGCGGGATTTCACGGGTTCGCGCGACCCAGCGCCGATCCGGCGGTCGACGGGTTCGACCAACGCCGCGGGACACCCCACACGCCGCCCGGCATGCGCCACTTCACTCGCTCGCTGATTTTCTGGCTGGTGCTATGGCTGGCGCCGCCGATCATACTCGTTGCGCTGTTAGGGTGGAGCAATATCTACGCGCAAATCTCGCTTCTCTCCGGCAAGGCCGCGGTGATGGCGATCGGCGGGGATTATGCCGCCGTCGCCTATGCCGCCCAGCAGGTCGTCTCCTCCTATCACTGGCTCTCGGCCCGCGAGGTGCAGGACGGCATCGCCATGGGCGAGATGGTGCCCGGCACGATCATGATCGTGACGCAATTTTTCGGCTCGGTCGCCGCCTATCGGGATCCCGGCCTGCTGCCGCCGCTGGTTGCCGGCGCCTTCGGCGGACTGCTGGCGACGTGGATGACGTTCTGTCCCTGCTTTCTCTGCATCATGGTGGCTGCTCCCTTCATCGAGGGAATGCGCCGCCATGCCTTGCTCAACAGCACTCTGCAAGCCGTCACGGCTGCGGCCGTAGCCATGATTCTCTATCTGTCGATCTGGTTCGGAATTCGCACCGTGTTCACTGACGTCAAGACCGTTCACTATGGCGGCATCGCGTTCGATTGGCCCAATCTCGCCAGCATCGATCCCGTAGCTTTGGTCCTGTTTGTCTGCGCCGCAATTGCCGTGCTGCATTTCAAGGTGGGGACGGTCAAGACGCTGATCGGCTCGTCGGTGATCGGTCTCATCCTGCTCATGCTCGGCTTCGCCGGATGAATGGCGCGCGACGGCCAGGCCGCGCCAACGCCGCAACGCCTACGCGAGGGCGCCATTGACAACGGCCCACGGCCGGCCATGCTGAGCCGCGCGAAGGAGCAGCGGATGCAGCAACACGGCAATGTCAAGGCCGCGATCGACTACGATGATCTGCGCGAATGGCTGGCAGCCGCGGAAGCGCTGGGCGAGGTCCGCGAAATCGACGGTGCTAGCTGGCAAGAGGACATCGGGCTGGCGGCCGAGGCGATCCTGCGCGAGGAGAACGGTCCCTGCGTCGTCTTCGACAATATTCCCGGCTGCCCGAAAGGCTTTCGCGTCCTGCTCAACATGTTCGCCGGCACGCGCCGCAACATGACCCTCGGTTTCCCCGACCACCTCAATAAATGGGAGTTGAGCAACGCTTATCGCGAGGCCTACTTGGCCGAGCCGAAAATCATCCCGCATGAGATCGTCGACCATGGACCGGTGCTGGAGAACGTGCTCATCGGCGACGATATCGACGTGACCAAATTTCCGTCCCCGATCTGGCACGAGAAGGACGGCGGCCGTTACATCGGCACCGGCACCTACAGCATCACGCGCGATCCGGAAGAGAACTGGCTCAACGCCGGCGCCTATCGCGCTCAGGTGCATGACAAGACCTCGGTCGGCATCCTCACCGCGCGCGGCCATCACGGTTATATCCATCGCGAAAAATACTGGGCGCGGGGCGAAGCGATGCCGGTGGCGATGGTGCTGGGCGGCGACCCGCTGGCGTTCTTCTACGGCGGCGTCGAGGCGCCCTATGGCACGTTCGAGCTCGACATCGTCGGTGGCATGCGCGGCCGTCCGACCAAGATGGTGCGCGGCAAGTTCACGGGCCTGCCGTTCCCGGCCAACGCTGAAATCGTGCTCGAAGGCTTCGTGGCGCCTGGCAAAGTTCACGACGAGGGTCCATTCGGCGAATGGACTGGTCATTATGCTGGCGGCCGCCGCCCGATCCCGGTGCTCGACATCAAGGCGATCTATCATCGCAACGATCCGATTCTGCTCGGCGTGCCGCCGATGGGCGGCGGCCCTGACGAGATGTCGCGCTATCGCGCCGTGATGCGCTCGGCGATGATCAAGCAGAACATGACCAATGCCGGCGTCCCCGGCGTGCAGCAAGTGTGGTGTCACGAGGTCGCCGGCGCGCGCATGCTGCACGCGATCTCCATTACGCAGCGCTATCCCGGCCACGCCGTACAGGCCGCGCATATCGCCGCACAGTGCGGCGCCTCGGCCTATGCGTCGAAATATGTCGTGGTCTGCGACGACGACATCGACGTGACCAATCTCGAACAGATGCTGTGGGCGATGATCACCCGCACCGATCCCAAGCACTCGATCCAATTCATCACTGGTTCGTGGGATTCGAGCGCCGATCCGGCGCTGCCGCCGGAGCGCCGCGCCGCCGGTGACTTCACCCATTCGGTAGCCTTGATCAACGCCTGCAAGCCATGGCATTGGCGCGACAAGTTTCCGCCCGCCAATGCGCCGAGCCCGGAGGTCGCGCGCAAGGCAAAAGAAAGATTCGGCTGGCTACTGAACGGAAAGAGCTAATCGGGACACTAGCGCGTGGCCGGCTGCACTCCCATCACATGACCGACGTTGGAGTCAGACCTGGTCCCACAACCCGAGGCCCGCTCTTCGGCACTCGGCCAAGCATATGGTTGCCCGCGACCGTCGCGGCCATGATGAGGTAGACATGAAACTCGCCGTCCCGGACAAAATCTCGCCCTCATACTTCGTCGCGGAAGCCGCCATTGAGCTCGGCTTTTTCAAGGCCGAAGGGCTCGATGTGACGCTCGAGCTGGTTTACCCGGTGGACAAGGCCTACGTGGCGATGAAAGACGGCGCGATCGATTTCGTCGGCGGGGCGGCGCACGCGGTGCCGTCGGCATTTCCCGGATTCAAGGGCGCCAAGCTGATCGCGGCGCAGAGCCAGGGCATGTATTGGTTTCTGGTCATGCGTTCGGACCTCGGCGCCAGGCGCGGCGATCTTGGCGTCGTCAAAGGCCGCACCATTGGCGCGGCGCCCTGGGTCAATACCGGTTTGCGCGGGCTGTTGACGGCGGCAGGCATTGATCTGGCGCGCGACAAGGTCGACATCGCCCCGGTCCCGGGCGCGATCGACAGCGTTCCCAATTTCGGGGTCATGGCCGCCAAGGCGCTGGAAGCGGGCAAGCTTGATGGCTTTTGGGCCAACGGCATGGGCGCGGAAGTCGCGGTGCGCGGCGGCTATGGCACAGTGGTAGCGGACGCGCGCCGCGGCGACGGACCCAAGGAATGCTTCAACTACACGGCGCCGACCATTGCGACAACCGACGCGTTGATCGCGCGCTCGCCGGAAACGGTCGCCGCGGCCGTGCGCGCCATCGTCAAGACGCAAGCTGCGCTCAAGGCCAATGTTGCGCGCGCGACGGAGGTCGGACAAAGGCTGTTTCCACCGGCTGAAGCTTCGCTGATCGCCGAGCTGATCCGCCGCGACCTGCCCTACTACGACGCCAGCCTGTCGCGCGAATTCATCGCCGGCATGACCGCGTTCCTCCGCAGGCAGGGCGTGCTCGACGGCGAGGTTCCATACGAAGGCGTCGTCGCCGCGCAGTTTGCACCGCTCTGGAAAGGCCAATAGCGCGACGATTGCCGGCAACGGCGTCAGCCCGGCTTCACACGCCGCGCGGGCCGCAAGGCGGCGAACAGCTCGGCTTCGCTGAACGGCTTGAGCAGCGTCGCCGCGACGGGCGACTGCAACTGACCTGAATCGCCGGACGTCACGACGACACGAACGCCGCGATCATGCAGCCGGCGGATCAGCGCATCGGCCCGCTCGCCGGCCCGAAGGTGCATGTCGATGAGCGCCGCATCGACAACGCTCGCCGCAATCAGGCGGTCGGCGTCGGCAACGGTCGCGACCGGTCCGCTTACCTGCGCGCCGCAGGCTTCGAGCAGACTCTTCATTGCCATGCCGAGGTCCCAGGAATCCTCGACCAAAAGGATGCGTACCCCGTCGAGATCCGCAGAACCGGGCTCGCGCGCACCGTGAGAGGTGTCCGAGGACGACAGCTTTTCCGTGACAGCCCCCTGTCGGCGAAAAGCTCGCCAAGCCTTTCCTCGTCGGGCCAAACATAACCGAAAAAGGAAACCCGGGGCACACAATCAAGGAAAATTGTTCCGCACGATACCGCTTTCGACCGTGGCCGCCCGTCGCCGTTTTCCGGTCAAAACCCTCCGGCGGTAAAATTGAGTCTTTGCGTCACGTCGTAAGGCTCCTTGGCAATCGGATAAGCGTAGTCGACCTCAAGTGGTCCGAACGGCGAGTTCCAGATCAACCCCGTGCCTACGGAGGCCCGCAAGGCCTGCGAATTGGCGATCTGCTGCGATGGCGACAGCGAGGCAAGGCTCGCGGCGCTCGATGCCCCGGTGGCCCAGAGGCTGCCGACGTCCGAGAACAACGCTACCCGCAAATTTGCATCTGCCGGTACGCCGGGCACCGGTGCCTCAAGCTCGGCGGACATGGTCCAGTAGATGTTGCCGCCGATATTGTCCATGGTGGTGCCCGGAGTGATGTCGCGTGGCCCGAATCCATTGGGCGCGAACCCGCGAATAAGCTGGGGCCCGCCGAAGAAGCCGTCGAGCAGAGGCAATTGCTGCCCGCCCCAGGGCGTCACGTAGCCGCCCTGAGCCCTCACCTCGCCGACCACGTCACCGACGATCGGATGATAATAGCGCACATCTTCGGTGGTCTTGGCGAAGTTGGCGGCTCCCCCGAGGCCGGCCAGTTCATTGCTCGTCTGCACGCGAAGTCCGCTGGTCGGATTTTTCGGGTCATCGAGTGTCGAATAGGTCACCGTGGCGCCAACCGAGGAGACCCAGATCGGACCGGCGGCTGCAGCCTGTTGGATGGGCAGCGACGAGGTCCCTTCGGTCGGATCGAGCGAGACGGCTTGATTGTAGATGGAATAGTCCCACGTCACTCCGAGCTGGTCGGTCAACGGCGTGCCCAGGGAAAACTTAGCGCCGTAGACGCTGCTGTCGTAGGACTGGTTCGGATTGCCGAAGGTTTCGTTGCCGAACAGCTCCACGCCGCCGGACATGCGCTGGTCGAGCAAATAGGGATCGGTGAAAGCGACATCCAATCCTCTGGCATATTGCCCGTAGGTCACCGACATTTTCCCGCTGTAGCCCTTTCCGAGCAGATTCGTGTCGCCGACGCTGACTTCGGCCATGAGGCCGGTCATCGTCGAATATCCGCCGGTGATCGAAAATTTACCGGTGTCCTGCTCCTGCACGTCGACATCGAGGATGACGCGATCAGGCGCGGAGCCGGGCTCGCTCTTGATCTTGACCGACTTGAAATAGCCGAGCGCTTTCAGGCGGCGCTCGGCGCGATCGACCAGCGCGCGGTTATAGGCATCGCCCTCGCCGAAATCGAATTCGCGGCGGATCGCGCTGTCGCTGGTCTTGGTGTTGCCGTGAATCTGGATGCGTTCGACGTAGAGGCGCTTACCCTGATCGATCGTGTACGCCAGATTGATTACGCCCGCGGCGCCGTGCGCCGACGGCGGCACGCGATCCGGTTGCACGAGGACGCTGGCAAACGGCTCGCCGTTCTTGGCAAGGTCCATCGTCAGGTCGTCCACGGTCTTGGTCACCGCGTCGGCATCATAGACGGCGCCGGGCAGCGTGCGCAGATGGCGGCGGTAGGCCGCGGGATCGACGATCGGGATCTGTGACTGCAGAGCCACCTTGCCGAAATGGTAGAGCGGCCCTTCGTCGAGCCGGTAGGTGACCACGACGCCCTTCAGGTTCGCATCGTATCTCGCTGACGAGCGCACGCTCGCGTCGGCGTAACCATGGGCCAAATAGAACCGGCGCAACAGATCGCAATCGTTGTCGATCTTCTCGGCGTCATAAATGTCGTTGTTGAGCAGGAAACTCAGGAAGTTGGTCTTGCCGGTCTTGACCACGCCGCTGAGCTTGTAGGCCGGAAATGCATTATTGCCGGCGAAAAGAATTTTCCGCACCGCGAGCTTGTCGCCCTCCTGGATATGGAAGACGAGATCGACACGTTCGCCCTTGTCCTTGCGGTTTGCTGCGCCGTCGCCGTGCCTCCGGATGCCAGACGCCTTCGCGGCAGCACCACGGCTGCGGACGGCAGATGCCTTCACAGCAGATGCCTTCGCGACGTTCGCCCCTTTGTTGACTGCGATCGTCTCCGGAGTGATCTGCACCTGGAAATAGCCGTGCTGACGATAGATATCGATCAAGTGCAGGACGTCGTTATGGACGAAGGAGCGCGACAGCGGCCCCCCTTCCTTCGATTGCAGCCCTTTCTTCAGTTCGGCGTCCTTGACCTCCTTGTTGCCTTCGAACGCGATCCGCTCAATGCTTGGATTTTCCGTCACCGTCACCACGACGTGATCGCCCTCGCGGCCGATCTTCACGTCGGCAAACAGGCCCGTCGCATAGAGACGCTTGAGCGCCGCATCGAGGGCTGCCGGGTCGAGTTTCCCGCCGGGCGCGGCATGGAAGTACGAGCGAATCATCCCGGCATCGGTATGCCGATTGCCGACAACGGCGATCATAGAATCGGCAGCATCCTGCGCGTGGGCGATCCCGCACAGGGCCAGCGACAGAACGGCAGAAAGAACGGCGAATATCGCGACGGCCGAAAGCCGACGGCGCATGGTCCCCGGGCTCCACTTTCAAACGGCCGTATGAATACAGCGGACGGGCGAGGCGGAAGCATGACGGTTTGTGTCGGATTGTGGGGAATTGTTGGGGCGGTTGCCATAAAGGTTGACCGCTTGCCGCGCGGTTGGCGCGGATCGTAGCCTTCCCCTAAACGACCGATGCAGACGCGCCCGCCGCTTGCGACTTCCGCATGCCCGCCGGCCTTTTACAGCCCAAAGATGGGCCTGTTCAACTGGTGACACGTTTCACGGCGTGACGCCCCGCACAGGTCCCGTTCACGGTCGCGCCGGAGGAAAGGCGCGAGGAGCGCGCTCGATCCAGACTCTTGAAAGTTACAGTCCGCGCGTCGTATCGTCGAATAATTCATCAACCGAATAGCGGCGCGGGATGATCTTCATCTCCAACGCGTATCCCGACATCAGTTCGAGCGCGGGTTTGACGGCATTGAGCCCGAACGGCAGCGTATCGATCGCGCCGGGCTTGGGCAGGCCTGCGGCTTTCTTGCTCTCATGCAACATCCGATAGACTTCGCGCACCGCATCGGGGCTTGACTTCGACAGCGAAGTCTTCACGACGACCATGTGGTTGACCGGCACCGTGCCGTATTTTTTGTACCAATCCCTGGCTGCCGCATCGGCATCGGGGATGACGCTTTTGAGCCGCGGGTCGGTGGGCACGTTGCCGCCGAAGATGGCGGCGTCGAGTTCGCCTTCGAGCACCATCCTGGTCATGTCCTTGCCTGCGGCGGCGCGTTCGACGCCCGCAGGATCGCGGAATTCCGCCAAGTGCGCGTCCTCGAACGTCACCCATTTCACCTTGGCAAGGTCTAGCCCGTAATCCTTCCACAGGATGCCGCGCATCCAACAACCGGTGGTTTGCGCGAACGAACGCACGCCGACGCGACGGCCGGGCAGGTCTTGCGGCGTAACCGTGCCGCGCTCGGAATTGTAGAGCATGGTGCCGTGCTGAAAGCGACCGAACATGGTGGCGGGCATAAGCACGATCGGCTTGCCGTAGGCCTTGGCCTGCAGATAGGTGACGAGCGCCATCTCGCTCACGTCGAAGCGCTGCTCGCGCGCCATCATCAGGAACGCCTTGTAGACCGGGTTGACCTCGGTCAGCCGCAGATCGACGCGATTCGATGTGATCTGGCCGCTCTTGAGCGCCTGTGTCTGCGGATACGTGCCGAAACACGCGCTGACGGTTTCGATTTTTTCGGCAGTTACACTGCTCATAGCATTTACCTCCAGGGTCGGCTTGAGTTTATGGTCTGGCGCGGGGTTAAACCAGCCCTCGCTGTTCATGGGGAGCATGTGATTCATGGCCGAGTCCGCGATCGCCCAAGCTCAGACACGAGTGCCCGCCGCTCGGCTGTCGGCCTTCATCGCCCGCGCGCTCATCGCCGCCGGCCTGCCGACCGAGGACGCCGACATCGTCGCGCGCCTGATGGCGGCAGCCGACCTGCGCGGTAGCGACACTCACGGCGTGATCCGACTGCCGCTCTACTTGCGCCGCATCCGCGCCGGCGGCATCAACGTCAACCCGAACATTCGCGTCGTCAGCGATCGGCCCTCGGCGGCCCTGATCGACGGCGACAACGGCATGGGTCACCTGGTCATGCACCGGGCTGCGCATCTCGCCATCGCCAAAGCGCAGACGACCGGGATCGGCTGGGTCGGCGCGCGCATGAGCAATCACGCGGGTCCGGCCGCGCTCTATGCCACGCTGCCGCTGCACCATGACATGATCGGCCTTTATTTCGCCGTCGGCAGCAACAACCACCTGCCCCCTTGGGGCGGCAGCGAGACCTTGCTCGGCACCAATCCGATGTGCGTTGCCGTTCCTGCGCAGCAAGAGCCGCCGATCGTCCTCGACATGGCACCGACGGTGGCCGCCTACGGCAAGGTGCGGCTCAAGGCGCAGCGCGGCGAGCAAATGCCGGTCGGCTGGATGATCGATCGCGAAGGCAAGCCGCTCACCGATCCGAAACGCGCCGACGAGGGTTATCTCTTGCCGATCGGCGACTACAAGGGCTCGGGGTTAAGCCTCATCATCGGCATTCTGGCGGGCGCGCTCAATCGCGCCGCGCTGGGGCGCGCGGTGATCGATTTCGTCAAGGATGCCGGCAAGTCCACCAATACCGGGCACGCCATTGCCGCGATCGCAATCGATACCTTCATGCCGGCCGCTGAATTCAAGCGCGCGATCGACGGCCTGATCCGCGACATCCGTGGCTCGCGGCGATTGCCCGGCGTCGAGCGCATCTGGCTGCCCGGCGAGCAGAGCCACGCCAATTTCCTGGACCGTAACGCCCAAGGCATCCCGGTGCCCAAGGCACTGCGCGACAGCCTCGATGCCGTGGCGCGCGATCTCAACGTGGCCCCGCTTGGCTGACTGTTTGGGCGTCCAAGGGACTGACGATTCGACCCGACACAGCTCGTGAGTCGCCAGACAACTTGGCCCAGACAGCCGACTTGCACCAAGCGATCAAGATTGCTCCACTCCTCCGCGGCAGCAACGCATAGCAGGATTGGCGGAGCGAGCATTTGTCTGATGAGAAATTTGCCGGGCGCCGCGAGGACCTGCGCCTCGTCACCGGCCGAGGGAGCTACACTGCCGACATGGATGCGAGCGGGCAGGCGGCGGCCTGTTTCGTGCGCAGCGACCGCGCGCACGCAAAGATCGTGCGTATCAACGCCGAAGAGGCGCGCGCCGCGCCCAGCGTGCTGGCCGTCCTGACCGGCGCTGACGCGGTGGCCGCCGGCTGGAAGGGACTGCCGGCGATGGCCTTCTTCAAGGGCGTTGGCGGCGCGACGTTGCGCGTTCCGCCACGCTATGCGCTGGCACACGACCGCGTGCGCTTTGTCGGCGAGCCGGTGGCTGTAGTCATCGCCGAAACGCAATACATCGCGCAGGATGCTGCCGAATTAATAGCAATCGAGTATGAGGAGCTGCCGGTGCTGGTAGAGGCCGCCGACGCCATCGCTGCCGAAGCGGTTCGCGTCCACGAGGGCATACCCGGCAATCTGGCGTTCCACTACGAGTACGGCAATCGGCAGGCCGCCGAAGACGCGATCGCTGCCGCCGCCCGCGTCGTGCGGGTCGAGCTGCGCGCACAACGGATATCCGGCAATCCGATGGAGCCGAAATCCTGTGCTGCGTCCTATGATCCGGCAGGCGACACGTTCGAACTCTACGTGCCCTCACAGGGCACGACCGACCTCAAAAATGCGCTGTCAGAGATCACCGGGCTGCCGACCGAGCGATTCCGCATCCATTCGGTCGACGTCGGAGGCGGCTTCGGCGTGAGGAACGAACTCTATCCCGAATTCCTCGCGGCGATGCTCGCGGCCAGGAAAACGGGGCGAGTCGTCAAGTGGACGGGAACGCGCTCAGAAACGATTTCCGGCGATCACCACGGACGGGGCGCGGACCTCGCCGGTGAACTGGCCATCGATCGCGACGGCCGCTTCGTCGGCTTGCGGGTCGAATGGCTGGTGAACCTCGGCGCGTTCTGCAGCAACGCCGGTCCGCTCATCAACACCATCTCGTCGCCGACCAGTTCGGCCATCAGCCTCTACAATGTGCCCGCCATTTACGGCCGGCACCGTCTGGTCTTCACCACCACGACGCCGACAACGGCGTACCGAGGCGCCGGACGCCCGAACGTGTCCTATCTGTGGGAGCGCCTGGTCGAAGAAGCCGCCGCCGCGACCGGGATCGATTCGGTGGAATTGCGCCGACGCAACATCCTGCGCAAGGAGATGTTTCCGATGCGCACGCCGACAAATTCGAACTACGACAGCGCCGACCCGCCTCATCTTTTGACGACGGCCTTGCAGGCGGCGGACTGGAGCGGGTTTGCACCGCGGCGGAAAGAGGCGGCAAGGCGCGGGAAGTTGCGTGGCATTGGTCTCGCCATGTTTCTCGAGCCTTCGGGCGGCACGGGCAAGGAGCAGGTGGAAATCCGCGTCGAATCCGGGGGCCGGCTGTCGATGTATGCCAATGCCGGTCCCTCGGGGCAGGGTCACGAAACCGTATTCCCCACGATCGTGGCGAACGTGCTCGGAATTCCTGCCGACAAGATCGCGCTGCGCTACAACGACACCGCGGCGCCGAAACTTGCGGGCACCGGCTCGTTCGGCTCGCGCTCGCTGATCAGTCACGGCAGCGCGCTGCAGACCGCCGCCAAGGAGATAGTCGAAAAGGGCCGCAAGCTGGCAGCGGCCCAACTTGAGGTCGCGCCGTCCGACGTGTCGTTCGAACACGGCGAATATTCCGTCGCCGGCACCGATCTGCGGATCGGCCTGCAAACTCTGCTCGAGCGCAAATGGAACGAACCCGCCCATCCGCTCGATACCAATACCATTATTGACCTCGCCCACGCGTTCCCGAGCGGTGCGCATGTCGCCGAGGTCGAGATCGATCCGGAGACCGGCGAGCTTGCGGTGGTCAATTACGTCGCCGTGGACGATTGCGGGACGGTTTACAATCACACGCTGGTGGAAGGCCAGTTGCACGGCGGTGTGATGCAAGGCCTCGGCCAGGCGGTCGGCGAGCGCATCGTCTACGATCCCGAGAGCGGTCAGCTCCTGTCCGGCAGCTTCATGGACTATTTCATGCCGCGGGCTGAGGACCTGCCGCGAATCACGCTGATCGATTGCGGCGTACCGTCACCGGCAAACCCGCTCGGCGCCAAGGGTACCGGCGAAGCCGGCGCCACGGGTTCAGTGCCAGCGCTCGCCAATGCCGTGCTCGATGCGCTCAAGACCGCGGGCGTGCGGAAGCTCGATATGCCGTACACGCCGGATCGGGTCTGGCAGGCGCTGCGCCACAGCGAGCAAAATCGCGCCGCTCACCAGCGCTGATAGCCGCGTCCCCAGCCGCGCATGTAAACCCCGTACGAATGAACGGGATGCGGGCCATACCACCAGTTTCCGTAGCCGGTGGGGACGACAATGGCCGGCGACACGGCATAGCCGTAGTAGACCGCCGGCGGTGACGGCGGATAGGGATAGACCGCGGGCGGCGGCGAATAGGTATATGCAGCCGGCGGCGGAGCCGAATAGGCCGGCGGTGGAGACACCTCGGCCTGAGGCACAGCAATGTCGGCCGCCGCTGCGGCGCCGATATTCAATCCCGCTGCCGCAATCGTGCCGAGAGCCGCGGCAACCACCGGCTGGAAAAACCCTCGCATCGTCAATCCTTTGCAATGTGCCCCGAGGACACGCCGCCGACTTGAGCGCACGGCAAGGGCGGAATTAAAGCGCCGACATGGCATAATCATGCCATTCGGAGCAAGCGCGGATGACGGCTCAGGCCAGCACAATGTCGGTCGCGCTATTGTCCCGCGCTGCGCAAGCGCGCGCTGCGAGGCTTTTGCTTAAAGAATGTGAAGAGGAATAAAGCGCTCCGTCCTTGGCAGGCCTGGCAGCGACCACCTCTTCCAAGCCTAGTACCATCGGCGCAGAGGACTTTGACGCGCCATCATGGCCGGACTTGTTCCGGCCATCCACGTCTTTGCTGCGTCTCGGACGTCTTTGCTGCGTCTCGGCTGTCAAGACGTGGATGCCCGCGACAAGCGCGGGCATGACGGGCAAAAGAGCAAGCTCACGAAAAAGCAAGAAGCCCCGCGGCGAACTGCGGGGCTTCTTGCATAACAATCGTGATGAGGAGATGTTTTTGTTGCGCATCATCTGATCCGAAAGCCGGAAGACCATCCTCGGATCAAGTCCGAGGACAGGCTTTTTCGGGATGATGCGCTGTTCCGTCCTTGGCAGGCCTGGCAGCGACCTACTCTTCCAAACCTTGAGGTTTAGTACCATTGGCGCGGAGGACTTTGACGGCCGAGTTCGGGATGGGATCGGGTATAGGCTCCTCGCTATGGCCACCAGGCCGGCGAAGGACGGAACGATGAAGCAAGCGTTCGCAAAGCGAACGCGCAGTCCGCGGGCTTGACCCGCGGACCTCGCGCCGCTTGCACTGGTCTTTCTTTCATCACCGAAGACGTGGATAGCCGGAACAAGTCCGGCCATGACGGCCTTCGAATGAGCATTGACTAATGAGAGACGATCAAGCCGATCGAGCGATTAGTACCGGTAAGCTGAACGCGTCGCCGCGCTTACACACCCGGCCTATCAACGTGGTGGTCTACCACGGCTCTCAAGGGAGAACTCGTTTCGAGGTGGGTTTCCCGCTTAGATGCCTTCAGCGGTTATCCCGTCCGTACATAGCTACGCTGCACTGCGGCTGG
>JASHOR010000063.1 GCA_030041005.1 Xanthobacteraceae bacterium
AGACCGGAGAAAAAGCAGTTACGGCCAAGTGCTGTAAACGGGACAGTAACGCCGCGTCGCGTCGCAAATGCTTAGCGCAGGCCATGCCCTATTTTATGGTGCCGGGTGAGAGGATTGAACTCCTGACCAACGGTTTACAAAACCGCTGCTCTACCGCTGAGCTAACCCGGCGTCCCCAACGACGACCGCAAAAACTCAAGAATACACCCGCGCGGATCGCTCCGCTTTGGCTGCAGGTTCCGGCGCCCTTGTACCAAAGGTGCCGCGCCAACGTGAAGTGGTCTCCGGCTGGCGGGTTGCCAAGGCCGCCATTGCGGAGCGTGCATGCTGCGCTCCCTTCAGCGAGTTGATAGGTTGCAAGGGTTCCAAAGGTCGCCTAATGCCTCCGGCTTCCTTTCGCGCCTGACGCGTTCGGAAAACGCGGTATGGATATATGAGCGAACACGCTGCGTCGCCCAAACGCTGTGTCGATGACGTTCTTTCGTTCTGGCTCGCTGCCGGACCGGAGCTATGGTTTGAATCCGACGACGCCCTGGACGCGGCAATCCGAGAGCGGTTCGCGACGACCTACGAGGATGCGGCGGCCGGGTTGCTGGACCCTTGGGAGAATTGGCCCGAAGGCGCGATTGCGCTCGTCATCGTGCTCGATCAGTTTCCGCGCAACATGTTTCGCGGCAGCGCTCGCGCCTACGCAGCCGACGAGCTCGCGCGGGCAGTGGCGGAGCGGGCGATCGCCAAGGGGTTCGACCGGCAGATCGAGATGCCGGTGCGGCAGTTTTTCTATCTGCCGTTCGAGCATTCGGAAGCCATCGCAGACCAAGAAAAGTGCCTTGCGCTGATGCACGCGGCCGGCGGTGCGGATGAGATAAGGTGGGCGGAGCTGCATGCCGACATTATCCGCCGCTTCGGCCGCTTTCCGCACCGCAACGCCGTGCTTGGTCGGGCGACCACGACTGAAGAGCAGGCGTTCCTGGATGGCGGCGGGTTCGGCGGTTAGGTTTGCAACTGCCTACCTTTGTTACGTTTCGGGCCGCAACAACGGTTGAGTGTGCGACAGCCCGGCGCGCCGTGGCGCCGTCATGCCAATACGTAGGCGGCGAGAATGACGAAACCGGCGACGGCGAGCGTTGCGTGCAGTCCGATCAACGTTCCCCCGCGCCAGCGCTTGACAAAGCGTCTGGCGAGTAATGCTGCGCCGGCAGCCGCCGCCATGGCGATCAGGACTGCGCTGATGGCGCCAAACGAGGCGGTTCCCTGATCCACTCCGCGGGGCGGCCCGCCCAAAGAAAGCAGCAGGCAACCAAGCCCGCCAAGGCCGAGAAATCCGTGCGCGATGGCAAGAGGCCAAGGAGCCGGACCGGCATTTGTTTGACGCAGATACCAAGTGGCCAGCACCGAGCCGACTCCGATGGCAACTGCCAGGCTGGCGAACGCGGCGATCAGCATGACAATGACGGCTGCTGCGCGCCTCGCGACAACGCCACCGGCGCCGGGGGCTCAAATGTCATTATCGAAGACTTCATGCACTGAGGCCGTTCCACGCCGCCAATAGCCGGCGGCCCGCATCCACTTGGGATTGGTGCCGTGGTCGGCGATCAGTTGGCGTCGAAGCGCCTTTGCGATCTGCGATTCGCAGGCGACCCAGGCATAGGAGTCGCCTGCGGGCAGTTTCATTGCGGCGAGTCGTCGGGCCAGAGCGTCGCCCGCGCCGGGCGCCGCGCCATTACGATGCGCCCAGGCGATCGTCGCATCGGCGTTGGTATCGAATTTGATTTCATTGCCGGGGCCGTCGACCTCGCCGATCACAACGGCGCGCGTGCCGGCCGGCAATTCCGCGAGGCGTCGGCCGATCGCAGGCAAGGCGGTTTCATCGCCCATCAACAGATGCCAATCGTATTCCATGGGAACGATAAAGGAGCCACGCGGCCCACCGAGGGTCAGTGTGCCGCCCGGCCTCGCCTGCGAGGCCCAGCGCGTGGCCGGGCCGGCGTCATGCAGCGCAAAGTCGATCTCCAGCGTATTGGCAACCGCGTCGTGCCGCCGCGGAGTGAAATCGCGGCTCAGCAAGTTGGGGGCGCCGGTGGCATCCATCGTGCCGTCGGGAAAGAACAGCTTGACGTGGTCGTCGAAGCCGAGGCTGACGAAGTCTGCCAGATCACCGGACAGCGTGACCCGAACCATGTGTACGGCGATCTTGTCGACCGTTTCGATCGTCAGCGTGCGGCGACGCGGCTGGTGTCGGACGCGGCGCGGTGTGCGCGGATCGGTGATTGGCGCGGCGTCGTCGGCGGTCGCGGCAGGACTGGACATGTTAGAAGCACTCCAACGCGTTGCTACCCGGCACACGCGTTGCGAAACTGGCCCTTGACGCTGGTCTTTGCAAGAGCGGCGCTTTCCCGCGCGGAGCCGGTTCGAAAGGCAGGAGGACGAAGGGGACCGCTTTCCGCTCGCGGATCGACGCTCTACATTAATGCATTGACTCTTGCCGCAGGAGAGATCGGCACATGGCCGCCCGACGCCAACTGCATCTCGGTGCCTTCATGCGCCCGGCCAGCATCCATACCGGCGCATGGCGCTATCCCGGTGCATGGCCCGACATGAACTTCAATTTCGCCCACATCAAGCGTTCGATCCAGACGCTGGAGCGGGCGAAGTTCGACGCCTTCTTCATGGCCGATCACATGGCGGTCCTGAACATGCCGATCGACGCGCTCAAAAGAAGCCACACCGCGACGTCGTTCGAGCCGTTCACGCTGCTGTCCGCCTTGTCGCAGGTCACCGAGCGCATTGGTCTGGTCGCCACCGGTTCGACCACGTTCGACGCGCCCTACCACATCGCCCGGCGCTTTGCCTCGCTCGACCACATTTCCGGCGGTCGCGCCGGATGGAACATCGTGACCACCTCCAATCCCGACGCGGCTCTTAATTTCGGGCTCGAGGAACACATGGAGCATGGCGAACGCTATCGCCGCGCCCGCGAGTTTTATGACGTTGTCACCGGACTCTGGGACAGTTGGGCCGATGACGCCTTTGTCCGCGACGTGGAAAATGGAATCTTCTTCGATCCGGCAAAGATGCATGTCCTTAATCACAAGGGGGAATATCTTTCCGTCCGCGGACCGCTCAATATCGGTCGTCCGATTCAGGGCTGGCCGGTGATCGTGCAGGCGGGAGCCTCCGAGTCCGGCCGCCAGCTCGCCGCCGAAACCGCCGAAGCGGTATTCACTGCGCAGAGCGATCTTGCCGCCGGCCGGCGATTCTATGCCGACGTGAAAGGCCGCATGGAGAAACTGGGGCGCGCGCGCGAACACATGAAGATTCTGCCGGCCTGCTTTGTCGTGGTCGGCGAGACTGCCGCGGAGGCACGGGCGAAACGGCAGCGGCTGGACGGACTGGTCAATTACGCCAACGCGATCGCATCCTTGTCGATCGCGCTCGGCCATGACGCCTCGAAATTCGATCCTGACAAGCCGCTGCCGGAGGACATTCCGGAAAGCAATGCATCGAAGAGCGGACGCGAGCGCGCCATTGCGCTCGCTCGTCGTGAAAATTTGACGGTCCGGGAGCTGGCGCAGCGGCTTGGCGGTTTTTCCGGTCTCGCCATGGTCGGTACCGCGAAAATGGTCGCCGACGAGATGGAGGAGTGGTTGGAAAGCGACGGCTCCGACGGCTTCACCGTGATGTTTCCCTATTTGCCGGGCGGGCTTGAGGACTTTTGCAGTTCCGTCGTGCCGGAATTGCAGCGGCGCGGTCTTTTTCGGACCGACTACGAAGGCACGACCTTGCGCGAGAATCTCGGTCTGCCAAGACCGAGGAATCGGTTCTTTCAGAACTGAATTGCGAGGTTGGTCTCTTTTGCGAGTTGCCCCGCCACCTTGTTGCTGCGGGCGGCTGATTACTCGGGGCTCGCTTGGGCGCCGCAACACGGTGGCGGTTGCGTCGGCAAACCGATGTCGAAACGCAGCAGCAGAATGGACGATCCAAACCGGTCTTGTTCCGCCGGCGCTCCGAGTGCGCTCCAATTCTGGCGAAACTCGCCTTCGGGCTCCTGTATGCCTTGTCCGACACGTCCGTAGACGACCCACACCCGCCGTGCGTTGGCAATCTGTTGCGGCACGACACGCGGTACCCAGCTCAAGATCGGGACTTCCGCATTGACGTGAAATCGTGAGGCGTAGGACGTGAGTACAAATTGCACCGGTCTGTTGTCTGTTACGATGACGTCGCCGGGCCGCGCATTGCTCGCCAGATAGGCCGTGGCGCGATCCCAGAGCGGCTTGGTTTCCGCGGCATAATACGGCGCGAGACTGATTGCTCCCCCGATGGCGATGAAGACGGCAGTTGCTGCCGACAGGCTCATCGGCAGCGCCGCCGCCCCGATCCCGGCCAGAGCGAAAAAAGGTCCGGTACTCCACAAAATATATCGCGGCACCAGCAACGGCTGAAACGCGCTGCCGAGCAAGACCGTGGCCGGCATCGCTGCGAAGGCAAGCCCGATCACTGCCAGCAACGCGGGATTCGGCCTCAGTCGCCAGGCTCCGATCAGGGCCAACAGCGCGACCGCGGCACCGAAGCCGGGAAGCGGAGTGGGAAAAAGTTTGAAGGTCATCAAGTCCGAAATTCGGAACAGATAGACGGTGCCGACGATCGACTGAAAGGAGTCCCATGTGATTTTTGGCACCCATTCGAGGCCGCTCGAGGCGGCGTCCCTGTTCGCCCAAACCATGATGCCGAGTGCGGGCAGCCAGCAGACTAGGATCAGGGCCTGCGACCAAGCCCAGTTGCGAATGAGCGGCCGCCGCTCCGGCAAGCCGGCCCGGCGGACGATGACCACGAACGCGAGATTCGATGCAACGAGCCAGGGGATCGTGTTGTTTTCGACCAGAAGCGCCGCAAGCGTGCCTAGCGTGTATGCGGTCCATGCGCCGCGGCTCGACGGCATTGGCGTTGCTGCGGCGGCAGCTCCGCCGTTGTACGCCAGGCGCGCCAATCCGCACGCCGCGCTCAGAACCAGACAGGAAATGAGAGCATAGGGACGAGCTTCCTGGCTGAACTGCACCTCGAGCGGCGCCAGCGCCGCAAGCAGCCCCGCGACCAGACCCGCGATCAGTCCTCGCGCATCTGTTGCCAGCTTCGCGACCAAAACCACACAGATGGTCCCGAAGACAACGGACGGCAGGCGGAGCGTCCACTCGGGCGTTTGCGTTTCGGCGAATGGACGCAACAGCAAAAAATAGGTGGGAAAATGCTTGTGACCGAGCGCATTGCTCACAAGCTCACTGAGCGGAAGCTTGGCACGGTCCCAGGTGAGGATTTCATCGAACCAGAGGGGCTTGCCTTCAAGGTCGTGCAGGCGAAGCGATAACGCCAGGGCGGCGAGGGCGGCAGCCAGCGCAACGGTCGGCCAATTCGCCATGACCGCAGCAGCAATCCCTGCCTTCCGCGCCGGCGGCAAGCGCGGGGCGGACCAAGCCCGTCTGTAATCGAATTGCATCGATGGACCTGCGCTTTAGTCCTGATGCGCAATAATCAAGATCGAAATATCCGACGCCGGCCGCGCCCGGCCGGCAATCAAAGTCCGAGCCGATCTGCTATTTGCGGCGCCATTACGGTCAGCGGTAGTCTCGCCCAATCACTGTCCGGTGATTTCCGACCTGAGAGATCGTTTGGCGCGGGATTGTCGCCCATGACTCAGGTACGTTCCGCCACCTGAATCTCTGGGCCGGACACTGACTGAAATGGCTCCCCGGGCCGGATTCGAACCAGCGACCAACCGGTTAACAGCCGGTTGCTCTACCGCTGAGCTACCGGGGAACGATGCTCAAGCGCCAAGTGGGGCGCATATAACAAAGCCGCTCAGATTTTGAAAGCCGTGCAGCCCCTCATTCGCCATGGCGCGATTGCGGGTGTGGGGGCGTGGTCTTGTGGCGATCCGCGCGCCTTGCGGCACGCTCGCGCGCTAATGCGGATTGCCGAGGTAAAGTGTTTGCTCGTCTGCCGGCCTGGCAAGCGAGCTGTCGCCGGGCAGTGATGCTGGAGGCCACGCCCGGAATTGAACCGGGGTAAACGGTTTTGCAGACCGCTGCGTAACCACTCCGCCACGTGGCCGTCAGCCAGCATTGCCAACGGATCGGTTGGAACGCTGGCGCTGGTCGCTCTATAGAGGAACGCCTGCATTCCGGCAACGGCTGGCAACAAGAGTCATGTGCCACAGTTAAGCGGCAAATGGCCGTGAGCCGAGTGGGCGTCGAGCATTAATTATGATGCTCGCGCGAGGCCTGACAGTCGCTATTTTCGCATATTTGCAGCGCTTGCGTTTTGCCGGAACGTGCCGCACAAGGCGTCGTCCAGCGAGGCAATACTCACCAGGGGATGCAAGGGATGTTCGACGCCGCCATGGCACGCCGCATGATGGTGGAAGGGCAGGTCCGCACCGCCGACGTTCACAATCCCGACTTGATCGAGGCCATGTTGACGGTGCCGCGCGAACGCTTCGTGCCGCCGGCACTGGCCGAACAGGCCTATATCGACGGCGATCTCGAAATCGCCAAGGGCCGCGCGCTGCTCAAGCCGATGGTGCTGGCGAAGCTGATTGAGGCCGGGCAGGTACAACCCGACGATCATGTGCTCGATGTCGGCTGCGGAACCGGTTATTCCTCGGCCATCCTGGCGGCTCTGGCGGGTGCCGTTGTGGCCCTGGAAGAGGATGCTGAACTGGCGCGGAAGGCGAAGGTGGCGCTTTCGGCGGTTGGCGCCAGGGATGTCGAGGTCGTGACCGGACCGTTGTCCACAGGCTGGCCGGCTGCCGCCCCTTACGATTTCATCCTGTTCAACGGCGCAACCGAGATTGTGCCTGAAGCGATCGGCAAGCAGCTTAAGCCCAGCGGCCGGCTCGCCTGCATTGTCAGCCGAGGCATGCCGGCGAAGGCAACGATCTTTCGGGTTGCCGAGGGCTATCTGGTCGGCCGGTCGATCTTCGATGCCGCGGCGCCGCTTTTGCCCGGTTTTGCCGCGCCGCCGACGTTCGTCTTCTAGCGAATTCAGCGTAACCGAATTCGTGCTCGGGCAGGTAGCAGCACCGGGCTGCCACGCTTTTATGCGCCGATTACCTGTGGCGCAGATGTGCCAATGCCGAGAATTCGCATTCTCGAATGCCGGCAGGGGTTTCACGGCGCTTTGCAGCCGCATAGAGTTTTACTCTCGGCTTCGTCCCCGATCGGGTGGCGGGGAGGTGGCGTCTGCGTCCCAGTGCCTCCCCCGTGAGCCGAATGGCGGGGTAGAGGAGCTGTGGTCGGTCATGGGTAGCAGCGGGTTGCGGGCGTCTATTGTGGGCGTTGCCATCCTCGCTCTGACCGGTGCCGCGCCCGGGCTCGCTCCCACAAAAGCGGCCGCCGACACGCTCGAATGGGCCTTGGTGCAAGCCTATCAGAACAATCCATCGCTCAACGCGCAACGCGCCGCATTGCGCGCGACCGACGAGAACGTTCCGCAAGCGCTGTCGGGCTATCGTCCGAAGCTCAGCATCACTGCCAACGCGGGGGACAACTACACGAACCTGGTGTCGCACACCTATGGCGCGGAGGGCACGAGTACGTCCGGCGCGATCACCAGCTTCACCAGCGTCGCGACGCCATACGTCTCCAGCGGTGTCGGCGCGACCGCTACGCAGACGCTGTTCAACGGCTTCCAGACTGCCAATCGGGTGCGCCAGGCGGAAAGCCAGGTAATGGGTGCGCGCGAGACGCTCCGCGTCACCGAGCAGCAGGTGCTGCTCGACGCCGCCACGGCGTATATGAATCTTTTGCGTGATGCAGCTATCCTTGAGCTCAATCGGCGCAATGTCGAAGTTCTCACCGAACAGCTCAAACAGACCCGTGACCGCTACAACGTCGGCGAAGTCACGCGCACTGACGTGGCGCAGGCGGAATCGCGGCTGGCCGCCGGCCGTTCCTCGCTGCTCGGCGCACAGTCGAACTACATCACCTCGATTGCCAACTACCGCCGCGTGATCGGCATTGCACCGGGCAAGCTGGCGCCCGGTACTCCGGTCGACCGCTTTTCGCCGTCGACTCTTCCGCGCGCCATCACCGAGGGCGAAGACCGGAGCCCCTCGGTGCTCGCGGCCCAGTACGGCGTCGATGTCGCCGAACTGGCCGTGAAGATCAATGAGGGCTCGCTTTATCCGAACCTCGCATTGACGGCGAGCGCGTCGCAGAACACCAACCCGGCATACAACGTCAACAGGCAGTTTCTCGCCTCGGTGGTCGGGGAATTGACCATACCGATCTACCAAGGCGGCGGAGAATTTTCCGCCATCCGCCAATCCAAGGAAACGGTAGGGCAGCAGCGGCTCAATCTCGACGTCACGCGCGATCAGGCGCGCGAAACCGTGGTGCAAAGCTGGAGCGAGCTGGAAGCGGCCAAGGCGCAGATCGAGGCCACCACCGCCCAGGTGAATGCCGCCGAGATCGCGCTCGACGGGGTGCGCGAGGAAGCCCGCGTCGGCGAGCGCACCACACTGGATGTACTCAATGCGCAGCAGGAATTGGTCAATGCCAGGGTTGCGCTGGTAACCGCCCAGCACGACCGCGTGGTCGCCTCCTATACGTTGCTCGCGGCCGTTGGCGGGCTGTCGATGCAGCGGCTCGGCCTCAATGTGTCGATCTACGATCCGCAAGTGCACTATCAGCAGGTGCGGGACGCATGGTTCGGCCTGCGCAACCCTGATGGCCGATAGCGCACGACAAAGGACCCTTTGCGCGTTCGCTATTTTCCTCCGCACCGCCTTCGCCGCGACATAGTTAGCGACAACGTCGCGTCCGCATTGCATAATCAAGCCGGCTCGATTCGCCAGGTCGCCAGGGTGCGCGCGCCTGCGCCCGCAAGCCAGGGGGAGCAAGGCGTTGCGCGCTGTCAGCGCGAGGGTGGGATTGACGGGAGCAAATAAGCAGGCAGCGGGGATGCAGGCATGACTACTCAGCCGGCAAAATCTAACGAACCGTCGATGGAGGAAATCCTCGCCTCGATTCGCCGCATTATTGCCGACGACGACGCCACCAAAACGCCGCAGCCCGCGGAGGCATCGAAGCCGGTGCTGCCGCCGGCACCGCCTGCAGCCCCGCCTATGGCGCAGCCGCCGCGCGTGCTGGCCGCGCCGCCACGCGCCAGCGCTCCGGCAAGTGCGCCCGAAGCTGCGCCCGTCGCGGTCGTGCCGAAGGATATCGCCGGCGAGGATGAGCAATCGGCTGAGATTCTCGAACTGAGCGAATCGATGGCAGCAGTGCCGCCGCCGGCGGCGAGGGCGCCACAACCGATGCCGGCGCCGCAATTCCGTACGATCGATGGCAATTCGGACGTCGATTTCGACGAAGACGCAGACAGACCGATGGCGCCCCCGGCGCCATCGTTGATTTCCCGCGCAACGAGCGCGGCGGTCGATTCCGCCTTCAACAGTTTGGCGCAGACCGTGCTGGTGCAGAACGCACGGACGCTTGAGGATTTGGTGCGGGAAATGCTGCGGCCGATGTTGAAGTCGTGGCTCGACGAGAATCTGCCGAACGTGGTCGAGCGGATGGTGCGCGCCGAAATCGAACGCGTGTCGCGCGGGCGCTAGGCCGGGTGCGCGCCGCTCGCGAGCGGTCAGCCCTAAATACGCCGTCCCCAGCGTTGCAGCGCCGTTGTCGGCCCGTTGTCCTAATCGCCGGGTCTTGATCGCCGGAAATTCGCCGCCGGGCGGATCATTTATCCCTGAGAGCTGCGGCCAGCCGCAAAGCCTGGTCGGACAGCACGGCGGGTTCCTCTTTGATGCTTGCCGGCGGCTTGAGCGGCACGCCGTTCTTGCGCGGCAGAATGTGGATGTGGAGGTGAAAGACCACTTGGCCGCCGGCCGGCTCGTTGAATTGTTGAATGGTCAGACCGTCGGCGGCAAACACTCTTACTGCCGCGCGCGCAATCGTCTGCGTTGTCTTGATGAGATGGCAAAGGTCGTCCGGTTCGATGTCGAGAAACGTTCGCACCGGCGCCTTGGGGATCACCAGCATGTGGCCCGGCGCCCGCGGCATGATGTCGAGGAACGCAAAGGCCTTGTCGTCTTCGTAGACCTTGTGGGCGGGCAATTCGCCGCGCAGGATCTTGGCAAAGACATTGTTCTGATCGTAGCTCGGCATGGCTTTCTCCAGAATCGTCTAGTGTGGCGGTTCAGAAGTCCGCATCATTTCTGCCGCGACCTCGTCATGCGGAGTTCTGAACCAAAGCCACACTAGATCAATAAGTTGCGAGTGTCCTTCGATTCCGAAGTTCGCAAACGAGGGCGCCGCATAATGATGCGAACTTCGGAATCGAGACACTAGCGCGGGTCTTGTGCGCCGATCACCAAATCCTTGCGATAGGGAGCGGTTGCGGCAAGCTCCGCGCCGACCTCTGCCACGTAGGCGCGCTCGCGGACAAGGTACTCGGCGATGGCGCGGCGCAACGCCGGATCGGCAATGTAGTGGGCCGAATAGGTGGTGGTGGGCATGTAGCCGCGGGAGATTTTGTGCTCACCCTGGGCGCCGGCTTCGACGCAGGTCAGCTTGTGGGCAATCGCATATTCGATGGCCTGATAATAACAAAGCTCGAAATGCAGGAACGGGTGGTGCTCGAGGGCGCCCCAATGACGGCCGAACAGCGTGTGCGAGCCGATGAAATTGATGGCGCCCGCGATCCAGCGGCCGGCGCGCTTGGCCATGACCAGGAGGATGCGGTCCCCCATTCTATCGCCGACCAGTGAATAGAATTCGCGCGTCAGGTAGGGCCGGCCCCATTTGCGCGAGCCGGTCTCCATGTAGAAGGCGAAGAAGGCATCCCAAACCTCCTCTGTGAGATCGGCGCCGCTGAGCCAGTGAACGGTGATGCCGCTCGCCACGGCCTCCTGCCGTTCGCGGCGGATCGCTTTACGCTTGCGCGATGCCAGCGCGCCGAGAAAATCGTCGAAGGTGCCGTAGCGGGAATTCTGCCAGTGGAATTGCTGGTCGGTCCGTTGCAGAAATCCCAATTCTCCGAGCGAGCGAAATTCGGACTCGATGGCGAAAGTCACGTGGACGCCTGACGCCTCGTCAAGCCGGCACAGTTCGATCAGCGCGTGCGCCAGGGCCCGCCGCGTCGCCGGAGCCTGCGCACTGGGACGCACCAGCAGCCGGCGACCGCTTGCCGGCGTGAACGGCACCGCGACCTGCAGCTTCGGATAATAGTTGCCGCCGGCGCGCTCATAGGCTTCGGCCCACCCGCGATCGAATACATATTCGCCGCGCGAATGGCTCTTGAGGTAGCAGGGCGCGGCAGCCACGAGGGTGCCGTCGGCTGTGGCGGCCAGCAGGTGTTGCGGTTGCCAGCCTGTCCGGCCGCCAACAGATTTGGATTCTTCCAGTGCCGACAAGAAGCTGTGCGATATAAATGGGTTATAAACCTGCTCTTGATCCGAATCCTGAGGAGATATGTCGGCAGAGGCAGGTTGGCTGTTGGGGTTGGCACAGGCGTCCCAGGCGGCTTTTGGGATTGCGCCAATCGAATTCACCGCGGTGACGCGCAGTTCGCCTGCCGGCGCCACCGCACCGCATGTCGTCGCCACGGCGTTGTTCTGCGTGTCATTCATGGGCGAAAGCCCTCGAAGATCATCTGGTCGGCCCAGCGCGCGGCGGTACGTCGTTCTACGTCGGTCCGCACCGCCCAGGTCAATAACGGCAGGCCGAAAACGTGCCGCGCCACCAGCGGCGCCAGCGCCGGCAGGTCGGCGACGGCATAGGCAACGAATTGCGGTTGCACCGTCAAGGCCGTGAGCAGATAGCCCATCCCGTGCCGCATCCATGCCGGCATCAGATCCCAATAAGGATGCGGCCGGTATTTGGCCGCGACGATCCCGCGGACCAGCCCGGGCGATTTCTGCCGCAGGCAGTCGAGTTGCCGCGGATCGAACGACATGGGTGCCACCGGCCCGCGATAGGCGGCGAGTGTTTCCCCGACCCGAACCGCCAAGCGGCTGTCGCCGTCGAAGCGGCTCTTCAGTTCGACCAGCATGGTGACGCGTCCGCCAACGAGGTCGCACAGTTCGCCCAGCGTCATCATGTGTTCGTCGCTGCCGCGAAACGCAACGCGCTTGAGCGCGGCCGCTGTGAATGCATCAAGCCGGCCCCGGCCCTCCGTGAGGCGGCCGAGAATGTCGTCGTGATGCACCATGGCCTCGCCATCGGCCGATACCTGCACGTCTACTTCGATGCCGTAATCCGCCGCCATTGCGGCGCGCACCGCCCGCGCGGTGTTCTCGATCAGGCCGTTGGCGGCATCGTGCAGTCCGCGATGGGCAATCGGACGGGCGGTCAGCCAGTCGAGCACGGTCAGGACACTTCGAATAGTCCTTCGACCTCGACCGCGGCGTCGGCCGGCAGCGCCGCAACGCCCACGGTCGAGCGGGCATGCTTGCCCTTGTCTCCGAAGATAGCGACCATCAGGTCGGAAGCGCCGTTCATCACCCTTGGGCCATCGGTGAAGCCGGCAGCCGAGTTGATGAAGCCGCCAAGCCGCACGACGCGCGAAACCCGATCGAGGTCGCCGAGCGCGGCCTTGACCTGCGCCAGGACATTGATCGCGCAGGCGCGCGCCGCTCTTTGTCCATCCTCGATCGAGACGCCGTCGCCAAGCTGGCCCTTGGCGGCGAGCTTGCCGTCGGGGTCAAAGCAGAGCTGGCCGGACACCACGAGGAGGTTCCCGGTCTGCACGACAGCAACGTAATTGGCGACCGGCGCGGGCGCCTGCGAGAGCGTGATGCCCAGTTCGTTGAGCCTCTTTTCCACCATTCCTGCCATTTTCGCTCTCCGGGCCCTCGCGCGGTGAATTCGGAGGTTTTTTGGCTGATTGCGACGGCCCGCGCAAGCGGCACCACGGTTGCTGCGTTGCCGGACTGCGCGGAGGTCCCTATCTTCGCCGTAATTTGGGCGATGAAGAGCGGCCACGGCGGGTTGGCGTCGGTCGCTGCCGCGCGTCTCGCAAATAACCGGACGAGAGAGCATTTTGCAACTGGCTCAGATTATCGCAGCGCGCTGGCGATTATTTGCCTGCACGCTGATTTTCGCGGCGCCGTCGGTTGGAGTGCGGGCGCAGCAGCCGCCGGTAGTTTTGGTGCCGCATCGAGCCATCTACGAGCTGTCGCTAGCCCAGACCCGCGGCAGTTCGTCGATCGTCGGCGTGCGCGGGCGCATCCTTTACGATTTCAGCGGCAATGCCTGCGATGGCTATTCGCTGATCTTTCGCCAGGTGTCGGAACTCGACAATGGCGAAGGCAAGATGTCGACCAGCGATCTGCGCTCGACCACGTGGGAAGATGCCGACGCCAAGAAGTTCGACTTCAGCTCGCAGAATTTCGTCGACGAGAACCTGACCGACACCGTCGATGGACGCGCCGAGCACGAGGCGAAGCAAACCGCGGTCGACCTGCGCAAGCCTACGCGCAAAATCCTCGACCTCGATGCCGGCGTGGTGTTCCCGACCGAGCACATGGTGCGGGCGATCGAGGCGGCGCGCGCCGGCAAGCACATTCTGTCGTTCCCCGTCTATGACGGTTCCGAGAGCGGGGACAAGGTGTTCAACACGCTCACCGTCATCGGCAACAAGATCGGGCCCGGCGAACGCAATCACGACGACGCGGCTGCGCATGAGCAGAAGCTTGCCGATGTGCCGCGTTGGCCGGTGACGATCAGCTATTTTACGGCGGGCAAAGACGTGCAAAGCGGGGAGCAGATGCCCGACTATACCATCGGGTTCGAGCTCTACGAGAATGGCATTTCGCGCGCGCTCACTCTCGACTACAACAATTTTGTCGTGAGCGGAAAGCTTGTTTCGCTGGACATCAAGCAGGCAAAGCCCTGTCCTTGAGGCGCGCCGCACGTGCGGGCGCTGCGCAATGACGCCGCCGTAAGCCTAACAATCGTCGGTCCGCTCGAAGGCGAGCCCCCTGACCAGGGCATCGTCGCCAAAGCGGGCGCGCACGCGGTCGACCGCGTGCTCCGCCTCGGCACGGCGACCATCGACCAGGTCGGCCGGATCGGCTTCGCTCGCGCCGGTAAGGGCGCTCAAACCGACGCCGAGGAGTCGGAAGCGCGTGCCGTCTGCCTCGCGCCGCAGGAGGTCGCTCGCGGCGGCGAAAATCCGGCCGGCAAGCTGCGTCGGGGAGGGCAGCGATCGGGCGCGGGTCCGAATGCGAAAATCGGCTGTTTTCAGCTTTAGCGTCACGGTAGAGCCGGCCAGCGTCTTGGCCTTCAATCGCGCCGAGACCTCCTCTGCCATGCCCCAGAGAATTCGCTCAAGCGCGTGGTATTCGGAAATGTCGTGGGCAAAGGTTGTTTCCGACGACACGCTTTTGGTCTCGCGATCCGGACTGACCTTGCGCTCATCGATGCCGCGGGCCAGCCGAGCGAGGCGCCGGCCTTCCTCGCCGTAACGACGCATCAACTCGACTTCGCTTGTGCGCTGCAAATCAGCGATGCAGGTGAAACCGTCGTGCGCCAATCGCGCCGCGCTTGCTTTGCCGATCCCGTAGATGAAGCCAACCGGCTTGGGGGCAAGGAAGGTCAGGGCCTCGCCTTGCCCCAGTACCGCAAAGCCGCGCGGCTTTTCGAGGTCCGAGGCAATTTTGGCGAGAAACTTGTTGCAGGAAAGCCCAATCGACACGGTGATGCCGATCGTCCGTTCGACCTCGCCGGCAAAGCGAGCGAGCATCTTTGCCGGAAAAACCCCGTGTAGCCGCTCTGTCCCGGACAGGTCGAGAAAGGCCTCGTCGATCGAGAGCGGCTCGACCAGCGGCGTAAGCGCCGTCATCATGCGGCGGACCTCGCGCCCTACGCGGACGTATTTCTCCATGTTCGGCCTGACCACCCTGGCCTGCGGGCACAGCCGCAAAGCCTCGAACATCGGCATGGCGGACTTCACGCCGAAGGTGCGCGCTACGTAGCAGGCTGCCGCTACGACGCCGCGTCGGCCGCCGCCGACAATGACCGGTTCGGCGGCAAGCGTGGGGTCGTCCCGCTTCTCGATCGTGGCGTAGAAGGCATCGCAATCGACGTGGGCGATCGACAGAGTTGCGAGCTCATCGTGGCGGAGCAGGCGCGGTGAGCCGCACTTCCCGCAGCGCGTTACGCGCGGGGCGGCATCGGCAAGGCAATCGCGGCAGAAGCTCACGCCGGAAGCTCGGCCAAGGCTTAAGGTGTGTCGCGCTCCCATCGACCGCCGCGGAGCACGCTTGCCGCCCGCGCCACTTCGGCCGGGTCGATTGCGGCGCTGCGCGCGAAGGCGACCAGGAGATTCTCGTCGCTCAGCATATGCTCGATCACCCCAGCGAGAAAGCCCGGCTCGCGGGCCGCGGTGCGAATCTGCTCCACTTCAATGCCGGTGATGTCGAGAAAGCGAGCGAGCGACTGCTGATCGTCCGCAATGAAGGCAAGCGCTTGAATCGCCAGCATTTCCGCTGCTTTTTGCGCCTTTGCCGGAGCCGTTCTATGGGATCGCATTTGCCTTTCCGTAACGGATCGGGACTAGTGTCCCGATTCCGAAGTTCGCATCATTGTGCGGCACCTTCGTTGGCGAACTTCGGAATCAAAGGACACTAGCAACTCATTGATCTAGTGTGGCTTTGGTTCAGAAGTCCGCATGACGGGTTTGCGGCAAGAATGATGCGGAGTTCTAAAACCGCCACGTAGCTTCGGAATTCGCCAGGCGGGGCGGTCGAGAACCTCGCCACTCTTCTGCGGCAGAATTCGTCGGGTGAGGAAGCCTCGAGGATGGCCAAGACTGTCCTGATTGTGGAGGACAACGAGCTCAATATGAAGCTCTTTCACGATCTGTTGGAGGCGCATGGCTACAAGACGATCGGCACCCGCAACGGTGTCGAGGCACTCGCCCTCGCGCGCCAACACCGGCCGGATCTGATCCTGATGGACATTCAACTACCCGAAGTATCCGGCCTCGAAGTGACCAAATGGCTCAAGGACGATGCCGAACTCAAACGCATCCCGGTGGTCGCGGTCACCGCTTTCGCCATGAAGGGCGATGAGGAACGCATCCGCGAAGGCGGCTGCGAAGCCTATATCTCCAAGCCGATCTCGGTCGGCAAATTCATCGAAACTGTCCGCCAGTTTCTCGGCAATCCGTAATCCGCAGAAGGGGCCGCAATGACCGCCCGCGTTCTCGTCGTTGACGACGTTCCCGCCAACGTCAAGCTGCTCGAGGCGCGGCTCACCGCCGAGTATTTCGACGTGATCACCGCCATGAGCGGGCGGGAGGCGTTGGCGATCTGCGAGCGCGCCGAATGCGATCTCGTGCTGCTCGACGTGATGATGCCGGACCTCGACGGTTTCGAAGTCTGCCGGCGGCTCAAGGGCAACCCGGCCACGCATCACATTCCGGTCGTCATGGTGACGGCTCTCGATCAGCCGTCGGACCGGGTTCGCGGGCTTGAAGCGGGCGCGGACGATTTCCTGTTGAAGCCGATCCCTGACCTGGCGCTGATCGCGCGCGTGCGTTCGTTGGCGCGGTTGAAAATGGTCACCGATGAGCTGCGCATGCGGGCTTTGACCTCGCGCGACATCGGCATCCAATCGCCCGAACGGGAAGCGGTTGCTGACACCGGCCGCGGCGGGCACGTGCTCATCGTGGACGATCGCGCGGCCTCGCATGAGCGTATCGCGGCGGTGCTGGTCAAGGAGCAGACCGTCGACATTGAAGCCGATCCCGGCGAAGCTCTGTTCCGCGCCGCCGAGGGCAACTACGATCTCGTCATCGTCTCTTTGGGTCTGCAGAATTTCGACGCATTGCGGCTCTGCAGCCAGCTTCGTTCAATCGAGCGCACGCGCAACACGCCGATTCTGGGCGTGGCCGACCCCGACAGCGACGCGCGCCTGCTGCGCGGTCTGGAAATCGGCGTGAACGATTACCTGATCCGGCCGGTCGACAGGAACGAATTGTTGGCGCGCGCGCGCACCCAGATCCGCAAGCGCCGTTACGCGGAGCGGCTGCGCGACAACGTGCAGATGTCCATCGAAATGGCGATTACCGACGCGCTCACCGGTCTGTTCAATCGCCGTTACATGGAAAGTCATCTCGCCACGTTGCTCGAACAGGCCGTCGCGCGCGGTAAGCCGCTGACCGCCTTGCTGCTCGACATCGACTATTTCAAGTCGGTCAACGATACCCACGGGCACGACGCCGGCGACGACGTGTTGCGCGAGTTCGCCATGCGCATCAAGCGCTCGATCCGCGGAATCGATCTGGCGTGCCGTTACGGCGGCGAGGAATTCGTCATCGTCATGCCGGAGACCGATTTGGCGGTGGCTGCCATGGTGGCGGAGCGCCTGCGCCGGCGCATCGCCGCCGATCCTTTCGCCATCCAAGGGGGCACACGGAGCATTCCGGTGACGATCTCGATCGGCATTGCCGGTCTGCGCGGCAAAGACGATAATCCTGCAGCTCTCGTTAAGCGTGCAGATCAGGCGCTTTATCGCGCGAAGCGCGATGGCCGCAATCGTGTCGTGCCTGATGCCGCCTGATTGATGGCGCTGCCGGCGAAAGTCGAATCCGCTTTTATTGCTGGGACTTAACTTAATCAGTTAGCCACAATTATTGTGGTTATTGGCGGTTTAGCCATTTTGGCGGAATTTTGACCGTTGATTTCTCCACAGCTTCCGCTAACCTTTTGGGAAAGCAGCCAAACAAAATAGCCACAACGGGGAAGAGCATTTTGCCGCGCGTCACGCGACGGCGGGGAAATTTTCTGGTTTTCCACAACCCTACGGAGTGCTCAGGTCCGCCGCATCTCCTGGGTCCGTGGGGTTCGGCCGGCGCGGGAGCGGTGCGAGTGGCCTCCTCATAACACCGTTTCCGGCCGGCCACCTCTTACGCTACGGCCAAAAAGCAAATGCCCGGCGCGCAGCCGGGCATAGCGTCTCGCCAAGCCGAAGGCGCAATCACTTGATCTTCGATTCCCGAAATTCCACGTGCTTCTTGGCGACAGGATCGTATTTCTTCTTCACCAGCTTGTCCGTCATGGTGCGCGAATTCTTGCGCGTCACGTAATAAAAACCGGTGTCGGCGCTGGACACCAGCTTGACTTTGACGGTGGTTGCTTTGGCCATGGTCAGTACCTCGAACGCGCTCGATTGCAGACCGTCAACCTATTCGCCGGTTTTGGAATGTCAAGAAAGACGATCGGTGACGCTGGTTGAGTTCAGGCGACGCGCCGGTAGCCGTTTACGAAAGCCGAAATGTACGTTCCGAGCACCCCGAGAACAAACCCGGCCGAGAACACGTTCAGGCTGTGCAGCTTGGGTGTTCCTGCTCGCCACGCGATCGCGTTGAGCACGGCGAGAACGATCACGACGGCGATCCCGTAAGCAGTCAGTGTGCGCATTGACAGGCCCGGTTTCCTTTTCGTCCGCCCGCAGGGTTGAATCAGGGGCGCGTGTCCGAACTGAGGCGCCGAAGGACGGTCGCGCGCGG
>JASHOR010000064.1 GCA_030041005.1 Xanthobacteraceae bacterium
CGAGCGCTACGACACCCAACGCGGTGGCGGTGGGGCAGAGCGCCACGGTGCTGGCGACGAACGGCACGGCGATCGGCGCCGGCGCGACGGTCCAGTCCGGCGCAACGAACTCCGTCGCGATCGGCCAAGGCTCGATCGCGACCACCGCGAACTCGGTGTCGTTCGGCTCGCCCGGCAACCTGCGCACGCTCACCAACGTCGCGCCCGGCGTCGGCCCGAACGATGTCGCGACCTTCGGTCAGCTCACCAGCGTCGCCAACGGCATGCAATCGCAGATCGGCGGGCTCCAATCGCAGATCAATCGCGCCGATTCCGGCGTGGCCATGGCGATGGCGATGGGCGGCGGGTTTCTGCCAGACAACAAAAAATTCGCGCTCGCCGCCAATTACGGCAGCTTTGCCGGCGAGAACGGCTTTGCGTTCACTGGTTTGTATCGCGTGAGCAGCAATGTCGTGCTGTCGGGTTCGGCGGGCTACGGCGAGGGTCCCGATGCCAGTCAATTCGGCGGCCGCGTCGGCATGCAGTTCGCATGGTGAGACGATCTCCATCCCGTCTGCGCACGGCTTAACGATCCGCCGCAGAGGAGGCGCTATACTGAACGCGCCGCCGCGTATAGTGTGTGAAGATTGAGGATATTGGTTGGCATGCGCCTGTCTGGATTGTTCGTGATCGCTGCCGCGTTCGCCGCGCTAGGCTCGTCGGGCGCTGTGGGGCAACAGGCGCCGAAGGAATCGCCGCAATGGGCGAAGCTGCCGCGCATGCGTCTGGAGCGCCAATTCGCCGGCCCGCTGCAGGACACTATCGTCCAGCGCTGGCGCGATACGGTTGACGGCACGATCTGTTACATCTACCTGCCGATCACCGCAGCGCACTCGGCGCCGACCGCGTCCGGTTTCGTCCAGTACGGCGCCAACACCATTGGCTCGATCAGTTGCTTTCCGGCGCCGCCAGCGCCGCCGCGCCGCGGTTCCCCTGAGCGGCGATAACGCGAGCGGCAGCGCTCGAAACGAAATATCCCGCAATTTCAAGCGCAGATTTTCGCGATGGTGGGGGAGGTAGGACTCGAACCTACGAAGGCGTCAGCCAGCGGATTTACAGTCCGCCCCCTTTGCCGCTCGGGACACTCCCCCGTCAGGGCGCGTAGTTAAGGGCTTCCAAAGGGTTACGCAATAGCTGCGTCATCGTTCCCAGTCTCGTTAAGCGTGGAATCGCGGCGCCTATATCGCGGAAGGTCTCGGTTACTGCGGTGCGTGTCACACGCCGCTTAATCTCCCTGGCGCAGAGGTCCAGCAAAGGCGCTACGCCGGAGGCAGCGCAGAAGGCTGGAATGCGCCGGCGCTGAACGCAGACTCGCCGGCGCCGATACCGTGGACCGAAGAGCAATTGCAGACTTATTTCAACGCCGGCTTAAACGAGGCCGAAAGGCCACCCATCGCCCTTTCCGTCGCCATTGCGAGGAGCCCCGAGGGCGACGAAGCAATCCAAAGTTGATTTTTTCGGCGCTGGATTGCTTCGCGGAAGCCTGTCGTCGGACCGCGCGCCGTTATTCCATCTTGATGCCTGCGAACTTGACGACCTTGCCCCATTTTTCAGTTTCGTCGGCGAGCAGTTTTCCGAATTCCGCCGGCTTCATCGGTTTCGTCTCGAAGCCCAATTTGGCCAAGTGCGCCTCGGTGTCCGGATCAGCAATGGCGGCACCGACGGCAGCGTTGAGCTTGTCGATGATCGCAGCGGGCGTGCCCTTGGGCGCGCCGATGCCGTACCACGTGATCGCCTCATAGCCGGGCAGGAATTCGGCGATGGCCGGAATGTTCGGATAGGCGGGCATGCGCTTTGCAGCGGAGACACCAAGCGAGCGTCTCTGCAATGATCGACAGCCTCAGCGCCGTTACTCTGGCCACCCACAACATGTCGCGCGCCGTCCGCTTTTACCGCGCGCTGGGACTTGAAATTATTCATGGCGGCAGTGACGACTCTGCATTCACGAGCTTTCGCGTTGGAACTTGTAACCTCAATCTCATCGCAGAGTCCGTGGAGAGGAATTGGTCTTGGTGGGGGCGCGTCATCTTTCATCATTCGAACGTCGATGCCTTGTACGCGACCGCAGTCGCAGCCGGCTACCGTCCAGATACGACACCCTGCGACGCCGAGTGGGGGGAGCGGTTCTTCCATATCACCGATCCGGACGGTCACGAACTTAGCTTCGCTTGGCCGCTGCGACGCAAATCGCTACGAACCTACAACGAAGCAGCTCGTTCCTCAAACGACCAGGGTCGGGGGTTAGTGTCCTAATTCCAAAAGCGGACATCGCCTGCCCAGGCGCCGATGTCCGCTTCGCGCCAATAGGAGACCAACGACACCGTAGAAATCGGACACCCCGCCGCTGTCCCAGGCGCTCGCACGCCCAGCAATCGGCGGGGCTGCGGGCTTACGCACAGCGACCAAAGTTCAGATGGGTGGCAGACCCAACCGCGTACTCTCGCGGTCGAAGTCCGCGTGAGAAATATAGGGCCGCTGTCTGGCCGTTGCTGCTGACCCCTCTCCTCAGCGCCGAAACCTCACGTCCATTAGCGTCGCGCCAAGACTACTGGCGTGCATGGAAAACGACGACGGGCTGGTCAGATTAAGTTCAACCGAAGCGCTCGGGGTCAGCCCGGAAAAGTGAACCACGAAGTTGGCGGTGTCGCCGCTTCGGGTTCCTGACACGCTACCTTCGCGCGTTGCCGGATCAGCGCCCTGCGTCGTGCTGGTCTGGCTGAGGCTGCCGGAGATGACGTCGTTCTTCACTCTGACACTCAAGTGGATGACTTGGTGAAGTCCGGCCTGACCATTGCAGGTCATTTGGTCGGTCAGCGTTTCGGCGGTGGCGTGGATCGTTGCATGGCAATTCGTCGCCTGCGAGGATTCCAGCGGCGTATTGCGATCCGTACCGCTGCCGTGCCAGCTGCCGTTGAGCTCGGTCAGCTTAGTCTCCGCCGCGCGAGCCGCACCGGCGCACAAGGATGCGGCCAGCACCATCGCGCCGCCCGCAAGCAGATATCGCAGCACCTTCATCGTGACGTCCCCCTCTTGTTCAAGCTTGTTTTGGATTGCCGATCCCGTGCCGCAAAGCGAATTCGCGCCTGAGCGCTTTTTCGCGTGTGATGGAGAACCCCGCGCCGATCACCAGCATCACGGCGATGTAAATGCCGGTGAAAATCACATAAAGGGTTGGAAACTCCGCCATGTGCAGGTCGAAAGCGATGAAACCCAGCGCGAATGCCGCCATCATCAGTTGGGTCGCGACGGCCCAAATGAACAGGAATGGCGCCATGCCGATCAGCGCGATGCCGGCCATGAAGGTCAAGGTGACGTATTCCGGACGGAACCAGGTCTCGTCCTGCAGGACGTGCGCCGAAATGTAGGCCATAACGGTGAAGATGATCGCGCACAGCACGTAATAATGTTGCCAGAACTGCCTGGCCAAGTTTGTGAAGCTGGCGAAGAACAGGATCAGCAATGCCGGAGCGGCGCCGAAATAGAATCTGATTGCGACGAGGTCGCTGCCGTTGCTTGCCGCGATCGCGACGCTACCGAACAGCAGCCAGCCGGCAATCGCAATCGCTACTGCGGTTTGGCCGAGCGTGTAATAGCGCTTCCGGAAGTCGTCGATGAACGTGCGTTCGGTCGCGGCGTCGGCAAATCGGATTCCATACGCGGTCAAAGTTCCGCGCAAGCCGCCAGCGCTGGCGGCGCTCAGCGGCGCGACGGGCAGGTCGACGGCGGGCGGAGGCAAAGGAGCCGTAGCTGCCAACGCCGGTGCGGCGCGATCCGGCACCGACGTGGCGCGAGGGACATCCGTAGTCGTCGCGGCGGCCCCGGCCTTTAATGCCAGGATGCGATCCATCGAACGGATCAGCCGCTCCATGTGCTGATGGAAGTCGCGGCCGGCATCGACTTGTGCCGCATTGCGGAACGACAGGTCTTTCAGGCCGTCGGGCAGGTCCGCTGGTGCCGGCATCTCGGCGCCGGCGACGAGCACGGGCACCACCGGAATGCCGCGCATGAGCGCGGTCTCGACCTCGATTCGGACCGGATCGGTCTCCTCATGGATTCTGATCCGGTTCGCGCCGCCGGAGCCGAACCATCCTGGCCCGATGACCGCGACCAGGATGTCGTTCTTCTGCAGCGCGGTCTTGACGTGCTCGCGGAAATCGATCCCGAACGGAATGCTGTCGATGTCCATGAACACCGAGTCGTCGCCATAGTGGGACACCAGCTTGTCCCTGATGCGCCCGGCGATCGCGTCCGAATCCTGACGGCGGTAGGAGATGATGATGCTCGGCATCGGCGGCGCGCTCCCCCCGATTTGCAATTATCGGCCGCCGCCGGCCGCACAATCTGACGGCTCGAGGCGTCGCATCGGCATGCCACGGGCCGGCCGCAGCGTCACCCGGAACTTCGGCTCCGGGATATAGTCGGGGCGCAGCCGCAGCGTGAAGGCACTGGCCAGCACCGCCACGATGGCCGTGGTCTCGGCTTGGGCGAAGCTCATGCCGATGCAGATGCGCGGTCCGGCGCCGAACGGCAGGTAGGCATAGCGGTTCCGGGCCTTGGCGGTCTCCGGCTCGAACCGGTCTGGATCGAAAATGTCGGGGCGGTCCCAAAGCCGCCGATGGCGATGCACGGCGTAAATCGGGATGTAGAGAGTGGCGCCGGCCTTGAAGTACTCGCTGCCAAGCTTGAAATCCTGCAACGCTTCGCGCGCGATCAGAGGTGCCGGCGGGTAGAGCCGCATCGCTTCCTGCACGACCTGTTTGACGTAGCCGAGCCGCTCGATGTGGTCGGGCCGCAGCGCCGCCCCTGCGGTGGCAGCCGCGATCTCGCGCTTGATGCGTTGCTCGACCTCGGGATGCAGAGCAATGAGATACAGGGCCCAGGTCAGCGCCAGCGCGCTTGTTTCATGACCCGCGGTGATGAAGGTCAAAAGATTGTCGCGGATATCTTCGTCGCTCATGGCGCGGCCAGTTTCCGGATCGCGCGCTGCCATTAGAAGCGACAAGAGATCCTTGCCGCCACATGCGCTGCGCCGCGCCGCTGCGATCAGACCGTCGAGCACCGGCCGCAGATACTGCACACCGCGCCGTGCCCTCCCGCGTCCGGGATAAGGTAGCCAGCGCGGAGCTCCGATCATGGCCAGCAGCAACACCCATGAGGTCGATTCCAGATAATCTGTGATCGCTGCTTCGATCGCGGGTCGGTCGAGCTCGCCGTTATCGGGCAATATCGTCGCGAAAATAATGTCGAAGGTTGTGCGCACCATTTCATGGGCGACGTCGATTTCCGCGTCGCGCGGATATGACAGCCAGCGATCCCGGGTGCGCTCCGCGGCCGCGATCATCGCCGGCACGAAACGTCCGATGCCTTCCTGTCGGAAAATCGGCGCGGCGGCGCGCCGCTGCCAGCGCCATCTCGCGCCGTCGGCGGTCAGGATCGCGTCGCCGAGCGCCGGCTCGAGTGCGCGACGCGCGACGAAGCCTTTATGGAAGTACTCCGCGTCGTCGACCAGAATTTGCCGGATGAATTCCGGCGCCATGACGAAGGTGTATTCGCGCCCCAGCATGCGCGTGCGCAGCAGCGGCTCTTCGTACACCGCGCGGGGCCAGCTTCTGATCGGATTTTTGACAACGGCGTGAACCAGGCGCAGCAGCGACAACTGTTCCAGTGGCGGATCGATTTTGGATGGAATCACGCCAAGCAACGCGTCCTTCCCTGGGCTATGCGAGATGAGCGCGTCATAGAGTGTCATTGCGCAAACCCCGTTGCCTTCAAAGCGGCAACAGATGGGTGGACAAGGCGGCAAAATCCCGCGCGAACAAACCCATAATACCACAATCGAATGCTGTACATCTCGGATTCGGGTAATGGTGACACTCCTTTTAACGTCAATGATTTTTCCCTTCAGTTTATTTCGCGCACTCAGCTTCATCATGGCGCACCTCTCGTTCCGCTTCTGCCCGAAGCCAAAGCTCGTCGGACTTTGTGGTTCTGCCGAGAGAACAATCGAGGCAGATTCGGCGGATATCGTGCTGATGAGCGTGAGTCCGTAATCGGTCCCCGGCGCAGGCTTTTGCGAGCGAACAATCTGGTTGCCGCGGCCCGACCGTCCGATATCCGTTGAGATGGGATGGCTAGAACCGGCCTGCCGACAAGTCGAGACGGATAATCTCGACTTCCGCGCCCAGCGTAGCCGGTGGAGCAAAGGGCGGTCGCCTGATCAGCGCGTCCGCTTCGGCCAACGTCCTGAGCATGGCGCTGTCTTGAGCGGGAAACGGTAACGCCACGATATTGCTGCCGGCCAAGCCGAGCCGGGCGCGGACGTAATCCTCGCGCTGATCGTTTTCCGGCATCGGAACGCCAAGGATCGCCTTCTCGAAACCGGGAATGGCCGGCGTCACGTTGAGCATGGCCCGCAGCGCCGGACGCAGGAACAGGAGCGCGCACACGAGCGTCGAGACCGGATTTCCGGGCATGACCAAAACCGGCAGCTCGCCGAGGCGACCGAACATCAGCGGCTTGCCGGGCCGCATGGCGATGCGCCAGAAGTCCGGAACAAACTCATGCCGCGCCAGGCTGGCGCGGACAAGGTCATGATCGCCAGCAGAAGCTCCGCCGGTCGTGACAAGAATGTCCGCACCCCTGGCCTGTTCAACAACAGCCGCAATTTCCTCGACCTTATCGGGTACGATTCCGAGATCGACGGGCGCCGCTCCCCACGTCGTGACCGCCGCCGCCAAAGCGGCGCCATTCGAACAGACGATTTGATCGGGACCCGGTTCATCACCTGGGGGAACAAGCTCGTCTCCGGTTGAGAGGATGGCGACGATCGGCCTGCGACGCACGGAAACCCGCGCATGGCCGCAGGCGGCCAGCAGACCAATATCCCGCGCGGTGATCTCCCGTCCTGCTTTCAGACAGACCTCGCCGGCGGCAAAATCGAGCCCGGCGCGGCGAATATGCCGTCCGACCGGCGGCACATCGCGGATTTCGACTTCGCCTTCGATCTCGACGGCATCTTCCTGAAGGGCAATCACGTCCGCGCCTTCGGGAACCACAGCACCCGTAAAGATGCGGACACACGTCGCGTCCGAGAGGTGACCCTGAAAGCGCTCGCCCGCGCGCGAAACCCCGATGCTTCGCAGCCTGGCCGGGAGGTCCATGACATCTTTCGAACGGCAGGCATATCCGTCCATTGCCGAAACGGCTGCGGGCGGATGGCTGAGCGCGGCGCGGATATCCCCACTGCAAACACGACCGAGCGCGCGGCTCAGGTCGACTTGCTCGGAGGAAACAACTCGAACGCCGGTCATAATCCGCGATTGGGCCTCATGGACGGAAAGAAGCTTGGGCTTCATCCCGCTTTTGGCATCTAACGGCGGCTGCAGACTGGTGGTGTTGGTCATGGCACGAGCCGGGCCGGCCGATCACATCATCAGATGCGACACGTTCTTGACGACTGTGTAATGCGAAAGTCCCTCGGTGCCGCCTTCGCGGCCGTAGCCGCCGCCATCCTTGACCCCGCCGAACGGCGTCTCGGCGATGGACGCCACCAGGGTGTTGATCGACACGTTGCCGACCCCGACGCCTTCAGCAAGCCGATCCGCGTTCTGTGCCGAACGGGTGAAGGCATAGGCGGCAAGACCGTAGGGCACGGCGTTCGGCACCGGCTGGCCGGACGCTTTCTTCCACCGGCCGCCGCTGTAAAATTCGAGATCAGGATATTGCGCCATGCTGAGCCTCCCTGAATTGGCCTTCGTGTGCGTTCGGCGTGCGCGAAAACCGCGTGCCCTTCGGCGGCGACGCCGGAGGGATCAGGGCAGCCGCGATTGCCGCCGGCGTGAATTTGGTGGAGCGCAATTCCAACCACCGCTGTCTCGCCGTCTCTATGGCGTCGATTTCGCGAGCATAAGGACCGCGAGGCAGTTCGGCATTCCCGGCATATGGCCTTCGTCGCCGCGAGCGCATTTTGTCCGCATCAAACCGGTTACGAACATCCATTGCGAAATAAACGTCCACGATCGACACGGCGCTTATCAAAGCGCCGACGCGGCCGATTCGCGACCTGGCCCTAAACAATCCTTGTGAAGCGCGTTCATGCACCTCCGTCACTTCATTAACGACAACGCTTTCGTCGCCCAGCACCACCATCATGAACGACAGGTCGTCTCGCACATTGTCGGGCAGCCCGACAATGAACAGCTCAAAGTCTTCGAGCAATGTTTCCCACATGCCGCGCGGCTCGATGCTCAAGTGAAACGGTCCTTCTTCTGTAAATATCAGTTGAGCAACCAGCGCTCGTTCGCCGGCGCGTTCGCGCTGTCCGTTTCCGTCGCAGAGCGGCCCTCATGCCCAAGGGCCCAACCCATTGCCCGGCACGCATCAAACGGGATGGCGAACGAGACCTGAAAGCCGTCGGGGGTCGCCATGGTGAGGATCAAGCCGTTTTCATCGCCGCTTTCGATAGACCAGTGGCCGAGCGAGAACACATAGCGCGATGATCGGCTTTGCGTGCGCCGTTGCAGAGCCTTCGACAGCATCTGCGGCAGCGTCATGATGATCGACTGGGCCTGATCGAACGGAAACTCGACCGCAACCGGTTGCCCCTCGCCGTCGACGAATTCCAGGCGGATTGCATGACCGTTTTTGACGAGGCTGCAGGTCGTCAACCGGCTGCTGGTCATCGTGCGGGACATAAGGTCACTTTCGAAGCCATTGTTGAGTGCCGCTCACGTTTTCCTGGGTCGCCTCCCCGGGGTCGCGAGCTACCAGCTTACCGCTGTCCTGGACGTTATATACCATTGAATATAACGCAGGAACAATACGGCAGAGCCCCCTCGATTTCATGCCTGTGATGCGGGCCGAACGCCTTGCGTCAAGCGCTGGGTGCGGCGATGCTGAGGGTTGCGGGCCGCGCCGGAACGGGACCATTAGGCGCGGCAGCGATCGACACCAAAGCTCAAGGACGGATAGATGACCAAGGTTGCAAGCCTGCCGACACGTTCGCTCGGGTCGTCAGGCATCAGTGTTTCCGCGCTCGGCCTCGGCTGCATGTCGCTTTCGGGCACCTACGGCGCGAGCAACGACGACGAGGGTATGGCGCTCATCCACGAAGCGCTGGATCGGGGCGTTACCTTCCTCGACACCTCCGATGCCTACGGGCAGGGGCACAACGAAACGCTCGTCGGCAAGGCCATCGCCGGGCGGCGCGGCGACGTGGTGCTGGCGACCAAATTCGGCAATGTGGGCGGCCGCGGGGGCAGGGTGGCCGATGGCCGCCCGGAATATGTCATGCAAGCGTGCGAGGCGAGCCTCAAGCGCATGGGCGTCGACACGATCGATCTTTATTACCAGCACCGCGTCGATCCAGCGGTGCCGATCGAGGACACCGTCGGCGCCATGGCGCGGCTGGTCGAGCAGGGCAAGGTCCGCGCGCTGGGCTTAAGCGAAGCGCGGCCCGAGACTATTCGTCGCGCGCATGCCGTTCACGCGATCGCCGCCGTGCAGAACGAGTTCTCGTTGCTCTACAGGGCCGAAGCGGAAGAGACCCTGAAGACGACCCGGGAACTCAAGATCAGTTTTGTCCCCTACGCCCCGCTGGGGCGGGGATTGATGACCGGCGTCACCGAGGATCCGAATGGCATGACCGACAGCGACACGCGGCGCCGGCATCCGCGCTTTGCCGCGCAGAATATTTCGCACAATCTGGCGCTGGTCCGCGGCATCGAAGAGATCGCGCAGGCCCGCCATTGCACGCTCGGCCAGCTTGCGTTGGCGTGGCTGTTGGCGCGCGGCCAAGACATTATTCCAATTCCGGGCACAAAACGGAAGGAAAGGCTCATCGAGAACATCGGCGCGCTCTCGATCAAACTGACAGAGGATGATCTCGCGCAAATTTCCGATTCAATTCCGGTCGGCGCCGCCGCCGGGCTGCGCTATCCGGAAGGACAGATGAAGAGCCTTTATCTCTAACGCGGTTCCAAGCCGATGTAATCCGCGGGCCGCGTCGGTGGTTCGGCCCTCAAGACAATTCAGGGAGAACACTCATGAATACCCCCGTCGCACTCAACTCTCTCGCCTCGATCAAACTCAACCTGCCGAAAAGGCGCGGAGCCTACTATGGGGGGAAATGGCACGAGGCGAAGTCTGGTCGCGCCGTCGATCAGATCAATCCCGGCACTGGTGAATCTCTCGGGCCCGCCGCCGATTGCGGTGCGGATGACATTGATGCCGCGGTGAAAGCGGCGAAGGCGGCCTTCAAGGTATGGCGCCGCATTCCGCCGCTGGAGCGGGCAAAGATGCTCAAGGAGGTCGCCCGAACGCTGCGGGAAAATGCCGGCGAGCTCGCCATGATCGATGCCGCGGACTGCGGCAATCCGCTGACCGAGATGATGGGCGACGCCAGCGTGGCGGCGGCGCAGATCGATTTCTTCGCCGGCCTCGTCACCGAGATGAAAGGCGCCTCGATCCCGATGGGACCCGACCGGCTGAACTTCTCGGTGCGCGAGCCGCTCGGCGTGGTCGGCCGCATCGTTCCCTTCAACCATCCCTTCATGTTCATCGCCGGCAAGTCCGCGGCGCCGCTTGCCGCCGGCAACACGATCGTGATGAAGCCGCCGGAACAGGCGCCGTTGTCGTCGTTGCGGCTCGCCGAGTTGATCGACGGTTTGCTGCCGCCCGGCGTGTTCAACCTCGTTCCCGGCGGCAAGGAGGCTGGCGCCGCCTTGGCGAGCCATCCGGATGTCGCCAAGATCTCGCTGATCGGCAGCGTGCCGACGGGGCGCGCCGTGATGCGCGCAGCCTCCGATACGCTCAAGAAGGTGCTGTTCGAACTCGGCGGCAAGAATGCGCTGATCGCTTATCCCGACGCGGACCCGGATGCCGTCGCTGCGGGTCTGGTGAGCGGGATGAACTTCACCTGGTGCGGACAGTCGTGCGGCTCGACCAGCCGCGCCTTCATTCATGAAAAGATCTACGACGCGGTGCTGGATCGCGTGAAGGATCGCATCAAATACTGGAAACCCGGCATTCCGACCGACCCATCGACCACGATGGGTGCGATCATATCCAAGGTCCAATTCGACCGGGTGATGAGCTACATCGACTCCGCCAACAAAGAAGGCGCCCGCCTCGTCACCGGAGGCAAACGGCCGAGCGACCCCGCGCTCGCCAAAGGGCTTTATATCGAGCCGACGGTCTTCGCCGACGTCAAACCGTCCATGCGCATCTTCAGGGAAGAAATTTTTGGCCCCGTCGTCGGCGTCGTGAAATGGACGGAGGAGGGGGACATGATCGATCAGGTCAATTCGGTCGAATATGGATTGACCGCGTCGATCTGGAGCAATGACGTGACGACCGCGCACCGCGCCGCAATGGCCGTCGAAGCGGGCTTTGTCTGGATCAACGACACCAGCAAGCACTTTCTTGGCACGCCATTCGGCGGCTACAAACAGTCCGGCATCGGCCGCGAGGAGTGCCTCGACGAGCTGATCTCCTTTACCCAGGAAAAGAACATCAACATCAATCTTGCGGTGGCCAGGAAAGGTTAGATCGCGCGAATGAGCACGCAAACCACTCGCCTCGGCAGATCGGGGCCGATCGTCAGCGCGCTCGGCCTCGGCTGCATGGGCATGTCGCCGGGAGTGTACGGCCCCTCCGACGAGGCGGAAAGCTTCGCCACCCTCCGCGCTGCGCTGGAGGCCGGCGTGACGCTGCTCGACACCGGCGATTTCTACGGCATGGGCCACAACGAAATGCTGATCCGCCGCGCCCTCGAAGGGATGCCGCGGTCGAGCGTGGTCATTTCCGTGAAGTTCGGCCCGATGCGCGATCCGAGCTGGGCTTTTCTCGGCAACGATTGCCGCCCGCAGGCGGTCAAGAATTTTCTCGCCTACACGCTGCGCCGTCTCGGCACCGATTATGTGGATATCTACCGGCCGGCGCGGCTCGATCCCGAGGTGCCGATCGAGGACACCGTCGGCGCGATCGCCGACATGGTTCGCGCGGGCTATGTCCGCCATGTCGGATTGTCGGAGGTGAGCGCGGCGACGTTGCGACGCGCGCAGGCCGTGCACCCGATCTGCGATCTGCAAATCGAATATTCGTTGATGAGCCGCGGCATCGAGGCCGCGATTCTGCCGACGGCGCGGGAACTCGGCATTGGCATCACCGCTTACGGCGCACTGTCGCGCGGACTTTTGAGCGGCCGCGTTCCGCCGAGCGAAACGAAAGGCGATATCCGCGTCGTTCGCATGCCGCGTTTCGCGCAAAATAATTTGGACCGGAATTTGCGCCTGGTCGAAGCATTGCGGCGGATTGCCGGCGCGAAAGGCGCAACGCCGGCGCAGCTCGCGGTTGCCTGGGTGCTGTCGCGCGGTGCTGACGTCGTGCCGGTCGTCGGCGCGCGGCGGCGCGACCAACTGCAAGAATCACTCGGCGCGTTGAATTTGTCGCTCGACGCGGCCGACCTGGCGCGGATCGAAGCGGCCGTCTCGCCCGCTCTCACCGCCGGCGCGCGCTACGATCCGGCGCAGATGGCTCATCTCGACAGCGAAGCGCATTCGTGAGGCGGGACGTTTTTTGGTGAGGACGCGAAGCCGGAGGAGATCATGGTTGTTCTCGCAGCAAAAGTCGCCATGGTTCGCGGAACCTCCGGCACGCAAGTCCAGGAGGTATTTCGCTCGCTCGCCGGGCGATGGCGGCCCTCGGTCCGGCTGGCGGGCCTGATCGCGGAGGACCACGGCCTCGCCGACCGGGCCTGCAGCGCCGGTTTTCTCCGCAATGTCACGACCGGCGAGCGGTTCTCGATTTTTCACGATCTCGGACCTGGCTCGAGCGCGTGTCATCTCGACGGGATGGGAGCGCTCGCCGCGGCAGAAGCAGTGCAACGCGATATCGCTGCGGGTTGCGATCTCGTGCTGTTGAGCAAGTTCGGCAAACTTGAAGCAGGCGGAAAGGGCCTGTTCAACGCATTCAACGCGGCGCTGGACGCAGGCATCCCGCTTTTGACTTCGGTGTCTCCCGCCCAAGAGGAGGCGTGGAAGGCGCTCGCCGGCCCCGCCTACATCATTCTTCCGGCAGACCTGGACGAAATCGGCACATGGTGGCAGACCGTGAAAAAGGCCTCGATGCCGGCGGATTCATCGGCGTCGCTTTAACTGGCGTCGCCTTCAATCGATGGGAAGTTTGATGCCGGTTTCGCCCGCGATTGATGTTGCCTTCACTGACATGGAGTTTGAATCTGAGCTTTCGCGGCTCATCGACAATTTTGTTGTTCATCCGCGGTTGCAATCGCTTGGCGGAGATTGTCCCGCAAATCGATCCGCTATCCACTGAACAGCCGCCGAGGCACTGTTGCGCCCGGCGAACCCGTGGCCAACCGTCGGCATGAATACCCACTTGACCTTGCTTCCGGCGGCGCATAGCCGCTTCATGTAATTCTGCGTGACCGTTGGCGAGACGAGCTGGTCGGCGCCGCCTTGCGCCAGGAAAACCGGGATATGCGGCGGCAAGAGACCCGGCGTGTTTTTCGTCATCAGCCCGCGCCACGGCTCCGTCCGATAAAAATCCTTCACCGAGAGGAATGTTTGGCTCAGGAGGCCAGTCGGGCCGCGCCGCCGCAGAATGTCGTAGATCGACTCGATGCACTCGCCGGCGAGTCGATCAACGACCGGCATGGCAGCGGGATCGACCACGCGATCGATCGGCGCGTTAAAAATACGTGACCACGACCATAGCGTCATGGCGGTCAGATTGCGGCCGCCGTTCGTGTTGATGTCGTCGGCGAGGAGGGTCGCAAGATCGGTCGCCGGGGCGGCGGCGGCGACGCCCACCAGATCAAGCTCCGGTGCATAGGTCGTTGCCATCATGCCGGTGAACAATACGGCTTGCCCGCCCTGCGAATGTCCCCACACGACAAAACGCGGCGGTGCTCCCGTCAGCTCCCGCGCCACGCGCACGGAGTCAAGGACCGCGCGTGCTTCGCTCTCGCCCACCAGGTAAGGATGTGTTTCCGGCGTGCCGAGCCCGGGATAATCCGTTGCGGCCACGATATAGCCGCGCTGTACCATGTCGCGCACGCCCTGAATTTGCTGAATGAGAAACATCGCCAAAGATGGTGCGCAACGCGGCTCCACGCCCGTGGTCGGATGCGCCCAGGCGACGATGGGCCGGCCTTGCGGGGGCATTGGACCGGCTGGAATGATGATGGCGCCTGAAACCGGGATCGGTTCGCCATGCAAGCCCGTTGAGCGATAGAGCACCCGCACGACGGAGGCGCCGAACGGCGCGCGCAAGCCTAGAGGCTCTTGCCGGATGAGGGTGCCGGGCCGACCGGCGATTTCCCTCGGCGAAACACGATAGAAGGACGATTGCGCCAGCGCGCCGGCGCTGCCGAGCCAAATTCCTGCGACGCAAAGAGCTGCGAGCGCGCGAAACAGCAGGTAAGGACCGCGCTCCGCATCCGCAATTCGGCCGGCCATGTCGGCACCTCTGTTGTTAGAGCAATCCAGCGTTTTGCAAACCAGCCCGAATCTCCACGGGCGAAAGCAAGATTCGAATCGCACAACAACGCGCGTGATTTCGGATCGGCTAGCCGCGCATCACTCTGTCGTGGATTGCCGCGCAATGGCGCACGAGGTTTTGCCGCGAGGATACGAATTGCTTGAGCGGCGTGTCGATATCATAAAAATAGATGTTGGCGACGAAGCCGTAAATGCCGGCGTCGATGCTCGTCGGATTGGCTCCGTGTACATAGCCGCTGGCCGGAACAAGGTCGGCGAGGACGCCCAGATCGGCGAGGCCCCGCGCATAAGCCGCGTCCGGCTCATACCGGCCGATGCCTTGGAAATGATAACGCTGAAAATTGAATTCGCGCGCCTTGACCAATCCCTCCTCGGTGAGGCTTGGGTGCTCGCGCATGAGTGCCGCACGAAACGCCGGCCAGTAGCGATCGTCCTTCCAGCGCGAGTATGACATCACCCAGTAGAGATCATCGAGCAGGCGGGTAACGAGGACGTTTTGGGCGCGCTCGCGCGCTCCGAGCCCCGCATCGATCGTCAACCGGTATTTGCTGATGAGATGGACGATGATGGTCTCGCTGTCCCCGACGGTCTCGCCGCTGTCGACGACGTAGGGAAGTTGCCCGCGCGGCGCCGCCGACGCATCGAAAATGTGCTCGTGCACGAACGGCAGGCCGGCAAGCCTCATGAAAGCAAAAACCTTCAGCCCGTAGCCGTTGTTGTCGGCCACGCCGAAAAGGGTCGGGTATGAGTAGAGCGTGATCATGAACGAGAAATTCTAGTGTGGCGGTTCAGAAGTCCGCATCATTCCTGCCGCAACCTCGTCATGCGGATTTCTGAACCAAAGCCACACGAGATCAATAAGTTGCTGGTGTCCTTCGATTCCGAAGTTCGCAAACGAGGGTGCCGCATAATGATGCGAACTTCGGAATCGGGACACTAGCCCAGAATCAAGGCGCCGAGGAGAGCGTCTTTCCCGCGGAGCCTCGAACAGCGCGCTCGTTTTCGCCCATCACCATCGTGACGCGAGCGCTCGCGGCAAAAAGCTATAGTCGATTACCGCTTTAGTGCCGGCTGAGAGGACGCAGCAATAGTCTCGCACGCTCTCCGCAGCGCCTTGAGGAAGGTCCGAAGGGCAGCCGAGACGTGACCAGTCCGGGTGATCACTCCGACATGCGGAAGCTGACCGGAGAGCGACCGATCGAGAATCGACAATAGGCCCAACCGCGCGTAATCCGCCGCAGCGTCCATCGCCATAACCCCGATCATGTCAGTCCCTCGAACGACCTCGCATAGGAGCCGCATCGCCGTTGATTCGATCACGGGTTTGGGTGGCGCGACCCCGGCATTGACGAACTGGTTATCGATAATGGTGCGAACAGGCGCTCCCAGCGGCGGCGTAACCCATGGATAGCCGCTCAGATCACGCCACGTCGGCCGCTTGGCACGCGCCAGCGGGTGCTCCGGCGCGACAACGATCTTGATCGGCATTTGGATCAGCTTTTCGCAACGGAGATCTGCACCAACGTCGCCATGGTCGAGCCGCCCAACCACGCACTCGATCTCGCCGCGACGGAGCGAATTTAGGAGGGCCGCCGTTGTTCCCGCTTCGATTTGAATCGACAATTTCGGCGCCGCCTTGATCAAACTCAACAGGGTGATCGGAAGAATTCGGTTTTCGGCGACTGGAAGTACCCCCACTCGGACGCGACCAGTCGCGCCCAAAGCGAGCGCGGTAACTTCCTCCTCGGCAGACGCCAAATCGTTCAGGAACAGTTCCCCGCGGGCAACAAGCGCTTTTCCGCACTCTGTCAATGCCACGCCGCGTCTGCTGCGTTCGAACAGTCTTGCGCCAAATATCGCTTCGAGCTCTCCGATCAGCTTGCTGACGGCCGGCTGGGTCAGGCGTAGCGATCGAGCGGCGTTCTGCATGCTGCCGCTGCGCGCAACGGCCAGGAACACCTCGAAATGGCGAAGGCGGAGGGCGGCAAACGCCATGATATTCCATCCAGTAATCACATCATAGCTAAATCAGGTATTCCGTTATAATCAAGCCGGCCTAGTCTGGCGTTCAGAAGTCCGCATCATTCCTGCCGCGACCTCGTCATGCGGATTTCTGAACCAAAGCCACGGGACACTAGGCTCAAAGCCGGAGAGGTTCATGCGCGTGATCCTGCTGGGGACTGGTGCTGCACTGCCCGATCCGGACCGGTGCCACACTTCCATTTTGATCAAGCTGGAAAACGGCAGGCATTTCCTGCTCGATTGCGGTCACGGGGCGACCCGCCAGCTTATGAAAATCGACGTCAATCCGGCAGACATCGAATCATTGTTCCTGACCCATCTGCATCACGATCATGTCTGCGATCTGCCGTTCTTCGTCATTTCCGGCTGGATGCTGAGCCGTGCGGGTTCGCTGCAAATCTACGGTCCCGCTGGCACCAAACAATTGGTTGGGCATCTGTTCGAGGGGGGCGCCTTCGATGCAGACATCAAGGCTCGCGCGTCCTATCCGGCGCGACAGGCAAATATTGAAGCGGTACGTCCTTTGGTCAGCGAGTATGGCGACGGAATCGTTTTTCGCGATAGCGATATAAAAGTCACTGCGGAAGCCGTCGATCACATTCCGCGGGACATCTCCCCATGCTTTGGCTTCCGCATCGAAGCGGAGAACAAGGTGATCGTTTTCAGTGGCGACACCAGGCCGTGCGAGGGAATTGCCAGACTTGCCAGCAAAGCGGATTTGTTGATCCATGAGTGTACCTTCACGAATGATTTCATAGAGCACCGCAAGAAGTCCGGCGTCGGCACCTTCGCTCACACCAGTCCGGCAGATTTGGGACGCCTGGCCGCAGCAGCGAATGCCCGGAGCGTTATCGCGACGCACATTGGTCACGTTGATTCCGTCAATCCCGTGTTGAAGCGTGCGGCCGGAAAACATTTGCCGGTTGAACTCATGGGGCCGCATCAGATCGACGAATTTGTCCGCCAGATCCGCTGCACCTATAGCGGCCCGTTGAGGATTGCTCACGATCTCATGAGCGTCGAGGTTTGAAGGAGGCTTGAATGCTGTTTAGAGCATCGGCGGGTGTCATTGCACTGGCGATTGTCGGCACCGTTGCTTTGGCTCAACCCGACCAGACTTCCTATCCGACAAGGCCGATTACCGTTATTGTGCCGACCGGCGCGGGCTCCGCACCGGATGTTCTCGTGCGAAAAGCGGGGCAGGAATTATTCGGTACGCTGAAGCAGCCATTTGTCGTTGAAAACCGGCCGGGGGCGGCGGGCATGCTGGGTGCCAATGCGGTCGCTCGCGCCGCCCCTGATGGCTACACGCTGCTGATGGCGTGGGACGGCATGATGGCGATCAACCCCGTTCTCTATCCCAAGCTCAGTTACGATCCGCAAAAGGACTTTGTCCCCGTGGCTGCGATGGGACGGACGGAGATGGCTTTGGTGGCGCATCCGTCCTTCGCGCCGAACACGCTGCAGGAATTGATCGGTTTCGCCAAGGCAAACCCCGGCAAGATCAATTACGGGTCGGCCGGGATCGGCGAGGTGCACCACATTGCGATGGAAGCCATTGCCTACCAGGCCGGCATTCATCTCGTCGACGTTCCCTATGCCGGCGGACCGGCGGAGCTGACCGACATCGTTGCCGGGCACGTGCCGATTGGCATTATCGGATTGACGCCTGCGCTGCCTTTCCTGCGGACAGGCAAACTCAAAGCCCTTGCGGTATTGGGAGACAAGCGTCTTCCCGAACTGCCAAAGGTGGCTACCGTCTCCGAGACCTTGCCTGGATTTTCAATTCAAGGTTCGTGGCTGGGGATTTTTGCGCCCGCCGGGACACCCGCCGGCATCGTGGAAAAGTTGAATAAGGTCATCAATAGCGCCCTATCAGACAAGTCCTTCTCGGATTTTCTCCTCGGGCAGGGCATCGTGCCCATGCACATGACCACCGCAGAGTTCAGGCAGCTTGTCATCGACGACACGGCGCGATTTCGGGTCATCATCAAAAAGACGGGCATCCACGTCGAATGACTTCGGTATCCTGCGGGTCACATGCACCACATCGCGATTCCCAAGTACGCTCTGGACCTGGTACGCGAACGCGGGCGTCCCGCCGGCGACCTCAGTCGGATCGAAGCCACGCAAACTGCTCTTCTGGTCGTCGACATGCAGAATGCGTTCGTTTCTCCCGGCGGTCCGCTGGCGATTGCATGCGCCCACGAGATCGTTGAGCCGATCAATCGACTGGCAAGGTGTGTGAGGGATCAGGGCGGCAAGGTCTGCTGGATCCAAACGAACCTCTGCCACGAGCGCGAAAGCTGGAGCGTATTCTTCTCAAATCGGCTCAATGCTGCAGCCGGCGCGTCAATGATCGCGAGTCTGTCGCCGGGAGATCCCGGATTTGAACTGTTCCATGCACTACAGGTCGATGAGACAGATTTGCGTTGTCTGAAAACTCGATTTAGCCCCTTCGTGAGCGGTTCATCGAATCTCAATTCGGAGCTGAAGGCCCGTAGCATCAGCACTGTGATAGTTGCAGGGACAGTCAGCAATACTTGCTGCGAGTCGACCGCCCGTGATGCAATGATGTTGAATTACCGCACTATCTTTGTCTCCGACGCCAATGCAGCCCGCAGTGACGAAGAGCATAACGCGACGCTGGGAAATATGCTCCAGACCTTTGCAGAAGTGGCATCCACCGTCGAGGTCTTGCGCAGTCTGGCCGACGGTCGGCTAATCCCCCGATAGGTGCCGCCGCAGTCGCTACGCAGATCGAACGGCTTTGTGCCGACAGCGGAAATGAGGGCTGCCGCTCACATTCGATGTTCAGTACCGGAAACGGACATCCGCGCCGCCGATCGAAAGTGGCGCCGCTCACCACGTGTAGCGGAGCGTTCCGGAGCCGGCGTAGGTCTGCGCGCCGGCGGCGAATTCGCCGTCGAACTTGGCAAGGAGCGACCAGTTGGGCGTGAAGAAGAGTTGCGCGCCGGCTGACGCGAGCGCCGAGTCGTGCGGGATCGGCGCGCCGAATACGGTGAAGCTCGTGCCCGGCAGCGATTCGAATGAGGCATCCAGCGCCGGATTGCTCACCCAGTCGTGCGCCCAGGCGAGCTTGGCACGCAGTTGCAGCGGCATGGCGTTGATAGATGTAAGGTCGTCAAACCGGCCGCCGAGTTCGCTCCGCGTGTCGGTGCCGTCCAGGGCCGCATAGGACAAGCCGAAGCCGCCAGCGGGACCGGTCTCGCTGTAGCCCGGTGTATTGAAGCTCTGCGCCTGGATGGCGGCATAAGGCGTGAGCCCGATGACGCCGCGCTCAACCGGCACCGCAAAGCGGTAGCCGCCTTCCAACCTGCCGCCAAGACTCTGGCCCTGGAAGCTCGCGGTGAGCTGATCGCCGAGCGCGTTGCGGCTGGTGGTGAACCAGTTGTTGGCGAAGGCGAGCGCGGCCGCAACGTAGGCCGGACCGTTATGCGTCACCCCATAGACGCCGGCGAGGAACGCGTCGCTCCGCCCGGTGCCCAGCGCATTGGCGAGATTCCAGTTGGTGCCGCCGCCAGCGAGCGCAAAGCCGAGCACGGTGTCTGGCGAATA
>JASHOR010000065.1 GCA_030041005.1 Xanthobacteraceae bacterium
TTCTTCAGCTATCGGTCGGCGCCAACACTCGGCCGAAATAGCAGACGCGCCCCGAGGCTGAGCACGAAGACGGCAAGCACAAGAAGCAATGCCCCGCCCCACGCTTGCTCGTGCCAATCCCGGTACGGCGAGATTGCGTAAGTGAATATCTGCAAGGAAAGTTCTGCCATAGGCTTGTTGGGGTCTAATTCCCAGAACTGACTGCCAAAGGCGGTGAAAAGAAGAGGCGCAGTCTCTCCAGTGACCCGTGCCAATGCCAACAGCAAGCCAGTGATAATTCCTGAACGGGCGGCCGGCAGAAGACATTTCACCGTCACGTGATAGTCGGTCGCACCCAGAGCCACCGCAGCTTCGCGCAAAGTCGGCGGCACGAGGCGGATCGCCGCTTCAGTTGCGCGGATGACGAGCGGAAGCATTAAAACCGCAAATGCAAAAGAAGCGGAGAATGCCGAAAAGTGATGAAGGGGTGCGACCAAAACAACGTAGGCAAAGATACCGACCGCGATGCTCGGAACGCCGGCGAGAACGTCGGCGAGATAACTTAACGTCTCAGTCATGTGGCCGTGGGACTTGGTGGCGAGATAGACGCCGACCAGAATTCCGACGGGAAACGCCATGGCGGCTGCGATTCCGACGATGATGATCGTGCCGACGATTCCATTCGCGACACCGCCGCCGGTGACCCCGACGGGATGCGGCAAGTTGACAAGAAACGGAATTGACAACGCGCCGACGCCCTCGCGAACGATATAGCCCATGATCAGGAGCAGGGCACCCGCTGCGGCGACAGTGCATAACGCGGAAGCAGCCTGCCCAAACACATTCACGATGCGCCGCCGGTGAATGATTACCAAGTCTATATTCATCGCCGTACTCATCGCGTTATTGCTCCCTGGTTGCGAAGCAGAAAACGCACCATGAAGCGGCCGGTCCCGATCACGATGAGGCTCACGATAAACAGCAGCAAGCCAAGCTCGATGAGCGAGCTGAGATAAATATCGGTCGTGGCTTCGGTGAATTCATTGGCGATGACACTGGCGATGGTATATCCCGGCGCAAACAGGGACGCCGAGATGACGGGACGATTCCCGATCACCATGGTGGTGGCAATAGTCTCTCCCATTGCCCGCCCGAGCGCCAATATGCAGGCGCCCAAGATGCCGCGGTAAGCGAAGGGCACAATCACTTTTGTGACCCTCTCCCATTCGGTCGCCCCAAGCGCCACTGCGGCCTCGTGATAGTTGCGATCGACCATGACCAGAAGGTCGCGGGTGATGGAGGTAATCGTCGGCACGATCATCAGCGTCAGGATAAGGGATGCCGTCAGCATGTTGACGCCGTAGATCGTCCCCTGAAAGATCGGCAGAAAGCCGAGGGTCTCCTGGAGAGCGGGCCCGATCCAGTTGCTTACCACAGGGGCCAATACGAACAGGCCCCAGAGCCCATAGACGATGCTCGGCACTGCGGCCAGAAGCTCCACCAGCATGCTAAGACCGAGTGCCAGCCGTCTCGGTGCGAACTCGGCCAGATAGATGCCGCTGAGAATGCCGACGATCGACGCCAGCGCGAGCGCGATCATAGAGCTTACGACTGTGCCGTAGATGAACGGAAGCGCACCGAACTGGCTGGTAACCGGATTCCATTCGCTGCCCCACAAAAAACCGAGCCCGAATTTAGCCAGGGAAAGCCGTGCTCCCCAGGCCAACTCGGCGACCAACCCCACCATGATTGCGACAAAGACAACACCGGCGCCATAGAGGACGCCGGTGAATATCTTGCCTGCAAGCCAACCGCGCGGGCGACGGGACGCTCCTTGATCGAGACTCAAGGATTGGGCGACAGCCATAAGCCCCTTCCTTTAGTCAAAAGCGCCGCTACTGCATTTGTGACACGACATGCTGTGCTTGCTGCTGCACGTTCTTTGGCAGAGGCACGTACTCCACCGTTTTCGCGATCGGCTGCGCTTTCGTGGCAAGCCAGTCCATAACCTCCTTAAGAAGCTTCCCGCGCTGTGCGTCGGCAGGCTTCTGGTAGAGGAGGACCCAGGAATAGCCGCTGATCGGATAACACTGAGCGCAGTCCGAATCAACGATGGAAAAGTCGCTCGCCGATACGTTCGGCTTCGTCGCTGCCGCGGCCGCAACTGTAGCGATATCCGGATAGAGGTACTTGCCCTGCTTATTTTGTACCAAGCCGTAGGGCATATTGTTCTCCAGAAGGTATGCCAGCTCGACGTACCCGATAGCGCCGGGTGTTTGCTTCACCAAGCCCGCTACGCCCTCATTGCCCTTGCCGCCGACGCTGCTGGGAGCGGGCCAGGAGACGCTCTTGTCCGTACCGACCTTTTGCTTCCACTCGGCCGACACGTGACTGAGAAAGTCGGTGAAGATGTAAGTCGTTCCAGATCCGTCCGAGCGATGCACCACGGTGATCGCCATGTCAGGGAGCTTGACGCCCGGATTGAGTTTGGCGATCGCAGGGTCGTTCCATTTCGTAATTTTGCCGAGGTAGATATCAGCAATCAACTCGCGCGTAAAATGCAAGCCCTTCGCGATTCCGGGCAGGTTGTAGGCAATTCCTTCGCCCCCCAAGGTAACCGGTATCTGCAGAACTTTGCCCGGAGCGCGAGAGAGTTCCTGCGCGTTCATAGGAACATCGCTCGCGCCAAAATCGACGGTCTGCGCGGTGAATTGCTGAATGCCGCCGCCGCTGCCGATCGACTGGTAGTTCACCGTCACATCTGGGTGCTTCGCGCTGTACTCGTAGAAAGCCTTCGAAAAGAAGGGATAGTCGAAGGTCGAGCCGGCGCCCGTTATCTGCGTCGCCGCGTATGAGGCCGGTGAGGTTGCCACAGCGAAGGCCGCCGCGCCAAGCACCAGGATTGCCGCCCGCCGTGGACAGAGAGTGAGTCCGCAAACGCCGACAAAATTGTTCCGGTCCATGTCAGATATCTCCGTGGTTGGTAGTTCGTTGCTATGGTGTGTGTGCCAAGAATCATGGCGCGGGGCGCGCCAAAGCGTGGGGAGCGCCAAACCGGCCATCGGTGCTAAGTAGATCGGTGTCGGATCACAGCTCGGGATTCGGCGCTTGTTAATTTCCAGAATTTTATAGAAGCGCCCGATGAAGGTTTTGTGACTGCTGGGTGTGGCGCATGTTACCGGATATCACCGATGCCTGCCGCGCCAGGGCGAAGATCGCGTCCGGCGATTGAGCGGGGCCTGGGCGCGACAAGGCCGGAAAGCCGTTCTCCCGTTCCGAGATGGGATTACGCGACGGCGATTGACGCCCCGCCACGGACGGGGATTTTAATTTCCCGCGCATTTCGCCATGCCATCTTCTGCTGCGATGCGGTAACGTGGCCCGTCGTCAGGGCCAGCGCCGAAAAGCCCCGCTTGACAGAAGGGCAGCGGAACCCGAGAGCCGCGCGACCGATTGTCATCGTGAAAGCTTCCGCCAGAGGCGGCCGTTCAATGTCCACCCCGATGAGCTACGTGGATCTCCTTAAACGCGCGCTGATCGTCATTGCCGCCGCCGTCATTCCCGTTCTTGTTTGGTATCTGTTCGGCGTCATCCTGATGGCGTTCGGAGCCGTCATCCTGGCCATGCTGCTGCGGCTGGTGGCGCACCCGCTGACGCGGTGGCTCTCGATACCAGAACCTGTAGCGTTGGTGTTGTCGGCAGTTCTCATCATAGTCGTCGTCGGCGGCACCGGTTACCTGTTCAGCACCCGATTTGCCGGTGAATTTCAGGACGTGCTGCAAAGAGCGAGCGCCGCAAGCGGTCGTATCGAAGCGCAAATGCGCGCGAACCCGATCGGCAGCTTCATGCTCGATCACATTTCAGGCCCCAAGCTTTCGATCACGGACGTGGTCTCCGGAGTCTTGAGCACGAGCACGACCTTGCTCGAAGCCGTGTTCATCATGATCATCAGCGGCATCTATCTGGCCGCACAGCCCCAGCTCTATCGCCGGGGCTTCATATGGTTGTTCCCGCCCAGCAGGCATGCGCGCGCGGCCGAGATCTTCGACGGGATCGGCGAGGCTCTGCGGCTGTGGCTGATCGGGCAGCTCGCCGAAATGGCGTTGATCGGCGCGCTGACGACTTTCGCGGTCTGGCTGATCGGCGTGCCGTCGCCGCTGGCGCTCGGAGTGATCGCGGCGGTCGGCGAATTCATTCCCTATGTCGGACCGCTGCTCGCGGCGATTCCGGCGATCCTGGTGGCCATCTCGAAAAGTCCGGAAACCGCGCTGTGGACGCTGCTCGCCTACCTCGCCATCCACCAGATCGAAGGAGAGGTCGTCGCGCCGCTGATCCAGCGCCACATGGTTGCCATTCCGCCCGCCGTGATGCTGCTCGGCATCGTCGCAATCACTTATCTGTTCGGCCTGGTCGCAATCATTTTTGCCGCGCCCATTGCCGTCGTCGTGTTCGCCGCGGTCAATTTGATCTATGTGCGCGATACGCTCGGCGAGAAGACCGCGCTGACGAAAAGGCTGCGCTGAGCCCGGCATTGCCCGGCGGGCCCGTTTGCGCATGACCGAGGACGCGGGCGTCCTCCATTTCGCCGCAGCCGCAACGATGGAAACCGGCAACGGATGTGGTAGATTTCGGCCCCGATAGCCGCCGCCCACCCCCCGTCCATCGCACCCCGCTCGGCGGCGCCGACGCCCGCCTTGCGGATTCGACCTTCGAGACAGGAGACCACCATGCGAACGCTCCGGCTCCGCTTCCCGCTGCTCGTTGCCGCTGCAACCGTCGCACTCGCCGTTGCCGGCGGAGCCGGCATTGCCCAGGCACAGACCAAAGTCACGATCGGCAAAGTGGTCGGCGGCGACGGCTTCCACGTTCCGACCTATATCGCGCTCGACGAGGGCTTCTTCAAACAGGAAGGGCTCGATGCGAGCCTGGTGGAGCTGCAGGCCAATGCGCAGGTTGCTGCGGTCCTCTCCGGCAATCTCGATTGCGCGCCGATTCCCTCGGGCGGCGCACAAGCCGCCCTCAGCGGCGCCGAGATCATGTACATCGTCGGCGAGTCGCTGAAATCCCAGTGGACGCTGACGACGCGGCAGGAGATCAACAAGCCGGCTGACCTGGAAGGCAAGACAATCGGCCTGGGACGGCCCGGCGGCGCCGACTACGACGAGGTGCAGGCCGTGCTGCACCGTTTCTTCCACATGGACGCCGGCAAGGATTACAAGGTCATCTCCTTCCAGGGCGAGCCCGAGCGCATTGCGGCGCTGTCCAATAACGATATCCAGGGCGCCGGACTGTCGATCCCGCACGCCGTGGTGGCGCAGCAGACCGGCCTGAAAATCCTGCTGCGCACCGGCGATTACATTCCCCGCGCCGGCGGCACGATCTGGTGCATGAAGAGCTTCGTCGATCAGCACCCGGACAGGGTGAGAAAAATCATTCGCGCCATCGCCAAGGCGGTGACGTATTTCCGCACCAACAAGGCCGGCTCGATCAAGGTCCTGGAGCATCACATCGCCAGCATCAAGAACGATCAGCAGGCCGGAGCCATCTGGGACCAGCTCCACAACTCGTTCGGCGCCGAAGTGCCGAAGGATTTGTTCCGCGATATTTTCCAGTCGCGGCGGCTGACCATGGTCGCCGCACGGCAATGGCCGGCCGATAAGCCGCTGCCCGACACCGAAAAATTCATCGCCCGCAAGCTGCTCGATTCGACGCTCAAACAGATGCATTACGTACCGACCAATCTTTCGGCGCCGACGAAGGCGGATTGAGATCCAAACACCTCCCCGCCAGGGGAGGGTGAAGCCAAGCCATCCCGTTCTCGCGGTGCGCTGTCGCGCATCCGAGTTTTGCTCACGAACGCCACGAAAGCTTTGCCTCTCCATGACGAAGGGAGGCGGAGCGCCGGAAGGCGCATGCGATCATGGTCCGCGCCACACGCTCGGGCGTTACCGTCCGAACGTGCCGCGGGCGCGGACGCGCGCCGCACCGCCGGATGTTGCCATCCGACCGCGCTTCGGGCGCGCTCGCCTTTCGGCGCTCCGCCGCGGCACTCGCCGTACCGGACGCATCCAGTATCGGCTCAGCTCCAGACCCGCGCTTCCTGAGACCCGGCCTTACCGGGCGTTACCCGGCTTGGCCTGTCACAGTCTACCGAGCACCTCGGGGACCGGTCATAGTGCCGGTCGGTCGGGGACCCAGAGCCGCCCGGGAGCGGTGTGCGAAACCGCGCGCGGGCACCGCGCTCGCTCC
>JASHOR010000066.1 GCA_030041005.1 Xanthobacteraceae bacterium
CTCGCGAAATCGCAGGAAAAAAGCTTCCCGAAGGAACTGGTTCGCAAGGTCATCGACGCCCAGTCGTGATGCAGTGGTCCGATTCTGACATTCGCATCCGGGGTCCTCATGCTCTCATGCGAACGCAAAAGACCAGTGGCATCTAGTGTCCCGATTCCGAAGTTCGCATCATTATGCTGCACCCTCGTTCGGAATCGAAGGACACTGGCAACTTATTGACCTCGTGTGGCCTTGGTTCAGAAATCCGCATGACCGGTTGGCGGCAGGAATGATGCGGATTTCTGAACCGCCACACTAGTGGAGCTTTGGATTTGACATTCGCTTCACAAGATCGCGGGCAGGTGGGTAGCGAATGTCAAATCCGCTCCACTATGTCACGTCGATGCAGGGTTGCCGCCGGGCTTTCCACCGCGGCGCGCTGGATCTGCTACTTCGCGATTTTTCTGATTCTGCTGCTGCCATTGCCGGTCATCTACGAGGTGATCGCGGATCAGCTTCGTCGCCCCCCGATCTGGGTGTTCGAAGTCACCGGCTACGTCATCATCATGATCGCGTTTGCGGCCTCCGGCTATGGCTTGAGCACAGGCCATCATTTTCGCGTCAATCTCATTTCCGAGCATGTGCCGGCGCTGGTCAAGCCGCTCGGCGTGCTTTCCGGCCTCCTCGAAACGCTCTTCGGCGCAATTCTCCTGATTGCCGGTGCCATGCAGTCCTACAGCGCCTTCGCGCAGGATCTCCGGTCCGATACGCTTTTGCAGATTCCGCAGGGCTGGCCGTTGCTGGCCTTTCCGATCGGCGGCGTGGCGATCGCGCTGCAGGGAGTTGCGCACCTCATCGGACAGCCGCAGGCCGGGGCGGAACGTTGATCGGAGCCGGCAGCGCCACATTCCTTCTCGTCGTCTTGGTCATGTTCGGACTGATGGCGCTCGGGATTCCGATCTTCATCTCGATCGGCATCGCGGCATTCGCCGGCTTGGCGCTGTTGTTCGGCGCGATGCAGGCGATGACGGACTTTACCTCCTTCCTCTGGCAAAGCCTCAATAATTTCGAGCTGGTCACCATTCCGCTCTTCGTGCTCGCCGCCATGCTGGTGGAAGAAGCCAAGGTCGGCGACGAGCTTTTCGACTTCGCCAAGACCTGGATCGGGTCGGTACCGAACGGTCTCGGCGTCGCCGTCGTTCTGACTTGCGCGATCTTTGCCGGAATAACCGGATCGAGTCCGGTTACGGCGGTGACTGTCGGCCTCATCGCCTTGCCGGCGCTCACGCGCGAAGGCTATCCGGAGCGGTTAAGCGGCGCGTTGGTCGCGGGCGGCGGCACGCTTGGCATATTATTGCCGCCGAGCCTGCCGCTCATCATCTACGGAGTGCTGACGCAAACGTCGATCGGCAGCCTCTTTATTGCCACGGTCATTCCCGGCATTCTGCTCACCATCCTGTTTTCGATCTACGTGATATTCGTTTACCGACCGGCTGTGAGAGGCCGCGCCGCTACACTACGCGAACGCCTGGCCGCGCTGAGCAAGGCGCTGCCGGTCATCGTGCTTCCGGCGTTCATCATCATCTCGATCTATTACGGGCTGGTCACGCCGACCGAGACCGGCGCCGTCGCCGCCGCCTATGTCCTCCTGCTCGGACTCGTGCGCAAGAAGCTCAACGTGGCCGCGATCCTTCGCGCCGGTCGGTCGGCGGCGCTGACGTCGGCCATGCTGCTGATGATATTCGGCACCGGTTCGGTGTTTGCCCGCTACAGCGCCATCCTGCAGTTGCCGCAGCACATAGCCCAGGCCGTCGGCAACCTGCCCGGCGGGCCACTCCTTGTGTTCACCGGCATGGTCGTCACCGATCTGGTGCTCGGCACGTTCCTCGAGTCCGGCGCTTTGACGATCCTGACCATACCGATCTTCTTTCCGATCTCCCAGGCCATCGGCCTCGATCCGGTGCAGTTCGGCGTCATGATCGCGGTCAATCAGGAAATCGCCCAAATCCATCCGCCGACCGGGCTCAATCTGGTGACCGTCTCGTCGATCTCGAAAATCCCGCTGACGTCGATGATGGTGAGCATCCTGCCGTTCATCGCGATCGAGCTGACAATGATCTATCTGCTCTATTTCGTTCCCGGCCTCACCCTGTTTCTCCCCGCGCATATGAGTCTGCATTGAATCGAGGACCCAACCACATAATGCAAAACGCATCAGGAACCAGTAATGAAGCTCAATGACGAAGAGCGGTCGATGTTGGCCGGCGAGCAGGGGCCGTTTCGCCGCTGGGCGATCGATCACCAGATCAAGGTCGGGAGCTATCTCGGAGCGCCCGATTTCGTGCCCATCGTCCAGGCCCACATCATGGCGGACACCGAGTCGCTGGGCCTTGCCGGCGTGGAATGGCTCGAACGCTGGGCCGGCTTGCCGGCCGTACAGCGTCGCGTGCGGGTACCGACGATCACCGATCCGCGCGGGACCGATTTCGCCGCGTCCGCGCGCATCAAGCATCAATCCTGGATGCTTGATCTCGAACGGCGCGCCGTCGCCGCCTTCGAATCGTTTGGCGTGCTCATGACCAATACCTGCATCAATTATCAGACGATCATGCCGCCCGTTCGCGGCGAACATGCCGCCTACGGCGACACCGGTGTGGTGATCTACAGCAACAGCGTATGCGGCGCCCGCTCCAATTTCGAAGGCGGTCCTTCGGCATTGAGCGCCGGCCTCACCGGCCGCACGCCGCGTTACGGCTTTCACCTCGACGAACGTCGTCAAGCGACCCTCGTCGTCGAGGTGCGACAGACGCCGAGCGAACTGAGCGATTGGGGTGCGCTCGGCGGGCTCGTCGGCCGGCTCGCCGGCGACTATTGGCAGGTGCCTGCGCTCGTGGGCATCGATCGGGTCCCGAGTTCCGACGAGATGAAGCATTTTGGCGCTGCACTGGCGAGCTTCGGATCGGTCGCACTGTTCCATTTGGTGGGCATCACCCCGGAGGCGGCGCGTGGCGGCGATGTTATTCCGTCGCAGCAGAGGCTTCGCCGCCACGTCGTGACCGCAGCCGATATTCGCGCGCTGCAGGATGGTTATTGCCGCCAGATCGACGCCGTCGATCTGGTGGTGTTCTCGGCTCCGCAGCTCAGCCTCATGGAAATGAGCAGGGTTGCCGATCTGCTTGACGGCCGCCGGGCAACAATTCCGCTCTTGGCGATCACGAGCCCGCAGGTGAAGCCGGACGCGGATCGCATGGGGCTGACCGGGCGCATCGAGGCGGCCGGCGGAACGGTGTTGTCGGGGATGTGCTTCTATCAAAGCTATGCGCGCGAAATGGCGGAGGCGAACGGATGGAAACGTCTCGCCACCAACTCGGCGAAGCTGACCAACATCATTGGCGGCTATGGCTACAAGCCGGCGCTTCTCTCAATGGAAGCTTGCGTCGACGTTGCCTGCGCCGGCGGGAGACTTGTGCAATGACCGAGAAGATTTTCTATGCCGCGGCCGCCATGGGCGAGAAGGTGCGCGGCCCCGCGCTCGTCGCCAAGGATGGATTTTCCGCTCGCTACGATCTCGACCGGATCCGCGGGGTGTTTTCGCGGCCCGAGCACAAGCTTGCCGGCCAAAGCTATCTCGGCCGCATCCTGGTGCTTGACGTCGCCAAGGGCGGCGTCGCCACCGCGTGGATGCTGTACGACATGATGGCTCGGCACATGATGCCGGCGGCGCTCGTGCTCAATGCCGTCAATCCGATCATGGTCCAGGGCGCGGCGCTCGCCGGAACAACGCTCATTTCCGGATTCGACTGCGACATCACCGAGGCAATTCCGGAAGGCGCCACCGTCGAAATCGATCCGGCGGCGCAACGCCCATATGTCAAGCTTATCGAGCCGGGCACCTAGAGCATGATCCGGGAAAGTGGAAACCGGTTTTCCGAGAAGATCATGCTCCGCCAAAATGTTAGAGCGCCAATCGATTCAATATGAATCGATTGGCGCTCTAACGCCTGGCTGCGGGCGGTGCGATCCAGGCTCGGACCGGTTCACTGTCGATTTCTTCCAACCAGAGGGCAAGGATCGTCGTCCAGGGCCACGCTTTCCGACTGCCGATCGCGGGCCCGGCTTGCCCCGTTCGCTCATGCGCGCGTCGAACTCGGCAAGCCGAGCGCAGCAGGAAAGCCGGATTCCATCGCTTGCCGCGTCGCTTTCTCCGCATGGATGACCGCGATGGTGAGGACGATCATCGCCGTCCCTTGATGTGCCAGGGCGAGCGGCAGCGGCACGACAAGGAGAAGAGTTGCGATACCGAGCGTGGCTTGAACAGTGACGGCCGCGAACAGCGCCAGCGCGCCGACCGCCGTCGCGCGCGCTGCCCGCGCGCGCAGAACGTCGACGAGGTGCCAAGCCGCGCACAGCCAAAGCGTATAGGCCAGCATACGGTGATCGAACTGGATGGTCAGAACGTTCTCGAAGAAATTCCGCCACCCCGGCGCGAGCGAGAACAAGTAGGAGGCATCCGGTATGAAAGCGCCGTCGATCAGCGGCCAGGTGTTGTAGGCGTAGCCAGCACGCGATCCTGCGACGAGCGCGCCGAGATAGATTTGCGCCAGCACGAGGAGAACAAGGCCGACTGCGCTGATTCGTATCCGCGACGCCGCAGGTTGGGACGCGCTTTCGCCGAGCCGCAGCGCCGTCCACAGGATGGCGATGTAGATGATGCAGGCAAGTACAAGATGCGTCGCCAGCCGATACTGGGAGACTTCGATGCGGTGAACGAGCCCCGAAGCAACCATCCACCAGCCCACCGCGCCTTGCAGCGCACCGAGGCCGAAGATCAGCCACAACCGGCCGCGTAATCCTCGCCCAATCCAACCTCGCCACAGGAACCACAGCAGCGGCAGCAAAAAGATCACGCCAATCAGACGGCCGATCAGCCGATGCGTCCACTCCCACCAGAAGATCGTCTTGAACGCAGCAAGGCTCATGCCCTCGTGGATCGCGCCGTATTGCGGAATCTCCTGATAGCGATGGAACTCGGCTTGCCATTGCGCCGCGGTCAGCGGCGGCACAACGCCCACGACCGGTTGCCATTCGGTAATCGAGAGACCCGACTCGGTCAGTCGCGTGGCGCCGCCGACCAGCACCATGGCCAGCACCAGACCGGCCACGGCAAAGAGCCACAGCCGGATTGCTCCGCTGTGAAGTTCCATCTGATCTTTGCTGAGGTTCGCGGGCATTGGCAGTCGCGCGGGATCGCTTGTACCGGGATTCCCCGGATGAACTCCGAGCTTGGCGTGGATGGTAGCGGTTTTCTGGGTTTCCTGAAAGCACGACCCCGATTGGTGACGGGTCGCGCGCCAACCGGCGCCGGAGCAGCGTTCCTGAGTGCGAGCGGTCGCCAGGTCGCGGCTCAGGTCTTCGCGGCAAACATTAAGCACCAGCCGTTCGGGCTGATTGTCCCCTCAACGAATTTGCAGGCGTTCGGCGGCTGGAAGTTGACGCAGGTCGCGCAGCTTTGCTGGCCCTTCGGGGTGTTCTGATATTTCGCCGCCGCCTGGCTGATCTTCGTCTGCGCGGCGGCGCTCCTGACTGCCGCGCCGGCGGCGCCGATGCCAAGCGCGAGCGTCGTCCCGGCAAGCATCACGCGCCTGGACATGCGTTCGCCGTCCTCGTTGTTGCCCTTGGTCACGTTAACCCTCCGAAAAAGATGGATATAATATACATCCTACCATGCTTGCGACAGCAACCAAGGGCAAATATGCCGCAAGCTTGCGCTGCGCGCGCTTAGCCCCGCGCTTAGCCCCATGTCGGACTCCCGTCGGCGACGCCGGCGGGCGGCCCCAGGGGTTCACGGAGAAGAAAATGCGACTGACGCTTCATACCGATTACACTTTGCGCGTCCTGATTCAGGTCGCGATCGCGGACGGCAAGCTGGTAACGATCACCGATATTGCGGAAGCCTTCGACATCTCAAAGCAGCATTTAATGAAGGTCGTGAACAATCTTAGCCAGAAGGGGTATCTGGATACCGTGCGCGGTCGCGGCGGCGGCATCCGCCTGCGCCGCCCGCCGCGCGATATCAATATCGGCCAAGTGGTGCGCGAGACCGAGGAGACGCTCGATGTTGTCGGCTGCCTGGGGCAGCGCGGCTACTGCCGGATCCAGCGTGTCTGCGTGTTGCG
>JASHOR010000067.1 GCA_030041005.1 Xanthobacteraceae bacterium
TAATCCAAAAATCTGCCGTGGTGCTGAAATAGCGAGCCAGACGAAACGCGGTGTCGGCGCCAATGCCGCGTCGGCCCAGGACGATATCGTTCACCCGCGAGCGCGGCACCTTAATGGCCGCGCTAGTGTGGCGGTTCGGAAGTCTGCATCATTCCTGCCGCGACCTCGTCATGCGGATTTCTGAACCAAAGCCACACTAGATCAATAAGTTGCTAGTGTCCTTCGATTCCGAAGTTCGCAAACGAGGGTGCCGCATAATGATGCGAACTTCGGATTCGGGATACTCGCACATAAACGCTGATCTTCATTGGCCGCAGAAATTCGTCACGCAGAATTTGGCCCGGATGAATGAGCGGCAGCCGCTTGCCGGTTGCGACATCGGAAAAATCGATCCGGCCGGCATCTAAATCCTCACGCTCGATGCTCATCGCGTCATCCTCTGTGATAGTCCGCGATCTCGACGTTCCAAGCCGCGCCCTCGCGCCATCCGAAGCAAATCCGCCACTGGTCGTTGATGCGGACGCTATATTGTCCTCGGCGATCTCCATGCGAGGCTTCGAGCCGATTGCCCGGAGGCGTGCGCAGATCATCGGGTTGCTTTGCCGCGTCGACGGTGAGAAGTCTTGCTCTCGCTCGATCCTGAATTTTGTTCGGCAGAGCCTTCACCGCGTAGCCGGCAAACGTTTGGCGGAGATGTGTGGCGTACACTAGCCGTCGCGGCATTGCTGTGAGAGTATGGCGGCCCATTCATCAACCGTCTCGCACGTCAACGAGTCATGAACGCAGGTATCGGAGATACGGTTCGCCGCAAAGAGGATTTGCGGCTGGTGACCGGTCGCGGCTGCTACAGCGACGATTTCAATTTGCCCGGCCAGGCCTATGCGAGCGTGGTGCGCTCGCCGTACGCCCACGCGCGCATCCGCTCGATCGATCTCACGGCGGCCTCCCGCATGCCCGGCGTGCTGGCGGTATTGACCGGGCAAGACGCGCGCGCCGACGGGCTCACCCGCATTCCGCATCTCGCCGCTCCGGGGACACCGCCCGACATCGTGTTGAAGAACCGCGACGGCTCGCCGGTGCCGGCGGCGCCGCATCACGTGCTGCCCGCGGATCGCGTGCGCCACGTCGGGCAGGCCGTCGCTTTTGTCATCGCAGAGACGATCGCGCAGGCGAAAGACGCCGCTGAAACCGTCGTGGTGGATTATGAGCCGCTCCCGGTTGTGACGCAAAGCCGAGACAGCGCCGAGAACGACGCCCCCCGACTCTACGACGACTTGCCGAATATCATGATCGACGCCGAAGTCGGAGACAAAGCCGCGACCGACGCGGCCTTCGCGCGCGCCGCCCATGTCACGAGGCTCGACACCTGGATCAACCGCGTCACCGGCGTGCCGATGGAGCCGCGCAGCGCCGTTGGCATTTATGACGCAGCGACCGGCCGGTACACGCTTTACGCCGGCTCGGGCGGCATCGTGCGTCAGAAGAAAGAGATCGCACAAATTCTCAACGTGCCTTTCGACTCCGTGCGCGTCATCGCCAAGGAAATCGGCGGCAATTTCGGCACCAAAAACAGCTTCTTTCCTGAATTCGCCATGGTCGTCTGGGGCTCGAAGCGCGTCGGTCGGCCGGTGAAATGGACGGCCGAGCGCAACGAAGCTTTCGCGACTGATTACATGGGCCGAGATCTCACCGTTTCGGCGGAACTCGCGCTTGATGCTGAAGGCCGTTTCCTGGCGCTGCGCTCGTCGAACCTGAGCAATGTCGGCGCCCATTCCGGCTCTTATGTGCCGCTGGTCAAAGGCGTCGGACTGGCCACGTCCGGCTATCGCATTCCCGTCTCGCATATCCGCGCGCGCGCGGCGCTCTCCAACACGATGTGCACCACGCCTTACCGCAGCGCCGGCCGGCCGGAAGTCATTTACGTCATCGAACGGCTGATCGATAAGGCCGCGCAAGAGCACGGCTTCGATCGCGTCGCACTGCGCCGGCGCAACCTCATTCCGCCTTCGGCGTTTCCATACAAAAATCCGCAGGGCATCACTTATGACAACGGCGCCTATCGCGCGGTGATGGATCGCGCGATGGAACTCGGCGACTGGAAGGGGTTCAAAAAGCGCCGCGCCGAGGCGCGCAAACGCAAACGGCTGCGCGGCATCGGACTGTGCTACTACCTCGAAACCACCGGCGGCTATCCGCGCGAGCGCGCCGACATCACGGTGCAGCCACAGGGCAAAGTCGACGTCGTGGTCGGCACGCTGTCGAGCGGGCAAAGCCACGAAACGACATTTGCGCAGTGCGTGGCGGAATGGCTCGGCGTTCCATTCGACGATGTGCACGTCAACGAGAGCGACACCGACATCGTCAAGGAAGGCGGCGGCTCGCACTCCGCGCGCTCGATGCGGCTGGCCGGTATTGTCATGGGCCAAGCGTCCGACGCAATCGTCGAGAAGGGCAAAAAGATCGCCGCCCATATGCTGGAAACCGCCGAAGACGATATCGCCTTCGCCGCCGGCCGCTTCACCGTCAAAGGCACCGACCGCTCGGTGGGAATTTTTGACGTGGCGAGAGCGGCCGCCAACGGCGAAAAAAACGTGCCGGAGGATTTGCGGGGACCGCTTGCCGCCACCGCCGACGAAACCATCCGCCAGCTCGGCTTTCCTTACGGCGCCCATGTCTGCGAGGTCGAGATCGATCCGCAGACCGGTGCGCTCGATCTCGTAGGCTACACCGCGGTGGACGACGTCGGCCGCGCGATCAATCCGATGGTCGTACACGGCCAGACCCACGGCGGCGCCGCGCAAGGCATCGGCCAGGCCTTGTGGGAGTGTTGCGCCTACGATGCGGAAGGACAATTGCTCTCCGCCTCCTTTATGGATTACGCCGTGCCGCGCGCCGACACTCTTCCCACATTCACAACCGACATCAGCGAAGTGCATACCCCGACAAATCGGCTCGGCGTGCGCGGCGCCGGTGAGGGCGGCACCACCGGCTCGCTCGGCGCCGTCGTCAACGCCGTGGTCGATGCCCTCGCCGAGTTCGGCGTCAGTCACATCGAGATGCCGGTCACGCCGGAAAAAATCTGGCGAGCGATACAATCGGGCAGGATATAAGCTCCGCTTCCGGCCATTTGCGGCATCAAGGAATGTGTCAAAAACGCGCCCCACATGGCGGCACCGTGAAATTTGTGTGCAACCGACACGCCACAATCAATTCCGCCGAAATGGCGCGCAAGCACTGAGTTCCACGCGAGAATTCGTTCCACATGAAAATCCGCACCGGAATTCCCCAACCAAATCCGGGACGGGCCGTGAAGTCGTCACATTTCCATGCGGCCATTGCCCGCGTTGGGCTGCCCGAAAGGCGGGCGGCAGAGCGGGGGAGTGTCATGAGCTTTGTCAAGCAACGCGGGGCCGCTGAGAACGACAAGCCGGCAGCCGCGGAAATTGAAGGAAATATTCGCGAGTTGGTGCGGCGCGACAGCACCGCCCTTCGCCAAGCCGAAGGGGAGGGAGAGTTGGCGGCCAACAGCCTGAGTGCATTGCTGCGCCGCGTGTCGGGAAATTCGACCCGCGAGATCGATAATCTCATCAGCGAACTGCAGACGCTGCGCGAGAAGCTGCAGGCCGACGGCCATCGAGTGGAACGCGATATCGTGGACTACGCCGCGCTGAGCCAATCAGTGATGCAGTTGACGAAGATCATTGCCGAAGGCGTGACGCAGCTCAAAAAAATACCGGATGCGCCAAGCATCAGCGAGTAGCGGTAAGGCGGGTTAGGCGCCAAGCGCCTTAACCCGCCATGGGACTCGCGACAAAGGACTTGCGGCAAACTTGGCCGGTGAGTTACGCGCCGGAGCCTGCCATCAGGTCGGCCACTTCGGACCGAACCCGGGGGCTAATCCGCCCGCCGCGCGACGCGCTCACAGTCGCCCGGTGAACGCGTCGGCGATGAACTGATGAGTGAACGCGTAGGTCTGCCGAGTCGCCGGCTCGTTCCAGCCCGAGAGACCGGGTATGTCGAAACCCTGGTCGGTGTAGGCGTGGTAGATTCCGCTGAAAACCAGCATCTGCCAATGGGCGCCGGCTGCATCCATTTCCGCCTCGAAGGCATCGCGATCGGCTTTCGGCGCAACCGGATCGGGCGCGCCGTGGGCAACCAGGAGCTTCGCCTTGACCGTGCCCTTCTGCGCCGGCTGCGCGGTCTTCAGATCGCCGTGGATCGAAACCGCCGCGGCAATATCGGCCCCGTCGCGCGCGAGCTCCAAGACGTTGCCGCCACCGAAGCAGAAGCCGACGGCGGCTCGCCGATGGTCGATCAGATCGCGCTTGTTGCCCTCGGCAATCAAGGCGTCCAAGGCGGCGCGAATGCGCAGCCGCGCCTCGCCGGCGTTTGCGCGCAGCGGATTGGCGAGCTGCGCGGCCTCGCCGAAATCAGCCGGCCGCGTTCCTTGTCCGTACATGTCCGCCACCAGCACGATATAGCGGTCGCCTGCCACCAGCTTGCCGCGCTCGATCGCCTTGTCGGTCATGCCCATCCAGTTCGGCGCCATCAGCAGCGCCGGACGCCGGCCGGATATGCTTTCCTCGTAGACGAAAGCGCCCTCGGCGGTCAGCGGCCCCATGGGATACGTGATGATCTCGGACTTCATGCGGTCTCGCCCCCTGCGATCCGGACGGGCAAAGCTCCGCGCGCGACCGCCCGCTCCGAAATATCGTTTCGCTCGCGCGGGATGACGCATCCTACCCGACATTGTATTTCTGCAAAAATCGCGCAGAATGACGCATCCTGCCCGACATTGTATTCCTGCAAAAAGCTTATACTGTGCGCCCCGTGTCGGCGTATCCCCCTCCCCTCACGCACGCGATTGCAACGCGCCTCCGGCGGGCACGACGATGATTGTCGTCGCTATCGATATCGGCGGGACGTTTACCGATCTCGTCGGCTTCGACGACAGGACGAAGCGCTTTGTCGAGGCGAAAAGCCTGACGACGCCGCATGAGCTGACGCAAGGCGTGCTCGATTGCATCCGCAAAAGCGGTCTTCAGGCGCCGGCCATCGATGAACTGATCCATGGCTCGACAATTGCGATCAACACGCTGATCGAGCGCAAAGGCGCCAAAACCGGCCTCGTCGTCACCAGCGGCACCCGCGATGTGTACATCGTCGGCCGCGGCAACCGGCCGGAGGCGTACAATCTGTTCTTTCATCGCCACCGCCCGCTGGTGCCGCGACATCTCACACGCGAGGTCGAAGAAAGGCTGCTCAGCTCGGGTGAGATATTTCGGCCGCTGAACAAGGCGAGCGTCACCGAGGCCTGCCGTGTGCTCGCCGCCGAGGGCGTCGAAGCGGTCGCGGTGTGTCTCCTGCACTCCTATGCGGATCCCACGCATGAGCGGATCGCCGGCGCCATGATCGGCGAAGCCCTGCCGCACGCATATCTGTCTCTGTCGCACGACATCCTGCGCGAGTATCGCGAGTTCGAACGGCTGTCGACGACGGTGGTCAACGCTTATATCGGGCCCAAGGTCGGCGGTTATGTGCGCGAGCTGAAATCGCGCCTGGGCGAGACCGGCTTTGGCGGCGAGCTTTCGATTATGCGCTCGAACGGCGGCGTCATGACGCCCGAAGTGGCCACGGCACGACCGGTGGCGATGATGGAATCCGGCCCGGTCGGCGGCATCATTGCTTCCGCCCGCGTCGGCGAAAAGCTCGGCCTCGGCAACGTCATCTCCTTCGACATGGGCGGCACGACCGCAAAAACCAGTCTCGTTCGCGATGGAGAACCGACGCTCGCGCCGGGCTACTACGTCGGCGGCTATGCCAGCGGCCATCCGGTCATGCTGCCGATGATCGACGTGGTCGAGGTCGGCGCCGGCGGCGGCAGCATCGCCTGGATCGACGAAGTCGGGGCGCTCAAGATCGGCCCGCACAGCGCCGGCGCCGATCCCGGCCCGATCTGCTACCGTGGCGGCGGCACCGAACCGACCATTACCGACGCCAACGTGGTGCTCGGGGCGCTCGATCCGCGCAATTTTCTCGGCGGCGAGATCGTGCTCGACGCCGAGGGCGCGCGCGCCGGCATCGAACGCAAAATCGCCAAGCCGCTCGGCCTCGATGCGGTCGCCGCGGCGCGGGCGATCCTGCAGATAGCGATCGCCAAGATGGCGCTCGCGGTCCGCGAAGTGTCGGTGGAAAAGGGATACGATCCGCGCGACTTCGCGCTGGTCGCCTCCGGCGGCGCCGGCCCGTTGCACGTCTGCGCCATCGCCCGCGAACTGCACATTCCGAAAGTGATCGTGCCGCTCTTTCCGTCGCATTTTTCCGCGCTCGGCATGCTGCTTGCCGACGAACGGCATGATTTCATCCGCACGTTCTACTGCGATCTCGCCAGCCTCGACTTCAAGGCGCTCGCCGCCGTGTACGAGGAGATGGCGGGCGAGGCGAGGAAAAGCCTGCGGCATGCTCGCAACGCGCAATGGCAGATCGCGCTTGACCTGCGTTACGTCGGGCAGGAATTCACTCTGTCGGTGCCGGTGACGAGACAGGCAATCGAAAAAGGCGACCGCAAGAAAATCCGCGCCGCATTCGACGCCCTCTACGAGCATCGCTACGCGCATCAGTCGCCGGACGAGCCGGTGGAAATGGTCAACATCCGGCTCGCCGCCATCGGACAGCGGCCGCGGCTGCGCTTCCCCACGCTCGCCCGACGCACCGCCAAGCCGGCGCGGCACCGCGACGTCTATCTCGGCGAGGCGGCCAAGCCGCTGTCTTGCCCGATCTATCAACGCGGCGAACTCGGCTCTGGCGCGCGCATCAACGGCCCGGCGCTGATCGAAGAGCACGGCACCACGACCGTGCTGTTCGCCCAGGACCGCTGCACCGTGGCGCCTTCGGGCGAATTGATCATCGCCGTCGGAGGCGCATAATGGCTATTGTCCGTCATCCCGAGGTGCGAGCGAAGCGAGCCTCGAAGGATGAACGGCCGCGGCGCCGATCGAAATCGGCGTCGCCGCTTTCGAAAATATCGAGGCTCGGCACTTCGCGCCGAGCGCCCCGGGGTGCCGGAAAGAAGCAGACGCTCGACCCGGTCACGCTCGAAGTCATCCGCAATGCGCTGCCCGCGATCGCCAATGAGATGGCCGCCGACCTGCAGCGTACTTCCTACAACATGATGATCTACGAGGTTCGCGATTTCTGCACCTCGCTGGTCAATACCAAGGGCGAACTGGTCTCGCAGAACGTCGGCGGCGTGTCGCATTTCGTCGCCGATCTCGGCGTTATCGTCACCGATGCCATGAAGCGCTACGGCGCCGACGGCTTCAAGGAAGGCGACGTCATCATCACCAACCACCAGGCGGTTGCCGGCCAGCACCTCAACAACATCGTCATCTACATGCCCTATTTCCACAGGGGCAAGCTTCTGATGTTCGTCATGGTGCGCGCGCATTGGATCGATGTCGGCGGCATGTCAACCGGCTTTGGCGCCGGCCCGAGCGTCGCCGATCCGTGGCTCGAGGGCCTGCAGCTCGACCAACTGAAAATCTATGAGGGCGGCCGGCTCAACGAGACGCTCTACCGCGTCCTCAAGGACAACATTCGCTTTCCGGAATCTTCGCTCGGCGACATGAAATCGCAAATGGCGGCCTGCCGGCTTGCGTTGCGGCGCCTGAGCGAGCTGTTCGACAAATACGGCAGCAACACCATCCTCGCGGCCATCGAGCGGATTTTCGACGAGACCGAGCGTAAATGCCGCAACGTCGTGCAGAAGCTCGAAGACGGGGTCTATGAGGCCGCCTCCTTCATCGACCATGACGGCGTCAAGCGCGACGAGCGGGTTCCGATCCACGCCAAGGTCACCATCGATCGCGGCAGCATGACCATCGATCTCTCCGGTTGCTCGGGGGAACGCAAAGCGGCGATCAATTCGCGCACCTATGCGGCGGCGCGCGTCGCCTACAAGGCGCTGACCGGGCCGCTCGAACCGGTCAACGAGGGCTCTTTCCGCGCGCTCAACGTGATCATCCCGGAGGGTAACGTGATGATGGCGCGCTACCCGGCGCCGATGGCAGGGTGGAGCGTGATCGTACCCACGGTCGTGGATACGATCGTCAAGGCGCTGGCGCGCGCGATGACGGATCGGGTTCCGGCCGGTCATCACGGCCTGCTCGGCGGCTCCATCGTGTTCTTCGGGCTGCATCCCAAGAGCAAGCGGCGCTTCGTCGTCCAGAGCATCGAGGGCGGCGGTTGGGGCGGCCGCCCGGCCGAGGACGGCGAGTCGGCAACGGTCTCGGTCTGCCAGGGCGACGTGCGCAACGCGTCGATTGAAGGCATCGAGCTGAAATGCCCGGTGGTTGTGGAACGCCGCGCGCTGCGGACGGATTCCGGAGGCGCAGGAAAACACCGCGGCGGTCTCGGTCTCGACACCAGCGTCCGCAATCTGGTCGAGGGTCGCTGGAATTTCGACCATCCGCGGCGCGAACACTGCCCTCCCTGGGGACTTTGGGGTGGCAAACCTGGGACCCATGGCGATTTTCTGCTGCGGCTGCCGGGCGAGAACGACTTTCGCTCCATGGAAGCCCCGCATTATCCGGTGCCCGTTCAGTCCGAGGTGATCGTTCGGACCGGCGGCGGCGGCGGATGGGGCGATCCGCTGGACCGCGAGCCCGCACTCGTTCGCGACGACGTCATCGAGGAACTGGTGTCCGGCGGTGTTGCCGAAGAGGTTTACGGTGTAGTGCTCAGGGACGATTTGACGCTTGACGAGGCTGAGACCGAGCGGCGGCGAAATGCGCTAAGATCGACGGCAAAGAGGGAGGAGATTGATGGCAGCCGGCGCCGCAAGCCTTGAGCGGTTTCGCCGCGACGTCGCTCCCCGACCCCGCTGGGAAAACGAGCGGAGCGGGCGCCGGCGACCTGCGCGCCCCGGCCCGTTTTCCCGACATGATTTTCCGCCGGCGAGCGGATCGCCCGTCGATCGACAGGCATCGCTGATCAAGGCGCTTGTTATCGCGATCGCCGCCGCGCTTTTGCTGATCGGACCGCTGACGACGGCGGCAATGGCTGCGGACCTTCTCCGCGTCGGCAATGTCGGCGCGGTGGCCTTCTCGTTCGTGCCGACCAACGTCGGCAAGGAGGTCGGCATTTTTGCCAAGAATGGCCTTGATATTCGGATTTCCGGCTTTGCCGGCGACGCCAGGCTGCAGCAGGCGATGGCCGCGGACGCGGTTGACGTCGGGCTCGGCTCCGGTCCCGGCATGGCATTCATCGCCAAGGGCGCGCCGGTCAAAGCCATTGCCGACATCGCCGGCCCTCCGCTCATCTTCGCGCTGGTGGTGCGTGGAGACGGCTCCCTACGCACGATCGGCGACCTCAAGGGCCGCAAGGTCGGTATATCCACCGTCGGCTCGGCCACGAGCTGGCTGATGCACGAAGTCTCGCGGCAACAGGGCTGGGGCTTCGACGGCATCAAGCAGGTGCCGATCGGCGACAACGCCGCGCGCCTGGCGGCATTGAAGGCCGGCGCGATCGACGGTTGCGTGGTCGATATCGGTTCGGCGCTCAATTTCACCGAGCGTGGCGACGGCCGCATCCTGATGCGATTCGGCAAAGTGGCGAAAAATTTCATCATGCATGTGATCTTCGCCACCGATCGGTCCATGGCGCAAAAACCCGCCGACTTGCGAGCCTTCGTCAAGGGCTGGTTCGAAAGCGTAGCCTATATGCGCGCGCACAAGGCGAGGACGGTGCAGATCGCGATGACGGTCATGCACACCAACGCGCAGACGACGGGCGGCATCTACGACGAACTGATGCCGATGTTTACCCGCGACGGCCATTTCGATGCCAAGGCGCTGGCGGTGTTGCGGCGCTCGTTCGTGGAAATGAAGATACTTCCAACCGAGCCGGACATGAGCAAGCTTTATACCGAGGCGTTCCTGCCGAAGAACTGATCCGGCCAATGTCCGGAGGTGCTGACCTTGAACCGCCCTCTTACGCTTCTTGTTGTCGCGCTGGGCTGCGCGCTCGGCGCAGCGCAGGCGCAATCGGCCGCGACGCTGCGCGTCGGCAAGGCCGTCCCCGAGGCATTCTCGTTCACCCCCCTCGACATCGGCATGCGCGAGGGTTTCTTCAAGCAGGACGGCCTTGGCATCCAGGAGACCAGCTTCGCCGGCGATGCCAAGCTGCAGCAGGGAATGGCGAGCGACAGCATCGACATCGGCATTGGCTCCGGGCCGGCGCTGGCCTTCATCGTCAAGGGCGCGCCGGTCAAAGGCGTGGCCGAGATGGCGGGGCCGCCGCTGTTGCTCGTCATTGCGGTCCGGCCGGACGGTCCCAAGACCGCAGCCGATCTCAAGGGCAAGAAAATCAGCGTCTCCACTCCCGGCTCGCTGACCTATTGGCTCGTGGGTCAAACCTCGCGCCGGCAGGGCTGGGGAGCGAACGGCATCCAGATCGTGCCCATGGGCGCCATGGCCGGTCAGGTCGCGGCACTGCAGCGCGGCGAAATCGACGGCATTGTCATGGACATCTCGACCGCGCTCGACCTCGAAAAGAAGGGCCGCGCGCGCATTCTCGTCCGTTTCAATTACCTCAACAACTTCGTGACGCACGTCATCTTCGCGACCAACAAACTGATCGCGACCAATCCCGGCTCGATTCGCAACTTTCTCAAGGGCTGGTTCGAGACGATCGCCTTCATGCGCGCCAACAAGGCCGAGACGGTGAAGATCGCCGCGCAGGTTTTGCAAAAGGATCCCGACATCATCAGCCGCACCTACGATGAGGTGATGCCGATGTTTTCCGATAACGGCCGTTTCAACCGGAAGGCGCTCGCGGTGCTGGCCAGCTCGTTTGTCGAGCTGCACACATTGCCGACGCAGCCCGATATGAGCAAGCTCTACACGGAAGCGTTTCTGCCCAAATGAGCGCGACCGACGTCGCAGTGCGCGTTCACGGCGTCAGCCACCAGTTCGGCGAGGCGGGCGAGACGCTGTTCGTGCGGGCGCTTTCCGACACTTCGCTCGATGTCGCGCGCGGCGAGCTCCTCTGTCTGATCGGCCCGAGCGGTTGCGGAAAAAGCACGCTTTTGAACATTATCGGCGGGCTCTTGCCGCCGAGCAGCGGCAGCGTCGAAGTGGGCGGGCGGCCGCTGCGCGGACCGCTGCCGCGCGAAATCGCCTTTGTCTTCCAGGAACATTCCCTGTTTCCCTGGAACACGGTGGTCGAGAACGTGCGGCTCGGCATGCTGTTCCAGGGCGTGCCGCATGCCGAGCGCGATCAGCGCGCCAAACGCTCGCTGGCGGCGGTCGGCCTCGCCGATTTCGCCGACCATTACCCCGGCCAGCTTTCCGGCGGCATGCGGCAGCGGGCGGCGCTGGCGCGGGCGCTGTCGCTCGAGACCGGCATTTTGTTGATGGACGAGCCGTTCGGGGCGCTCGACGAACAGACGCGCATGATCCTCGGCGAAGACCTCTCGGTATTGCTGGCCCGCACCGAGAAGACCATCGTCTTCGTCACCCACAGCCTCGGCGAGGCGGTGTTTCTCGCCGATCGGGTCGCGGTTTTCTCGTCGCGTCCGGGGACGATCAAGAAGGTCATTCGCGTGGATGAGCCGCATCCGCGCCGACCGGACTTTGTGACGTCGGAGAAATTCACGTCGCTGCGCAACGAACTCTACGCGCTGCTGCACGATGAAATCCGCAAGGCGGCCTCCGAGCCCACGGCCGCGCGCGAGCCGGCCGGCAACGGGAGCGCATTGCGATGAAGTTGCGGCGCGAGCGCGCGGTCCGGATCGGCAGCCGAGCGGTGCAGATCGGCTTCCTGCTCGCGCTGCTGCTGCTGTGGTACCTGGCGACCAACGACTGGGGCGTCAATCACCTGCTGCTGCCCAACCCGCTCTCGGTATGGCGCCAGTTCGTCGATCTGCTCAAGAGCGGCGCCTACCTGCCCGACCTGCGCGTCACCGCCACCGAGTTCGCCGTCGCTTTCCTGCTGGCGATGGCGAGCGGCACCGTCACCGGCTATTTCGTCAGCCGCTCGCGCTTTCTGATCCGCGTTTTCGAGCCGCTGTTCGCCGGCATGTATTCCATCCCGATCATCCTGTTGCTGCCGCTTTATGTATTGTTCTTCGGCCTCGGCCTGGAATCGAAGATCGCGCTTGGCGCCACGATCAGCTTCTTTCCCATCACGCTCGCGACCATCGCCGGTCTCGGCGGCGTCGATCCCGCGCTGGTCAAGGCGGCGCGATCCATGGGCGCATCGAACTATCAGATGTTCCGCTACGTCCTGTTGCCTGCCGCGCTGCCGGTGATCATCGGCGGCCTGCGTATCGGATTTACCGTGGCGCTGCTCTCCATCCTCGGCGCCGAGACCATCGCCTCGCTCGCCGGCCTCGGCCACCAGATCGTCTCGCTGGCCGAGGACATGGAGATGTCGCGCACCTTCGCCTATATCGCCTTCGTCGTCGTCATCGTGGCGCTGCTCAACAGCGTCGTCTCGCACATGGAAGCCCGCGGAAGGCGCCATCGATGAACTTCGGTCGCATGACGCCGGCGGCGTCCGCGCTGGCGCGCAGTGGCGAGAGCGTGAAATCTCCAGCGCTCGAGAAGCCGGGCGTGCCGCTCGGACGCTTCCTCTACCGCCACCCCGGGATGGTCCGGCTTGGAGTCGTCATTCTCATCCTCATCGGATGGGAAATTCTGGCCCGCTGGTTCATGGACCCGCTGTTCATCAGCCCGCCGACGCGCATCGTCGCTTCGCTCGGCGCGACCTTCTCCACCGGCGGCGTGCCGGCGGCGCTGCAACTCACCTTGTTCGAATTGGCGGTCGCGTTTGCCGCCTCGGTCGCTCTCGGACTGGTCCTCGGGCTCGCCATCGGACTGCAACCGTTCGCGCGGCGAAGCCTGATGCCGATCGTGTTGTTGATCTACGGTCTGCCGAAAGTCACCATCCTGCCGCTGTTCATCCTGACCTTCGGCATCGGTCCGGAATCGAAGATCGCCTTCGGGATCGCCCATGGAGTATTTCCGATCATCATCACGATCGTCGCCGGCGTGCAAAACCTCAAGCCGATCCTGCTGACCAGCGCGCGCTCGATGGGAGCGAACGGCTGGCACATCCTGCGCTGGGTGATCTTTCCCCACATGATCCCGAGCTTCTTTGCCGGCATGCGGCTCGCCATGAGCAGCACGCTGCTCGGCGTGCTGCTCGCCGAACTATACGTGTCGACGGCCGGCATCGGCTATTTCACGCAGATGTTCACCGAAAACTTCGATCCTACCAAGCTGTTCGGACTGATCGCCATGCTCGCAGCGATGGCGATCGTGCTCAACGAAATCGTGCGTCGCGCCGAAGTCAGGTTCAGCCGCTGGCGATAGCGAGGAAACGGGCGCGATGCGCCATCGCCGTGCACGCTGCGCTGTAATGACGGAAAGGCGCGCGAACGCGGAACGGAGGAAGACCCTTGCCTGACCCATCCGACGATCCGGCCTTCCGCTATTTCCCGACCAACTACCGTTGGTCGATGGGCCTTCTCATTTGCCTCAGCGGCGCGCCCTGGACCGGCGTCGAGATCGATGAAGTCAACCGCGTCGGCCGCGCGCTCCTCGACAAGGTCGGCGACGATTCCGCCTGGTTCGAGGAATGGGCGCGCATGGCCGACAAGATCGCGGCGCGCGGCCATGACGCCGAGCGCGCCGGGCATAAGCTGACCGCCGCCTCGTGTTTCATGCGCGCCTCGCGCTATTATCAGACCGGCGAGCGTTTCATTCATCCGCGCTCGCAACGCAGCATGGACGCGTACGCCACTTCGGTCGCGCTGTTTAAGCAAGCCGGCGAGATCATCCGCCGGCCGCGCATCGAATCGGTGGAAATCCCGTACGAAAACGCCAGCTTGCCGGGGCTCCTGGTGCATCCGGATCCCGACGCAGCGCGCAAAAGACCGGCGCCGGCGATGATATTCTTCGACGGCTTCGACGTGACCAAGGAACTGCAATACGGCTTTGGCATTCCCGACCTTGCCGCCCGCGGCGTCGGCTGCCTGATCGTCGACGGGCCCGGCAACGGCGAGAGCGTCCGCTTCCGCAATTTGCCGCTCATTGCCGAGACCGAACGCTATGCCACGCCGGCGTTCGACTATCTGGCCGGCCGCAGCGAATTCGACCCCAAGCGCATCGGCGTCATGGCGCTGAGCCTCGGCGGCTATTACGCGCCGCGCGCGGCCTCGCTGGAGCAGCGCTTTGCCTGTTGCGTCGCATGGGGTGCGCAGTGGGACTATCACGAAATCTGGGCGCGGCGGCTGGAGGCGCTCGATTCCGGCAACGTATTGTCGCTGTCCGTTCCGCCGGAGCACCTGCAATGGGTGCTGGGCGTCTCCAATCGCGCCTCGGCGCTGAAAAAGCTCGAAGGGTTTCGCCTCGACGGCATCGTGCAGAAAATGACCTGCCCGTTTCTCTTGCTGCACGGCGCCGGCGACGAGCAGATTCCGCTCGCCATCGCCGAGAAGCTCTACGACGCCGTCGGCTCCAAGCAGAAGGCGCTCAAGGTGTTCACCCGCGAGGAAGGCGGCTTCCACCATTGTCAGGTGGACGATCCGACGATCGCGATCCATTATATGTGGGACTGGATTTCCGACGTGCTCAATGCCGGAATGTGACGGTCGCCGCCCCGAGCGAGCGGGGTGCAATTCGGGTCCGACGCAAATCGCCGTACGATCGAATCGTGGTCTGGCCTGAAGGCCATTTCGCCGACTTCACGCCTGCGCCGAGCTCGCCCCATGGCCGCTGACCTCGGCGGCGGCGTCTGGATGCAATACCCAGCCGTAGAACAGGCTCGACAGCGCGAACGCCACGGCGCCCGCAAATGCGACTTTGAAGTCGAACGTGTCGAGGTTGGTGGCGCCGCGCCACGCCAGCGACAAGTGCAGCAACGCCGCCACCGCGGCGATGCCGAAGCCGCGGCTGAGTTGCTGCGTCATGCTGGCGATCGACGTCGCCGTGCTCATCAGCGGCTTCTGCACGTCGGCGTAGGTCATCGCCTGCGTGGCGGTGTATTGCAGCGACAGGAAAAAGCCGACAACAAGCAACAGCGCGAAGATCACGTATTTCGACATCCCCGCCGTGAAGAACGCGCACATCGCGATGGCAACGGCGCTGATCAGACCGTTGAACAGGATCACGTTGCGGAAGCCGAAACAGCGAATAATCGGGCGCGCGGTGATTTTCATCGACAGCGATCCGGCCGCAGTCGCGAAGGTGATGCTGCCGGAGGCGAAGGCGGACAGTCCGAATACGATTTGCAGCAGCAGCGGCAGCAGGAACACCAGCGTTCCCGCGCCGGCGCGAAACAGCGAGCCGCCGTAAATGGCCGCCTGGAACGTGGGGATGCGGAACACCGAAAGGTCGAGCAGGGGATGCCTGGTGCGCCGCAGATGCCAGATCGACAGCGCGCCAAGCGCGAGGCCGGCCACCAGCAAGCCCGCGGCCTGGTCGGCGCCGCCACGGCCGCGGCCGATCGCCTCGATGCCGTACATCACGCAGAAGGCCGCGGCGCCGGTGAGCAAGAAGCCGAGCCAATCGAGCGGGCGCTTGGTCTCCGACTTGAGATTGTCGAAGAACATCGTCACCAGCAGCATGCCGACAAGGCCGAGCGGCACGTTGACGAAAAAAATCCAGCGCCAGGAAAAATAGGTGGTGATGAAACCGCCGATCGGCGGTCCAAGCACCGGACCGAGCTGTGCCGGCACCTGCAGATAGGCCATGGTTGCGATCAGCGCCGTCTTTTCCAGGCTGCGAAACAGCACCAGTCGCCCGACCGGGACCATCATGGCGCCGCCGAGCCCCTGCAGCACCCGCGCCGCCGTCAGCTCGATCACGTTGCCCGACAGGCCGCACAGGACCGAGCCGAGCGTAAACAGCCCGATCGCCGCACGAAAAATCACGCGGCCGCCGAACCGCTCCGCCGCCCAGCCGCTGACCGGAACGAAGATCGCGACGCTCAACAGGTAGGCGGTAACGGCCAGACTGAGCCTCACCGGATCGGCGTGCAGCGTTTCGGCCATCTGCGGCAGCGCGGTGGTGATCACCGTCGAGTCGAGCTGCTGCATAATGATCGCCGAGCCGACGATCATGGCAACGACTTTGGGTTTGGCTCTCAGCGACATTGTCCGGCAATGGAATCGCGGCGGACCATAGCATCAAGGCGGCCCACGGCGTCAGCCACGCGCCAGCGCATCAAACATGCCGTGTCGATATGGATGTTCCGGCGATGGCGGAACCGACTGTTGCCGGCGCAAGCGGTCCGATTCCGACATTCGCATCCCTTTTCGGCACGCCTTCATGCGAAGGTTGGACTCAAAGGACCACTACTCTAATGTCCCGATTCCGAAGTTCGCATCATTTTCCGGCACGCTCTTTTGCGAACTTCGGAATCAAAGGGACACTAGCAATTATATGATTCTAGTGTGGTTTTGGTTCAGAAGTCCGCATAACGAGTTTGCCGCGAGGATGATGCGGACTTCTGAACCGCCACACTAGCAAATATAAGTGCTGGTAGAGCTTTTGCATTTGACATTCGCCTGGCAAGCCAGCGGCTTGGAGGGTGGCGAATGTCAACTCCGCTCCACGAGGAGCGGAGTTGAGTCAGGGGAGCTTGCAGCGGCCGCTCGGGCCCGGTCGCAGGCCGCAAACGTTGCCACCGGCCGAGACAGAGCCGATGGCGGAGCTATTTCGCCGCAGCCGCGCCCTTCGCAACGTTGGCGGCCTTCGCAACGTTGGCGGCCTTCGCAACGTCGGCGGCCTTGGCGCTCATACGCTGGAAGTAGACGTCCACCTTCATACCGACCAACAGCGGACCGGGATCCTTGAGATCGATGCGAACCTGCGTGACATCGAAGTCGGTGAGATTGCGCGAGCCAGGCGAATTGATCCGTCCGGCTTGGACGATCGGCGCGATGGAGACGACCTTGCCGGCGAAGTCCCGGCCCGGAAATGCGTCGGCACGGATGACGACCGGCTGCCCGACCTTGACCTCACCGATGTCGCGCTCGTCAAGTTCGGCACGGACGCGGAGCGCCGAAAGGTCGCCGACAACGACGAGCGGATCGGGCGAGGACGGCGTCGCCAGCTCGCCGGGCTTGGCGTTGACCTGCAGGACGGTGCCGGCGATCGGAGCGCGCAGTTTCAGCTTCTCCAGCTCCACATCGGCGAGCCAGAGGTTCGAACGGGACATATTGAGTTGCCCTTCGCTCTGGGTCGGCAACGGCGTTCCCGATTCACCCTGCAGGTGACGCAACTGGGCGCGTTTCTGAGCGAGCGTGTCCTCGGCGTTGGTCCATACCGTGCGCGCAGCGGCGAGGTCGTTTTGTGAACCGTTGCCGGCGTGCAAGGCAACGGCGGCGGCATCGAAGGCATCGAGCGCCTGCACCACCCCGTTTTCGGCCTCGGCCACCGCGTCTTCGGCTTTGCGCCGATCGGCGGCCTTGCCGGCGGCCTGATCGTTGCGGGCACGCCTCTGCATCGCGACCTGGGCGCGGGCGGTTTCGACGCGTGCCTGCGCGTCCTGATCGTCGAGGCCGACCAGAAGCTCTCCCGCGAGCACCTTGTCGTTGACGCGAGCAAGGACTTGGCGAATCGGGCCGATGGTCGAGGCCCAGATCTTGATCTCTCCCGACTTGGGCTCGACCAGTCCCGGGGCGACGGCGACCCAGTTCTGCTCATCCGATTTTGCCGGCGCGGCCTGTTGCGCGCCGACCGGAAACGCGACCGTCGCCGCCACGACTGCGATGCCACTAAGACCCAACGCGAACCAAAGAATGATTTTCTTTCCTGACGTGATCACGGTCCCTCCGCTGGTTCCGCTGTTTCGGCGGCGGCGACGCGCTCCTCGCCAACGATTTGTCCATCCTCGATGCGAACGATCCGGCTGGCGAAAGGCAATGTCCGAGGATCATGGGTGACGACAAGCACCCCGCGCTCCGGCGCCCTGGCGATATCGGCAAGCACCGACATGATGGCATTGCCGTTACGGCTGTCCAAAGCTGCCGTCGGCTCATCCGCCAGGATCGCCGCAGGCCTTCCGACGATGGCGCGGGCGATCGCCACCCGCTGTTGTTCGCCGCCGCTAAGCTCGCGCGGGTACGCATTGATCCGGTGCGAAAGTCCGACAATCGCCAGGGCTTCAGCCGCCCGCTCCACGGCGTCCTGCGAACGATCGCCGCGCACGTCCAGGGCAAGACGGACATTGTCGAGGGCATTCAAGGTCGGAAACAGATGGTACGACTGGAACACGAAGCCGATGTGATTGCGTCTCAGCTCCGCCAGGCGCTCGGCCGGCAGGTCAGACGTGGAGTGTCCGCAAATCCGAACCGTTCCCGTGCTCGGCGTCATGATGCATCCGAGCACGGATAAGAGCGTGGTCTTGCCGCTGCCGGAAGGCCCCATCAGCAACGCCAGCTCACCGCCGGCAAGCGACAGACTTACGTCCTTGAGCGCCTGCACCTGACCGGCGCCATTGCCGAGAGACTTCGCGACCCCCACCGCTTCCATAACCGGCGCCGTCATCGCGTGAACACCATGGCGGGATCCATGCGCATGACCTTGACGATCGCCGATATGGCCGAGAGCACGCACATCGCCAGCGTCAGCAGGAACAAGATCCCGGTCAGACCCGGCGGCATGAACACTGGAAGCGCCGTTGTAGCGGTCACCTTGACGACCATCATGCCGATGACCGCCGCGATGGCAAACCCGATCACCGCGCTCACCAGCGCCTGGATAATGATCACGGTGTAGATGTACTTGCTGGACGAGCCGATCGCCCGCAGCGTCGCAAACTCGTACAAATGATCCTTGGTGCTTGAATAAAGCGTCTGAGCGACGACGACGGTGCCGACGATCATGCCGAGCAGCGCGCCGGCGAACAACGCGGCGCCCGCACCGGTGCCAAACAGCCAGAACGAGCGGCTGCGGCTGCGAAATTCAGCGGGCGTGAGAACGTCGACGTTGGAAAGCGATTGTTGTAGTCGTCTGCGAACACTCTCGAGATGTGCGCCCGGAGCGAGGCGGACGAGCACGTAAGTGTCCTTGTTGGACGGCATTCCGGTATAGGTCCGCGCCCGGTCGAGCGACGTGAACACATACGGCGTCGTGGTAAAGGATCGGATGCCGTCGGTGACAACCCGTACCTGCGCTTTCTGACCGTGAATTTCGGCGAGGCCACCGAGGCCGGTCGTGCCCAGGCGACCGAAATAACTCTGGTCAACCGCCACCGCGCCCGGGATCAAAAGCGAGTCGGGGCTGCCCGCGGCCAGATCCCATGGATGTAATCCAAGCCCCTTGATCGGCGAGCCAATCACAAAGATCGGCGTTGCCTTGCCGCCCTGCACACGCCACTGCGCAAAGCCGATCACGATCGGCGCCGCCTCGCCAACCCCCTTCACGGACAGAGCACGGAACCGCTCGGTCTCGTCCAAGGGCGCCGGATCCTCGAAACTCCTCGTCCCTTCCGGCACGACCCACAGATCGGCCGGCGCATGATCGATCATCGTCGTAACCATGCGTCCAAAGCTCACAAACAGGCCCATTTGTATGGTGACCAGGACCATCGAAAAGACGATGCCTATGATTGTGGCAATGAAACGAAGCCGGTCGTGAAACAGGTTTCGGGCGGCAAGCCTGACGATCAACGGCAGGACCTCGCCCATTCCGGCGCGCGCCGGAATTTTCGCAAAGGTCAGGGTTCGTTCGATTGTCTCTTGCACAACCGTCGCTCGCGTAAAGGGTGGTTTCGATCGGGAGAAATGGGCGGGGCGGACCGCGATTGTCAGGGGGTTTTCCGCCGGACCATAAAACCGTGCTCGGTCAAAAACGCCACCATGGGCCATAGGTTCCGCAATCGAGGCCGCCGAGTCCGGCACCCGGATTCCGGCTGTCACATAGACCAGAAAGCAACTTCGGGGCAAATTTGAGGGGTCGCAACCGCAAGCTGTCCATGATGGCAGCCGTCAACCGCCTTCGGGTCGGCGGCAGGCGCTGCTGCGCGCCGGTAGCTGCTGCCCATCTCCCTTGTGCGCATTCCTTGCTGGGCGACCTTCAGGCCGCCAACAGCTTCTGCACTTCGTTGACCAGCTCGCGCAGGTGGATCGGCTTGGAGAGCACCTTGGCATGCTTGGGCGCACTCGAATCGGAATTGAGCACCACCGCGGCGAAGCCGGTGATAAACATGATCTTGATATCCGGGTCGAGTTCCGCGGCCCGCCGGGCAAGCTCGATCCCGTCCATTTCCGGCATGACAATATCGGTCAGGAGCAGTTCGAACGGCTCCTCGCGCAGCCGCTGATAGGCCGAGAGCCCGTTGTCGTAGGAAATAACGTCGAACCCGGCATTCTGCAGCGCCTTCACCAAGAAGCGCCGCATGTCGCCATCGTCTTCCGCGAGCAGGATTTTGGACATGAATTTTCGAATCCGGCTATCGCCGGCCCCCTTCATTCCATAAGCGGGACACCGGGTAAACATGAGGTGAAAGTGCGACCTGGAGCCGGCAAACAGGCTCCGTGCGTCCATAGCCCCCTTGCGATCCGACCTTGGCAGGAGGAGAGTCCTATGGACAATAGCGACTGGCGCACGCTAGGGAGCCATATACAGCCCTGAATAGACGCTCGGATGCCGCCGCAAGTCATGTCTGAAAGCCAAGGCGAATTCGATCCCCCATTCGAAGCCATTGAGCCGGCGGCGTGCCGGGGGCCGGTTCTGTTCAATTCGCCGCATAGCGGACGGGTTTACCCGCCCGCCTTTCTCTTGGCCTCACGGCTCGACCTCGCAACGCTGCGCCGTTCCGAGGATTCGTTCGTCGACGATTTGATCGCCGAGCTCCCGGCCCGGGGCTACCCGATCATGCGGGCGCACTTCCCGCGTTGCTATGTCGATGTCAATCGCGAGCCGTACGAACTTGATCCACGCATGTTCGACGGCCGCCTGCCGTCGTTCGCGAATACCCGCTCGATGCGGGTCGCGGGCGGGCTCGGCACCGTGGCGCGCGTGGTCGGCGATGCGCAGGAAATCTACGATCAACGGATGTCGGTCAACGAGGCGCTTCACCGCATCGAGAGCCTGTACAAGCCCTACCATCGAACCTTGCGACGGCTCTTTACCCGCCTGCACCACGATTTCGGGGCCGCGATCCTGGTCGACAGCCATTCCATGCCGTCGACAAGCGGAGGCAGGGAAGAGCGGCCACGCGCCGATGTCGTCATCGGTGACCGCTACGGCACAAGCTGCATCGGGATCGTAGCCGAGACCGTCGAACAAACCCTGCGCGGCTTCGGCTACGCCGTCAGCCGCAACAAGCCTTATGCGGGCGGCTTCATCACGGAACATTACGGCAACCCGGCCGCCGGGCTGCACGCGGTTCAACTGGAAATCAACCGCGCGCTTTATATGGACGAGCGCCGCTACGAGAGATCGACGGGGTTCGACCCGCTTGCCGAGGAACTGACAAGCCTTGCGGACCGGCTGGCCGACATCCCGTTGGAAGAATTGCGCCCCTATCGCGCGGCTGCCGAGTAGCCGGTTCCGCCGCCACCAGAAGCAGGACTCGCGGACAAGCCAGGGCGGCCAAGTGCGGTTCCCACGGCAAACAAATCTACGCGTTAAATAAAAAGGGCCGCTCACAATTCTGGAGCGGCCCAAGTCTAGGGAGGAAACGCCCAAGGAGGGCAACGGCAACGAGAGGGAAGCTCTCGCTACCGCACTGCAGCAATATACATCGCGCCGCACAAAACGCAAGCCGTGCTGACCTATTTGTCCGCGCTTTACCCTCCGTTTTGCCTGTAGCCAGTGCAAAGCTGCCCCTCAAAACTCGCGCCCCTCCCGATTATGCGAAAATCGCCGCCTGTTAAATCGCTTCCTGTTATCAGTATCTTAGCCGAGAGTGACAAGTATTGCGCGAGGTCGCAGGGCTGGCCAAGTGGCTCGAGAGGGTCCGACATCCTGTTTTCCGCCATCCCCTGCCGCGGCAAAGCAGGGTTGGCAGCGATCCGATTCGGCACAAGCGAGATTCTGTGTTGTCGCGTTCCCGCCTGCGTTGAGAATTTAAGCCGACTTCGGCCCGAAGATGGAAACCTCCCTGCCCTGCGGCGGCAAAAGGCTTGCACCGGCGCGACCTCCGCGCCAAAGCCACACAAGATCGATGAGTTGCCAGTGTCCTTCGATTTCCGAAGTTTGCAGACAAGCGTGCCGCACCATGATGCCAACTCCGGAATCTGGACACTAGTCCCGCTCCTCGCCGCGGCGTTTACTGTCGGCGATTGTTGTAGCCCCTTCTTCCCGCTGCTCACTGCACAAGGCGTGCGCTGATGACGACGATCGATTTCGCGGCCTTCGTGGATCAGCTCGCGACCGTGTCCGGCGAAACCATCCGGCCGTTTTTTCGCAGCGCGCTCAGCGTCGAAAACAAGAGTCTCTGCGGCGGGTTCGATCCCGTGACAGCGGCCGACCGCGCCGCCGAAACGGCCATGCGCACGCTCATTCACGAAACCTTCCCCAGACATGGCATCGTCGGTGAAGAGTTTCCGCCGGAGCAGACCGATGCCGAATATGTGTGGATTCTCGATCCGATCGACGGCACCAAGTCATTCATTTGTGGAATGCCCGCCTGGGGCACTCTCATCGCGCTCACGCGGCACGGTGAGCCGATCTACGGCATGATGCACCAGCCGTTCACCCACGAGCAATTCGCCGGAGACGGCGACGGCGCCACTTACCGCGGCCCGGCCGGCGACCGAATCCTGCAGACACGCGCCTGCGCGGCGCTGGCCGACGCCACCATGCTCACCACCAGTCCGCTGCTGATGAACGACGCCGATCGACAATGTTTTGCCCGCGTCGAGCGACAGGTTCGGCTATCACGATACGGCGGCGATTGTTACGCCTATTGCGTGCTTGCGGCCGGGCACGTCGACCTCATCATTGAAACCGAACTCAAGCCTCATGATGTACTGGCGCTCATTCCGATCATCGAGGGAGCCGGCGGCATAATGACCACCTGGGAGAACGAGCGCCCGCATCAGGGAGGACGAATCATCGCGGCGGGCGATGCCCGCGTCCACGCGCAGGCGATGGAATTGTTGCGAGGATGAGGTGCCATATCGCGGCGCAAGGCACCGCGGCACGAGCCGACCGATAGAAGGCCGCGCCATTGCAATCAACGGCAAAAGCTCACTCAGTACGACCCCGTCCCCGGCACGAACGCATCGAAGGCCGCCCAAAACTGCAGGCGGAAGCGATCCTGCTCCATCAACAACTCGTGCCTGGCGCCGTCCACGACGAGATGCGAGCCGGCGCGCAGCAGGCCGGCGAATTCTTCGATCGCCGCATTCGACACCACGGCGTCGAGACCAGTGGAGACAATCAGCATCGGCTGGCGGATACGCGGGGCGTAGCCGCGCTCGCGGATGGCGCGCATGGCGCGGAATGCCGCATCGGCCCAGGCAACGGTCGGACGGCCGAGTGCGAGCTTCGGCTCCGCCTCGAGAATGGCGGCGTTACGCGCGTAACGGACCGGATCGGAGGTGAGAAGATTGCCGGCAAACGGCCTCGTCTCCATGACCAGGGCGCCGCCGCCGGGGACGTACATCGCACCAAAACCCAAGAAGCACAGCGCGCGTACCAGCGCCGCCGCAGTCGGAGTTGCGCCGGCGCCGGCAAGCCCGATCAACGGCGAAGTCAGCACGACGCGGTCGAACCAGCGGTGCCCCCGATGCGCAGCACGGATGAGCATCGTTGCTCCGGTCGAGTGGCCGATGGCAAACAATGGCGGCGGACAATCCGGCAATACGATCTCGCGCATGAAGATTTCGAGATCGGAGTCGTAGTCGGAAAAATCGCGCACGTATCCCTTGAGCGAATCGTCAAACTGGCGACCGGACAGGCCCTGCCCGCGCCAATCCAGCACGGCGACGGCAAATCCGCGCGCGTGCAGGTCGCGTACGGTCTCGAAATATTTTTCGATCCACTCGCCGCGCCCCTCAAAGATGCAGACCGTGCCGCGACGTCCGGCCGGCGGCAGCCAACGCGCAAATCGCAACGCCGTGCCGTCCGGCGCCTTCAGCATGCCGGCGACGAAATTGTCCGGAACCGGATTGGCCGGGATTGAAACGAGGTCCATGGCGAGAGTGGCGAGAGTGAGCCGATTGCCCGTTCGGTTATAACAGCCCTGGATCGTTGCTCAACAAAGCCAACCTGCCGGAGCAGGTGCGCCCGCCGCCTCTAACGTATTTTCACACGCCGTTTGGCCCGCTGTGCAACGCCTTGCAAGATACGTCTCCGCTTCCCATATCACGCCTGCGCAGGGTCTTCGGAGCTGCGCAATCCCGGCCGGGCCCGAACGGGCAGGCCATCCGCATGTCGCTTCAGAAGGAGGATATGCCATGCGAACTTTTGATCTAGCACCCCTTTATCGTTCCACCGTCGGCTTTGACCGGCTTTTCTCGCTGCTCGACCAAGGCGTCGACGGCACCGTTCCCGGCTATCCGCCCTACAATATCGAGCGGACCGGCGAAAACTCCTATCGGGTTTCCGTCGCCGTGGCCGGCTTCAACGAGCCGGAACTGTCGGTCGTGGCAAAGGAGAATACGCTGACGATCCGCGGGGAGAAGAATGCGAAGGAGGAGGAGAAGCGCGGCGAAGTGCTCTACCAGGGCATCGCAGCGCGCACCTTCGAGCGCGTATTCCAGCTCGCGGACTTCGTTCAGGTGAAGGGCGCGAGCCTCGAGAACGGTCTTCTGCACGTCGACCTTGTGCGCGAGATTCCCGAGGCGAAGAAGCCGCGTTCGATTCCGATCACCGGCAAGGCCGTCGAGCAACAGAAGCAGGCGGCGTAAGCCGCGCCTTCCGGCTCGAACGACCCGGAACGCCAATGTTGAAGGAAGCGCCCCGCATGACGGGGCGCTTTCGATTCTTATCTCGGCGCGACGTGGCGCAAGCGCCAGATCAATCGTTGAGCGGCGGAACGGACGAGGCCTTCCCGGCTGCCCCAGAGGGGCTCAAGGCGCTCCCTGGACTGGCGCCGACACCCTTGGTGTTCGCGGAGCCAAGAGGCTGGGCATCCGCCGACGCATTGGCGGCCGGGGCCGGTTTGCCCGGATTGCTGATCTTCGAGGGCTGACCGGCTTTCGTCGAACTGGACAGTGTCGGTCGCGGTCGCGGCAACGGCGGGAAGGCCGCGTGCGCGGTCGACCGGCGTATCGGCGGCGGGGACAACATGTCCGGTTCGGATAATCGCGACGAAGGCGCCAACCGTTCGGGCCCCGTTTGTGCAGGTCCCATTTGTGGAGGTGGAGCCTCGGATTCGACCGGCGCGCCATAAGGCAGAGGTCCGTAAGGCGGCGGTCCATAAGGTGGTGGTCCGTAACCCGGCGGCTCGTAAGGCGGCGGTCCGTAAGGCGGCGGTCCGTAACCCGGCGGTCCGTAACCCGGCGGTCCGTAAACCGGCGCGACATAGGGCGAAGGACCGGAAGGCTCAGGCGCTATTCCATTGAGACTGGGTCTGGCGGATACGATACGCGTCACGTCGCGGATCACGCCGGTTCGCGCATCGACGACCACACGCATGAGGATGCCGCGAAAGTCGGTGGCGCGCAGCACGTAAATTGTACCGTCGCGCAGCGGCGACGACAGCGGGTGGAATCCAGCCGAACGGACCGTGCGCAGAATTTCGTACTGCGACACAAACCCGGTTACCGGTTTTGGCTGTATGGAAGATGGCCCGGATGCCGCTGGCGCCTGGGCATATCCTGGCGCGGACATCAACAGCAAGGCAGGCAGAGAAAGAGACGCGCCAAGGATGGCGGCGCTAAACAGACCTGTCCTCACCACCATGCTCGCTTCCCCCTTACTCATCCCCCTGCGGCGCAGACACCGCCGGACACAATATGGTGGTCCGATTCCAACATTCGCATCCCATTTCGGCACTCCCTTGTGCGAATGTTGGAATCAAAGAACCACTCGCAAGCATAAGCGCTGGTGGAGATTCGGATCTGACAGTCGCTTCACGACGTAGCGGCTTGGGGGTACCGAAATGTCAAATCCACTCCACTAGGAACGATGGGCGGAAGTTGGGCGCCGCTTTGATCCCAATCATATATTTTTCTCGCACAACTGCACGAAGCGTTCGATGTCTTCGTCCTGGGTGGCAAACGAGGTGACGAGCCGCGCGACCACATGATCCTGGGCAAGTTTCAGGCTGTTGCTCGGACGCACGTAATAGCTTGCGCCCGCCCCCTTGAGCTTGGCGTCAAGCGCCCGCGGCAGCGCCACGAACACGAGATTGGCCTCGACCGGCCACAGTGGCCGCAGCCCTGCGGCGGCAAGCTTGGCGGCCAGCCGATCGGCCATGGAATTGGCGTGGCGCGCAAGCGCGAGCCAGAGATCGTCGGCAAGGAAAGCAGTGAACTGCGCGGCGAGAAAGCGATGCTTCGATACAAGATGTCCGCCGCGCTTGCGCCGTTCGCCGAAGAACTTGGCGCGCTCGGGATCAAAGATCACCACCGCCTCCGCCGCCATCGCTCCGCCCTTGGTCGCGCCAAACGACAGAACGTCTATCCCGGACTGCCAACTCATCTGCGCCGGGGTCGCGTTGAGGCGAACCAGCGCATTGGCGAAACGGGCCCCGTCCATGTGCACGGCGAGCCCGCGCTTTTTCGCGATTTCGGACAGCGCTGCAATCTCGGCGATGCGATAAATGGTGCCGGCTTCGCTCGCTTGCGTCAAGGAAAGCGCCGACGCCACCATCTGGTGCGGGCTGTGACCGCCGTAGCCCGCGAGCGACGCCTCAAGCGTCGCCGGCTCGACCTTGCCGTTGCCGCCGGGCAGACCGACCAGCTTGAATCCGTCGCCGAAGAATTCCGGCGCGCCGCACTCGTCGGTGACGATGTGGGATTCCGCGTGACAGAACACGACGCCCCATGGCGGGGTCACCTGAGCCAGCGCCAGCGCATTCGCGGCGGTCCCGGTCGGCACAAGGAAAACGGAAACGTCCCGCTCAAACAGCTCCGATAACGCTCGCTCGGCGGCAAAGGTCCAATCGTCGTTGCCGTAGCCGCGGGCGTAACCTTCGTTTGCGCGCGCGATGGCGTCGAGAATGGCCGGCGCGACCGGTGCCGTATTATCACTGGCAAAATTCATGCGCGGAAAGACTCGCCGACTGCGTCGGAGCGGCCTCGTCATAAGCCGCCGAACGATCGTAAGACCCTATCTGCCCGGACGCGAGCCGACAATCGGGCCGCAGCGCGCATGCAGGGTGCCCCGGCTCCCGGAGCGCGGTGCCCTCGCCCATTGCGTTCACTCCCTTGGCGTGGTCCACTCGTCACGGAATACGAAATTGGTCCGGCGCGTATGGCGCATGCGGGCGCGTCCGTAGTGGAATCTGCTGCTGCTTGGCGGGCACCGGCGCTATCGTGTGTTCAAGCCACCGGGCAGACTTGTGTTTGTGCCCGGAATTTGCCATGTTCGGCATAGGACAGCAATGCTGTCCCAATTGGAGATCCCATAAAGCGCACAATCGCCACCTGCCTCCCGGTACCGTCGGGCCCGGCGGATAGGCGGAAGGCGCTGGGGTCAGCCGCCGGGTGGGCGAGGGCGCGCCAGACGGCGGCCGTGAGCAAGCTTAGGGCCGGACCTTAGGGCCGCAGTGCGGCACCAAGGCTGCCTGCGGATAAGCGGAATCGCCCAGCGCTCTGCCTTTCTTCTCCGCGGGTGATCGGGGAATCGGGAGGGCGCGCGGATGCCGATTGCGCCGAAACCCTTGAGCGCGCGGTTGCGGCCTGGATGGGAGTGCGAGGACGACGATGAGCGCGTCAGGTTTCGGCCTGTTTGATCCGGCGCTGGAAAAGGATTCCTGCGGCGTCGGATTCATTGCCGATATCAAGGGGCGTAAGTCGCACAAGATCGTCGAGGACGCGCTGACGATCCTGCTCAATCTCGAACATCGCGGCGCCGTCGGCGCCGATCCGCGCGCCGGCGACGGCGCCGGCATCCTGGTGCAGACTCCGCATAAATTTTTGGCCAAACAGGCGGCCACCCTCGGCTTCGCTCTGCCGCCTCCCGGCCATTACGCGGTCGGGGTGCTGTTTCTGCCGCACGAGACGGCGTGGCGGGCCGAAATCATGGACACCTACGCAGCCGTCGCCGCCAAGGAAGGCATGGCAATTCTCGGCTGGCGCGACGTACCGACCGACAACTCGATGCTGGGCGAATCGGTGAAGCCGACCGAGCCGGTGCACAAGCAGGTCTTCATCGCCCGTAATTCCAAGGTGACGACGGAGGATGAGTTTGAGCGCCGGCTCTACATCATGCGCAAGACCATTTCGGCGACGATGTACGGCAAGCGCGAGCGCCGCATCTCCAACTATTATCCGGTATCGATCTCCTGCCGGACGCTGATCTACAAGGGCATGTTTCTCGCCGATCAGCTCTGCACCTACTACCCCGACCTGCACGACCCCGATTTCGAGAGCGCGCTGGCGCTCATCCATCAGCGCTTTTCCACCAACACGTTCCCGACCTGGTCGCTGGCGCAT
>JASHOR010000068.1 GCA_030041005.1 Xanthobacteraceae bacterium
GCCGGCGCGCCGCACGTCGCCGACCTGTTCCTTGACGAGATCAGGACCGAGCTCCTTCACGTCGGCGCGCGCTCGGTCGCGGAAGCCGCCGCCATCAAGGTGCGCCACCCGAATGCTTGGCGGATCGATAATTATTGAGGCTTCGTCGCTTCGCTCCTCGCAATGACGATTGAAAGCCAGAGCATCTTTTGCATCTCACCTCTCCACTCGTCATTGCCGGGCTTGACCCGGCAATCCATGCTGCGCACTCGATTTGCGGTCAGTCAGTATGGATGCGCGGGTCGAGCCCGCGCATGACGACCGTTAGCCCACTTCCTTCCCCACGTCGTAGCTGTAAAGCCAGCCGACCTGGAACGCGGTGTTGTCGCGTTTGCGCCCGCCGGCGCCGAAGCGTTGGCGGAGCGCGAATTTGACGTTGCGTTTGAGTTGCGCCCAGGGCGAGGCGAGGTGGTTCTCCTTGGCGCGGGCGCGCGAGCCGAACACGGCGGCTTTGGCCCGCGGCGCCCGCACGCGCTCGTAATCGGCGAGCGCCGCGTCGAGATCGTCCGGCATCTTGGCAACCACGGCGGCGAGCACGCAGGCATCCTCGATCGCCATCGCCGCGCCCTGGCCGAGATAGGGCAGCATGGCGTGCGCCGAATCGCCAAGGAGCGTAGCGCGGCCGACGCTCCATTTTTCCAGCGGATCGCGATCGTAAAGCGCCCATTTGTACCAGCGCGCGCTGCACGGAAAGATGCGAGTCAAATCGGAATGCCAGCGCGTATAGGTCGTCACCGGCTCGGACACGTCGCATTCGCGCGTCCACGATTCCTCGGTCCAGCCGGCGCTGTCGAAATGTGCGACGATGTTGAGGAGTTCGCCGCGGCGCACCGGGTAATGCACGACGTGGCCGTGGGGCCCCATCCACATCGCGCCGTCGGCGATGGCGATATCGCGCGGCACCGCATCGGCCGGCGCCATGCCGCGCCAGCAGATGCAGCCGGTAAAGCGCGGCGCATCGCTGCCGAACAGGCATTTGCGCACCACCGAATGAATGCCGTCGGCGCCGACGACGATGTCGGCCTCGATCGCGCTACCGTCGGCAAAGCGCACCATCGCCTCGCGCGCGCCCCCTTCGATCGCGACCGCGCGCATTCCCGTGCGCACGTCGGTCGTCTTGAGCGCGCCGGCGAGCACGCCGAGGAGGTCGGCGCGGTGTACGGAAAGATTGGGCGCGCCGAACTTTTCCTTGAAGTCGCCGCGGCGCGTGCGCGAAATATAGCGGCCGCTCTTCCACGAACGGATGTTCAAAAAATCCGATCCTGAAGCGACCGCGGTGACCTGGTCCTCGACGCCGAGCGCGCGCAGCGCCTTGATGGCGTTGGGCGTGAGATTGAGCCCGGCGCCGATCTCGCTCAATGTCGGCGCCTGTTCGAATACGATCGTCTCAACGCCGCGCCGCTCCAGCGCCAGAGCGGCGGCCAGCCCGCCGATGCCGCCGCCGACGATCGCAACGCGCGGCGTGCGTGGCATTGGCGTTTCCTCCGCGAGCCTGCAGGGGCCGAATGCTCAATCTTGCCCGTGCCGCGCACCGTTGTCCATTTGGGGGCCGGGATGATGAATGGGGCGCCGCGCAGGGGGAGGATGCGACGAAGACGCAACCGCCGGCGTCCGCCCTCGCCTTGACCAAATTGCCGGGCACGGCTTCAATCCGGCAAATGACGATTTCGACGCGCAGAGGAGCAGGACAATGACCTTCCGCATCGCCGTCGTACAACCGATTTCGCATCCGCCGGCCGAGGCCGAACGCAACATTGCCGACGCCGTCGGCGCGATCGAGCGTGGCGCCCATGAGGGCGCCGATTTCATCTGCTTTCCGGAGACCTATCCGGGGCCATGGCGCATGCCCGCCACCTTCGATCCCGTTCCGGCGCTGGCCGAGGCGGCGGCAACGCAAGGCGTGCATGTCGTGTTCGGCACCATCGAGCCGATCGATCGCCGGGCGGCGACCGCCTACAACCTCATCGTCATGGCCTACCCGGACGGCCGCACACCGGCGCGCTACCGCCGCACCCATCCGAACGGTCCGTGGATCTACACCGGTGGCCAGGAGTGGGAGTTTCAGTACGTGCCGGGCAGCGAATTTCCGGTGTTCGACACCGCGCGCGGCCGGGTCGCGCTGGCGATGTGCAGCGAGGTGTATATGCCGGAAGTGACGCGCGCGCTGGCGCTGCGCGGCGCGGAACTGATTTTCATGCCGGCCGGCACCGACAAGCGCCGGCTGTGGCCGACGTGGCGGACGCTCATCTGGGCGCGGGCCATCGAGAATCTTGCGGTGGTGGTCACGACGCAAAATCTGTTCAATCACGGCGAGCGAGGGCTCGCCATGGTGGCGACGCCCGAAGAGATTTTGTTCGAGAGCACGGCCGCGGGAATAAGCGTCATCGACGTCGACCTCGACCGGGTGCGCTATCTGCGTTCCACGCGCGACGAACTCGGCGCCTCGCAAAATTGCGCGGCCAAGCAGGGGCTGCTCGGGCCGCAATGGCAGCGACCCGAGCTTTACAATTCGCTGTATCCGCGTGCCCTGCCCGAAGCGGCCGAGTGAGGCGTGCAGATCCATCCCGCACTCGGTCCGCCGCCCACTCTCGGCTATACGGCGAGCCGCGTCGACCGCGCCGCGTTTTGCCGCGGCGATGCGACCGCGCTGAAAAAACTGGCCAGCGACCCGCACGCCGGATTTTATCTGATCGGCGGCGAGTCCGTTGTGATGAAAAAAGCGGACGACGCATTGCAGCCGCTGTTCGCGGCCGAAGAGGCCCGCGCGTTCGGGGCCGGCCGCGAGACGGTGTTTCTCGGGCTGATCGACAAAGCTCCGCGTTTCGCAACGGGTTTCGATGCCGCTGCGGTCGAGCCGCTCAAGACCCGAGGCGACCTTCAGCTCACCGATCTGCGCACGATTGCGGTGCACGGTCTGGTCGATGCCGAACATCTGCCGCCGCTCGCCGAAGCCAAGGCGCTGCTCGGCTGGCATGCACGCCATCGCTTCTGCCCGAATTGCGGTGCGCCGACCAATCTCGTGGACGCCGGCTGGCGGCGCGATTGTCCGTCCTGCAAAGTCCAGCATTTTCCGCGCACCGATCCGGTGGCGATCATGCTGCCGATAGCGGGCGAGCGCTGCGTGCTCGGCCGCTCGCCGCGTTTTGCGCCGACCATGTGGTCCTGCCTCGCCGGCTTTATCGAGCCGGGCGAGCCGATCGAGGAAGCGGTGCGCCGCGAGGTGCGCGAGGAAGTCGGCCTCATCTGCGGGCGCGTCAAATATTTCGCCTCGCAGCCCTGGCCGTTTCCGATGTCGCTGATGATCGGCTGTCACGCCGAGGCATTGTCCGACGACATCGTTGTCGACCACAGCGAGCTTGAGGATGCGCGCTGGTTCGATCGCGAAGAAGTGGCGCTCATGCTGCTGCGCAAGCATCCGCAAGGACTGACGGCGACGTTGCCGCACGCCATCGCACACCACATCATCCGTCGCTACATCGAGGAAGGCGCCGATGTCCTTCGTTGAGGCGGCGCGGCGACAAACGCCGCGCATCCTCTGCGCCGGGATCATCGTGCTCGACGAGGTGTTTCGCGTCGAGGAATTTCCCCAACCTGACGGCAAGGTGCAGGCCAAGGAGTTTTTCGCCGTCAACGGCGGCTGCGCGGCGAATGCGGCGGTCGCCATTGCCCGGCTCGGCGGCCGCGTCGCGCTGGCCGGCCCGATGGGCGGGCCGGCCGGCGCGGACCAGAATGGCGATCGCGTGCTGGCTGCGCTGGCCCGCGAACGCGTCGACTGCGACGCGTGCCAGCGCGTGGCCGGTCTCGCCACGGCGCTGTCGGCGATCTTCATCGACAGGCGCGGCGATCGCACGATCGTCACCTATCGCGACGAGCGCATCGCCGCGGTTAGTCCCGCCGATCCGGTCGGCCTCGTGGCGCAGGCCGACATCGTGCTGGCCGACAACCGCTACCCGGATTTCGTGACGCCGATCTGCGCCGCGGCGCGCCAGCGCGGCCTGCGCGTCGTGCTCGACGGCGACCGTCCGACATTCGAGCGCGATCCGCTGTTCCGTCTGGCCTCGCACCTCATCTTTTCCTCCGAATGCCTGCGCGAGACCACCGGGATCGCCGATCTTGCCGACGGGCTGTTGCGCGTCGCCGACAAAACGGACGCCTTCCTCGCGGTCAGCAACGGACCCGACGATATCGTCTATTTGCAGGAGGGAAAGCCGCGCCGTTTGCCGGTGTTCGCGATCGACGCGGTGGATACGCTCGCGGCCGGCGATGCGTTCCACGGCGGTTTCGTGCTCGCCCTGGCGGAGGGCAAGAACGAGATCGAGGCCATGCGCTTTGGCGCTGCCGTCGCCGGCATCAAGTGCAGCCGGATCGGCGGCTCCGCCGGCATGCCGACGCGCGCGGAGGTGGGGGCGCTGCTGGCGCGCCGGACCGGGGGCGTTGGGGTCCAGGAGGCATAGGTCTCGTTGGCTGCGCGGGCCTTGTCGTGGAATATTATTGTATATAGGCTGCCCCTTATTCGCCACGATAGAAAAGTATTCTCATGGATGCCATCGATCGAAAAATACTTGCGGTTCTGCAGAACGATGCGTCGCTGTCAGTCGCCGAAATCGGCTCCCGCGTCGGCCTGTCGTCAACGCCGTGTTGGAAGCGGATTCAGCGCCTCGAGGCCGATGGCGTCATTCAAAAACGCGTGGCGCTGGTCGATCAGGAGCGCATCGGGCTTGGCGTCTCCGTCTTTGTTTCGATCGAGACCGGCGACCATTCGCAGGAGTGGCTCGAGCGTTTCGCCAAGGTCGTCGGCGCCATGCCGGAAGTGATGGAATTCTACCGGATGGCCGGCGACATCGATTACATGCTGCGCGTCGTCGTTCCCGACATCGCCGGTTACGATGCGTTCTATAAGCGGCTGATCGCCGCCGTGCCGCTGAAGAACGTCACCTCGCGCTTTGCCATGGAGAAGATCAAGGCAACGACGGCGCTGCCGATTTCTTAGGACAGCGCGACGCGACGGCCGCCGATATGTCCGTCAATGCCGGTCGGCGGGATTTTGCGGCGACGGCGGCGGCGGCGCGACCCCCGGGGCATTGACCGTGCCATCAGTCGCCTTGATGGGAGCGCCGGAGTCGGATTTGGATCCGGCCGCGATCGCCTGATTGTTGCGCGTGCCGCTCTGGTCGATCGTCGTGCTGAAATATTTCGAATCGTCGCCGAGCGTGATTCGCGGCAGGCATTCCGGCGAGCAACTGTAGGTCTCGCGGGCGACGCCGCGATAGACCACGACGGTCGGATCGGTCGGCCCCTGGACCTCGATTGTCTGCTCGGTCAAGACCGCGCCCTCGTGGTCGAGGACGATCACGTTGGTTGCCCCGAACCCCTTGCCGGTAATCACGGCAAGGCCGCCGGGCTGCAGCGAAAGATCGGCGATCAACGGATCGCCGATCACGACGGTCGCCGCGCGCGCGGGAAGTCTGATGATCTTGGCGCGGTCGAGCTTCACCGTGATCGGCTGGCTGGCAGCGGCCGGGATCGAGGCCGCAGCGACAAAAAGGCCGGCGACGAGCCCGATGAACGACCTCGCGCGTACACTCCTGCACTCATGCGTCATCGAAACGCTCCGATACGCTACGCGGACCAATCGGGGCAGATCACCGCATACCGATGCAGTCCAATTGACTGCAAAATGGTGAATGAACTGCAAATTCGCGCCGCGCCCTGCTGCGATCCGCGGTTCGCCGGCGCGGCGGACGGGTCCGTTCAGCGGTCGGAACAGAAGTGAATTGCCGCCGTCACTGCGTGAACGGATGTACGAGCTGGGCGCCGAAGCCCGCAGGAAACGCCCGGTCGTCGATCCCGTAACTGTCCGGACGCTCGCCTGCCGGCATGTAGAACGTGCCGAATATGACGTCGAGGATGGGGAAGGTTGCGGCGAAATTCTTCTCGCCGCCGCGGTCGGCTGCGGTGTGATGCCAGCGGTGGAACACCGGGCTGGCGATGACGTATTTGAATGGGCCGAGCGTCCAATCGAGATTGGCGTGGACGAAAGCGGAATGGGCGACCGTCAAAGGCCCGAGCACGACAAACACGTTGGGCGAGATCCCGGCGAACAGCATCACCACGTCGGCCAGCACGCTGCCGAGAAACAGATTGATCGGATGAAAGCGCGCCGCCGAAATCCATTCGAGCTGCTCGGAGGAATGATGCACGGCGTGGTATTTCCAGAATCTCTTGCCGTGAAAGCCGCGATGGGTCCAGTACAGAATGATGTCTTCGCCGATCAGAAAGATGACGGCTTGAACGGCAAGCGGCAGCGCCGCAAGCGGGCCGTGACCGTTTTCGTAGAAGGCGACAAGGCCGTCGCCCGTGGTGATGCCGAACACCACCGCCGCTGCCGCAACGAGAAGTCCGATCCGCAGAAAGCGGGTGATCACCGGAATGAAAAACCAGTAACACAGGTCGGTCACCAGGTCGCGCTTGCGCCACCACGGTTCGCCCGGGTTGCAGGCCCAGAATGAGGTCAGCACGGTGAACACGGCAGCCAACCCGATCGAGATGGGTACATTCTTGGCGACCGTTTCGCCGACGGTGACAACGACTGCGAGCAGGTTCTGATTCATACGGATCGCATGTCGAGATGCAAATTGGCGGCGGCCGCAACGGCTGCGAGCCGGTCCTGCGTCCGAATACCGATGAAGCCCTAATGCGCCGTGAATGATCGAAATGCGTGCAATGCCGTCATGCGTCCATCGCAGATACGCAAACTGCCGCGGGCGCCCTGTGAAAATCGTTCGGTCACCGCGCGAACGCCGGAAGCTCGAGCATCGACGACCGACGATTCTTCCACGCGTCGAAACAGGCTGTTAACTACATGACGGAACACCCGTTTCGCTGCGGTTTTCTGCGCACGATTTAACGGCCTCGAAATTGTTTGTAGTTAGCTTCCGGTCCGATCCAAATCGGTCCGCAAAAGGCCGTTGGGTCACGCTCAGACAGCCACGTGTGGACCTAAGGAGCCAACTCATGAAGAATCTTGTGTTGCGTTTCGTGAAGGATCAGTCTGGCGCCACGGCCATTGAATACGGCCTCATCGCTGCCGGTATCTCGGTTGCGATCATCGCCGTCGTCCAGGGCCTCGGCACCAACCTGAAGAACACCTTCAGCAGCGTTTCCAGCGCCCTCCAGTAAGCGGCGCTCTGCACTCTGCTACGGGAGGGCTCCGGTCGACACCGGAGCCTTTTCGCTTTGTGCGGGTCGCTAACCAGCCGTCAACCCGCGACCGATAAGCCGAGCGGGCGATTGGCATATTCAGCATGCTCACTGAAGTGATTAGCTTGACTCTGTTTCCGGCGGCGATGGCGTTTGCCGCTTCGAGCGATCTGTTTACCATGACGATCGCCAACCGCATTTCGCTCATCCTGCTCGGCGGGTTCGTGCTGCTGGCGGCGATGACCGGAATGAGCGTGAACGAGGCGGCGATGCACTTCGGCGCCGGCGGCGCCGTTCTGCTCGTCGGGTTCGTGTTGTTTGCCTGCGGCTGGATCGGCGGCGGCGACGCCAAGCTGGCGGCGGCGACCGCGCTCTGGCTCGGCTTCGCGCATCTGTTCGATTATCTGATCTATTCCTCCATTCTCGGCGGCGCGCTGACGCTGGCCCTTATCCAGTTTCGCAGGCTGCCGTTGCCGCCGCCGTTCGCCGGTCACGAATGGATCGAGCGGCTGCATCGCACCGGCGGCGGAGTGCCTTACGGTATCGCGATCGCGGCGGCGGCGCTGCTTGTCTATCCGCATACCGAATGGATGCCGTTCGCCCTTTAGCGGCGGGCGGCAGAAGCGGCCGGTTCGGCGCAGC
>JASHOR010000001.1 GCA_030041005.1 Xanthobacteraceae bacterium
GCCAAATTGCCAGCAAAAGCCAAATTTTCGTTAAAGCCGGAAGCGGCAGGAAAGCCGGCGGCGAACCGCGCTATTCCTCTTCTTCCCCGGTGTCGGGCTCGGGCTCGCTTTCCGGGGGGGTGAGGCCTTCGAGGCCCTTGAGCAACTCCTCCTCGCTCATCCGATCCGTCGTCACGTCGGTATCGTCGGCGTCAACGCCGGTCCCCGGAGCGCCGATGAGCGGCATGGTTTCGGGCTCGGGCTCGTCGATCTCGACATATTTCTGCAGCGAATGGACCAGTTCCTCCCGGAGGTCCTCCGGCGAAATCGCCTTCTCTGCGATCTCGCGCAGCGCCACCACCGGGTTCTTGTCCTTGTCCCGCTCGACGGCAATCTGGGCGCCGGACGAGATCATCCGCGCCCGGTGACCGGCCAGCAGAACGAGATCGAACCGGTTCTCGACCTTGTCGATGCAATCTTCGACTGTCACGCGGGCCATGGGCTGAAACTCCTTTGGGTCCTTCGGCTCGGACTTGGCGCCGGCCGCGAGTCAAGGTTCCTGCAAACGGAAAACGGCAATTCCGCGCCTACCTATAGTCGCCGGCCTTCGAGTTCAAGACATTTCGCCGACCGGTTCGGCCCGTTTGACGGCCGACAACGCTCCCGTCGCCGGAATTTCGGGAACCGGACCGGTGCTTTCGGAATCTCCCATTTGAAGTACTCGCCGCAGATTTCCGCGACCGCGTGCCGCAGGACTCCCGCGACAATGCAAACGCGGGCGCGCCCTTGCCACCCGAGCGTCCGTCAAAGTACGCTGGCGAGATGCGGCGGTACTTCGCATCACGAATGTTTTGGACGACTCCGGAAATGTTTTAGCAAAGTATCGGAATGGATGACTGCGTTGTCATCGCTCCGGCTTTATCCTGCAAGACTCCCATGAGAGACACCAATGTCGGCACAAATCGAGAAAATCGCCCTGTTCATTGACGGCGCCAACCTTTATGCCACGGCGAAATCGCTCGGCTTCGACATCGATTACAAGCGTCTGTTGCGCGAGTTCCAATCGCGCGGCTATCTGCTGCGCGCGTTCTATTACACCGCAGTCATCGAGGATCAGGAGTACTCCTCTATTCGTCCGCTGATCGATTGGCTCGACTATAACGGCTACACCGTCGTCACCAAGGCGACCAAGGAATTCGTCGATCAGACCGGGCGACGCAAGGTGAAGGGCAATATGGACATCGAGCTCGCGGTTGACGCGATGGAAATCGCCCCTCACATCGACCAGATGGTGCTGTTCTCCGGCGACGGCGACTTCCGTTCGCTGGTCGAGGCGATGCAACGGCGCGGCGTGCGCGTGGTCGTCGTGTCGACGATATCCACCCAACCGCCGATGGTTGCCGATGAGCTCCGCCGGCAGGCCGATCAGTTCCTCGACATCATCGAGCTGCAAGGCAAGATCGGGCGCGACCCGACGGAACGCCCGGCGCGTGAGGCGCGGGAGTCGCGCCACACGCCGCAATTCCTGCAACGCAGCCCGGCCTCGCAGCGTGTCGAAGTCGAGGACGAGTTCGAGGACGAGTAGCCCCCGGAAATTCGGCAATGCCTTCGCACAGCCGCATGCCGGGCCGAAACTGCCCGCGCTGTCCGCGGCTGGTCGCCTTTCGCCGATCCTGGCGCGCGCGCGAGCCGGAATGGTTCAATGCGCCGGTCGCCTCTTTTGGGCCGCTCGACGCGCGGCTGCTCGTCGTCGGGCTCGCCCCCGGACTGCGCGGCGCCAATCGCACCGGCCGGCCGTTTACCGGCGATTACGCCGGCGGGCTGCTCTACGATGCGCTCACCGAATTCGGATTTGCCAAGGGCCGGTACGAGGCGCGCGCCGATGACGGGCTGACGCTAATCGATTGCCGCATCACCAATGCGGTTCGCTGCGTGCCGCCGGAGAACAAGCCGACGCCGGCCGAAATAGCCACCTGCCGGCCGTTCCTCGCCGCGACGATCGCGGAAATGCCGAAGCTGGCTGCGGTTCTCGCGCTCGGTCGCATCGCCCACGACACATTCACAGCGGCGTGCGAGGCGCGGCGCGCGGAATTCCCGTTCACGCACGGCCAAGTCCATGAGATCGACGGACTGAAGCTGTTCGACAGCTATCATTGCTCCCGGCTGAACACGAGCACGGGTGTGCTTACGCCCAAAATGTTTCGCAAGGTGATCGGCTCGATCCGGGGCGAACTCGACCGCGTGGCGCCGACCGCCATCGCCGCATCGTGATCGGCACGTGTGACGTCAGCCGTGGCTGCGCAGCCAGGCCACAACCTCCTCGGCGTTCCTGTCGGGCGGAAATACCGGATAGAACACCTTCACGATCGACCCCCGGTCGATGACCAGCGCCATGCGCTTGAATAGCGTCATGCCGGCCACCGAGAAGGTCGGCAGCCTGAGCGCCCGCGCGAATGTCAGGGTGGCATCCGACAGGATCGGGAACGGCAGGTGCAATCGCTCCGCCGCTTCGCGCTGATAGGCAGTGTCCTGCGTCGACAGGCCAAAGACTTGTGCGACGCCGAGCGTCTCGAGGTCGGCATAATGATCGCGAAATCCGCACGATTGCGGCGTGCAACCTCGCGCGCCCGGGATATCGTCCCATCCCGGCGGGGCATCGACTCCGGGCACGCCGGTGCGCGGGTAGATATAGAGGACGGTGCGCCCCGAAAGCCTCGACAGATTCACCGCTGGTCCGCTGGTCGCCGGCAGCGCCAAATCCGGAAGCCTCAATCCCGGCAAGTGACGGGCGGCACCGTCATCCTGCGGAACCGGAATGTCGGTGGGAAGAAAGGTTGGGTCGTGCGATCCGGGCTGTTCTCTCGCGCTCATGTCCGCGTTCCCCTCGTTCGCCCGCGCATGATCCTGCGGTCAGTTTCCGGCATCATGTGCTGTAGGACATGAATTCCATCAGCGACCCGTCGGGGTCGCGGAAATAGACGCTCGTGCCCGCGCCTTTGGCGCCGAAACGCTGCATCGGCCCGCGTTCGATCGCCACACCGCAGCGTTGCAGATGGGCAATGGCATCGCCGATCGGCCCCATCCATTCGAAGCAGAGATCGCTGTTGCCCGGCGCCACCGGCACGCGCGCCACCTCGGCGGGCGACACGCCCGGCCCGTGCACGTTGAGCTGCTTGTCGCCGAAGCGATAGGCGTAACCCGCCGGCCTGGAAACGAGCTGGGCCCCGAGCACGCCGGTATAGAACGCATTCGAGCGCTCCCAATCGGTGACGTGGATCACGCAGTGATCGAGTTTGGTGGGTATGGACATACGGACGCCCGATCATCCCTTCTGCCGCATCAGGCGGCCGCGCTCGCGTTCCCATGAGCGCTTCTTCTCGGTTTCGCGCTTGTCATATAGCTTTTTGCCGCGCGCCAGCGCCAGCTCGACCTTGGCCCGACCCTTTTCGTTGAAGTAGAGCTTCAGCGGAACGAGCGTCATGCCCTCGCGCTCGACTGCACCGATGAGCTTGTTGATCTGGCGGCGGTGCAGCAGCAGCTTGCGCGGGCGCTTGGGCGCGTGATTGAAGCGGTTCGCCTGCAGGTATTCCGGAATATTGGAATTGATCAGCCAAATCTCCCCGCCACGCGCGTCGGCATAGGATTCAGCGATCGTCGCCTTGCCCTGGCGCAGCGACTTCACTTCGGTGCCGGTCAGCGCCAGCCCGGCCTCCATGGTATCGTCGATGAAATAGTTGAAGCGCGCCTTGCGGTTGTCGGCGACCACCCTGCGTGCCCGTTCCGCCTTCGCCATTACGCCGTTCCGGTGTCAGCTCCTCTTGAGCGCATCCCGGATCTCGGTCAGCAACTCCACTTCCCTGGAGGGCGCCGGCGGTGAGGCCGGCGGTGCGGGCTTCTGCAGCCGGTTGATCGCCTTGACCACCAGGAACAATGCAAAGGCGATGATGAGAAAGTTGATGATGAGCGTCAGGAAATTGCCCCAGGCCAGGACCGCGCCCTGCTTCTTGGCGTCGGCCAGCACGGCCGCAGTCACCTTTGAGGACAGCGGAAGGAAATAGTTGGAGAAATCAATTCCGCCGGTGACCGAACCGACGATCGGCATGATGATATCGGCGACCAGCGAGTTGACTACGGCGCCGAACGCGGCGCCGATCACCACGGCGACGGCAAGATCGACGACATTGCCGCGCATAGCGAATTTCTTGAATTCCTCGAGCATCGCCGCCTCCGTCGACAAATCCCCCGCAGCGGAGGAAATATCCTCAGTTGATCAAGCCGGCATGAACCATGGCCTGGCGCACCGCAGTCTGCGCCTTCTCGGTCGCAGGCACCATCGGCAGCCGCAATGTGTTGGCGCACTTGCCGAGCAGCGACAACGCATACTTGATCGGCGCCGGACTGGTCTCGATGAACAGGTTGAGATGCAGCGGAACCAGCTTGTCCTGCAGTTTGCGCGCTGCGGCAAAATCGCCTTTCAGGCACGCCGCCTGGAATTCCGCACACAGCCGCGGAGCCACGTTGGAGGTCACCGAGATGCAGCCGTGGCCGCCATGCGCCATGAATCCCAGCGCGGTCACGTCCTCGCCGGAAAGCTGATTGAAATCCTCGCCCATGGCCGCGCGCTGTTGCGAGACGCGCGCCACGTTCGCGGTCGCGTCTTTGACGCCCGCGATATTCTTCAGCTCATAAAGTCGCTTCATGGTGTCGACCGACATGTCAATCACCGAGCGCGAAGGGATATTGTAGATGAGGATCGGAATGCCGATGGCGTCATTGATCGCCTTGAAATGAGCGTAGAGGCCTTCCTGGGTCGGCTTGTTGTAATAGGGCGTCACGACCAGCACGGCGCTGGCGCCGACTTTTTCGGCATGACGGGCGAGTTCGATGGCTTCCTGGGTCGAATTGGAACCGGCCCCGGCGACGACCGGCACACGGCCGCGCGCCTGATCGACGCACCACTCGACGACATCGCCGTGCTCCCGGTGCGACAGGGTCGGGCTCTCGCCGGTGGTGCCTACCGGAACCAGACCGTTGGTGCCCTCGGCAATTTGCCAATCGACCAGTTCACGGAACGACGACTCATCGACCGAACCGTTCTTGAACGGGGTCACGAGCGCGGTGAACGAGCCTCGAAATCGCGTTCTTGCGGTCATGATAGGGTCCCCATTGCGGCCGGGCAGGCTTCCTGCGTCAACGGGCCCGGCCATTCATGAAAATATCGGGTCTGCCGAGGCCTTGAAAGACCCTTCATGCTCTCAAGGGAACTAAGAGGGAATGAAGACGGTGGACAGCGCCCGTCTTTGCGCCCCGTTTTTGCCTCGAAACGCGTAGACTGGAGTAGAATTGAAAACTGGACCGCACGATCCGGTTGCAGCCGCATGCGGTGGTTAGGACTTCTTCAACCTTAGGGGCCGAAGAGGTCGGTTTTGAGGGCTTGTCCTAGTGTCCGATTCCGAAGTTCGCCTCATTATGCGGCATGCCCGTTTGCGAACTTCGGAATCGAAGGACACTAGCAACTTATTGATTTAGTGTGGCTTTGGTTCAGAATTCCGCATGACGAGGTCGCGGCAGGAATGATGCGGACTTCTGAACCGCCACACGAGTAGCCCGCTGTGGAGCTTGGCGCCGCCGCAGGAGATATCGCCGGTGACTGTCACTCGGCTTGTCGTCATTTCTGCCGCCTTCGGATTGCTGATCGGCGTTGGCGCCGCCAACCCGTCGGCCGCGGAGGCAGTGCCGCAGTCGCATCACGCGCTCAAGCATGGCAAGGCGGCGAAAACGCAAGCGCACAAGAAGACCCGGCGCGACGTTGCGAAGCGCGAAACCGAGCACCGCGAGACCCGGCACGATGTCGCAAAGCGGGAGAACCGGCCGGATGTTGACAAGCGGGAGACCCGGCACGGACTGGCCGAGCAAAAGGGGCGGCACGGCCCCGCGCACCGCGACATCCGGACAGCGAAGCGCGAAGATGCCGACCACAGGCTCACGGGCAAAATTCCCTTGCCGGCGCCTGCGCCGCGAATTTCGCGCCTTACCCCATTTGCGGGCCCGCGTCCCGGCGCCAGAGTAGCGATGCCGTCGCCGCCCGTTGTGCCACTTGCCCTAGCCTCAACTACGGCGACTTCGCCCCTCGATTTGACGGCGGTCAAACAAGCGATCGAACTCGTCCGCAAGGACCGTGCCGACGACGCAAGCAACGTCGAAGCCACAATATCCGATCCCGTTGCGCGCAAGCTCGTCGAATGGATCATTCTGCGCGGCGATGACGATGTCGTCGATTTTGCTCGCTACACGGCTTTCATCGCCGCAAACCCGAGTTGGCCGGGCCTGATGACGCTGCGCCGGCACGCCGAAGAGGCGTTGTGGCAACAGCGGGTCGATCCGCAGACAACGATCGCTTTCTTCTCGAAAGATCCGCCGTTGAGCGCCAAGGGCTATTTCGCTCTGGCGCGCGCCTGGCTCGCCAGGGGCGACAGCGGCCGCGCCGCCGCAGCGGTGAGCGCGGCTTGGCGCAGCACCGGCTTCTCTGAAGACGTCGAAGCCCAGGCGCGGGCGACATTCGCCGGCCTGATTACGCCGGCCGACGACAAGGCGCGGATGGATGCGCGCCTTTATGTCGAGGACGTGGACGCAGCGATGCGCGCGGCGCGCCATCTCGATGCGGCGCAATTCGCGATCGCCAAGGCGCGCGCCGCCGTAATCGAAAATTCGAGAAATGCCAAAGACTTGCTGGCCGATGTTCCGCCTTCGGTGCAGCACGACCCCGGCTACATGTTCAGCCTCATCCAGTGGCTGCGGCATCACGACGAGATCAACGAGGCCGCGCAATGGATGCTGTCCGTTCCCACCGACCCGAACGCACTGGTCAATCTCGATCAATGGTGGATCGAGCGCCGGCTCCTTGCGCGCAAGCTTCTCGATCTCGGCGATGCCAGGACGGCTTACCAAGTCGCCAACGACGAGCCGCCGCCGCCGAATGAAAATTACCGTGCCGACCAGCAATTCACCGCCGGCTGGATCGCGCTGGAGTTTCTTCACCAGCCGGCGCTCGCGCTTCCTCATTTTGCCCGCATCGCCGATGGCGAGATCAATCCGATCACGCTGGCGCGCTCTTTTTACTGGCAAGGTCGCGCCGCGCAGGCGCTCGGCCGCGAGCAGGAGGCGCGGACGTACTATCAAACGGCGGCACGCTATCCCACCGCCTATTACGGCCAGCTCGCCCGCGCGAAACTGCATCTCAACGATCTGACGTTGAGCGACTTGGCGCCGCCGCCCGCCGCCCACCGCCCGCTCGAACTGGCGCGGGTGTTTGACATTCTTTACGCGATTGACCAGCGAGACATTATCGCCGGCATGGCGGCCGACATTGCCGAGAAGACGACTGATCTGCCCGGACTGGCCACCCTTGCCGAGATTGCCGTGCGCCACGACGACGCGCGGGCGACGCTGCTCATCGGCAAGATGGCGCTCGGCCGCGGCCTTCCTTTCGCGAGCTACGCATTTCCGGAGTTCGGCGTGCCGAATTACCGGCAAATCGGCCCGCAGGTCGAGCGTTGCGTCGTCTATTCGATCGTGCGGCAGGAAAGCGCCTTCAACACGCGAGTCGTCTCCAGCGCGCATGCGCTGGGCTTGATGCAGGTGACTCCTTCCGCCGGTCGCAATACCGCGCGGCTGTTCAGGGTGCCGTTTGACCAGAGCCGGCTGCTCAACGACGTAGCCTACAATGCCCAGCTCGGCACCGCCGAACTCGGCCAGGATATCAGCTCCTTCCGCGGCTCCTACATCCTGGCCTTCGTCGCCTACAATGCCGGTCCGCGGCGCGCCGAAGAGTGGATCGCGCAATACGGCGATCCGCGCAATCCTCGGGTCGACCCGGTGGACTGGATCGAGCGCATTCCGATCACCGAGACGCGCTACTACGTGCAGCGCGTCCTGGAGAACATGGAGGTCTACCGGGCGCGGCTCGACAACAATCCGAACCTTTTGATCGAGGCGGATCTGCACCGCGGCGGATAGGTCGGCGAAGCGGGGACGCGCGCGTTGTGTTCGCCGTTATGCCGGCTCGACCTTGAAGCTGCGCGGAGTTTCGCCACGGCGGTAACGCCCGACCATGGCAAGGTAAGCGGATTCGATTTGGCGGGTCAGACGCTCGGTGTCGAAGAGCGGGCATGTCGTGCGGTTGCGGGCTAGTTTTTCCCTCAGCGCATGCAGTTGGGATGGATTGAGAGCCAGCTTCAGCGCCAGCGTTTCGTATTCCGCCAAGGAACGCGTGATCAATTCCTCGAGCCCGATCGCCTTGAGCAAACTCGCGGCAACACGACTGGCGAAGGTCTCGCCTATGCAAGTGAGCACCGGCAAACCGGCCCACAGCGCGTCGCTCGCCGTGGTATGCGCGTTGTAGGGCAAGGTATCGAGAAAGAGATCCGCCTGCCGGTAACGCGCCAAATGCTCGGATAACCCCATCTTGGGCGCAAAGATCAACCGCTGCGCCGCCACGCCGCGTCGCTCGGCTTCCCGCCGCAGGTTGGCCGAAGCGGTTGAACTCGTTTCGATCAACCAGAGCACGCTGTCGGTGTTTGCCCTAAGCAGCCGCATCCAGATATCAAAGACGTCGGGCAGGATCTTGTAGCTGTTGTTGAAGCAGCAATAGACGAAGGCCTGTTCCGGCAAGCCGCATTCGGCACGCGTCGGCCGCCGTTCGGAAATCGTCCTGCGGCTGTCGTTGATCTGATACGTGTCGGGCAGCCAGACGATGCGCTCGGAATAAGAGGCCCATTCCGCTTCCGCAACGACCGTCGTGTCGGCGAGAATATAGTCGAAATAGTCGGCGCCCAAGGTGGCGGGATAACCGAGATAATTGACCTGGATCGGCGCCGGCCGCCGCGCCGGCACGCCGAGCCGATTGCCCCGAAAGAAGCCCATGAGATCGATAAGGATGTCGATCTCATGGGCGCGGATCAGGTTGGCGATCTCCTGGTCGGTCTTGCTGTGAACGTCCATGAAACGCTCGCACGCGGCACGCACGCGCTCCTGCATCGGCGAATGATCGTCCGGCGCCAGCGACAGGGCGGTTATTTCGAACCGTGAGCTGTCGTGGCACTCGAACAGGCCGGCCATGAGATAGGCCGTCGCGTGTTCGCGGAGGTCGGCCGAAAGGTAGGCGACGCGAATCCGGTCATGAGAATAGACCTCGCCGCGCCATATCGGCGGAAAGCGCGGCTGATCCTGGACATAGCACCGGGCGCATTCGAGCTGATCAGCCGGCGAAGCAGCGATCATGAGAGCGGCAAACGGCACGCTGAGCGGCCGTCGCTCCTTGATCATTTTCAGAAGCTGAGCCGCCTCCGTTTGCACGTTTGTCCAGTCGCACAGGCGAAGCTTCGAAAGGAATCGCGGCGGCAGCAGCACATCGGCGCGGTCGAAATCCGGCTTCATCGCGAGAATGCGGTCGAAGCTCGCCACCGCATCTTCATAGCGGCCGACCGCGATCAGGGCAGAGGCGCGATTGAACCAGTCGGCGATGACCTCCGGCGCCCGCGCCAACGCGCGATCGTAACTCTCGATCGCCTCGCCGTGGCGGCCAAGTTCGTTCAGTAGGTCGGCGCGATGACCATGGGCCTGGGCGAAATCCGGCGCCAGCGCAATCGCGCGGTCGAAGCTCGCCAGCGCCTCCTCGTGCCGCGCCAGTGCCTGCAGGGCGCGCCCCATGAGCACATGAGCGCGCACCTGGCGCGGATCGCTGTCCAGCGCCCGCCGCGCGCGCTCGACGCCTTCGGCAAAGCGGCCTTGCTGGCAGGCCACCATGCCGAGGTAATAATGGGCGTCGGCATTGCCGGGCTCAGCGCGCAATACCTTGGCGTAGCGCGCCGCCGCCTCGGCGACAGCGCCGCCCCGGTGCAGCGCCAAACCTTCCTGCAGCAAATCTGTTGTCGATGCCCCCTCCATGCCGACAAGGCCTAGGCGGATTGCGCGCCGCGCGCAATCCGCGCTACGGGGGAAGCCATGGCCGATCCATCCAGAAGCATTTTCGTCACCGCGCCGGACGGTTTGCGGCTGCACGTGCGCGAGTATCGCCCGGTTGGTCTCTCGGCGCTGCCCGTCGTCTGCCTGCCGGGGTTGACGCGTACCGTCGCCGATTTTGAGACGCTGGCGCCGGCGCTGGTACAGGCCGGCCACCGCGTCATTGCGCTGGATTCTCGCGGCCGCGGTCAATCGGAGTACGACCGGCATCCTGAGAACTACAATCTTCTGGTCGAACTTGGCGATCTGGTTGCGGTCTTGATCGCGCTCGCCATCGGCCCTGCGGTCTTCATCGGCAGCTCGCGCGGCGGGCTCATCGCCATGCATCTCGGCGTGGCGCATCCGACCGCGCTCGCCGGCGTGGTGTTGCATGACATCGGGCCGGTGATCGAGCCGAAGGGGCTGGCCCGCATCAAGAGCTACGTCGGCAAGATGCCGCAGCCGCGCAGCTTCAGCGAAGGTGCCGCAATCCTCCGCCAATTGTTTCACGGCCAATTTCCCAATCTCACGGACGAGCAATGGCTCGCGGCCGCGCAACGCGGCTGGCAGTCGCGCAACGGTGCCTTGGTGCCGACCTACGATGTGCGCTTGGCGCGCACAATCGAGGCGGTCGATATCGAGCGGCCGTTGCCGCCACTGTGGAACGAATTCGATGCGCTGTTACGCCTGCCGATGCTGACCATCCGCGGTGGAAGATCCGACATCCTTTCGGCGGCTACGCTGGCGGCGATGACCGCGCGTCACCCCGGCATGGAGACGATCGAGGTGGCAGACCAGGGCCACGTTCCGCTTCTTGAGGGCGAGGATGTCATCAGCCGCATCGTCGGATTTGCGGCCAAATGCGGCAACGAGGGCGCGACGGCGTAACGGCGGTCGTCCGAACCGCGCGGTCAACCGGCACCGCCGCTCAGGGGCCGGATCGCTTATCGGCGTGGGCTGCCTCGTCGGAACAAAGCTCAACGAGCAGCGGATCAAGCCATTCCTGGTAGACGCGCCATCGTCCAACCGCCTTCTTGTAGATCGGCTCGCGAACCTGCGCGGCGCTGGCGGTGCGTACCGGCCGGTCGGTGCGATGGAAAGCCAGGCAGCGCTCGTCCCAAGGCAGGCCGCAATGGGCGAGGATGCGCCGGGCCTGCGACTCCAGATCGTCCACGACGTCCTCATAGCGAACATCGAGGATACGCCCGGGGGGCAGCACGTTCCGCCAATGCGCCATGAGACGCGCGTAGCGGCTGTAGTAGCGGCCGAGTTCGCCCAGATCGTAGGTGTGCGGCTGCTCGTGCGATCGGAACAATGTCGAGAAGCAGGAAACGCAGGTGTCGATCGGGTCGCGGACGGTATGGATGATGACGGCATTGGGCAAGGCGAGGTGAATAAGCCCGGCAAAGTAGTAGTTGAGCGGCATTTTATCGGTCAGCCGTTCACGCTCCGGCGCTTGCGCGGCAAGCCGTTTGACGTACTCGGCGCCGACTGCGCCCATCGTGGTCTGGTCGAGAAGAGGGACGTATTCAGGATAGGCTGCGCCCTGCCATGGCGTCCGCCAGGCCACATCGCCAAGAGTCGTGAGTTCGCCGGCCCCATGGACCGATGGATGGCTCGCGAGCAATTGTTCGACCAGCGTCGTGCCGGAGCGCGGCATGCCGAGCACAAAGATCGGCCGCCGCGAGGGGTCACCGCCGCCGCCCTTTGCCGCTATCAGCCCGGCGGAAAAGGCCCGCTCGATCCGATCGAAAAAGTCGAATGTGGAACGCTCATCGTAGGCGATCCTGGCGCGCTTGGCAGCGTTGGCCGCAAGCAGGTGATGGAAAGACCGCCGATGATCCCTGACGTCGGCGTAGGCCTTGCCGAGGGCGAAATCGAGATACATGCGTTCGAGCTTCGGCAGCCCCGTCGGTTTCGCCGCCAAGGACTCCATGGCGGCCAAGTGGCGGTCGCCTTTGCCTAGCATCGTGCAGGCCGCGAGAGAGAAGTAATAGGCGCCCCGGTTCGGATCGAGTTCGATGGATTTGGTGTAGGCCTCGCGCGCGTCGTCCAGGCTGCCGAGATCGCGCAGCGCATTGCCCAGAATGTTGTAGGCGTCGGCTTGGCGGGGCTGCAAGGTAAGGCTGCGGCGCGCTTGAGCGAGCGCCAAATTGAGGTCGCCGCGCTCGAAAGCCATGTGTGCGTTGAGCTTTACGGCGTATGGATCATTCGGATTGAGCGCAAGGGCGCGACGCACCATTTCGCCGGCTTCCTGATGCCGGCCGCAATCCAGCAAGGCTTGGGCGAGATTGCCGAGAGCCCCGCCAAAGTTGGGATTGATGGCCAGCGCCCTGTTGTAGTCCGCAATAGCCTGGTCGAGCTGCCCAAGCGCTCTTCTGGCGTTGCCGCGGTCCGAATACAGGGGCGCGTGGCTCGGAATCTGCGCTATCGCCTTATCGTATAGAGGAATGGCTTCGTCATATCGCCCGAGCATGCACAGCACGTTGCCGTAGTGGTGCAGGCATGGCGGTACCGTACTGTCGATCGCCATTGCGTCGCGCAGAAAGCGCTCGGCCTGATCGAATTGCTGCCGCTGGGCACGGATCACTCCGAGCATATGCAGGGCATCGAAATCCCGGCTGTTCGCAGAGAGGACCTGCCGATAAAGCGTCTCCGCGAGGCCCAAATTGCCGGCCCGATGCGCGGCCATGGCCTGGTCGATGAGCATCATGAAGCGCGTCCCGGCATGATTGTTCGAACCTGCATAGCGGATTTCGCGGCCACGGCGAATTTTTGGCCAGCCGGGCGTGATCCTCAATAGCATCAAGAAGGGCGAAACGACATTCGCCAACAACCAGCGCGCATCTGGCTGAGCGCAACGGGGTCCATCCAACGGCGCACGACGCCGCGACCGCCACATTTGCCCTCAAAACTGTACAATTGTTACTCGTTGACGTAGAAGTTACATATGATTTTACGCCCGCGCGGCTGATAATTTCGGGTTTTAGCCATGGACCAGGCGGAAGACGTCAAGCTGACGTTTCGCTGCCCGCGCGGACTCGAGAACGTTCTGCCGAAGCCGATCCCGGCGTCGCTCGGCCTGCCCGATTGGTTCAAAGCACTGCCCCAGCGGGCATTCAATCCGACGCTTGGCGGCCAGACGTTTACGGTCAAGAAATGTCCGCCGTTCATCGACGCCATGACCTACGGCTTCCTCATCCCCCTGGCGACGGACCTTGAAGTGCGGGACGGCGAGTTTACCTGGAATTTCGAGCTTCCCGAAGGAATCGCGGGCGATCATGCCTACGCGCCGATCGACTTCCATGATCCTACTCAGGTCGCCGGCACCCCATTCTTCGACGAGGACCGTTTCATCATCAAGTTCAGCAACCTATGGACCATTCAGGCGCCGGAGGGCTACTCGCTGCTGTTCACGCATCCGGTCAATCGGCGGGATCTGCCGTTCACAACCCTCACCGGCTTGGTCGATTGCGACGCCTACCACAACAATCCGTTGCATTTCCCGGCGCGATGGAGCGACCCGACTTTCAACGGCGTGCTTCCGAAAGGCACGCCGGTGGCACAGTGCCTGCCGGTCAAGCGGGAGATATGGGTCGGCGAGTTCGACGTTTTGTCGGATGAGGAAACGGCGCAATCGATGCAGACGCGCGACGCCATCTTGCAGGGCACCGACGTGTACCGCCGACAATTCCGCATGCCGAAACGCTAAGCCGAAAAACGAGCTCTTCCGGCGCTGCCGGCGAGGCCGCAGAAGCTTGACATATCAGGAAGTCCACGGACGAGACTCCGGGTCGTAAGCCGCCATGCGGCGCTCACTCAGCTCTTTGTCTCCTGCAGGAACCGCCTCGCCGCGCTTGGTTTGAGCCAGAAGCGGCCGCGGGGCGCTTTCAAGATCGAGGTGAGGACATTGCCGAAGCGTCTCGGCTCGGTGCGTACCGCATGGCGAAAGCAGTCATAGGCGGAATCGAGCTGGCCCATCCGCAACAGACAACGTCCGAGCTGATGCCAAATCGCGGGATCCGAGCTGATCCGGAGGCAGCGCCGAAGGCACTCGGCCGACGCCGCGTAGTCGCCGAGCTCCTGCTCCGCCTTGGCCATCCCGAGCAGCGGCTCGCGCAGCGCCGGCGCAACGTCGTGCGCGCGCATGAAGGCGGCTTTCGCCTCGGCCCACCTGCGGCACTGCAGGAGAACGTAGCCGAGCTGAACCGACAATTCCGGCATCATCGGCGCAACGTCCAGCCCTTGTCTGAACACCTCGACGGCTTCGTCGTAGCGCTGCAACAAGGACAAGACGCAGCCGAGCTCGTGGAAAGCCCCGGGAAACAGCGGGCGCCGCTTGACGGCGCGCCGAAGCCGCGCCAGCGCATCGTCGAGACGACCCGCTTGGCGCAGCGCCATCGCAAGCTGGGTGTCAGTCTCGCCATCGCGGCGAGCCCGCGCGGCCGCTTCGAGCGGCGCCACGGCCTCGGCGCCGCGCCCCTGCACGAGCAAGGCGTAGCCGAGGATATGCAGCGCGCGGGGGTCGCGCGGATTGGCTTTGACCGCGATGGCAGCCATCCGTTCGGCTTCGTCCGGACGCCGGCCGTTCAAGGCCGCGATCGCCTGCTGCAACGCGTCCTGCCCGGTGACGGAAGCGCGCGCCTGTCCCGATCCGTCTGCCATCGCTTCAGCCTATCCTAGATTTCGCAGCGTGCAACGACATGTAAATTATCGCCAGCAGGCTCTGCCTAGTGGAGCGGATTTGACATTCGCTACCCCCAAGCCGCCAGCTCGCGAAGCGAGTGTCAAATCCAAAATCTCCACTGGAACTTATACTTGCTGGTGCTCCTTTGATTCCAACATTCGCACGAGGGCATCTCCGGACGGGATGCGAATGTTGGCATCGGACCACTAGCCGCTCTTGCGCACCCCGAATTGGTACATGCCGGCGAAAGTCGCCGGCGCGTCGCGCTCGTAAGCGTGCCAGCAGTCGAGGTCCGTGATCGCGGAGGGATCAGCAAAACGCGCGCGGAATTGCTGCACGACCTGCCCCGGAAGGATAAAGCCGGTGAATTGCAACGCATTTGTCGTCACAAACGATTTGATCTCCGGCAACGTCATGCGGTGCTCCTGCACGTGAAACAGCAGATCGCGACATCCGCTGAGCGCGAAAAAATCCGACGATGTGGTGACGGATTTCCACAGCGATCCGTCCGCGGCAGCCATGATTTCCTCCCGGCAGCGCCGGATGTCCGCCGCGGCCGACCTATACCCGCGTTGCGCAACCAGCTCGCGTATGGCGACAACGTTGCGGCGCGCCGCTGCGCTGTAAAGACCGACCTGCATGACCCCGTCCGGCCGCAGCAGCGACAGCAGTATCCGCCAGCCTTCCCACGGATTGGTAAGATGATGCAGCACACCCGACGCATCTATGAAATCGAACTGCCGGCCGAGGGAGGCGAGATTCACGATGTCGGCCTGACCAAACTCCACGTTGGTGAGATTGAAGCGCTGCGCCATGCGCTTGGCATAGCCGAGGCTGGCCAGACTGAGGTCGATCGCCAGGATGCGCGCCTTCGGCCGTGCCCGCGCAAGCTCAATCGTCGTCAATCCGGTGCCGCAGCCGGCCACGAGAACATCCAAGGCCTGCTGCGGCGAGCGGTCCGCCAGCGCCGTGGGAACTGCCGGCGGGCCGGCTTCGGTCCAGCGCGGATATGGGTTCTCTTCGTATTGCTGGCGGACCGCGCGCGACACGCCATCGTCAATGTCGGTCAGCGCCGGAATGGTGACGGCAAGCCGGCGCTCCTGCAGCGGCTCTTCGATCTGTTGAGCCAACAATTCCGTGACGCAAGACGGCCAGGAACGCTCCGCCAAAGCCGTCGCGTTCGGCACGCTGTGGAGGGGAAAATAACTTCCGACCACCGCCGGCCAGCTTGGGGGGCATGGTGCGCCTACCGCCAGCGCGTGTTCCAGCGACGCGCGCAATTCGCGGGCCTTCTCCGCCTCGCCGTCTGGCAGCGAAAAGACGTACTCGTTGATGAAGCACTGCCGCGCTACGGCGCAGCAAAGATTTAGCAGCGCTTCCTCCTGCGCCTCATCGGATGTGCAGGTCACCAGCATGGCATGGCGGACATTGGCCACCTGGCGCTCTAGTCCGACATCCGTAACCGGCGCACACTGCAAGGCGCGACAGAAAAGCCGATCCTGCGCCAGGGATGCCGTTCGGATTGCGGCAAGCACTTCGGCGGTCGGCAGGCGCGCCGGCCACGCCGCGGCGGCGCGCGAGATGCAATCGCTTACACGGGTATCGCACTTGATAGCGGCAATCGCCGTGCCGATCAGCTCGTGCGGACGCGACCAGCCTTCGCGCAGGGCGCGTTCGAGTAAACTGCGCCTGCGATCGTCAGGAATTGCGGCATTGGTTCTAAGCGCATCGCCGAGGAGCGCCTTCGCTTCGGCAGTTTCGCCAAGCTCAAGGGAACGCAAAGCGGCTTCGATCGCCGCCTCCGGCTTGCCGGCCGCCATCAATATTCTGCCGCGGACGAACCAAGCCTCAGCCGAATCCGGTGCGGCTGCGACTGCCGCATCGGCGCTTTGCAGCGCCTCGAGGTGGCGACCAAGCTGCGACAGCAGCGTTACGCGCAGCACCTGCGCTCGGGCAAAATCGGGCCTACAGACGATCGCGCGTTCCAGGCTTGTGATTGCCTCCCCACAGCGGCTGAGGGCATTGAGCGCAACGGCGCGGTTGAACCAATCTTCGGCGCGATCCGGCGCCGCGGCCAACGCGCGATCATACGCCTCGACGGCTTCGCCATGGCGGCCGAGGTCGCTCAAGACGTCGGCGCGGTGGCCATCGACTTGCGCGAGATCCGGCGCCAGCGCGAGCGCACGGTCGAAGCTCGCCAGCGCCTCGTCGCTGCGGCCGAGCGCAGCGAGCGCGCGGCCGAGAAGCGCGTGGGCGCGCGCGTGCGTCGGATCGCCCGAGAGCGCGTGGCGCGCGCGCTCAGCGCCATCGGCGAAATGGCCTCGCTGGCACGCGATCAGGCCGAGATAATAGTGGGCGTCGGCATGGTGCGGTTCGCTCTGCAGCAGCGCCGAATAGCGTGCGGCTGCCTCGGCCACCGCCCCCCGCCGGTGCAGGCTCAAACCCTCTTGCAACAGATCGATCGCCGTCGCCACGGCCGTGAACGAGCCCCAAGCAGATGCCGGAACTATAAAAACAGAACCACCGTGGTCAAACAAGACGTTGATTAGATAAGCAAGTGTCTGAAATCTATTGAGAAACTGTTCGGAACAGGAGTCGATGCAATTGCGGCAGATTACGTCGGCCGTTACATTGACGTGCGCGCCGGCACGGCCGCATCACTCGATTCCAACCGGAGCACGATACCGCTGCAGGCCGCATGCCGAACTAGTGGAGCGGCTTTGACATTCGCTACCCCCAAACCACTTGGTCGCGAAGCGAATGTCAAATCCAAAAGCTAGCCACCAACGCCTTCGCCAGCTTTCGACCTAACTCGTGGAAACAGTCTTGACGGTCTTCGATCCCCACCAGGCCACCTTGCAGCGCGCCATGTCGGCGCTTCAATCCGGCAATGGCCAAGCCGCCGAGCAACTGCTGAAGACGGTTCTGCGCGCGCAATCGAAGCATATCACGGCCCTCAACCTGCTCGGCATCGTGCTCACGCAACTTGGCAAATTCGCCGAGGCCGAGAGCTATCTGCGCCGCGCCTTGCGCGAAAATCCGCGGTCCGATGCGACGCTGTACAATTACGGCATTGTCCTGAAAGCGCTCGACAGGCCGGCAGAGGCCCTGGATCAGTTCACCGCCGCCCTGGCGATCAATTCGACCGTTGCCGACACGTGGAACAATCGCGGTACCGTTCTCAACGCTCTTGGACGCCATGAGGAGGCCATTGCCGACTTCGACAATGCGATCCGTCTCAATCCCAGGCTTGCCGACCCTTGCTGCAACAAGGGCAAAGCTCTGAACATGCTCTCGCGCCGCCACGAGGCATTGCAAGCCTTCGATGCGGCGCTGGCGCTGCGGCCCGATCTTGCAGAGGCGTGGTGCGGGCGTGGTGAAGTCTGCTGGACGCTCGAACGCCACGATGAGGCTTTGGCCGCCTGCGACCGAGCGCTGGCACTGCGGCCCGGTCTTGCCGAGGCTTGGCTCGGCCGCGGCAATGTGCTCGCCAAACTCGGCCGCCAAGACGACGCTTTTGCCGCCTACGATAAGGCGCTGGCGTTGCGCCCCGACTTTGCCTGGCCATGGCTTGGCCGCGGCAATATCTGCGTCGACCTCAAGCGCTACGAAGAGGCGCTTTCCGCCTACGACAAAGCTCTGGCGCTCAAGCCGGATCTGGCCGAAGCCTGGTCCGGGCGCGCCAGCGTCTATTTCGCACGCAGTCAGCACAGCGATGCGCTTGCCGCGTACGAGCGGGCGCTGACCTTAAAGCCCGATTTTGCGGACGCCTGGCTCGCCCGCGGCAACGTCTTGTTCGACCTCAGGCGGTGCCCTGCGGCGCTCGCCGCTTACGACCGGGCGGTCGCGCTCAAGCCCGATCTCGACTACGCAGCGGGCTGCCGTCTTGCAGTGAAGTTGCAGATATCCGACTGGAGCAATCTGGACGCGGAGGCCGCCGCCTGTCTCGCCGCGATCAGGCGAGGCAAGCTTGCGAGCACGCCGTTCGACCTCCTGCCGCTGCCGTCGTCGCCCGCCGATCAGCTTCAATGTGCCAAGCGATACGTGGCGGACCGCACGGCCATTTCGCCGCCGGGGCGGAGCGAAATCCATTCTCACGATCGCATTCGCGTCGCCTATGTCTCGGCGGATTTCGGTGAGCATCCGGTTGCCTACCTGATGGCCGGTCTCTATGAGCAGCACGACCGCTCGCGCTTCGAGATCACCGGCATATCGTTCGGAAGCGATCGCACTTCGCCCACGCGGCAGCGCTTGGAGCGCGCACTCGACCGCTTCATCGATGTGGGGGATAAGGACGAGCGCGCAATTGCCGAGCTGATGCGGGCGCTCGAGATCGACATCGCGGTCGATCTGATGGGGCACACGCGCCATGGGCGGCCCGGCATATTCGCGAGGCGCCCGGCGCCGATTCAAGTGAGCTATCTGGGATTCCTCGGCACCATCGGGGCGGACTTCATCGATTATGTCATTGCCGACGCGATCGCATTGCCGTTCGATCGGCAGCAATATTTTATGGAAAAAATCGTGCATCTTCCCCATTGCTTCCTGGTCAATGACGACAAGCTCGCCATCGCGCCGCAGACGCCGGCGCGCACGGATGTGGGACTGCCCGCAGACGGTTTCGTGTTCTGCTCGTTCAACAACAGCTACAAGCTTTGGCCCGCAATGTTCGAACTATGGATGCGCCTTCTGCAGGGCGTCGAGGGCAGCGTGTTGTGGCTTGTCAAGGCAAACGCCGAGATGGCGGACAATCTGCGACGCGAAGCGCTGCGCTGTGGCGTCGATCCCGGCCGACTGGTGTTCGCTTCCCACGTGCCTCTCGCCGAGCACATGGCGCGCCAGCGCCTGGCCGATCTGTTTCTCGACACGGCGCCGTACAATGCCGGCGCCACGGCTGCCGCCGCACTCTGGTCCGGGGTTCCGCTTCTCACCCTGCGCGGAGAAACCTTTGTCGGCCGCATGGCCGCCAGCATGCTGGAGGCGGTCGGCTTGCCCGAACTCGTCACCGATTCGCCGGCGGATTATGAATCGCTGGCGATGCGGATCGCCGCCGATCCGGAATTTTGCGCAGCGCTGAGACAGAAGCTCGCTCGCAACCGGGAAACCTACCCGCTGTTCGATACGGCGCGTCTGACCCGGCACCTGGAAGACGCATACGTCACGATGTGGCAGACTTGGCAGGCCGGCAGGCCGCCCGCCGCCTTCGCCGTCCCGGCGCGATAAGAGCGACGACGCGGTCAAAGGGCGTTTTTCAGGATCGCTTCAATGTCCCTGCGGTTGATGCAGGAAAATCCCCGCTCTTCCAAATCGCTGCGCTGACGCTCGTCTTCAACCAGGCGGCCGCACAGATCCGTCAGTTCCTGCAGCGACGCGGCAAATCTGACCGCGCCCCGGATGTCGTCCTCCACGCTGGTGTCGGCGTCCAAATCGGCAACGACCGCCTTTCGGTTTGCCAGCAGATAGGAGACGCGTACGATCTCGAAAATCCTCATCTGCGCGTAGAGGTTGATGTTGAGCACGACTTTTGACCGGGAAATCAGCTCGTCTCTCGCCCGCCCGTAAAGGCCGCTGACGAACAGCGTCGATAGCCCGATCCGGGACAGCCCATGAAAAGTCTGCAGCCGCCGCTCGCCGCTCAGACCGTACATCAGCACGTCGATGTCCTGCACGGGCGCTTTCGCAATCCGGCTCAAGATCGGTGCGTAGCCGACCGGCACGATCTTCACGTCATGACGGCCGAGCGCGCGCCAGCTCGGCAGATTGGCCACGCTGTAGTCCCATATGGTGAGATGCGGGACCTGCGCATAAAATCGGATTTCCTCGCGAATTCGCTCCACCGCGGTGTCGCGAAGCTGTTCGAAATTGTAGATGATGGTGCCGCGCGGAAGGCGGCCGAGCGCCGCAATCGGCATGACCTGCGCACCGAAAATGATGTTGGTGGCGTCTTCGGCGAGACCGTTGAGCGCATAGGTCGTGTGGTGGCCGAGCCGATCGAGCCCCCATTGCACCGTCTCTATGACTTCCCTGTAACCGTTAAGGCCATGCATCCTTGGGTCGGCGAGGATGCAATGCATCAGGTGATAATGAGCCATCTCAGCTTTGTATCCCGGATTGCGCCTCGCGCAATCCGGGATTCGTCCGCGACGGCAGTCAAGACCGATCCCGGATTGCGAAGACGCAACCCCGGGCCACAAAAAAATCCCCGGCGGTTGCCCGCCGGGGATCGCAGAATTTCAAGCCATGATCAGGCGATCAGGGCAGGAAGTCCTTGTGCATGCGGATCGTGAATGTCCAGTTGCTCTCGTTCGCCACGGTGGTGGCGCCGGAGTTGGTCAACGTCGTCGCCGCCGTCAACACTCCGCCCGGCAATTTGGCGCTGTCGATCTGCTGGTAGAGCGCTTCCACGCCGACATAGAAGCTCTTGGTCACGTCCCACTGCAGGCGAGAACCGACGCCCCACAGCGCCCAGTTGTTGTCGCACCCGGGGGTCGCGACAGCGCTCGTGCCGGCGCCGGCACCGGCGCCCTCGGCAACGCACAGCATGTTGTTGGCCGCAGTGCTGTAATGCACCCACTCGCCGTTGAACACCAGCGACTGGTGCCATTGCGGCGTCCAGTAGTGCTCGTAGCCGATGTCGAAGCCAACGGCCGAGGTCAGGTGGCAACTGGTGGTGTTGCCTGCACCAAGGGTGCCGCCGTAGACGCAGTCGGTGGTCACGCCGAAGCCTTCGGTCGCCCCATTGACGACGGCAGCGGAGTCGGGATTGGCATCCCAGAGATACCGCAGCGCGCCCTCGGTGACGGCCGCCTGGGTATCCAGGTAGTCGCCCTGCGCGATGAACGGCGCGTTGATCTTCAGGCCGACGCTCGCCACCCAGCCCCACTGATCGCCGGGATGGCCGGTGGCGGGGGTGGTGCCGTAATAGCCGGCATTGGCTTCGTGCAGAGCGCCCGACACCTGCGCGCTGCCCCAGGCCTGGTCAACCCGCAGATTGCCGACGATGTCGAAAACCTGCCAGCCGCCGTAGCCAAGCGTGCTGCCGCCCGTGATGAGGGCGCCATTGGTGCCCGGCGTCGTCATGCCGCCGACCGGTCCGGTGGCCATGTCGATGATCTGGGTGTCGCGGCGCTCTTCGGCCGACAGCGTGGCGGAGAAGCCGCCACCGAGCTGAGCCGTGTAGGCCCACACCCACTGGCCGCCGTCGCCGGTGTCTTCGTTCGGGATGTTGCCGGCGCGGTAGAGCAGAGCCGCTGCCGGGTAGAAGTCATAGAACGAAGCCGCCAGACCGGCCGTGAACCCAGCCCACTGCACGAAGGCGCGGTTCATGTTGGCCTGCGCGGACGGCACTTCGTTGCCCTCGTTGTTCGAGGCGATACCGACCGCGATATAGCCGCGGGCCACGCCGTATTCGGTCTGCTCGCGGGCGTCGGCGGTGATGTAGCCGCGCTCCCGAGTCCACAGGTTGTTGGTATAGCGGTTGTTGTAGTCACCGCCGTTTCCAAAGATGCCCGTGGTCGACGAACCGTTGATGCCCTCGGTAATTTCAGCGCGCACCCAGCCGCCGATCTTGATGCACATGTCCGTGCCGGGCATGTAATAGAACCCCGCCCCGTAGAGGCTGCAAACCTTCACGTATTGGACCGGTCTGGCCTTTACGGGAAGTTCCGCTGCCTGCCCCGCAGTAACCGCAACCAATCCGGCTGCAGAGCCGAGGAGGAGGCTTTTCACCATCTTCATTTTGAACCTCCAGTGTGTTTGCCGTGGGAGGGTTCCGTTTCCCCCGGGTGCTCGCGCCCCCCTGGTAAGGTCCCCTTGGTCCCCAAACCTCGATCCGAAATTTCCCTTTCCCGGAAACATCGGACGAGTCGACTTGGGGTTCCCCCCTCCGTCGCATCGTCAGATTACCCTCGCGGTTCCGACACGCAACGAATAACCGCCCAACTCACAGGTCCGATTTGCGATTTTCCGAAGGGTGTTGCGTAAATGGCACGAAATCGGCTGCATCGAAGCGCTTCGCCAGAACATTGCAGGGAACGCCCGCCAAGACAGAAGAGCAAATGAAATCAATTGGTTACCATAAAAGGGCGGAGCATTGCGATCGCCGGCCAGCGGAAGCCGGCCTTGGCGCGCGGGCCGCAGCGGGGTGAGCAGTAACCACCGGCCTCGAGGGCCGCATCGCCAACGAATCGCGACCGCCGAGGGCCCACGTGGAGAAGATTCTATTGTGACGAATTGTGCGCGTCGGAAAAGGCGGCGGGTCATAATTATGCCCCTCCTCTTTCGCGCGGATGGGTTGCTTCCTGGCGAAGGGCAAAGGCTGGCGGAGAGGAAGGGATTCGAACCCTTGATACGGCTTTAGACCGTATAACGGTTTAGCAAACCGCCGCCTTCAGCCACTCGGCCACCTCTCCATCCCGCAGGTCGTTCGACGTGCAGCATATTCGGGCTGATATACCGTTCCGCCCCCATCCGCAAACCAGCACGGCTTCGCCGAACGCCTGCGGGCGACCCGCAGGCATTCATCGGTCACCGCCCGTCTGGGCAGCGGTCATCGTCCGATGAAAGGCCAGCATTCGCGCGCGGTCGGAGAGCTGAACCACCGGCCAGTTGACCAGCGGCGGCGTCAGTCGAACGATCTTCTCGCCGCGATATTTAGCCACGAATTTTTGCGCGTATCTCTGCCAGGCGGCATCGAGCCGCCCGCTCGACGAATGAATAATCAGGATGTCCCATGCGACGGCAATACGAAACCCGGCCACAAATGCCCGATAGGTGAAATCGAGGTCGTAAAGATGGAAGCCGTCGAACGTTGCCGCGTCGAACGCGATTGCCTCGCAGACTCGTCGATTGGCGGCGATAAAGAGGCCGTCCAGAGCCTCGGTTGCGGTGTGCGGCGGCGGTCCGAAGGCATGAAAAAAGAAGCTCTGGCCATCATCATGACGATGCGCAACGCAACCGTGGACGCGCGGCCAACCCGCTGAATTCCAGTTTGCGCCCATCAATTGCGTCGTTCCCGCAACGCCGACGATGTCATTGGTGCGCAGGTGCGCCAGCAGCCGCGCGGGAAAATCCACAGAAGCAATCTCAATATCGTCGTGGCAGAAAATGACGACATCGCCGCATGTTCTGGCGAAGCCGCGATTGTAGCCCTCGCACAGTGAGCGGGCATCACCAATCTGGACGATCTCAAAATTCCTTTGCCCCTGAAACACCGCTTCATAATGCTCGCGAATGCGCCTGGCCTTCTGCGCATCGATGCTGCAGACCACGACAGATATCGACCGATCGTCGTGCTCCGCTGCTGGAGCGGGGGCGGCGGCGCCGGCAGGCTCTGCCATCCGATCCGACAAAGTCCAGGCGGTCCCGACAAGCTGCCTGAAGATCTCGGCATTGTCCGGCATTCGCATGACGGCCCGTCCCAGCACCGCAACCGCCTCGTCTAGTCGCTGCACGCGGGCGAGCGCTGCGGCGAAGCCGCAAACGCGATCCGCGCGGTCGGCATCCCGTGCAATCACAGCCTCCATGCGCGCCAAGCCGGTCCCGATACTGCCGAGCTGAACTTCGGTAAGGCCCAGCAAAAAAAGCGCATTGGCATCGTCCGGAACGAGCTTGAGCGCCGCCCGGCAGCCGCGTTGCGCGTCGGCAAAACGTCCTGTTTGGTAGTCCATCGTCGCGATGGCGAGAATATCGTCACCGCCGAAAGGTCGCGTAGAGAACATCACCAATGATCCTTCGGACGACGGCGATCGTAGCGAACCGGCAGAAACCGAGAAAGTTCGCAGCCGCCGCCAGTCCGATCGGGACAAAGGCGGCTGGGCCGGGCTGGCCGACAGAGAGCGACCGTGGTGCGAGGCAATTGAACCACGAAAGTTGACCCATAATTTGCGGTTCGCTACCAACCGCCAAAATCTACCGAGCCGGCAAGCCGCAATGAACCGCAAGGAACGCAGAGGCGCCAGGAACCAGGGAGCCGGTCCCGCGAGCCGCTCGCCTGCCGCCACTGCCGCGGCTTACGCCGAGCAGTTCAATGCGGCGGTCATGTATCATAATGCGGGCGCGCTCGACGAAGCGGAGCGCCGTTACCGCCAAGTGATCGCGGCGTTGCCGCACCACGCCGAGGCGCTCAGCCGGCTTGGCGCGGTGATGATGCGGCAAGGCAGGCCGGCGGAAGCGATCGCCCACATGGAGCGCGGCCTCGCGGTCAAGCCCGACATGTTCGAGGCGCACGCCAACCTTGCGCAGGCCTATATGTGGACCGGCCAACGCGAGCGCGCCATCGAGGCCGCCTGTCGCGCGCTCGAATTGAGGGAAATCCCGCAAAGCCGGGCGATGTTCGCTCAGTGCGTCGGTTTTGCGCGGTTTGCGACCGATGACGGCCGCTACCGCAAGTTCGTGTTGCGGGCGCTGGTGGAGGGCTGGGTGCGTCCGCGCGAGCTTGCCGGCGTAGCCATCAGTCTCATCAAGGCGAGCCGCGCGACGAAAGAAGCGATCGCTTTGGCCGATGCGATGCAGCCGGAACGCGCGCGCGAGCTTTTTGCCCCAGCACAGATCGCAGCGCTGGCGCGGGACGAGCTTTTGTGCCGTCTGCTCGAGTGCGATCCGATCGCCGACCTCGACCTCGAACGACTTCTGAGCCGGCTCCGCTCCGCGCTGCTGGGCGCCGCGATAGCAAATGGCGAAGCGGACGAACCGTTGCTCGGCTTTTATTGCAGCCTGTCGAGACAATGCTTCATCAATGAATACGTATTCTCGATAACCGACGAAGAGGCTGAAGATGCGCGGCGGTTGCGTGCCGCGCTGGAGGCGAAAATGGCCGCCGGCGGGTCATGCGCGCCGCTCTGGCTGGCCGCCGTCGGCGCCTATTTTCCGCTTCATGAGTTGACGAACGCGCAGGCGCTGATCGGGCGCAACTGGCCCCCCGGCATCGACGCACTGCTGGTCCAACAAGTCGCGGAGCCAGCGCAAGAGCGGGATCTCGCGGCCAGCATTCCCGTCCTCACCGCCATTGAAGACGCGGTGTCGCAGGCGGTGCGCCAACAATACGAGGAAAGCCCCTACCCGCGCTGGACCAGGCTCGGACCGCCGGCGCAGCCGGCTGCACTTTTCGGCCTGCCGGCAGCGCAGCTCGGCGATGCGCTGATCGCCGGCTGCGGGACCGGGCTGTCGACGATCGAGTTCGCCAGGCACGCGCGCAGCGCTCGCATTCTTGCCATCGATTTGAGCCTCGCCAGCCTCGCTTACGCCAAGCGCATGGCGGACAAGGCCGACCTGACCAATATCGAATTCGCCCAGGCCGACATCGTGGAATTGGCCGGTCTCGGGCGGCAGTTCGATTTCATCGATGCCTCAGGGGTGCTGCATCATCTTGCCGATCCCTGGAAAGGCTGGCGGATCCTCTTGCAGTTGTTGCGGCCAGGCGGCGTGATGCAGCTCGGTCTCTACAGCGAATTCGCCCGTCGCCACGTTGTCGCTGCGCGCGCACTCATTGCCGCACGCGGCTATCAGCCGATTGCGGAGGATATCCGGCGCTGCCGCCAGGATATCCTTGCGGCCAAGGACCCGCTCCTCAACTCGGTCAGTCGCGTGGACGACTTCTTCACCACCGGTGAATGCCGCGATCTGTTGTTTCACGTGCAGGAACACCGAACCACGTTGCCGGAAATCAAATCCTTTCTGGCAACGCACGGCCTGGAGTTTCGCGGATTTTTTCTCGATGCCCTCACCCATTACCGGTTTGCGGCGCGCTTCCCGCAGCCCGGAGCGGCCCTGCAGCTCGATCGGTGGCACACGTTCGAGACCGAGGCCCCGGACACCTTCGCCGGCATGTACCAGTTTTCGGTGCGCAAGCCTGGCGCCAACCCGCCCGCCGCAGCAAATCCGCCCACGGCTGCGAAACCGCGCGAGACAGGTGGCGAGGCGAATTAGGCCGCCATCGCAACCGGCGGCGCCTCGTACCTGTTGAGCCGCAGCCAATCGCGCGCGGCGCGTTGCGCGGCGGCGATTTCGCCGTCCGACATCTGATTGGCGATCTCGCGCCGCAATCGCATCGCCTCGGCATTGCCCTTTGCCGCGGCAAGATTGAACCACTTGTGCGCGCTGACGAGATCGATCGGCACGTCGCGGCCGACCGAATACATCATTCCGAGTTCGAACAGCATGTTGCCGACTGCCGGACCTTCGCCGAACGGCGCGGCGTTGGAGTCGGGAATTTCAAAACGAGCCATGATGCACTCCCCATTTTTTGCGCCGCAAGCTGCCGCTGCGGCGCTTTCGCCGGCTCGATCCGCCCCAGCCGGTATCGCGATAATGCTTGGAAGATTTGAACGGTGATTTAAGTAACGCGATGAATCGAATCTGAAGCGCACAGCGCCGCTCGTATCCGCCAAGGCAACACGGCGTTAAGGAATGCAGCGTGGCGGCGCGCCCTTTTGGAGAGAGCGTGCAGTCGCCCGCCATCGGCCGTGAGAGCTCGATGTGCTGTGCCGCCGCGTTTTATGCTTTCCGCCTGGCAAACAAATGGCTGCCTTGTTCGTTGCGCAAATCCCGGATAGGCACTGCACCAACGATGGGCCCGATTTGAGCGGGAGGAGCCAATGACAAACAATAGCCCGGCATTCGCCGCGTTCGGGCTTTCCCTGATCGCAGCAGCGACGTTGCTGCCGCCTGCCGTCGGCTGCGCGTTCGCCGCCGATCCGTTGGGAACATGGTACACAGCCGGCAAGGAGAGCCAGGTGCGCATTCGGCATTGCGGCGACGCGCTCTGCGGGGCGCTGGTATGGCTGAAAGTGCCGAACGATCCGAAGACCGGGCGGCCGAAGACCGACAAGGAGAACGCCGACGCGAGCGAGCGCAACCGCCATCTCATTGGCGTGGAAATCGTGCTTGGAATGAAGCCGAGCGGCACCCCCGATCAGTGGAAGGGGCGAGTCTATAACGCCAAGGACGGCAATACCTATACCGGCTATTTCACCATGATCGGAGCCAACACCGCCACTCTCAAGGGCTGTGCGCTGGGCATCATCTGCAAATCGCAGACCTGGACGCGCGCAAAATAGTCGGGCTCAGCGCGCGCGCTGTCCGAACAGGATCGCGCGCACCCTGGGGTCCTGTGGGTCGACCGCAGAGGCCGCAGGAACGCGGATGGCGAATGCGCGCTTGACCGCGGGGCGGCTGCGGATCGTCTCGAACCAGCGTTTGACGCGCGGAAAGTCCGCAAGGTCCTGCCCCTGACGCTCGGCAAGGCGCACCCAGCCGACGCAAGCGATGTCGGCAATCGAATAGCGGCCGGCCAGAAACTCGCGATCTGCGAGTTCATTATTCATGATGCCATAGAGCCGATTGACTTCGTCGATATAGCGGCCGATCGCATAATCGATCGGCGCCGGCGCGTAACGACGAAAATGGATGGCCTGTCCCGCCATGGGGCCGAGCCCGGCCATCTGCCAGAACAGCCATTGCTCCACGCGCACCCGCGCGCGCTCGTCGCGTGGGTAGAATCGTCCGGCCTTGCGGCCGAGATATTGCAGGATGGCGCCGGACTCGAACACCGAAATCGGTCGCCCGCCGGGGCCGTTCGGATCGACGATCGCCGGAATGCGGTTGTTCGGCGAGATGGCGAGGAAATCCGGTTTGAACTGCTCGCCTTTGGAGATGTCGACCGGCCGCACGACGTAAGGCAGCGCGCATTCTTCCAGCATGATCGAAATCTTCCAGCCGTTCGGCGTTGGCCAATAGTAGAGTTCGATCGGCTGACCGACGCGCCGCGCGCTTGCCGCGCGACGGCGGGCTAGGGCCGGTCGGCTCCGCGTCCCGGCTCGCCTGGTCGGCATTGCGGCGGACAAATTCGTCATGTCACGGCAACGGAATTGCAGAAAAAAAACGGCGTCGCGGGTTGCCCGCGACGCCGACGAAAGTTCTATCCGTGACGGCATCCCTGCCACACCAAGGGCGTCGGCGAGATGCCAAGGATCAAGTTCGCTGGTTTCTTTCGCCAGGGCGAGGCCGGGAATCTCCAGCCTTGGTCTTCGCCGCCGCCGCTACTGCGTGTTAGCGCGTTGCGAACGAGCACGAAGCTTGAGCCTCCGTCCCGCCGACGCCCTCTGTTGATCACCTGAGCCGGCGCGTCTTGGCGGAGTCTTGACGGATCGTTGTGCCGATCATCGATCCCGCCGCGACGCCAACCGGCCCGTGTGACGCGATCTCCGACTTCGAGCGATGCCGAAGACCGACAGTGGCGTCGACTACTTCTTCTTCCGGCGCTTGGTCTTCTTCGCCGTCTTCTTCGCCGCTGCTTTCGTCTTTCGCTTCTTCGCCATTGCTGCCCTCCTAGCCTGAGTGGATGGCGACATCGGTGCAGTGCACTCGCGAATCGAGCTGCACTGTAATCCGCTTACACCAGCGGCAAAAAAATAACAGTGTTTCCGCGCAATTTTGTGCATAGTCGCCCGTTCGCGATGTTGCCGCGCGACGCGCGAGGCGCCCGCAGCGCGCACGCGCAAGCAAATATTCCGGCTCCGCACAATTGGCCGCGCAAGATATCGCGCAATGCAGAAGTGCCGATGAAATAAGGCTTTCCGCAACGTCCGCCGAACTGTCATGGCGATGCGCGCGCGCTCATCGCGCGCGCATGAAACGGCGCCGTCGCACGCGCAACGCCGCGCGAGCGACGCAATTCACCATGCGAAAAAATTTTGCCGCGGCAGGCGCGAAGAACGCGTCAACAGCCTTGTCGCCACGCAAAAACGAGCGAATCGGTGCCAAGTGATTCGCGCCGACACGCGCGCAAACGACGCCTTCGGAGGTCGCGCGAGACCTCTTCGCATCTCTTCGCAACGTCGTCGCGCCGAAAATTTTCGATCCGCCTTTCGGACTGCGCTGCGATCTGCGTGCGTGCGGGAACCAAAGCGGCGAATGCTCAGAGACCGAGCTTCGTCTTCAAGAGATCGTTCACGGCTTGCGGGTTCGCTTTGCCGCCCGACGCCTTCATGACCTGACCGACAAACCAGCCGATCGCCTTCGGATTCCTCTGCGCGTCGGCGACCTTGTCCGGATTCTTGGCGATAACGTCATCGATCAGCGCTGCTATGGCCGAAATGTCCGTAACCTGCTGCAGGCCGCGGCTCTCGACGATCGCGCGCGGATCACCGCCCTCGTTCCACACGATCTCGAAGACGTCCTTGGCAATCTTGCCGGATATCGTGCCATGCGCCACCAGATCGAGGATGGAACCGAGCTGCGACGGCGTGACCGGTGCAGCAGCAATATCCTTTCCCTCGCGGTTCAGACGTCCGGCAAGTTCGTTGATCACCCAATTGGCTGCGAGCTTTGCGTCGCGATTCTTCGCGCCGGTGACGACCGTTTCGAAATAGGCGGCCGTCTCGCGCTCGGCCACGAGCACGCCGGCATCGTAGTCGGTGAGCCCATAGTCGCGCATGAAGCGTGCTTTCTTCTCGTCCGGCAGTTCCGGCAGCTTCTCGCGCAGATCCTCGACAAGCGACGGCGACAATTCGAGCGGCAGCAGATCCGGATCGGGAAAATAGCGGTAATCGTGCGCTTCCTCCTTGGTACGCATGGAGCGCGTCTCGCCGTTATCGGGATCGAACAGGCGCGTCTCCTGCTCGATCGTGCCGCCGTCCTCGATGACGCCGATCTGCCGCCAGGCCTCGTGCTCGATCGCCTGTCCGATGAACCGGATCGAATTGAGATTCTTGATCTCGCAGCGCGTGCCAAGCGGCGCGCCCGGACGCCGCACCGAAACGTTGACGTCGGCGCGCAGATGACCCTTCTCCATGTCGCCATCGCAGGTGCCGAGATACCGCAAAATGGTACGCAGTTTGCCGAGGAACGCTTTCGCCTGCTCGGCCGAGCGCAGATCGGGACGCGTCACGATCTCCATCAGCGCCACGCCCGAGCGGTTGAGATCGACCAGCGACATTGCCGGATGCTGCTCGTGCAGCAATTTTCCCGCGTCCTGCTCGAGGTGCAGCCGCTCGATGCCGACGCGGAACGCGTCGCCGTCGGGCATCTCGACCAAGACTTCGCCCTCGCCGACGATGGGCGATTTGTACTGGCTGATCTGGTAGCCCTGCGGCAGATCCGGATAGAAGTAATTCTTGCGATCGAATACCGATTTCAGATTGACCTTCGCCTTCAGACCCAGCCCGGTACGCACCGCCTGGCGCACGCATTCTGCGTTGATGACCGGCAGCATTCCCGGCATGGCGGCATCAACCAGCGACACATGCTCGTTCGGACCGCCGCCGAACGCGGCGGCGGCGCCGGAAAACAGTTTGGCTTGCGACGTCACCTGGGCATGAATCTCCATGCCGATGACCACTTCCCAGTCGCCGCTCGCGCCCTTGATCAGCTTCGATGTTTGTCCCGGTGCGTCCATGTCTTTGTGGCAGTCTTCGCGTCACATGTCGTCGCGGCCTACGCGGACCGCCCGGGTTACCGCGTTGCCCCGCTTGCGGCAACCCCGTCCGTCACCACGTTCACGACGCGGGCGCGCACCCGCACGCCTTTCGGCGCGCGCGGTGCGAGCTTTCGATGGCGCGCCATTCAGACCGAGACAGCAAGGCGCTGTGCCGCCCGTTCACAGGTCCGCAGCCGTTCTTGTTGAAGCCGTTGCCCAGCCTGCCGCACCGCGTCCACGACCGATTGAGGCGCCCTGTCGGGCGAACCGCTGACAGACGGCGGCGCCGGACTGTATTCCAGCTGCAGCTGGATTTGCTGCGCGATAGTCTCGCCGCGAAGTAGCGCCGCAAGCTGCAAAGCAAAGTCCATCCCGGCGGTGCAGCCGCCGCCGGTCACCAGGTTGCCGTCCACCACGACGCGCTCGTTCACCGGAATGGCGCCGAACACCGCCAGCAGCGGCATGCTCAACCAGTGTGTGGTGGCGCGCCGGCCGCTGAGCAATCCCGCCGCTCCAAGCAGTAAAGCCCCAGTGCAGACGGAGGTCACGTATTTCGCCTGCGCCGCCTGTCGGCGCATGAAGCCAAGTACCGCGTCATCATCCATCAGGTGCTGCTGACCCGGCCCACCGGGAACGACGAGTACGTCGAGCAAGAGGCAGTCATTGCAGCTGACCGTCGGCACGATGACGAGTCCGCGCTCGGTTTTTACCGGCTCGAGCGTTTTCGCCACGACGTGGACGATCGTATCCGGCAGCCGGGAAAACACTTCATACGGCTCGGCAAAGTCGATTTGCGTCATTCCCGGAAACAGCAGCAGGCCGATATGGCACGGCGTCGATGTGGATGGCATGAGGCGCTCCCAAATTCTGCGGGGTGCAATTTGGCCGTGACATCGTTTGGCAGCAATGTCATTGTACCTATGATTTTCTGCCACTCCGCCAGCCAACAGCCTGCGAGGCCTGCCATGCCGAAGTCAAAAGCGACCGGGCGTCTGATCGCGGTCCTGGCCTTCGAGGGCGTACAGCTCCTCGACGTGGCCGGTCCGCTGCAAGCCTTCGCCAGCGCCAACGAGTTGATCAGGGAGACGAGCGGCGCGCATCGCCCGCCTTATCGGATCATCGTGTCATCGCGCCGCGGCGGTCCGGTGTGCACGTCCGCCGGCCTGCCGCTCTTGACCCAACCGATCGGCCGCACCATCGGCCGGACGCCGATCGACACGCTGCTCGTTCCCGGCGGCCCCGGCGTTCACGGTGCGCTCAAGGACCCGCACATCGTGCGCTGGGTTCGACGCCAATCTTCTTCCGCTCGCCGTATCGCCTCGGTGTGTACCGGCGCCTTTTTGCTGGCGGAGACCGGCGTTCTGCGCGGCCGTCGCGCGACGACGCACTGGAAGTCGTGCGGACTGCTGCAGGAACGCTATCCAGACATCCATGTCGACGGCAATTCGATCTATGTTCGCGAGGATCGCATCTGGACGTCGGCGGGTGTCACCGCCGGGATCGATCTTGCCCTGGCGCTGATCGAGGACGATCTCGGCCGCAAGATCGCGATGCAGGTCGCGCGCCATCTCGTGGTGTTTCTCAAGCGGCCCGGCGGCCAGTCGCAATTTTCGGTGGCGCTTGAAGCGCAAGCCGCCGCGGCCGACGGCAACGCGCCCAATCATTTCGCGCCGCTGCATGGCTGGATTGCCGACCACCTGACCGGCGATTTGCGCGTGGAGCGGCTCGCCGAGCAGGCCGGCATGAGCCCGCGCACGTTCGCTCGTATCTACACTGCGAAAATGGGCGTCACCCCGGCGCGCATGGTCGAAAAGCTCCGCGTTGAGGCGGTGCGCCGCGTCCTCGAAGAGACCGATATGCCGATCAAAGGCATTGCCGCCGCCTGCGGCTTCGGTCAGGAGGAACGGCTGCGCCGCGCCTTCGCCCGCCAGGTCGGGACCACGCCGGCCGACTACCGGGCGCGATTTTAGCCGCCCGCCGTTACAACGAAGCGAAGCGGCGAGCGGACCGCGCGACAGTCGCGCGGGTCCGTCGGCCCGCAATGATACGGGCTAAAGCGCCGCCTGCAGAAGATTGCGCACGTCGCCTGCCGACACTGGCCGCGGCGACTTGATCGCCTGAGCGGCAATCTCGCCGGCGACGAAATCCGCCTTCGCGGGGTCAAAGCCGACATCGCGCAAGCGCTGCGGGATGGGAAGTTCGTGCAGCATCGTCGCAAGTGCGTCGGCCGCATCGTGACCGCCGAGGGCTTCGGCAAGCCGCAGTTTCGCCTCCGGCGCCGCCTCGGAATTAAAGCGCGTCACGTGCGGCAGGATGATCGCATGCGTCTCGGCGTGCGGCAGGCCAAGGCCGCCGAGCAGGTGGGCGAGCTTGTGCTGCAATCCGTTGCTCACGCTCAGCACGCAGCCCGAGAGCCAGCCGCCGATCAGGCATTCGCCGCGCGCCCGCCGATCGGCGCCGTCGGCGACCGCCACCGGCAAATTGGCCGCGAAACGCCGCATTGCCTCGCTCGCCAGCGCCAGCGTCACCGGCGTGCGTCCATCGGCCCAAAAGCTTTCGACGCAGTGGGCAATCGCGTTCATGCCGCTCGCCGCGGTCACCGCCGCCGGCAGACTTAATGTCAGATCGGGATCGTAGATCACAGTGCGCGGCAGCACCTTGTCATCGCGGCCGGTCACCTTGCGCGCGCCATCGGTGATGCCGAAGATCGTCGTCGCTTCCGAACCCGAATAGGTGGTCGGGACGGCGACGATGGGAAGCGCGGTGTCGCGCGCGATGATCTTGGCAAGCCCGATCGCGGAGCCGCCGCCGACAGCGACGAGGCCGTCGGCATCGGCTGCGTGCGCCGCCGCGAGACCCGCTTCGGCGACCGGCTTGGGAACGTGGATCACGGCGCGCGCGTGCAGCGCCGCGGCACGCGCTCCGAGCAGAGCCACGACATTCTCGCCAAGCCGCGCGCCGCTGCCGGGGGTCGTTACGATCAAGGCGCGCTTGACGCCGAGCCGCTCGACCTCGGCGGCGACGCGCGCGAGCGCAGCGGCGCCGAACACCACGCGCTGTGGCGGAACGTCATGAATGAAGGAAACAGCCATTGGTCGTCATTCCGGAACGCGAGCGTAGCTCGCGGGCCCGGAATCCATAACCGCCACCCTTAGAAATTCCAATCCGGAGGCAGACCTTGCGGCGCCGTGACTATGCAATCCGGGCGCACGCTTCGCGCGCCCCGGAATGACGGCCTTCGGTTACCCCTCGCGCCAAATGCCCAGCGCCTTTTGCGCCGGACGGTCGGAGATCGAGAACAGCACAGCCTGTTTCGCCGTCTTATGTGCATAGCGCTTCCACGGCGGCACGACGAAAACGTCGTTCGGCCCCCAATCGAGGTCCTTGCCGTCCACATTGGTGGTGCCTTCGCCTTCGACGCAGACGAAGATGGTGCCGTCGGTGGCGCGGTACGGTTCGCCTTTGAAGCCCTTGGGGAACATGGCAAGCCACGCGCCCATCGTCGGCAGCACCGGTCCACCGGTAACCGGGTTCGCGTAATGCACGCGCGCGCCATGCCGCTTGTCGATCTCGCCGGCCGCCAGCATGCGCGCAACGATCGGCCGCGTGCGCTCGTACGTGTAGTTGATGACGGGCGTGTAGTTGCGGCCCCAAGACCCGTCGGGCAGCACGCCCGAGCCGTAAAGGTTCAACGAGTCGCCGTTCTCGCGAGTCGTCACCTGCGTCGGCTCGTCGAATTGTTCGGCAAACGAAGTTTCGTAGAAGTTGACTGCCGGGAAATCGAGCACGTCGAGCCAGAGCATCGGCTGATCGGACGTGTTGCCGTGGTCGTGCGGCGCCCAGTTCGCGGTAATGACGAAGTCGCCACGCGACATGATCGACTTCTCGCCCTCGACCGCGGTGTAGGCGCCCTTGCCATCCAGCACGAAGCGGATCGCCGACGACACGTGACGATGCGCCGGCGCCACCTCGCCCGGCATGATCATCTGGATACCGGCGAACAGCGTATTGGTCGCCTTCGATTCGCCGCGCATCGCCGGATTTTCCAGGATCAGGACCCGGCGCTCCGCCTCCTCGGCGGTGATCAGGCCGCCGGACTCAAGGACCAGGGACTTGACGTCCGAATAGTGCCAGACATGCGGCTGGCAGCGGGTGACCGGCTCCTTGGTGACCACCGACTTCATCACCTTCCAAAGCGGAGCCATATCCTTCTTGGCAATCCGGTCGTAGAAGGCTTGCCGCATTGCCTCGATATTGTGCTTAGGACCGGGTTTGCCGTTGCTGGCTTTGTTCGCGGTCGCAACCGCCATGGCATCCTCCATAAAGTCGGAATCTGAGCGCTTTGGGACATTATATAGTCAAAGCGGCAATCCGCGGAAATGGCCGCCTGACGGAGCTGCCATGCGGGACGACGGGCCGCGGCGGCAAGGCCGGGTTTGCTTCGTCCGCAAGGGTTTTGCCAAAAGCGGATCCGGCGCCCGCGGCGATGAAATTGCGATGCGTTCGCCGATTATGATAGCGCTGCATTGATGGATCGCAGAATATTCAACGTGCACGGCATCTTGTCCGGCCAAGCGCCGGCCGATGCAGCGGTGACGGTCAAGGGCTGGGTCCGCACTCGGCGCGATTCGAAAGCGGGCGTGTCGTTCGTGCACCTCTCCGACGGCTCGGCGTTCCATCCGCTGCAGGTGGTGGCGCCCAACACGCTGTCCAACTACGCCGATGAAATCCTGAAAATCACGACCGGCTGCGCCGTGGAGGCGACCGGGACAATCGTGCCTTCGCCGGCAAAGGGCCAGGCATTCGAGATGCAGGCGAGCGCCATCAGGATCATCGGCTGGGTCGAGGACCCGGACACCTACCCGATCCAGCCGAAGCCGCACACGATGGAATACCTGCGAGAGGTGGCGCACCTGCGGCCGCGCACCAACGTGATCGGCGCGGCGACGCGCGTGCGCCACTCGCTGGCGCGGGCGATCCATCGCTTTTTCGACGACGACGGCTTCTTCTGGGTCAACACGCCGATCATCACGTCGTCGGATGCCGAGGGCGCGGGCGCGTTGTTCCGCGTTTCCACGCTCGATCTCGCCAACCTGCCGCGAACCGCCGAAGGCAAGGTGGACTACGGCAAGGACTTCTTCGGACGCGAGGCCTTCCTGACCGTTTCCGGGCAGCTCAACGTCGAGGCCTACTGCCTCGCGCTCACCAAGGTTTATACTTTTGGGCCGACCTTCCGGGCCGAGAATTCGAACACCAGCCGCCATCTCGCCGAATTCTGGATGATCGAACCGGAGATCGCCTTTGCCGATCTTGCCGACGATGCCACGCTCGCCGAGCGACTGCTGAAATTCACCTTCGAAACCTTGCTGAACGAGCGGCACGAGGATCTCGTCTTCTTTGACGAGCGAATAGAGAAGGGCTTGCTCGCGAAGCTGCAGGGAATCGTTACCTCGGAATTCGTGCGCATGGATTACGGCGAGGCCGTTTCGACTTTGCAGCGGGCGCAAGAGAAGAAGGAAACATTCGAATTCCCGGTGCGCTGGGGCATCGACCTGCAATCGGAGCACGAGCGCTATCTGACCGAAAAATACGCCAAAAAGCCGGTGATCGTCATGAACTATCCCAAGGACATCAAGGCGTTCTACATGCGATTGAACGACGACGGCAGAACCGTCGCGGCGATGGACGTGCTGGCGCCGGGCATTGGCGAGATCGTCGGCGGCAGCCAGCGCGAGGAACGGCTCGCAATCCTCGACGCGCGCATGGCCGAACGCGGCATCGACCGGGAGCATTACGCCTGGTACCGCGACCTGCGCCGTTACGGCACCGTGCCGCACGCCGGCTTCGGGCTCGGCTTCGAGCGTACGCTCGCCTACGTCACCGGACTGTCCAATGTGCGCGATGCCATTCCTTTCCCGCGCACGCCGGGGAATGCGCGCTATTGATCGTTCGACGGGCGGCAGCACGAAGCCGGTCCCGAGCGACGTGGAACGAGCCCGCTCGCGTGTTCGTCTCAGGTATTCGTCGCCCCGCCGTCGACCGCGATGGTCTGGCCGGTGATGAAATCGCTATCGGCGGAGGCGAGAAAGATCAGTGCGCCGAGCAGATCCTGCGGGTATTCATCGCGCTTGAGCGCGCGGCGCGCGATCGAGGGCGCTTGCGAATGGGCGAGATGACCGGGATTTTCGGCAATCACGCTGTCGGAGAGCGTGAAGCCCGGCGCAAGATTATTGACGCAGATATTGTGCTCGCCGAGTTCGCGCGAAACCGCGCGGGTGAATGCCGTGACCGCGCCCTTCGAGGTGACGTAATGGGCGAAATTGGGAATGCCTCGGGCCACGGTGCCGGAGCTGATATTGATGATCTTTCCGTATTTTTGCGCAATCATGTGGGGGGCAACGTGCCTGGTCATGAGAAATACGCCGCGCACGTTGACCGCCATGACGCGATCCCACAGGGCCGGGTCGATTTCGGTGACCTTCTGCTCGGCGAGCGGTGCGAACAGCGCCGCGTTGTTGACCAGGATATCGATCTTGCCGAAGCGCTCTGTCGTCTCGGCAACCAGCCTCTTGACCGCGCCCTCGTCGCTCACGTCGCTGACGCAACTGGCGACCGAATTGGCGCCGTGCTCGCGCGCAATCGCAGCCGCCACGTCCTTGCCGTCGGCGACGTCGGCGATCATCAGCCGCGCGCCGTTCGCGGCGAGCGCCTGCGCGTAATGGCGCCCGATGCCTTTGGCGCCGCCGGTCAGCAGCGCCACGCGGTTGTCGAGCCGGCCCATTATCATTTCCTCCCGTTGAGCCGCCTGACGAACTTCTCGAAGCCGGCGAGCTGCTGCTTCACCACGTCGATGGTCGGCTGATCGATCAGTTCAAGCGTCTTCTCGTCGAATTTCTTGGCAGCAAAAGTGACAAGCACTTCGGGCTTGCCGAACAAGAGCGCGTCGACCGAGGTCAGGCACTGGCGCATGTGATACTGCATGCGCGAGCCGCCGAGCACGCCGCCGGCGCACGATTGCAGCGCGACTGGCTTCTCCTTGAACGGCACGTCCTTCATGCGCGACACCCAGTCGATGGCGTTCTTCAGTCCGCCCGGAATGCTCCAGTTGTATTCCGGCGAGACGATGATTGCCCCGTCGCTGGCGCGGATGGCGTCGGCCCAAGCAACCGCTTCCGCGGGAAAGCCGGTCGCGCCCTGGATATCGTGATTGTAGATCGGCATTTTGTCCCAGGCTGGCGCTGGTTTGAGCGCCATGCCGGGCGGAGCCAGCGCCGGCAGTGTGCGCGCAAGCGCCGCGTTGTAGGAACCGTTGCGCAAGCTGCCGCAGATAACGACGACGTTGAGCTGGTTGTCGGACACGATCAATTCCCCCTCACCTTTGGGCCATCGCCCGCACCGGCGGGCGGCCTAGTAAGCACAAAAGGCCCGAGTGCGGCACCCTCGTTTGCGAACTTCGGAAATGCGGAGACTAGCCCTTGACGCCGTGCGCGCGAATGAACTTGGCGAAGGCAGCGAGCTGCTGCCGGACGAAGCCAATGGTTTGCTCGTCGGTGATCTTGCCGGTTTTCTCGTCAAGCCGCTGAGCACAATTGCCGATGAAGACTTCCGGCTTATTGAGGGTAAGCGCGTCGAGGAACACCATTGAACGGCGCAGATCGTATTGCACGCGCGCGCCGCCGACCGGCCCGGGCGAAGCCGATTGCAACGCGACCGGCTTGCCGACAAATGGCTGGTTCGGCAGCCGCGAGACCCAGTCGATCGCGTTCTTCAACGGCGCCGGAATGCCGAAATTGTATTCCGGCGAATTGAAGATGACGCCATCGGCTGAGCGGATTGCGTCACCGAGCTTTTGCACCGGCTCCGGGAAGCCGGTCGAATTCTGAATGTCGGCATTATACAGCGGGAATTCCCATATCGGCGGCGCCTCCTTGATCTGCATGCCCTCCGGCGCCAGCGCCGGCAATGCATTCATGACGATTCGATTGTAGGAGCCCTTGCGCAGGCTGCCGCACACGCTGATGACGTTCAGTGTTCGATCTGTCATGCCGTTTTCTCATGGTCCGGGCCGCCGAAGCGCGGGACTGTACCCCGCGCCGCGCCGACAAGCGAGAGCGCATGCCATGGTGCTCAACCGCATCTGTCCTAGTGTCCCGATTCCGAAGTTCGCATCATTATGCGGCACCCTCGTTTGCGAACTTCGGAATCGAAGGACACTAACAACTTATTGATCTCGTGTGGCTTTGGTTCAGAACTCCGCATGACGAGGTCGCGGCAGGAATGATGCGGACTTCTGAACCGCCACACGAGTGTCCCGATTCCGAAGTTCGCATCATTATGCGGCACCCTCGTTTGCGAAC
>JASHOR010000069.1 GCA_030041005.1 Xanthobacteraceae bacterium
CCGGCTGCGATGTCAGTGATGCGCACACCGATTTCGCCGAGGGGATGCCTTCTGCATCGGCGCGTGGTCGCGGGATTGTTCGTTCCGACCCTGTCCTGTTTCGGCTCGCGGGCCGCGCGCCGATTTGCTAGTGGTCCGATTCCAACATTCGCATCCCCTTTTTGGCACGCCCTCGTGCGAATGTTGGAAGCAAAGGACCACTAGTGCCCCGATTCCGAAGTTCGCATCATTATGCGGCACCCCCGTTTGCGAACTTCGGAATCGAAGGACACTAGCAACTTATTGATCTCGTGTGGCTTTGGTTCAGAAATCCGCATGACGAGGTCGCGGCAGGAATGATGCGGACTTCAGAACCGCCACACTAGCAACTATTAGTGCTAATGGAGCTTTTGGATTTGATATTCGCTTGATGAGCGAGTGGCTTGGGGTGGCGAATGTCAAATCCGCTCCACTAGAGCGACGCGCTGCGGTTCGTTGAATCTGATCGGCGGAAAAGATGGCCCTTATTCATCGCGTCGTTATCCGAGGCCGGGTGCAGGGCGTGGGCTTTCGTGCCTGGACGCAGATGATGGCGTTGGAGCAGGGCATCGAAGGCTGGGTGCGCAACCGGCGCGACGGCTCGGTCGAGGCCATCTTCGCGGGTGCGGAGGGAGGCGTCCTCGCCATGATCGAGTTGTGCCGCGAGGGTCCGTCCGGCGCCCATGTCGAGACGGTGGATCAGCGCGAGGCGAGCTCCGAAGAATTGGCACTGCGCCGGCGCGGCGAGCAGTTTTCGTTGCTAGCGAGCGCTTGAGCGTCAACGGCCGTACCGAACAGCGGTTGGAACGCCGCGCGTAGCGCCGCGTCCACGTCGGCCATGGTCGCCGCCAATCCGAGGTCGGCCAGCGACGTGACGCCGAAGCGCGGCTCGGCAACGCCGCAGGGCACGATGCCGGAAAAATGCGTCAGATCTGGCGCAACATTGAGAGCGAAGCCGTGCAGCGTCACCCAATGGCGGATGCGAATGCCGATCGCCGCGATCTTGTCCTCAAAACCCTCGCCCTTGCCGGGACGACGCACCCAGACACCGACTCGCTCGTCGCGGCGCTCGCCGCGAATGCCGAAGGCGGCGAGCGTTTCGATGATCCATTGCTCGATCGTGGCGACGAAGCGTCGTACGTCCGGCGTGCGCCGCCTCAGGTCCAGCATCACATAGCCGACCCGCTGGCCGGGGCCGTGATAAGTGAGCTGCCCGCCACGGCCGGCGACGTAAACGGGAAACCGCGCCTCGATCAGGTCTGCGGGCCGCGCCGAAGTGCCGGCGGTGTAGAGCGGCGGATGTTCGAGGAGCCAGACCAGTTCGGGCGCTTCGCCGCGGGCTATCGCTGCCGCGCGCGCCGTCATGACCGCGAGCGCCCTGTCGTAGTCGACCGGCGTATGGCTGACCTGCCACTCGACCGGCGGTTCGCCGGCTCGCGGCAAGAGCCCGATCGTCAGATTGTCGCGCGTAGCGTTCACGTCCTCAAAGCCAAGTGCTCGTGCCCGGACTGGAGTAGGGGCAACGCTTAATCTAGGGGGTGTGGGGCCGCGCCGACAGCGTGTCGAACGCCGTGAGGTCTATGCGCGCGCCGTTAACCACCTCGTAACCATCCAAGGTGAAATAATACCTCCGCCGTCCTTACAGCCAAACCTTTGCGGGGGGCGCCTTGGCCAAACTCGACGACGTAGCAGTGGATATTGCGGTGGTGTTGGGCACGACCTCGATGCCGATCCATCAGGTCTTGCGGCTAGGCCGCGGCGCCATCATAGAACTCGACGCATCCGAAGACGACGAAGTTCGCATTCTCGCCAACAACCTGCCGGTCGCGCGGGGAACCGTCATCGTCAGCGGTAACCGCATAGCGGTCGAGGTCAAGCAGCTTTTGCCGCGGTCGCCGGAGTCGGCCTGACGGTCGCGAAGTCCGGCCGTCCTCGCCACTGCGTTGCAGACCACCTTGTCCATCGGGAGGCGAACTGTTACATCGGCGATCTCGCGCGCGGCATGCGCGTGTCCCACCCCACATGCGGTCGTGGCGGAATGGCAGACGCACTAGCTTGAGGTGCTAGCGGGGCAACCCGTGGAGGTTCGAGTCCTCTCGGCCGCACCATGTGTCTTATTGGGGGGCAACTCGGAAGTGAGTGCCTTGCGTGAGTTCTTCGCAGTTTGACCCAACTCCGACATCGCAGTGCGCCGGTGGTTGCGCGACAGGTGATTGACACCGACCCGGCCTTAGGCGACCTTTGTTGTCGGTAGATACGACCTGCTGCTTGCGCCCTTCGGGGTACGGTGAACGTATCGCAGCCTTTTCATAGCCTTTGCCCGAACGAACGGGTCAGCAACGCAAGCCCTGGCACCCCCAGTTTCGTTCAAGCAAAGGATCAAGACATGCGCGACTTCCGCGACGCCAAAGCCATGGCGCACACCCTGCGTGCGGCTCTTGCTACGAAGGGGCACAAGGTCACCAACAGCGAAAGCCTCGAACTGATTGCTGAGGTATTCGGCGTGGCCGACTGGAATACTCTCTCAGCCTCGATCAGCGAGCAAAAGGCCAGTGCTCGCAACAACGCCATCCCCCCGCCTCAGCGTTCGACCACCCAAAGCCGTCCAGCGTTTTCCGCCCATCCGACCGACGAAAGCGGTCCCGTGTTTTCTACCGAGCTTTCGACGACGCTGAGCCGGGCCTTCGCCTACGCCAACCAGCGAAAGCATGAGTACACGACGCTGGAGCATCTCTTGCTCGCCCTGACGGATGACGTAGACGCTTCGGCAGTGATGAGTGCCTGCAAGGTCGATATTGCCCCGCTAAAAGATCATCTCGCGAACTACATCGACAACGACCTAAAAAGAATTGTGATCGATGCCGGCGGCGAGACCAAACCGACCGCCGCTTTTGGCCGCGTGATGCGTTGCGCGGAGGGCTTCGTGTTAGGCCGAGGCCGCCCCGCACTTACCGGCGCGGAGGTTCTTGTGCCCATATTCTTCGAGACACAGAGCCCCGCCGCGCGGCTTCTCGGTGAGCAGGACATGACGCGCCAAGACGCCATCAACTTCATCATCCAAGGCATCGTAAAGGGTGGCGGAGACACCGCAACCTAGTTGGCGCTGCAAGCTGATGTTCCTGACCGACAGCAGACGTGCCGGCGCACGGACGCCCCGAACGCATCCGGGTTCGGTGTTGATGCGCTTCTGGCGGACGAATATCGTTGCGTTATCTTGACAATCGACGCACCAAGCACTGCCGTTGCGCGTGATCTCGCGACCGCCGCGGTCGGCTGTCCGCCGACCGCAGTGCGGCGGTTTCCGACCGGTGGACACCACTACGTTTTCGAGGCGACCTTTGCTACTAGGCCGCCTGTAGTTGTCCGCGTTGCGGCGGAGCACAGCCGGTCGGCCATGGCAGGGGCTCTTAAGCTCTCGCATCTTCTACGCCCTCAAGGCGTTCCACTGCCGAAGATAATCGCCGATGGCGTGAACCATCGCTTCTCGCATCTCGTTCTAGAGCGGTTGCCGGGAGTTGATCTCGGCGCTGCGATCCGAGAACTCTCCGATTCGAGCTTAGAGATCATCGCCAGGCAGGTGGCGCAGGCGCAAAGGACTACAGCCAGGGCCACCTCGGGTCGGCGATATGGCTATGGCGTCGCTCCCGAAGATGCGCCGCACAATTGTTGGTCAGGGGTGTTACAAGATAATCTTGCCAGATCGCGCAAGCGGATCGCCGCGGCCAAACTCTTCAGCGAAGACTCTGTCAATGCCGTAGCCGAACTCGTATCGCTTGCCCACCATGAATTGGACTCGCTGGCTCCGATTCCATTTCTCCATGACACAACTACCAAGAACGTCATCGTAACCCCCGCAGGGAGCTTTTCGGGCATCGTGGACGTTGACGACCTTTGCTTCGGCGATCCGCGTTACGTCATTGCACTGACGTTGGCTTCGCTACTGGCGTCCGGTGGCCCGACCCGCTACATCGATGCGTGGCTGAATGCTGCCGGCTACGAAAAAGATCGGCTTTTCGAGCTTTACGTTGTTCTCTTTCTCGTCGATTTGATGTCAGAACATGGCCAAACGTTCAATCGTAACCCATTGCCGGCGGCGGCTGCGGATCGAAGCCGACTACTCTCGATTTTTGCGGACCGTTTGCAGCATCTTGAGTGACAAGACGGTATTCAAAGCGATTACCGGCTCCTGGCAGTGATCCAAACTGGGCACAGCTATGCTGTGCTGTAGCGCTCCAAATCCGTTGCGAGCTTGTCGAGCGATTGCTCGTTGCCAATCTCAGCCATCCAGCACCAAAGTTCGAGAACAAAATACAAGTGATAAAAATCAAGTGTCTCGGACCAGTGTTCTCGTTCCATGTCGCCGTAGCCCTGGAGCAGGGCGCGCTTGCGCTCCTCGCCTAGATAGTAGAGCGCCTTGGCAACGTCCATCAGCGGGTCACCCGCAAGCGCACCCTCAAAGTCCAAGACACCGGTCAGGCGCACAGTTCGTTCCGTTATTGTGGCCAGGAGATTTCCGGCGTGCAGGTCGTTATGACAAAGCACTGCGCGCTTGCAGGCCTGGAGAAGTTGGACGCGCCCTTTGACGTGGTGTGCGATCCTTTGCGCCAGTTCATGCGAACCGCCCCGCTCCGTGAACTGCTTGAGCTTCCTCTGGAATTGGTATGCCAAATAAGCATGGTTCGTTGCATGGGCGGTCCGTATGCCATTCGGGCCGATATAACCGAACGCTTCCATGCTGATCTGGTGAAACTCGCGAAGCAATTGTCCGATTTGTACGTAAACGTGGGCCAATTGCTCCGAGTCCAAAGTCCTTTCCAGGGGACCGAGTATCAAGCCTGCGAGCTTGTTCATCACGATGAAGTTGAGGACCAGCAATTTCTTCGAGTCGTCCGCATAAAGAACGCGCGGTGCAGGAACGCTGAGGCGATCCTGGATGAGCCCAACGACGGTCACTTCCTTTTGCATCTTCCAATGCAGCGCGTCGGGATAGACCTTCGCCACGAGCGGCGGATGCGTGCTGTTGACGAAGGTGATCTCGTGAACTGCTGCAATCTCGCCCCCATGAACCATGGAAATCGTCGCAACCCTGTGGCCCGGAACCACGTGGTCAACAATTGACTGGGCCATAACTAACGGGAATTGGAGATCGGGCTTCACGTTCATAATGGGCCGGGGTTGCGTTCGAAGCTCGATCCCCCTTGCACGCCCAGGATCATGTCCGCAAGTGGCAGATTGTGTTGCAAAAGTCGAAAGTTGCAGCGCCGCGAATCTTTCGCGAAAACAAGAAGCGGGAGACGATCGCCGATTCGTATACCCTCAATCGCGTTACCGAAGTCGTCGGTGAGTTTGACGCGAGACGATCAGTCCCCTCACGTCTTTACACCAAATCCGCGTCTACGGCCCGCAGAATTTTTGGACAGCTGTGCAAAAGGACTTTTGCAACAATATCGGCACCACGCCGACATCGTGAGCCACCGCTCGCGTGACGCGATCAAGCAGAAAGCCGACATCGCTGTGGATTCGTTCTCAGCGCGAAATCTTTGCGGTCGGTTTTCAGGTCGCGATCGGGGGACAAGCGGACATGCTCAAAATGCGGCAAAATCGCGCGAGTGACCCAGTGCGGTCATGCGTTCTGCTGGGCGACTTATAAATGATCGTCGAGAATATCGCGGATGACTTGACGTGCCTTCTTGGCCATTATTGGATTGGTGTCGCGAAGCTGCACCAATGTGATGAGGGCCTTCCAAATCCCCCAGCCCCGCGCGCGCTTCCAGGTCGCCGGATCGAGCGCAACGGTTGAGCGGAATTCCTTCCGGTAAGTTGGATCGAGGAATGTCCACGCAATAACTAGATCGCAGGACGGATCGCCCACGCCTGCGCATCCGAAGTCGATTACTGCATTCAGCCGGCCCTCTTTCACCAGAAGATTGGTTTCAGCAACATCACCATGAACCCATACAGCCGGCCCCCGCCACTGCGTTGCCAATGCCGAATCCCAGACCTCCATCACGGTGGCGATGTCGATCTCGTCCGCAAGCATGCTGATCGACTGGCGTGTCTCGGTGTCGTAGACCCTGAGTGATCCGCCGCGGTGAAAATTGTGAGTGCCTGCGACAGGGCCGTTACGGGCGTCAATTCCGCGCAAAGCCACGAGAAAACGGGCGAGGTCCACCGCGAAGCGACCAAGATCATGGATGCGGGCCCTGTGCGCCGGTTTGCCATCGAGCCAGCCGTAAATCGACCAAGCCCAAGGGTAGCCCGCACCGGGAGCCCGAGACCAAGCGGCTCCGGGATCGGGAACGGCAGGTGCGGCCTCAGCACTGGCAGCCAACGGTGCTCCTTCTCGACCTGAGCCACATAGGGCAGCGCACTCGGCAGCCGCACTGACATGCTGTCGCCAAGGCGAAAAATCCTGTTATCCCCGCCGCCGTTCTCGATCGGCTCGATGGGAAGCTCTGCCCATTGAGGGAACTGCGTTCGGATCAGTTGCTTCACGAGAGGTGCGTCAATCTCAGTCACAATTTTGCGACTCTCGATACAAGCCAACGAGCTGGTGTATGAGTTGGCTGCCAGCATAGTGTCAGCAACATGCAGCAGAATACCGCAACCGTCTTTCTGATCCATGGTTACCTTGGAGCCGGCAAAACGACGCTGGCGCGGCGGCTAGAGGTCGAACAGGCCGCTATTCGGTTCACACATGACGAATGGATGCGATCACTTTACGGCGATGATCCACCCGAAACCCGGTTTTCGGAGTATGCCAAGCGCGTGTCCGGCGTTATGGAGACGGTTTGGACTCGTTGCGTAGCCCTGAAAATGAAGGTCGTTCTGGATTTCGGGTTTTGGAGGCGAAGCGAACGGGATAGGGTTCGCGACTTGGTCGCTTCGCTTGGCGGCAATTCGGTGTTGTATCGTCTCTCTTGCTCCGATGAGGTCGCCTGGAGCCGCATCGAAAAGAGGAACGAGAGGCTCGGGGCCGACCTTTATATCGCGCCAAACACATTCAAGGTTCTTAAAGCTCGCTTCGAACCGCTCGACCCGGATGAGGCCCGAGTCGAGGTCGAAGCTTAAAGTTGCAGGTCTCCTTTTGGCACAACTCGGACCTGCCGCGATGTCTGCGGTTCATTCGCTATCGGGTGCAGAGCAGACCTGCCCGACGCAGGTGCCACGGCTGCCGGTCGATGTGCGGATGTGATAACTACAGAAACGACTACAGAACCTCAGACTGGCGCTAAAAAATCGTAAATAAAATCAAACAATTACGAGAGAGAAGGGCGTTTCCTCTCGACCGCACCAGTAACCATATCGTAGCGGAAGCCTACGGACAGCGTTTTGGGGAAGGGGACGCCACAATGGGAAGCTTGATTCAATAGCGGCCCTGTGGACCTGCTGAAGGCGCAGGCACTGCATCGTGAGTGGCGGAGTGACATTGACGCCCGCATTGCCGACGTTCGAGCCGAACGCAGAGGGGAGGGGCGCACGCTCACCCAAGGCAAAAGCGTTGCGACGGTTTCCGCGTTTCATACTTTGAATCTGGGGGTCGGGAGTTCGAACCTCTCCCAGCGCATCGGCTTGTTGCATCTCTCTTGCACGAGGAATCGACGCCCCAACAGGGTATTCCGTACGACGAGTGAAGGCACGGCCAGCCTGCCGGGAACGGGCCGGCCGAGCTGACAAGCTTCAAGCTCAAACCAAATTCCGTTGACCTACGTCAAGACAAAGCGCGTTTGTCTGATTTATTCATAAAAAGGGGAATTTAGGAGTGCTCTTGCATATTGAAGAATGGGCTGCTGCCGCCCATTACGGCAATGCTTCCGGCTTTCCGGCGGGATAGGGCACTTATCTCCAGAAATTATGACCCCTGAAAGCGTCTTAATCTGGTGGCGAAACAGCCAGGAGGCAGGAGTCAGGCGATGAATGACATTACGATTGTCCGGGCATTGCATGTCGTCTCTGTCGTACTTTGGATCGGCGGCGTTGCGTTCGTAACGACAGTATTGCTGCCAGCAGTTCGTTGCGTGAAGTCTCCGCAGGAGCGGATGCAACTGTTTGACCAGATCGAGCGACGTTTCGCTTGGCAGGCGAGGGTATCGACTGCGATTGTGGGGCTAACTGGTTTCTACATGCTCTATCGCTTCGATATGTGGGATCGCTTCCGTTATGCCGCCTATTGGTGGATTGACGCGATGGTCGCCGTTTGGCTCATCTTCACACTGATGCTTTTCATCGTCGAGCCGTTGAACTTGCAGCGGTGGCTTCTCGCGCAATCAGCTTCCAAACCGGAAATTGCATTCAAACGTGTGGAATGGCTGCACCGAATCCTGACGTTCATCAGTGTGATCACAGTGCTTGGCGCTGTAATAGGTAGCCACGGTCCGTTTTGACGGAAATCAAAGCGCTTTCCGCCGCCGTATCTATCAGCTTGCATTTGCGATTTTGGTGCGGCGGCGGGGGGGGGCTCGACGTGGTGCCGCGTTCATCCCGCTTATAGCGGAGCACAGCGAGACACCATGTCAAATGTCAGAAGCTTTATCGTACTGGGAGTTACCACATGGGCATTCATCGTCTGCTTTGCCGTGTGGTTGATGTTCGGCGTGATCGGCATCCCGATCAGAAACCAACTCGGTCTCAATGGGGCTGAATTTGGTCTTCTCACCTCAACCCCAGTGTTGACGGGAGCCTTATTGCGCCTGCCGCTCGGCATCTGGACGGATAGGTTTGGCGGTCGGATTGTCATGTTGCTGCTGCTGGTCGCCTGCGCGGTCCCGGTTTGGTTCGCCAGCTATGCCAGGGAGTTGTGGCAGTTCCTGTTGCTTGGCTTGGCGCTCGGCGTAGTCGGCGCCTCTTTTGCCGTTGGCACACCCTACGTCGCACGCTTCTTTCCCAAAGAGCGGCGCGGTTTTGCCATGGGCGTGTTCGGCGCGGGAACCACTGGCGCGGCCATCAACATGTTCATCGCCCCGGTCCTGATGGCTCACTATGGCTGGCAATTTGTGCCCAGATTCTACGCCGTTGCGCTTCTGATCACAGCGGTGATCTTTTGGTTCCTGTCGGCACCTGATGTTTCGGCGCCAGGCAAGAGCGGTATGTCACTGCGGCAACAATTGGCGACCCTCAAGGACCTGCGAGTCTGGAAGTACTGCCAATATTACTCGATTGTCTTTGGTGGCTTCACGGCCTTGTCGGTCTGGATGCCGCAATATTTCGTGAAAGAGTATGGGCTGAGCATCGCGGAGGCGTCGCTGCTTGCCGCTTGCTTCTCGTTGCCGGCCGGCGTGTTGAGGGCATTGGGCGGCTGGCTCGCGGATCGCTACGGCGCCCACAACGTCACCTGGTGGGTGCAGTGGGCCGCGTGGATTAGCCTGTTTCTTCTATCCTATCCGCAGACCGACTTTATTGTGCACACCATCCGTGGCCCGGCGCAGTTTCACATCGGATTGGCAGCATTGCCCTTTACGCTCTTGCTCTTTGTCCTGGGCGTTGCATTCGCATGCGGAATGGCTTCGACATTCAAATATGTTGGAGATGATTTTCCCCAGAATATGGGCGTGGTTACAGGGATAGTCGGCCTCGTCGGCGCTCTTGGCGGCTTTATTCTGCCCATTATCTTCGGTATCGTTTTGGACTGGCTGGGAATCAACTCTAGCTGTTTCATGTTCCTTTATGGGGTCGTCTGGGTGTCCTTGATTCTGAACTACACGACCGAGGTCCGGCGCCTCCCGGTCATGGGCGAGGAAATACCGATCAGCACTCCTGCGTCGCTCAGTTAGATAGGAGCGGCATGAATGAGTCACTTTCTCGAACGAGTCTCACCTACCTCGCCCGACGGCGCGAATCGTTCGCCGATGGTCTTGGCGAATTGCGCCACGAAGATCGAATGTGGGAGGAAGGCTATCGCCAACGCTGGCAGCACGACAAAAAGTGCGCTCGACCCGCGGCGTGAACTGTACCGGCGGATGCATCTGGAAGATTTACGTGAAAAGCGGCGTCGTCACGTGGGAAACGCAGCAGACTGACTATCCACGCACACGACCGGGCATGCCGAACCATGAGCTGCGCGGCGGCGCGTAGATCATGGCACTTTCCTTGTTACATCCTTGCTGCAATCGGTCACGGGGCAGTGCTTCATGCATGTGCAGGTCAAGACGCTTGGCGCACGCTTGAGGACGTGATGCGGCTCGGCTGAGGCTTGACCAATTCGCGCAAGTCCGGTTCGCGGCAATGCGACAGGATCGTCTGACGAACCGCATCGCGTAGTTGCAGTATCGATGCAAAATCGGTTCCGTGGGGCGCGATTGGATCGAGGATTTCGACGTCGATGCGACCCCGGCGGGGAAACCATTGATCGCCCCGAAGGATCGATCGGGTACCGCGCAACACCCCCGGATAAACCGGGACGCCGGCCTCGCTTGCGATCTTGAAAGCACCCGTGAAAAATTCCAGAAGGCCGGATTGCCGAGTGAACGTGCCTTCCGGAAAAACGATCAGAAGCCGGCCTTCGCGGGCCAACGCAGTCGCGGCCGTGATATCGGCGATGCCGCCAGTCATGTCGTAACGTTCAACGAACAGGGCGCCTAGTCTGTGCAGCAGTGGGCCGGCAACCGGGTGACCGGAGAGCTCCCTTTTGACCAAATAGGCGGGCGCGCTCGGAAACAGCGCCGCAATCACGATCGCATCGACGTAGCTCGCGTGGTTGAAGACTACAAGTGCATGCCTCTCAGGTAAGCGGTCAACCCCTCTTACAGATAGGGGAATGCCCATGACGATCAGCGCCGTTCGTGCCAGCATCCGAACGCAGGCCCAACGCCAAGCGAGTCGCGGCAGTGCGATGACGGCAACCGCTCCAGCGCCGACGCAGGTCGCCAGCACGGCCCACCACCAAGCGGCGTAAAGGTTTTCACCAAGCGCGCGGCCCGATCGTTGGAACTGGCCGCCAAGGCCCGCGAGCCACAGGCGAATGATCTGCCAACGCAGCGCCCGTTTGGGCGTATTGAGTTCCCGAGCCAAGTAATGCTCCTTGGCGGATGCTCGACGGATCTTCCCGCTCGAGGTCTTGGGTACGGTTCCGGGAGCGACCAGCACGATCTCATCGGGTGGCGAGCCCATGATGGCGGTCGCGGCGTTTCGCGCAGCGGCGATCAGCGCTTCGCGTTCGGTTGTATCGGTTTGCCTGGTCTCTCCGAGAACAACGACCCGTTCCGTACCTGAAACAGGATCAGTGACTCCAAACGTAGCTACTCCACCTTTGACAAAACCGTCGATCTCGCCAATCGCCTCTTCGAACTCGTGCGGATAAATGTGTTGGCCGGCGCGAATGATGATATCCTTGATGCGGCCGGTGACGAACACGTCACCGTCTGCCATGTATGCGCGATCGCCGCTGTCCAACCAGCCATTGCGGAAGAGTTCTCTCGTCTTGGCCTCGTTGCGGAAATAGCCAGCCGTCGCGGACGGCCCGCGAAACTCGAGGCGGCCCTCCCGCCGTTCCTCTACCTCCCAACCGGCGTCGTCCACGATGCGAATCTCATGGCCGGGCAGGGGGTGGCCGCAGGCGACGATTTCGATGGCATAAGCACCGCCGGCCGCCGCTGGTTCGGCAATGCCGCGGCGAGTCAGCGCCTCGCGATCGATACGGTCGATGAGCGGTTCACGACCGGCTGGCGGAAGCGTGACGGCGACCGCGCATTCGGCAAGGCCGTAGACCGGCGCCATCGCTGTTGAACGAAATCCATATCGACCGAATCGCTCGACGAACCGGCGAAGGGTGTGAATGCTGACTGGCTCGGCGCCGTTCGCGACGAAGCGAAGCGAACTCAAGTCGAGGCCTTTGATGTCGGCGTCGTCGATTTGTTTGAGACAAAGTTCGAAGGCAAAATTCGGCGCGGCTGAGATCGTGGCGTGGTGACGGTGACAGGCCCACAGCCAGCTTTGCGGATGCGCCAGGAAGCTCAGCGGCGACATGATGTAGCACCGGGCCCCAACGTAGAGCGGGGCAAGCCAGGCACCGATCAAGCCCATGTCGTGGTACAGCGGCAGCCAACTCACCAGAATCTCGGCGGGTGTCGCACCGATTGCCGTGAACATGGCGCGGATATTGGCCAGCAGATTCGCGTGGCTGAGTACGACGCCTTTCGGATCGCCGGTGCTGCCTGACGTGTATTGGATCAGCGCCGTGGCGGCCGAATCGTCGATGTTTGGCAACGAAGGCGGCGATGGCGCGGCCATGAGGTTGGCAACGCTCTCGATGGCGCTCAACGACGGCACCAATCCGCGTAGTAAACCGCCGAGACGCAAAGCCTCGGTCACGGTGATCAGGATTTTGGTCTCGGCGTTGCGCAGAATCGTCGCTTGCCGGCGCACGTAGTCCTCGAGCTGCGATAATTGCATGGGTGGATAGATCGGCACCGGCACGGCGCCGGCGTAGAGTGTGCCGAAAAAGGCCGTGAAGAAGTCCGCGCCGGCCGGCAGCATAACCGCTACCCGATCTCCAGGTGCAACGTCGCGCGCAATCAAGCCACCCGCGAGCTGCCGTGCAGACCTCGCGAGCTCGCCGTAAGAAAGTGTAGCGATGACGATATTTTCGTCTTGCAGGACTGTCACCTGAGGTCGGTCAGGATTTCGTGCAACATGCCATTCGAGGGCTTCGAGCAACGTATTGGCTTCAGTTGCCGGAGTGACGGTCAGCGTGTCCGCTTTAGGAATTTCTTCAACGGTCTGAATTTCCAGAGAGCCGGATTCGGACGTGGTCTTTTCCAGGATTTTTAGGAGATCGCCCACAGTGCTCGCTTCAGCCATCACGCTAATAGGCAGGCGTATCCGGAAAGCGCGCTCAATGCGTATGACCAACTCAGTCCGGCCGAGGCTGTCGATGCCGAGATCGCGATCCAGCCTGCTCGATAGCGATACATTGAAGAGAGCGGAACTTGAGCCGCGTAGCTCGCGGACCAGCGTTGTTACAACCGCAAGCAAAGCTTGTGTTTGCAACGTGTTGCTCTCGGCATCTTTATTGCCGCCAAAGCTCATAACTCAAAATAACTAAAGCCTCTATTTTTTCACTTGATAAAGATCAAAGCGTGGTCCGCGCCTTTGCGGTCTCCCGCACGCTGAGTTTGCAAAGTCAGCTAAAAGGAGATTCGGTGAATGCGCTGTCGCACAGACTAAATCGTTCGAGAGACGCGTAAGCAAGGGCTCGAGAGAATGCAAACCCTGCCTCAGGATTTATATTCAAGCTATGTATAGGCGCTGCTACATGCAACGCGTTCAAAGCGGCCGGCAACCAAGCCGCGGCAGTCTCGTTAGCGGCAGTGACAAGGAAGCGGCGAAGAGCTTTGATCTAGGTCAATGGATTTTTTTCGGACCGTGCTCTGTAGCCGTGGTCGATAAGACGCATTGGACAGGAGGTTATTATGAATGCGGCCCTTCAACTACGACAAAATATCCTGGATGAGCTGGAGTTCGAGCCAAGCGTCAATGCCGCTCATATCGGCGTTACCGTCGAACGAGGAACCGTAACCCTTAGCGGGCACGTCGCAAGCTACGCTGAGAAAACCGCGGCAGTTGCCGCTACGCGTCGCGTCAGGGGTATCCAGGCAATTGCCGATGAAATCGAGGTTCGTTACGCCTCAGACAAGAAGACCGCCGACGATGAAATCGCCAAGCGTGCCGTGGACATTCTTGGCTGGGACACGCTGGTCCCGAGCGGCTCGATCCAGGTCATGGTTCGCGACGGCTGGGTGACGCTTTCCGGCAACATCGATTGGTTCTACCAAAAGAAGACAGCCGAGGAAGATGTCAGAAAGCTTTCCGGCGTACGGGGAGTCATAAACAACATTGAGATCAGGCCTCATGTGAAAGCGGGTGATATCAAGGGGAAAATCGAGGATGCATTGAAGCGGCACGCCGAAGTCGAAGCGAAAGGGATTCGCGTCACGGTTCGCGACAATGACCGGGTCCTCCTCGAAGGCAAGGTCGGTACCTGGAATGAGAAGAATGCGGTTGAAAGCGCCGCTTGGTCCGCCGCTGGCGTGAGGTTCGTCGAGGACCGAATCATCGTCGGGTGATCTTGTAGCCAATGGATCGTCACTGGTGCGACGATCCGGGCAGCATTGCGGGCCACACGCTTGCCAAATACGAAAAGGCTGTCAGAGCCTCCCAAAGCGTCCTCTCTTTGTGCCCGGTTCAGCCGCGGCGCGCGGTTTTGTCAAAGCCGCTCCCTTCCGCGCTGCGGCCGCGAGTGTGTTCGCGTCCGCCGCGACCCGTGGTGTTGCAAGAATTAATGGGTTTACGGTTCGTTAGAAATGGTCGCGTAGATTTAACATTTTGCTTTTTGGCTTTCCGCTCGCCAGAAACCGGGGTGCGATGGCTGCCATCGGAAGGTTCCAAACAGAACTGCGCAAGAAGCCACGGCGCCAGTTCCACTATTCGGCGAAAATTCTAACCGGCAAAAAAGCCGTGCCGCAGATTTGCGCGATCGCGGATATTTCGGAAAGCGGCGCTCGGCTTGTTATGGCGAGCGAGCGGGAGCTGCCGCACCGTTTTCTCCTGCTGCTCAGTTCGCGCGGCGCTGCCCGACGAATTTGTCGCCTCGTCTGGCAAAAGGGGATGACAGTCGGCGTCGAATTCATCGATCACTAGTGTCCCGATTCCGAAGTTCGCATCATTATGCGGCACTCTCGTTTGCGAACTTCGGAATCGAAGGACACTAGCAACTTATTGACCTCGTGTGGCTTTGGTTGGGAAATCTGCACGCCATTCCGACCGCGTTCGGCTTCCCGGTCGCCGCAGCCCTCTGGTTTGCCTTATTTGTGTCGTAGGAGGCAGGCTGAGGGTGGGTATTCGCGCAGCGCGGGGTTTGCGCAGCAGCCCGCAGAGGGCGGATGGTGCTCATGATAACTTGCGGTCACGTCGATGCTGCGGTCGAACGCATCGCCCAGCGAGCGCGGGCGGTCGCGCGTGCCGCCTGCGCCTTCCGCCTCGCCGTCGCCGCTCGATCGTACTCCGGGTCGCCGCGCATATCGCCGGTCGGGGCGTCGTGGGCCGCTGCTTTTATTCTGATGGTCCTCACGCTTTGCTCCTGCGCCCATGGCGACGGGATAGGCGCCTTCATTGCCGATCCCGCGATGTACGACGGCTATAATTGCAAGCAGCTCGCCGCGCAGCGAGACGGCCTGACGACGCGCCAGAAGCAGTTGCGCAACCTCATCGACAAGGCGGATGAAGGCGGCGGTGGCACCGTGATCGGGGCACTGGCCTACCGCAGCGATTATCAGAAAGTCCTTGAACAGGAGAAACTTTTGCAACGGGCCGGGGCATCCCGCAAATGCCAGTTCGCGCTGCCGGCGGCGGCGCCCCCGCAGGCACCGGTAACCACGTCCGTGCCTGGGCCGGCAGCGCCCGCCGCTGCATCCACGTACGCCAGCGATCACACGATCCATTGAGCGGAAGGCGCAGGTCCTGGAGAGTTGAAATTTCCCGCCGCCTCGCTCGGCGAAGGCAATGGATTGGCGCGCTGTTCGCGCAGTGCTTTCTCCCGGAACAGGCGTCGCCAAGATTAGGTCGCGGCCCGGCTGTCGCCTGCCGTCTTCTGGTCTATCCTACGGCAGCCATCGCGAGCAAAGTGCGAGTGACAGGATGATGCACAAGGCCTCGACCCAAACGCGACAATCGCGGTTGCAGCGGCTCGGCATCAAGCGCGCCTACGACAAGCCTTCTGTCGATGACGGAGTACGCATCCTTGTCGATCGCTTGTGGCCGCGCGGAATGACCAAAGCAGCGCTGCAGATCGATGCCTGGCCGCGTGCGCTTGCGCCATCGACCGCCTTGCGCAAATGGTACGGACATGATCCACAGCGTTTCGCAGAATTTCGCCGTCGCTATCGCAGCGAGCTTGCCGCGCACGAGGACGAGCTTACGGCGCTGCGCGCCTCGATCAAAGGTCGCGCGGCAACGCTGGTCACCGCGACGCGCGAACTCGATCTGAGCCATGCCGTTGTGCTGCGCGACCTGTTGAGCGAAGATTAGCTCAGCTTTGCGCGCGCCAACTTCGCGCCTTGCACGAGCGCTCGCAGTTTCTTTTCGGCCGTGTCGCGGCGCATCGGTGCCATCCCGCAGTTGGTGCAGGCGACGATCCTTTCCTTGGGAACGTGTTGTGTTGCCTGTTCGAGCACCGCGGCGACCTGCTCCGGCGTTTCGATCGCCTCGGTGGCGATGTCGATCGCGCCGAGGAGCACGTCTTTGCCGTCAAGCAGTTCAAGTAGATGCAGCGGCACGCGTGAGTTGATGCATTCAAGGGAAACCTGATCGATGCGGCTCTTTGCCAACGCCGGGAAAAAGCGCTCGTATTGTCGCCATTCGGCGCCCAGTCCGGCCTTCCAGGCGATATTGGCCGCAATCCCGTAGCCGTAGCAGATGTGAACCGCCGTCTTGCACGCCAACCCGTCGATCGCCCGGTGCAACGCTTCGATCCCCCATCCCGCGGCCTGATCGGTGTAGACGTTGAAGGCCGGTTCGTCGAATTGGATCACGTCCACGCCGTCGGCGACCAGTCCGCGCGCCTCCTCGTTGAGCAAGGCCGCGAATGCGAGCGCCATCTTCACCCGATCGCCGTAATGGGCATCGGCGAGCGTGTCCACGAGGGTCATCGGGCCGGGCAGGGTGAATTTGAGCTTTCGTCTGGTGTGGGCGCGCGCCAGCCGCGCCTCGCGGGCGTGAACGCGTGAACACAGCCCGACTTTGCCCACCACCGTCGGGCACATCGCCTTGTAGCGATCGTTACGTATGCCCATTTCGACCTGTTTGTCGAAATCGATGCCGTCCACCGTCCGGAGAAAGCCGTGAACGAAGTGTTGGCGGGCCTGTTCGCCATCGCAGACAATGTCAATGCCCGCATCCTCCTGCAGCTTGATCGCGATCAGCGTGGCATCGTCTTTGGCGGTGGCAAGCTCCTCGCCCTGCAAGCGCCACGGTGCCCATAGCCGGTTCGGCTCTGCGAGCCAGACGGGCTTCGGCAGGCTGCCAGCAATCGTGGTCGGAAAGAGTGAGTCTGAGGCGATGTTCGAGTTCATGAGGGGATTGCGAGGTTTTAAAAGATGTTCAGTCGAGCGACAATGGCACGGCCGGCGGGCGCCAATGGTAAAGCCAATCGTAGTGATGCAGCAGTCGTGTGCCACCGAGCGCGTGCATCGCGGTATTGCGCACAATAGCGCGGAAGCCAGCAAGGTGATAGCGGCTGCCGTTGCGTGCGGCGAGTCGCTGCACCTTCCAGGCGCGCGCGCGCCGCTGCGTCCAGTAGCTGCGCAGCGCCGCCGCGGCATTATCCGGCATGCGGGCGAGGCAGCCTGCCGCAACCGCAGCGTCTTCAATCGCGAGTGCGGCGCCCTGGGCGAGGTACGGAAGCATGGGATGGGCAGCATCGCCGATCAGCGCTACCGGTCCCTTCGAACCGCGCAAGATCGGCCGGCGATCGTACAGCGCCCATTTCAGCCATGCTTCCGGTGCGCCGATCAGGGCCAATGCCCGCGGTGCCCATTGGCGCACCGGGAAATGGGATAGCAGGTCGGTGCGTGCGGCCGGCATGCTCCAGCCAGGCGCGCTCCAACCGTCGTCCACGATGACAACGACATTGATGACGCTGCCGCCCTTGATCGGGTAATGCACGAGATGGGCGTTGCGCCCAAGCCAGAGGTGAATGAACGGCTCGGTGAATTCCGGCGAAACGTCCTTCGCTCGCACAAGGGCACGCCAGGCGGTACGCCCGGAGAAACGCGGCGGTTCACCGTAGCCGAACTGCGCTCGTGTTGCCGACCACAATCCATCGGCGGCGATGAGCGCAATCCCGTGCTCGTAGGTTGCGCCGGCGCCGCCGTGGACGGACACCGTGACGCCGTTCGGATGCGCGACAAAGTCGTCCAGATGCATCCCGAGCTTCATCGTGATTTTAAGGTTCTGTGCCACCGCGCCGGCGAGGGTCGCCTGCAGATCGCCGCGATGAATGACCCAATACGGTGCGCCGTAGCGAAGTGCCGCCGTTTCGCCCAGCGGAATGCGCACAATTTCGCGGCCGGTTTCCGCGCTGAGCACGCGCAACCCGGCGGGAGCGACAAGGTGCGGCTTCAGCGGCTCCGACAGTCCGAGATCAATCAAGGTACGCGTCGCATTGGGCGAAAGCTGGAGGCCGGCGCCGGTCTCCTCAAGCCGTTCGGCTTGTTCGAGAACCACGACGCGGAAGCCGTTGCGGGCGAGGGCCAAAGCCGTGGTCAACCCGGCAATGCCCGCGCCGGCCACTATGACGGTTCGCAACGGCGTCAGGTTATTGCTCTCTGCAGGGCGGCTCACGCCGCCTTATCGTGAAGCGCGCATTGCGGCGGCCGCGCCGCACCGGGCGCAAGCGTGGGATCGTAACGATAGAGTGTCGAGCAATATGGACACACGTATTCGGAATCCTCGCCCATGTCGCAGTACACGTGGGGGTGATCGAATGGCGGCATGGCGCCGACACACATGAATTTCTTCGCGCCGATCTCGATGACCGGCACGCCCGGGTCGTTGTGAAAGTGAGGAACGATTTCATCTGTCATGCTTTTGCGATCCTGAATTTGTCGCGACGGAAGCCGAACGCCCGGTTGTGCTCGGCGCGCACCATAGCCGCGCCCTCCATTAATTCCTAGCTGTGGCGGTTCAGAAGTCCGCATCATTTCTGCCGCGACCTCGTCATGCGGATTTCTGAACCAAAGCCACACGAGATCAATAAGTTGCCAGTGTCCTTCGATTCCGAAGTTCGCAAACGAGGGTGCCGCATAATGAAGCGAACTTCGGAATCGAGACACTAGTAACAGCGAGCTAATCGCTCAACCCAATGCAGGGCCACGTTGCTGCCAAATGCCAACGGGAGCTGCTAAGGTCGCAAAATGTCGCGTTTTGTTCATGACGGAGTTGAGATCGCTTTCATCGATCAGGGGCAGGGCGCCCCCGTCGTGCTGGTGCACGGCTTCGCCTCGAATAAGGAGACTAACTGGGTCGGACCAAGTTGGACGGCGACCCTGACCGGGGCGGGATACCGCTCCATTGCGCTCGATAATCGCGGCCACGGTGCTTCATCCAAGCTTTATGAGCCGGCGGCCTATGTTCCGTCGGCGATGGCCGAGGACGTGCTTGCGCTGCTCGATCATCTCGGTCTGCCCCGGGCCGACGTGATGGGCTACTCGATGGGCGCGCGGATCGCCGCCCATTTGGCGCTTGCGCATCCGCATCGCGTGCGCTCTGCGGTGTTCGGCGGTCTCGGCATTCGCCTCGTCGAGGATGGTGGCGTCGGGGGGCCCCAAAGCGCGAATCTGATCGCGGAGGGCCTTGAGGCGCCGTCGCTGGTGCAAGTGACCGACCCGACCGCCCGTCAGTTCCGCAGCTTCGCCGAGCAGACGCATTCCGATCTGCAAGCGCTTGCCGCCTGCATGCGTGGTTCTCGCCAACCCCTTAGCCGGACCGAAGTCGCCGCCATCGCCGTGCCGCTCTTGGTTGCGGTGGGAGGCAAGGACGCGATTGCAGGATCAGCGGAGGAACTTGCAGCCCTCGTGCCGGGGGCAAAGGCGCTGGTCATCCCCGACCGCGATCACATGTTGGCCGTCGGCGACAAGACGTTCAAGGCTGGCGTTCTCGAATTTCTCAAGAATAGGCCTTGATCGGCCATAGGCCTACCAGTTGCCGGCCTTTGGCCGAGGCCGTTGAACGACGAGACCCTTGGATTTATGTCAGTGGGTGCCGATCTATGTTAGTAAGGTGCAAGGTCATTCGGCGTTTTTGGAGACAGTCTCATGGCGCTACAACAGGCAAGGCCAGCTCTCGACACCGTCGATCCGGTGTGGGCGCGTGCTCGCCGCGAGGCTGAAGACGTGGTACGCCGCGAGCCGGCGCTGGCGACCTTCATCTATTCGACCATTTTGCACCACGATACGCTCGAAGCCGCGGTGGTCTACCGGCTGGCCGAGCGCCTCAATCATGGCGCCGTGTCCGGCGGACTTATTCGCCAAGCCTACATGGACGCGCTGAAGGACACGCCAGCGATCGGCGAGAGCTTTCGCGCCGATATCATGGCGATCTGCGACCGCGATCCGGCCACCCAACGGCTGATCGAGCCGGTCCTTTACTACAAGGGCTTTCATGCCATTCAAACGCATCGCCTGGCGCATTGGCTGTGGAGTAGGGATCGTCGCGATTTTGCGCTTTACCTGCAGAGCCGATCGTCGGCGGCGTTTCAATGCGACATCCATCCGGCGGCCAAAATCGGCCGCGGCATTTTCCTCGATCACGCCACTGGGCTCGTGGTCGGCGAAACCGCCGTCATCGAGGATGACGTGTCGCTCCTCCACGGCGTCACGCTCGGCGGGACGGGCAAGGAAGCGGGCGACCGTCATCCAAAGATTCGTTATGGCGTCATGATCGGAGCCGGGGCGAAGATACTCGGCAATATCGAAGTCGGGCATTGTGCACGCATCGCCGCCGGCTCCGTGGTGATCAAATCCGTGCCGAACAACGTCACTGTGGCCGGTGTGCCGGCGAAAATCATCGGCGTTGCCGGTTGCCCAGAGCCAGCGCGCAGCATGGACCAGCTCTTCAACGAGGAGGTCTAAGCGGAGCGTCGCCGGCGTGATTGTTGTGTCCAGCGCGGCGTGCTATGGGGGCTGCGGCCGGGAGATGCGCAGTGGATCTACAAGAAGTCAGGAAGCTCGACGCCTATCTCAAGAAGCTGTTTGGCAATGCGCGAATTCGCGTCGTGCCGCGTCCGCGCAAGGACGACTCCGCCGAAGTCTATATAGGCGAGGAGTTTGTCGGCGTCCTCTTTGTCGACGACGAGGACAGCGAGCGTTCGTATAATTTTCAGATGGCGATCCTGGGGACGGACTTGGATTAGCGGGCACCGGCCGCCCGGAAAGCATCACTGTTAACGTCATCTTCTTCCGTCATCCGTTGGCCGTCGCCCGGCCGCGGGCGGAGTTGCGCCATCAGCCGGCCGAATCCGGCCGACACGGCTTGCCAGTTATCAAGCCACCGGCGCGGAAAGCGCAGCGTAACGTCTGCCTCGCCAACCTCTCGTTCCTGGATGCATGTGCCGGGAATGACACCGCTCGAACGCGTGCAGCGTGCATAAAACTCTTCGGGATCGTCTGCGAAGTAGAGGAGGTCTTCGCCCTCATACGGCGTGCCGGCTCGGAACTGCGCGACGACAAGCCCACTCGGCCCCGTCGCCATTTGCGGCTGAAGATAGTGGGGATAGATGCTGCGCAGCCGTTCCGCCGGCGGCAACAGCAAGCCCAGCGGCTCAATGGTGATGAACAAGATCCGTCCGCTCGAGTCGAACACGTCCCGCCGGGCGGCTGAAGCATCGACCGCGGCACTGTCGCTGGCGCCGACTGGCGCGCTTTCGGTTCTGGTGAACGGCAGCGGCGGCTTGAGCGAAGGCCAGCTAAAGGCGAGATCGATCCGCTCATGCGGACCGGAGTGCCGTTGAAAGGCGGCGCGGACTGTCGCCGGGGGCACTTCGAACAGCACGCCAGCCACAGTCATTGGAAGAGCAGGGGCATCAACGGAGACTGGCGCGCTTGGCCAGGTGGGCCAAAGCGCATCGGCAACGAAGGTTGCGGCCCCGAACAAAAGGACAAGCAACCCTGCGAGGGACAACAGAAGGAGAACGCCGGCCTTGCGGCGCGCGTTCCGTTTTCCCCGAAGAGTCGCGTGCAAACTCATAGGCCCGATGTCCTCTCGGACGACGAATCAGGGCCAAAGTATTGCACGAGCGACAACCGTGCGGTGCGGCGCAGCACGGCGTCGCGTTAACCTTTCCTTAATCAAGTCGTGGCGGCGCGGCCAATCCTCTGTAATGGGTTGGCGCGAGCGGAGGCGTTACCGTGTTCGAATTCGCGTGGCCGACAATCTCGCCGGACACTCTCGCGTCATTTTTCGCGCTGGCCATCGGTTTTGCGATCGCCGGTCTTCTTGCCACCGGTTACCGCCTTTTCGCCGAACATTTTCCGAGCTTTCGTTTGCTCGAAGTCGGGTCAGCCGCGGCGCGATTCGCCTCCATCCCGCTACTAATGTTCTCGGCGCCGTTCATCATCATGCGCAACACGTTGCGGGGCCGCCGCATCGAAGGCCGGCGTGCCGAATTCGTCATGATTGCTACCGTCGTCGCCGGATTATGGAGCCTGATGTCCGGAACGATCGTGGTCATGGCGCTGCAAGTGCTGATGACCGGGTGAGGCAAAGCCTCCGACCCGATTTCGAGATCACGCTCGGCTGACATCGCGAACTTGTTGTGATCGGCCTTCATGCTTCGCCGAAAAGGTGCGGGCGGCTCTTGGGGGAGAGCCGCCCGCGCGCGAGCCCGATCTGGGGGACGGGGAGGGGTGGGGACGTGACCGGACTCGCGAAGCTCCTTTGCTCGTTGTGACCGCTAGCGCGATGTTGAAGTGAGCGACACCGATTGCGGGCTGCCGAGCGACACCCACACGTTGGGATTCCATTGCGATTGCCGTTTCACGAAGCGGTAGCCGGTATCGGACCACAGCAGAATGTCATTGCGCTCGTTGTCGAGAATGAATTCGCCTTTGTCGGTCTTGACGGTGAGCACGGCATGACCGTCGCCGTTTTGGTCGCGCACGACGGTCATCAGCAGCGCCTCGCGTGGCCAGCCCGCATCAATCAGCATGCGACGTTTCTCAAGCGCATAATCTTCGCAGTCGCCGTAGCCGTCATCGGGATAATTCCAGCGTTCGACCACGCCCCAATGATCCAGATCGGTGATCGGCCTGATATTGGCGTTGACCCAGCGGTTGACACGCCCAAGGTCCTTCCAGGCTTGAGCGGACAGGATGACGTCCCGCGCGGCCGATGGTGTGGTCTTACATTGCGGGTCATATTCGGCGCAGAATTGCACCCATCCGATCGGCGGGCTGGTCTCCGGGCCGACTGCGACGAACAACGGCTGGTTTTGCGCGGTGCCCGCTGCCGGATATCCGAATAGCGCAAGCGCCATGATGGCCGCAGCCGCACTGCGCTTGATGATAGCGTTGGCACCCGCACTCATAGTGACCCCTTCCCGCGTCTTCTTGGAGTCACGTCTCGCACAAAGCTTTTGCAGCGCCGCTAAGTTGGTCGGTTCAATTTGAAGTAAAGGCCGGTCAAGACCGCGAGGACGGCGGCGTTGAAGTGATACATTGTATAAAATTTGATCAATTCGATTTTCATATGCGATCTTCCGCCAAACCCTGCCGGAGAGAGCATTGGCGCCGTCGAAAGATTCCTTTCGCACGGCAGCTTGATTGGCGCAGCACGCGAGACGGCGCTGTGCCTGCCGGCCTGCGGAGCGCAAATTGTCCGCTTGGCGTTAACGGAGCGGCGACCGTCTTGGCGAATTCAAAGCGCCCCGGAGCGGATTTCGACAATCGCTGCGCTGATCGCAGCGGCTGCGCCGGCGAATGCGCGACAGGCGTCGCGCCTTGACACCGATCGGGTTCGTTGAGGCCTTGCCGGAGGCGCAACTTGACCCGAGACGGGGCAGGGATTGCGGACTGGCACCCTCACGGGTCTTGGCGCGCCCGAGCTAGGCGGACCCCGGCGGTGACACCGCGAAATCGCCGGGCGATGTCGTACTGCGCCCTCCCAGCCAGCGGCTGAAACGATCCAGATAAAGGTAGATGATCGGTGTGGTGTAAAGCGTCAGGCTTTGCGAGACCAAAAGGCCGCCGACGATGGCGATGCCGAGCGGGCGGCGCAGGTCCGAGCCGGGACCATGGCCCAAAGCCAAGGGCATGCCGGCGACCAGCGCGCACATGGTCGTCATCATGATCGGACGAAACCGCAGCAGGCAGGCCTGATGGATCGCCTCGAGCGGACTCTTGCCCTCGCGGCGTTCGGCGTCGAGCGCAAAATCGATCATCATGATCGCATTCTTCTTGACGATGCCGATGAGCAGAATGATGCCGATGAAGGCGATGAGAGTGAGGTCGTAATGAAACAACATGAGCATCAACAGCGCACCGACGCCCGCCGACGGTAGCGACGACAGAATGGTGATGGGATGAATGAAACTCTCGTAAAGCATGCCAAGAATGACATAGATCACAATGATCGCAGCGAGCAGCAGCAGCGGGGTCGACGTAAGCGATGCCTGGAAGGCCTGTGCGGTTCCCTGGAAGGAGCCAAGCAGCGAGGCCGGCGTGTGCAATTGTGCGGCAATTGCCGAAATCGCGTCGACAGCCTGACTCAACGCCACGCCCGGCGCCAAATTGAAAGAAAGCGTTACCGCCGGAAAGACGCCCGAGTGATTGACGGTCAACGGCTGCACTTCGTTGACAAAGTGCGCCACCGTCGACAGCGGCACCTGTGCGCCGCCCGTGCCCGGCACGTAAATTCGCGACAAGGCGTTGGGTCCGATCTGGTACTTTGGTTGTACCTCGAGGATGACTTTCGCCTGCTGCGTCGGCTCATAGATCGTCGCCACCTGCTGTTGTCCGAATGCAGCGTAGAGCGCGGCATCGATCGCTCCCAAGGTGACGCCGTAGGTGGATGCGGCGCTGCGATCGACTTCGGCCACGATTTCCGGCGAAGCGATCTGCTGGTCCGAGGCCACGTCCGTGAGAATGCTCAACGACTGCATCTTCGATAACAGAATCGGCGCCCAGTGGTTGAGCTCGTCGGAATTCGTGTCGGTGAGCGTGTATTGATATTGCGCTTGCGTCAGATGTCCGCCGACGGTGATGTCTTGGGGAACCTGCATGTAGAATCTGGCGCCGATCACCTTCGCAATTGGCGGCCGCAATTCCTGTATCACCTGCTCGATTCCCTGCCGCTCTCCCAGAGGCTTGAGCTGGATGAACAGGCGCGCGGTGTTTTCGCTCGGATTGAAGCCGGTCGCGCCGCCGAAGCTGACCATGCCGGCAACTGCCGGATTCTTGACGATGATATTGGAAATCTGCTCTTGCATCTTGGCAATGGCGGCAAACGAGGTGTCCTGTCTGGTTTCAAGTTCGCCGAACAGGAAGCCGGTATCCTCCTGCGGGATGAATCCCTTCGGGATGACGTAATAGAGATATCCGGTCAGGGCGATCAGCGCGATGATTGAGAGCAAAGTCAAAAATTGATGGCGAAAAACCCAATTCAGCCCGCGATCGTATCCCGCAAGCATCCACTGGAAGAATCGCTCGAAGGCGCGGTTGATCCGTCCCGGCGGACTGTCGTGCTCGCGGGCAAGGAACAGCGAACACATCATCGGGGTCAGGGTGAGCGCGATGAATGCGGATGCCATGACCGCAATAGTGACGGTTACGGCGAATTCATGGAAAAGGCGGCCGATAATGCCGGACATCAGCAGCAGCGGAAGGAAGACCGCGATCAGCGACAGCGTGATTGAAATGATGGTAAAGCCGATCTGGCCTGCACCCTTGAGCGACGCCTCGAATGCGGGCTCGCCCGCCTCGATGTAGCGGACGATGTTCTCGATCATGACGATGGCGTCGTCGACCACGAACCCGATGGCGATGCTCAACGCCATCAGCGACAGATTATCGAGGCTGTAGTGAAACAGGTACATCACCCCGAACGTGGCCACGATGGCGAGCGGCACCGTCACGCTCGGGGTGATTGTCGCCCAAGGCTTGCGCAGGAAGGCGAAAATGACCAACACGACGAGAGCCGCCGTAATCAAAAGCGTCAATTCCACGTCGCGCACCGAAGCCCGGATATCCTGCGAACGGTCGCTCAACAAATCGACGTGCACGGAGGGTGGAATCGATGTTTCGAGCTGCGGCATCTTTGCCTTAATGTCGTCGACCACCTGAACCGTGTTGGCGTCAGCGGTGCGGAAGATCAGCAGCAATTCAGCGGGCTTGCCGTCGAACCAGGCGCCGGAACGCGGGTTGACGGACGAATCGATGACATCGCCGACGTCGCTGAGCGTGACCGGGGCCCCGTTTTGGTAGGCGATAATGATGTTCTTGAATTCGCTCGCGTTGTATAATTGATCATTCGTGTTGAGCGTGAATTGCTGTTCTGGCCCTTCCAAATTGCCTTTGGCCGAATCAAGCGTGGCATTCGACAACGCCGTCTGGACCTGCGACAAGCTCAGGCCGCGCGAGGCGAGCGCGCCGGGATTGATCTGGACCGCGACCGCCGGCTGCTGCTCGCCGGCGATTACCACATAACCGACGCCCGGAATGGTCGACAGCGATTCGCCCAGGACGGTGTTGGCATAGGTGTCCAGTTGGTACTCCGGCATCGCCTCCGAATGGATGGCGTAGATGAGGATGGGCCGGTTCGCGGGATTCGTTTCCCGGTAGGTCGGCGGCGTCGGCATGGCCTTCGGCAACAGCCCGCTGGCGGCGTTGATTTCCTGCTGCACCTGACCGGCGGCGGCGTTGATGTCGACGCTGAGGTCGAACTGCATGGTGATCGAGGTGGTGCCGAGCCCGCTGGTCGAGGTCATCTGCGCCAGACCCGGAATCTGCGTAAATTCGTCTTCCAGCGGCGTCGCTACCGTCTCCGCCATGATGGTTGGACTTGCGCCGGGCAACTGCCCGGTGACGACGATGGTGGGAAACTCGACGTTGGGCAGCGCTGCAACCGGCATCAGCTCATAGCCGACCAGGCCGAAGAGAAAGATCGCTGCCATGAGCAGCGCAGTGGCGATCGGACGACGAATGAAGACTTCGGAGACGTTCATTGCGGCTGGTCCGCGACGGCCGGCTGCACATCCGCGGCCGTTTGTGCAGCCGGCTGCGGCGCCTTCGTTTGCCGGACGGCAACGACAGTACCGTTGTCGAGCCGATACTGTCCGGTCGCGACCACCTTTTGTCCGGCAGAGACGCCTTTGCTGATAACCGAGATGCCGCGTTGCCGCGCGCTTTGCTGGATCGCAACGCGCTTGACCTTGTTGTCGGAGCCGATGACATAGACGTAGTCGCCATTCGGTCCCACCATCACGGCGGTGGCCGGCACGGTGACGACGTTGCGACGTATCCCGAGAACGAGCTGCACCGAGACATATTCGCCCGGCCAGAGGGCTTCGTTCTTATTGGCGAACGTGCCCTGCAGAGCGACCGTGCCGGTGCTTACGTTCACCTGATTGTCGATGACCGTCAGCTCGCCCGTTGCAAGAAGCTCGCCGCCTTGCGCGTAGGCGCTCGCTTTGAGCGGCGCTTCGGTTTGAGCCTTGATCACCTCGTGCAGCACGGTCTGCGGAATGGTGAAGTTCACGTAGATGGGCTGCAATTGAGTGATGGAAACCAGACCGCTGCTGATCGTCGCTTGCGTGCCACTTGTGCTCGTCACACTGGTGCTCGTTGCGCCACTTGGCGGCGCGACCAGATTGCCGAGGTCGACCTGCAAGGTCCCGGCGCGACCGGAAATCGGCGCGGTGATATGGCAGAACTCGAGATTGAGCTGCGCCGTCTCGACGTTGGCTTGATCGAGCTGGACCGTGCCCTTGTCTTGATCAACTACAAAGGCTTGATCTTGCGCCTGCTGGGCGGCGATTGATTTCTGCTGCTCGAGTGTCTGATAGCGATGAAGATCCAACTGCGCCTCGGCGAGCACGCCCTGGTCATGGGCCAACTGCGCCTTGGCCTGATCGAGCGCCGCCTGGTACGGCCGCGGATCGATCAGGAACAGTTCCTGCCCCTGCTTGACGTCTTGTCCGGGTGTGAACTCGATCTTCTGGATGGCGCCGGTGACGCGCGGCTGGATGGCGACGCTGTCGATCGATTGTACCGTTCCGATGGCGTTGACAATATTGGGCACGTCCTGCGCCGTTGCCACCGCTGCCGTGACCGGCACTGCAGCGGGGGCGGATCGGCCGGCGCCGCCCGTCGCCGGCGTGTTTGCCGTGATGTGCCGGATGCCAAAGACGATGCCTGCGATGATCGCCAGCCCGACGGCAATCCTGATACTGCGGCGCCATGGCGAGCCACTTAATTTCGACGTGCGCTTCAGGTCATGCATAAAAAGTCAAGCCAAATTGCATACCAATTCATTCTGGAACGCAGATGGTCATAAGAACGTTTCTGCGAAAGTTCCAGCTCGCGGGGCTGGCGAGCCCGCATTAACGCACCGATCGCACGCGGAACCGAATTAAAAATCCTTAATTCGATTCGCGGCTTTGGCGCTCGCTTGCGGCGCGCAAGCGCTACCTCTCGCCCATCTCCGGCACAGCCCTTTTTGGAGGTTGCCCGTAATAACATTTCTCCCGCAGCTTTGTAAACGGCGGCGGCGCCTGCATTATCCCATGCCTTACGCCTTCCCTTATCCCTTCATCCGTCGGCTTCTTGCTTGAGCCGAAGATAAATCTATCAAATCTACCCGGACTTGGTCGCCCAGCAGAGCTGCACGCGATGTTCGGTTTGCGCATGGAGTATTGCCTGTGGGAAACAATCCGCTGGCGAACGATATCTAAGGACGCGAGACCGTCTTGGGGGCGGCAGCCTGAAACTGCTGCCAGCGACGCCGGTCTTAGCCGACCTGTTCGACGACAACAGGCCCAGCGAGGGTAAAGCAGACTGACGTGACGATCTTGTTCGATCGACGCTCGTCACCGGCCGCGATGCTGATCGACCGCTCATGACGCAACTCAGGAGAGCGGATTGAGGCCGCGGACAAACCCGACAAATGCCTTGAGCGGCGCGTGCATTTGTCGACGGCTGGGATAGTAGATGTGCCATCCGGAAAAGCGCTGAGACCAGTCGTCCAACACAGGAATGAGACGCCCTTCCTGAATGAAGGTGTTGACGTAAGGTTCGACCAGGTAGCCGATACCTACGCCTTCAAGAGCGCCCCTCAACATGAGGTCGACGTTGTCGACGATGAGCGAACCGTCCACGGCAAGCGTTAGAGTCTTGTTGCCTTTTTCAAACTCCCATTTGGCGATTGTTCCGTCCGCAAGTCGAAATCGAATGCAATTGTGCCGGTGCAGGTCACGCGGATCGTTGGGGGGTGCGTGCTTCGCGAGGTAGGCGGGGGCCGCGATAGTGACAATGCGGGCCGCACGACTGACACGCACGGCGATCATGTCGCGCTCGATGCGCTTGTCGCGCCGAATGCCGGCGTCAAAACGACCTTTGACGAGATCGATCGAGCCGTCTTTGACGCTGACGTCTAAAGTAATTGCCGGATAGGCGGCAGCGAAACGGCCAAGGATCGGCGCAACGACCATGGCCGCGGCGACACTCGACACGGTTAGTCTCAGCGTGCCGGCCGGTGTGTCTCGGAAGGCGTTAATGCTCTCCACCGCGCTGCCGAGTTCGTCGATCGCTGGGCGCACTTGCGCCAAAAGGTGCTCCCCGGCCTCCGTCAGCGCGACGCTGCGCGTCGTCCGGTTGAAGAGCCGAACGCCAAGACGCTCTTCGAGCGCGCGTATCATCTTGCTGAGCTTTGAAGTCGAGACGCCGAGAACACCCGCTGCCTTGACGAAACTGCTTCGCTCGGCAATCGCCGCGAATGCTGCCAATTGGGCGATTTCAGGTCCCCGCATACTTGACCGAGGAATACCCCACGTGAAGGGCAGGAAGCGCCAGTTACTTCGGGCTGCCTATTAGCAGCACTCAATGGAGAAAACTAGACTGGCCCCAAGGGCGTTGGACGGGCCTGACATCAGCCCCGGCGAAGGACGTTCAAGGCTCCGGCGGGAACGGGGTTGTGGTGCCGGCCACCCAGGTTTCAATAACGCTGAGGTCCGTGCTGTCGAGGGCGACCATGTCGGCACGAAAGCCGGGCGCGATCCTGCCGAGGCTTTCACCGAGACCGAGAAACTGCGCGGGATTGGTGGAGGCGAAGCGCAGAGCGTCGGTCAGCGGAACATTCAGCAATTGCACGCAATTGCGCACGGCGCGGGCCAGATCGAGCGCTGCGCCGGCAAGAGTGCCGTCGGCCCGCGCGCACCTGCCCTCGCGCACGAGGATGTCTTGTCCTTGCAGCATGAACGACGATTTCGCGCCCCCGACCGGCGGCATCGCGTCGCTCACCAGAATCGGACGCCCGCACCCACGCAGGGCGATCTGCAGCGTCGCCGGCGCAACGTGGATGCCGTCCACGATCAAGCCGTACCACGCCTCAGACGATTCGAGCGCCGCCGCGATCGGCCCCGGCTCCCGCGAATCGAGCGGCCGCATGGCGTTGAACAGGTGAGTGAAGCCATTGAGGCCTAGCGCCATGGCTGCCTTTGTTTGCGCGTAGGTGGCCATGGAATGGCCGAGCGCAACGCGTATGCCGGCTTCGACCAGACTTGTGATGAAAGGCTCCGGCACTTGTTCCGGTGCCAGCGTGACGAGCGTCACGCCTTCGCGTTGTCGCGTGATCGCAGCGAGGTCGTTGGCATTCGGCCGGCGCAGCTTACGCCGATCGTGAATTCCGGCCTTTTCGGGCGAAAGAAAGGGCCCCTCGAGATGGATTCCGAGCACGCCGGGCTCGGTGCCGATGACCGCGTCGATCGCGGCAAGCGCAGCGGTCATTGTCTCGGGGGTATCGCTGATGAGCGTCGGCAGCAGGGCGCCTGTTCCCAATCTGCGGTGGGCCGCGACAATGGCACGGACGCCTTCGGGCGTCGGCCGGTCGTTGAACAGGACGTCGCCGCCGCCATTGACTTGGATATCGATGAAGCCCGGCGCGAGCCAGGCGCCGTCGGGTAATTCGCGGAGCGAAATCGATCGCGGCAGCCGCGACCGCTCCACAACGTCGATAATGCGAGGACCATCGATGACAACGGCCACGTCGTCACGCACGCGCGTACCGTCAAACAGCCGGCTGGCGGCGACTGCGTGAATCGATGCGCTCATCGGGTGCGGGTCACCTTCTGCAAGTGAGGCGGAGATTCAATGTCTTTCCCGCGCCGTTCGGCGAGCTGGACAAGAAATGCGTAAAACGTCTGGATGAGGCAGATCGCGTCGGCCTCGGCGTGCTCCGGCGGCAGCACCGGCAAGTAGCTGGCTTCGCTCTTATGATCCGGAGGCGAGCCAGCGACGAATATGCGCACTCCTTTTCGTCCAAGGTCTGCGGCGAGTGCCAACATGTCGGCGCCGGCTGCGTCGTTCGGCTGGAACATCAAGATCGGGCAGGCTTCAGACGCAAGCGCTATCGGCCCATGGCGAAACTCGGCGCTGGAGAAGGCCTCGGCGTGCAGCGTGCAGGCTTCCTTCAACTTCAACGCCGCCTCGCGCGCGACGGCAAATGTGGGACCACGGCCGAGCGTCATGAGGCTGGAGGCGCCGCCAAGCGGGGATAGCGCCGCGCTCCAGTCAAGTTCAGCGGCGTGCCCGACGCGTTCCGGCAAGCGTTCGCAGGAACGATGCATTTTCTCGTCGCTCGCCCACAGCGCCGCCATCCGCATCAAGGCGGCGAGCGAGGCGACGAACGTTTTGGTCGCGGCGATGCTGTGCTCGGACCCTGCGGCCATGGGGAGAACAAACTCGCACGCCGACGCCAGTGGACTGTCAGGATCATTGACAAGGGCGGCCGTCAGTGCGCCCGCCGTACGCGCCATCGTTGCAGCTTCGACGAGATCGTCGCTTATTCCCGACTGCGACACGCCCAGAAAAAACTGCCCCTTGAGGCGCAGGCGGCGGCGATAGATGGTGGTGACGCTGGGCGCAGAGGCCGCCACCGGAATTCCGCAATAGCGCTCGATCAGATGTTTGGCGAATGCCGCTGCGTGAGCAGAACTGCCGCGCGCGCAAGTCATAACCACGTCCGGGGGATACCGCCGCAACCGTGCAAGGAGGGTCGCCAGTGGCCCGGCAAGAGCCTGCGCCTGACGGCAAATGACATCGGGAGCCTCGCGCAGTTCGATCGCCAGTCCACCCGCCACTCTCATCGTTGGATGCGTTGACATCGACTCAGTTGGACGTGCGCGCGAGCCGCGGGGCGCGCCCAATGGGGTTGCGCGCCCCGTCAGGCGTGGCATGGACACGCTGAAGTTGGGTGGCGAGGCCGCTTGCCTCGATCGCATAATCGGAATTCCGGGGTGGTTGCATTTTTCCGCCGTGACCGGTTCAGCTACGAACAAAATAGGATCAAAATGGTTTGATTCCACAGGTGAAGTGGGGCAGGGGGCCTTTGCCGCATCTTGAAGCGGTTCTCGACGCTGCCATGGATACCGAACGCGCCAGCCCACGCTATTCGGACATCGACCTCTGGGAACCGGCCGACATCCTCGATGCGATGGTCGAGGGGCAAATGGCGGCCGTAGCTGCGGTGCGCGCCGTGCTCGCGCCGATCGAGCGGGCGGCGCGACTAGCCGAGGAGCGTCTGCGCAGCGGCGGCAGGCTGATCTATGTCGGTGCCGGAACCTCCGGCCGCCTCGCGGTTCAAGACGGCGCAGAGCTTGTTCCGACTTTTAATTGGCCGCCGGACCGGCTCTTGCTGCTGATGGCTGGCGGCAAGGAGGCCTTGCTGCGATCGGCCGAAGGCGCCGAGGATGAGACTGCCCAGGCCCGCCGCCTCGCCCACCAGCATGGGATTGCATCGCCGGACGTCGTGATCGCCGTCGCCGCCAGCGGAACGACCCCCTTCACGCTCGCCTGTCTGCGCGAAGGCAAGCGTCGCGGGGCGCTTACCATCGGCATCGCCAACAATCGCGATACGCCGATCCTGGAAGAGGCCGACTGCGCGATCGCTCTCAATACCGGTTCCGAGCCGATTGCCGGTTCCACCCGAATGAAAGCCGGGACGGCACAGCGCGTGACGCTGAACCTGCTGTCGTCGCTGGTCATGATCCGGCTCGGCCGGGTGCATGAAGGCCTCATGGTGGAGGTCCGGGCCATCAATGCCAAGTTGGCGCGGCGCAGCGAAAATATTCTGCAGCGGCTCACCGGACGCACAAGGGAGGAGGTTGCCGATGCGCTGCGGCGCGCCAACGGTAGCGTCAAGGTTGCAGTTCTGCTCCTTCACGGCTGCAAGCGTGAGGATGCCATAGATTTGCTCAATCGGGCGGGCGGGCGGTTGCGCAACGCCCTCAAGGAGATCGGGCGTTACGGGACCGGCTCGAGCACGGCGGACGTGCCCACAATTGGCGAAGATCTGCCTTCGGCGATCGAACACGACCCGAGTGAGGTCACCCGCCGGTGACGTTTTCTTCCAGCGAGTCCGGGTGCTGCAGGCGCGTAAACTCGATGGCAAAGCCGTCTTCGAGATGGCGCACGACGCGGCCCGGCACCTTGCCCAGTGTAACCAGGGAGCCGATCGTCGGGCGTTGATCCGTGGCGATACCGGCTCCGGACTGCGACACGTCGATGATGCGGCACGTCAAGTTGAGCCCGCTCGGCAGGATCAGTCGGCCGATCGGGTTCCTCGGCACGATGCGACCGTGTCGACGATCCTCAGGCAGTCCCAGAATTTGCCGGTTGGCGAGCCAAGTGAGCTGGGCGGCCAGCTTGTCGCGCTTGCGCGCCGTCGCGGAAATGGTCATCGCGAAGCCGTTCTGGAAGAAGCGCGCGACGTGACCCTCAAGCCGGCCCAGATGGTCAACATAGGCGATGATGCGCTCGCCGGGCGCGCCGCCGACCGGCGCGATCAGGGCCATCCCGCCCGGCGACATGTTGACCACTTGGCATGGGAATTCACGCCGGTCCGCCAGCATGTAGCGGCCGAGTAGATTGACGTGCACGCGCTGAAAGCGACGGCGTTCTTCGCTTAGCGCCCGCAAACTCGGTAGTCGTTGAGCCAGCGCCATGCCGATAACGCGCTCGAATTCTTCATTCCTCCGCGCAAACCTAGGCGCACCGTGTTAATGGCTCGTTAGTCGGCGGATACAAATCTGTGCAGCCGGCGGGATTACGCATTTCTATGAACGACCGCCGTCGTAAACGACAAGACCGTGCCGTCTCCGCGCCGGCAGAAAACGCGGTACCAAACGTTTCTCGACGCCCGCCCCGACATGGCGGTAGGCGCCCAAGGTCAAAGCGGCGACCGGATTGAGCCCGATCGATTGCGGGTCCGTCAGCGGCGCAAGGACGCCGATGGTGCGGGAAAGAGCCGGCCGGGGAGCGCTCAGCGGAAGCAGCAAAAGCTCGAGTTCGATCAATTCGCCGCGGCTATTGCGCGCCGTCGCTCCGGCAACCGTGCCGACCCATTCGTCGACGAGGATGGCGAGCAATTGGAGAATTTCACGCTGGCTCGTCCTGTCCCACAGCCGCAGAAAGGATTCGCCTTTCAGTTCGCGGCCGAAAAGTGCGCATACGCGCGTGCCCGCCAAGCGAAACGGATAGCCCGCGGCGTGATCGATGGCGAGAATAAAGGCCTCGCTGAGACTTTGTCTGATGGCGCCGGGCTCGATCTCGGCGCGCTCGGGTGCGGGGCGGCGGCCGCGCAGTTGTTCCCAATATGCATAAAGTTCGCGACTGGCCGCGTGTTTCATGGAATTAGCTTGCTCATGTTCTCGCACCGGCGTTGTCCCTCTTCGGGACACCGGTCGGCTGTTCGGCATAGCGGTGAGCATGCGCCATGCCGCGCGTGCGCTCATTCGGGGGGCGCTCTTGGCCACGCGGCATTAATCTTAACCCGACGTTGACGTTGGCCGGCTCTGCAATGCCGCCTACGGTCATGACACGAAGGTGCCGGGCCCAAGGCGCGATCGCCGCTAGCCGGCACCAATTCGACAATGGGAGGCGAGGGGATTTGAGCAGCCCGAGCCGCCATGAAAGATGGCGGGCACGGGGTGCACAAACCCCCGCACAGGGTGCAAAGGGGAGGGCTTTGGCCCTTCCCTTTGTTTTTTCGGCCGCGAGGGCCTATTTCGGCTGCACTATAGGTCCAGGCGGTGACTCAAGTTCCGAATTCCCGAGCGCGCGAGCCAATCTTCAACGTCCCGCCGGCGATCGTAGCGACGGTGGCCGTGCTCGTTGGCGTGCACGCATTTCGCGTTTTCGTGTTGAGCAATGCCGAGGACACAGAGTTCCTGCTCACGTTTGCCTTCATCCCGGCCCGGTATGGCGGGGCGCAGCCGTTTGGCCCGTTTCCCGGCGGATTCGGTGCCGATCTATGGACGTTTTTTACTTATGCATTTTTGCATGCCGATCTTCTTCATATCGGACTTAATCTCGCTTGGCTGATCCCCTTCGGTACCGCGCTGGCCCGCCGCTTCGGCGCGTGGCGTTATGCCCTGTTCATGCTGGTAGCGGCTGCAGCAGGGGCGGTCGCCCTGCTGATCAGCACTCCGGGAATAGATGAACCGATGATCGGCGCATCGGCCGCGATCTCGGGGGCCATGGCGGCGGCCATGCGATTCATCTTTCAAAAGGACGGGCCGCTCGAAACTTGGCGCCAAGGCAGCGGAAACGTCGATGCTTACCGTGTTCCGGCTCTGTCGCTCCTGGCCACCTTTCGCGACTTCCGCTTCCTTTTGTTTTTTGCGGTGTGGATCGGGCTCAATGCCCTCATCGGCCTCGGCGCCGTCTCGTTCGGAACCGAGCCTGGGCAACAAATCGCTTGGCAGGCCCATATCGGTGGGTTCGTGGCCGGATTGTTGCTCTTTTCTATCTTCGATCCGGTGCGCCCTGGCGCTGGAATCGAGGCTAAGACGGACAACCGACCCTGATTGTCGTTCAGTGCAAAGGCCGAATTCGGCAGCACGACCGGCGCAGTAGTCACGGCGACTTGTGAGACACCGCTTCGTTTGTGCGCTGCAAACAGCTCGAGCTGCCGGCGATCCATGGGAACTCGCCCCGACCGCAAGCATTGCAGTTGGAGACCGCTTCAGCGAAGCCGACCCGCAGCCAATGCGGTGAGGCGCGAAGGGAGGCAACGATGACCGTCAGCACTATTCTCGCGGACAAAGGCCGCGAGGTCTTCACCATTGAGCCCGCGGTAGATCTTGCAGAGGCTGCCAAGCTTCTCGCCGAGAGGCGGATTGGCGCGGCGCTGGTCCTTGGCGCCGATTGCCGTCTCATCGGCATCATTTCCGAGCGCGACATCGTGCGGGCGCTCGCGGCCCGCGGCGTCGCTGCACTCAATGAGACCGTCAGTCAAACGATGACGCGCAAGGTCGAAACCTGCAACGAGAGCGAAACGATAAGCAGCATCATGGAGCGGATGACGGACGGCAAATTCCGTCATCTTCCGGTCCTCGACCGGGGCCGGTTGGTCGGGATCGTGTCGATCGGGGATGTGGTCAAGCATCGTCTTCAGGAGATGGAGAGCGAATCCGCGGCGATGCGCGATTACATTTTGACCGCGTAGGCTGCTTATCGCGATCGCGCGCTTGATCATCGGTAGCGCGCTCGGCGGCGATCGGACGTGTCGGGGCGGATGTGCTCGCAGCCGGTGAGGTGTCCTGCCGGGGCCTGTCGAGTTATATTCTTCGTCCGAAAGGCGAGAGGCGTGGAGGCGGAGTTGCGTCGTTTGTTCATTATTACTCTGATTGGACTGGCTGTGGTGGCGAGTGGCGGACTCGGCGCGGTCGCTGGAACGGCGGGGCAGAACAAGGCCATTGAGTTCGCGCAGACCTCGACCACGACCAATTGCATGATGGCCTGCAACTCTCAGGCGGCGAGCTGTCAAACGACTTGTGTGGTGCCCGGCACAGCGCCAACCAGTGCGGCGACCAGCACCAGCAACGCTACCGCGGGTCAGTCGTGCCTGAGCAACTGCTCGAGCCAGGAGCTTGCATGCCAGACCGATTGCGCGCGCACATCGCCCTCCCAGTGAAATAAAGGCGGCCGGCGGCGGCTTTGCCTACGTCGCGATGACTCTAGCGGTGACTCTAAGGTGGCGGCTCACTCGTCATCTATAGACGGCCCTCGCTGTGCAAGGCGTCATTGTTGGCTTTGGTTCAGAAGCCGCACCGTCAATCCTGCGGCCATGGTGCTGCGGACCTCTTGGCAGGCCTCTACACCGCCTGACGTTCTACGCTGTCCGCCCCAGTTCCTCGCGCGCCGTGACGGTCCATCCGTGATATCGCATCGCGATGCCGGTCCGGAGGCGCAACATAGATAGGGCCCTTGCTCAGCCGCGCGCCGCCGCCGACACGGTCGAGATGATCGTTTGACCGCTGGCAAGGTCACAGGACTTAAAAGATGAAGCCACGCGACTGGTCACAAGCTCCGGTCATGGCGTGTGTGCCTCGACCGGAAGCTGGCGTCCGCGCAGCATACCGTTGAAGGCGAATCGTTCTTCGTACAATGCGCGGTAAAACTGCGACGCAATTTCTCGCGTGAAGCTGCCGCCGTGCATCGGATGAATCCATGCCGGGTTGAGACGCTCGACGCGAGTGACCACCTGGCGCACCGGCGCCTCGTGCGCAAAAATTCCCGCCTTGCGGTAGAACGCAAGCATTTCCCGGGTGAGATTTTCTGTCACGACCGGCGGCGGCATGTGGGTCATCCTGCGCGATCTTGAGGACATGGCCGAGCTGCGCCCGTTCGCGTCGCATAGGATCGCACATCGCAAACGGGTCTGCGAGGTTCTCGTGAGCGTTTGGCCCGATCGCGGCGCGCGACAAAGGCTTTTGGCCGCAGCCATCGGACACGCTACCGACTTTTCTTCTTGGCGTTCACTGCGCCGACAGGGATTGTTCAACGAGGACACAGTCGAACTAATGGTCGGTCTTGTTGCAGCCATTTAAACCGACCGCTGTCCGGCAGGAGAGGCCAGGAAGGGGCCTAGCCTAGTGGAGTGCGGCGATCGTTGCGGTGATCGAGTCGAGCGCCTTCTCCGTGGCGGCGCGGCCGACGGCTATGGCCTCTGAAGCACGGTGGAAATCGAGCCAGCCGATGTGACCGATGTGCGGCGTGATGTGGACATCGGGCGGATCGCCGGCGAGCCGCATCCGGGTAAGGCGATCCTGCATGATGTTGAAAGATTCGATCATCACCGTGGAAAAACTCGGTCGCGTCGAGCCTGCGATCAGCTCGCGCTTGAGCGCACGCTCGGCGCCAAACATGTTGCGTAGCCGGCTCAAGCCGCCGAGCGTCCCGGCGGTTTTGGGCAGGTACTCGCCATCGCCCGGATCGGCCCCATGGCTGGCGATCGTGGCGCCGCGGCCGAACCGGTCGGCTTCGAGGTTGACGGCGATCACCACGCGCGCGCCGAAGGCGCGCGCCGCCGAGACCGGGACCGGATTGACCAACGCGCCGTCGACCAGCCAACGCCGACCGACGAGCACCGCCGGAAATACGCCGGGGAGTGCATAGGAAGCGCGGAGCGCGAGCGATAGCGACCCTCGCGTCAACCAGACTTCATGTCCGGTACCGACTTCCGTTGCGATCGCTGCAAATCGTATCGGCAGGTCCTCGATCAGTGTCGCGCCGATCGACTCGTGAAGCCGGCGCGCCAGTCGCCCGCCCCCGATCAGGCCGGAGCCTCCCAGGCGGACATCGAGATACCCGATGATTCGGCGCATTGTCAGCGAACGCGCCCAACTCTCCAATGCATCGAGTTGATCGTCGGCGTAGCAGCCCCCCACCAGGGCGCCCATCGAGGTCCCAATGACGATATCAGGAAGGATCCCCTGTTCGACAAGCACTCGCAGCACCCCAATATGGGCGAAGCCGCGCGCCGCTCCGCTGCCCAGCACCAATCCAATCAACGGACGTCCGCGCCCGGGATCGACGGAGGGCGTTGTCAGTTCGACAGTTGTCACCTGACCCTCGGCCTTTGCATGTCGCCAAGATAACTCGCCGAAAGCGATAGGGGTCCGCCTTCGGGCGTGTGCCAATATCATGTTTCGCGCAGAGAACACGAACAAGACGCGGCAGCCAATATGGTGAAGGCGCGAGGACGCGCATTCGCCTGGTCCGATCCAGCGGATCGGATCGACTTTCGATGCATATCTTCGGAATGGCCCTCAGTCAGTCCGTCGCGATGCTTTGGCGCAGACCCTGCTCTGGCGCTCCGCAGTCGGCTTCCGGGGCCTGTCCCGGCATGAAATTGCCGCGATTGATACCGAGAAATGTCAACATGGCTGGGCGGGTGTCAGGCAGATTATGGCGCGGCGTCACCGCAATTATCCTGCCGATAATGCTCTTGCTGCCTGCCCATGCGCAAATGCGCGATTTGATGGCGCCCGGTGCGTTGGCGGCAACGCCCCTGGTCGGTAACGGCGGCGCCCCACTGGGCGCGAACGTCGAATCTCCCGACCCGTTTGCTCATCACCGGGCAGCCGCAGAAAATGCTCCGGTCGTGCCGCCTGGGCGGGCGGCGCTTATGGTCTCCGCTCGTTACGGGCCTGGCGCGCCGCCGATCAGCGGCGGACTGATCTGGCGGGTCTATGCCGCGGACCCCGATGTCAACGGCATGTTTCATCTGGTGAAGGAGGACCGAGCGGCCGCGCCGATATTCGTGCTGCCGGCAGGGGATTACGTGGTGCACGCGAGCTTCGGCCTCGCCAGTGCGGCCAAGGCTGTGCGCCTGCGTGCCGACACCATCCACGAGGTATTCGATATCCCGGCCGGCGGCGTGCGACTGCAGGGGCGCGTGAACGATGTGCGCATCCCCACCGGCCAAATCGCCTTCGACATCTACCCTGGCAGCCAGTTTGACACCGCCCAGCGGCGGCCGATCGCGCAAAACGTGATGACCGGCGACGTCGTGCTGCTGCCGGCCGGCACCTATTACATCGTTTCGACCTACGGCGACGTCAATTCGATCGTCCGTTCGGATGTGCAGGTGCAGGCGGGAAAACTGACCGATATCGTCGTGACGCATCGGGCCGCCGTGATCACGCTGAAGCTCGTGAATCAGAAGGGCGGGGAAGCGCTGGCCAATACGCAATGGACGGTATCCACGCCGGACGGCGACGTGATCAAGGAGTCGATCGGAGCTTTCCCGCGCCTCGTCCTTGCCGAGGGCGACTACCATCTGATCGCGCGCAACGAAGGCCACACCTATCAGCGGGACTTCAAAGTCATCAACGGCGTGGACGGCGAGGTCGAATTGTTGGCGAAGTGAACACGTTTCACGCCGCCTGTTGCCGCCTCCTCAGATCCGGCGGCACGCCCTCCTGTGCGAACGAGGAAAGCGCAGCCTCGAGCGGCATCGTCTGCTGCTTGTCGCTGCCCAGCCGTCGAATCGACACGGTGCGCTCGGCGGCTTCCTTCCTGCCGACTACCAGCAGTACCGGAACCTTCGCCAGCGAGTGCTCGCGCACTTTGAAATTGATCTTCTCGTTGCGCAGGTCGATCTCGACACGCAACCCCGATCGCTCTGCCGCAGCCGCGGCTTCCCGCGCATAATCGTCGGCGTCCGAGGTAATGGTGGCGACCACCGCCTGCACCGGCGATAGCCAGAGCGGCAGATGGCCGGCGTAATGTTCGATCATGATCCCGGTGAAACGCTCGAGTGAACCAAACATGGCGCGGTGCAGCATCACCGGCGTCACCTTGTTCGAGTGCTCGTCGATATAGAAGGCGCCCAGCCGGCCCGGCATGTTGAGATCGACCTGGACAGTGCCGCACTGCCAGTCGCGTCCGATCGCGTCACGCAACACGTATTCGAGCTTCGGTCCGTAGAATGCGCCTTCGCCCTTGTTGAGGGTCCAGGGCCGTCCCGACGCCTTGAGCGCTGCCAGCAAGGCGGCTTCGGCCTTGTCCCAGACCGCATCGTCGCCGATGCGTTTCTCCGGCCGATCGGAAAATTTGATGCGCACGTCGTCGAAGCCGAAATCCGAATAAATCGACAGGATCAAATCGTTGACCTTGAGCACCTCCTCGGCGATCTGCTGCTCGGTGATGAAGATGTGCGCGTCGTCCTGGGTGAAGGCGCGCACGCGCATCAGGCCGTGAAGCGACCCCGACGGCTCGAAGCGATGCACTTTGCCGAATTCGGACAGCTTGAATGGCAGATCGCGATACGATTTCAGGCCGTGCTTGAAAATCTGGACGTGACCTGGGCAATTCATCGGTTTGACGACGTAGCTGCGTTCGTCGTCTTCCTTCGGCTCGACCAGAAACATTACGTCGCGGAAGGTCGCCATGTGGCCGGAGGCGACCCAAAGGGAAGAATCGATGAGCTGCGGGGCATTGACCTCGGCGTAGCCGGCCAGCGACTGCCGCCGACGGATGTAGTTCTCCAGCGTCTGGAACAGCGTCCAGCCCTTGGGATGCCAGAACACCGAGCCAGGCGCCTCCTCCTGGAAGTGAAAGAGATCCATTTCGCGGCCAAGTCTTCTGTGGTCGCGCTTTTCCGCCTCCTCGATCTGCCGCAGGTAGGCGTCGAGCTCCTCCTGCTTGGCGAACGCCGTACCGTAGATCCGCGACAGCATTTCGCGCTTTGAATCGCCGCGCCAATACGCGCCGGCGACTTTCATCAGCCTGAAGGCGTTGCCGATCTTGCCGGTCGAGGTCATGTGCGGGCCGCGACAGAGATCGAACCAATCGCCCTGTTTGTAGATCTTGATCTGCTGATCTTCCGGGATGGCGTCGACCAGTTCGACCTTGAAGCTCTCGCCCATGTCGGCGAAAACCGTCCTCGCCTGCTCGCGCGGCCATATTTCTTTGGTGAATGGCCTGTCGCGCGCAATGATCTCGCGCATCGTCCTCTCGATGAGCGGGAAATCCTCCGGAGTGAACGGCTGGTTGCGGAAAAAATCGTAGTAAAAGCCGTTCTCGATCACCGGGCCGATGGTGACCTGCGTGCCGGGCCAGAGCGTCTGCACCGCTTCGGCGAGCACGTGCGCCGCGTCGTGGCGGATGAGTTCGAGCGCGCGCGGGTCGTCGCGGTTGACAAATTCGATTTTTGCATCGCGTTCGATCGGATCGCTCAGATCGGCGAGCCGGCCGTCGAGCGCCATGGCGACCGTGCGCTTGGCGAGCGACGGGGAAATACCCTTGGCGACATCGAGTCCGGTAACGCCTCCCGGATACTCGCGGCGCGCCCCATCGGGAAACGTCAGGACGATATTTTTGCTTATCAAAGGTTCGCCCGTCGAACCACGGCGCAATTCGGCCGAGCCGCTCTCGGACATCATTTGCTCCCTTGCTCACTCGCTGCCTACGAACGCAGGTAAGCGTACGATCGATATAGCAGGAGATTCTCGCCACGCAACCGGGCGAGGCGCCTGCACAACCCGCCTCAATCAACCGGGCCGCGAAAGTCGATCAAGGGCACCTAACAGGCGGCCGATTGTGCATGGGCAGCGTAAGGGGAATCGCGCATGACTTATATGCAGAGACAAAGCGCCCATTCCACATCACGCCACAATTTCGCGGAAGGAACAGCCGAATTTGGATTGTGGCAGACGATTGAGGCACGGTCGCCGCGGATTCTCCAAATCGAGATCACACCGATGCCCCATTGCCTGACGAGCATTGACGTTGGTCCGCGCGGACACGCGTATCGCCAATAAACGCGTGTCGCCTTGCAAGCGCGGCAGGGTTGGGGTCGTCACGTTGTTGCGGATCTCTAACGCCGGTGTGTGTGTAGCGTAGCCTGGGGTCCGCTGCTCGAAAGCATGTGAGGGGGGGCTTGCGGTGGCCATGCCGGCCATTCCAGGTGATTTGCGTATTGGTCGCCGTCGCGCTGACCGCAGCCTTTTCCCTTTCGGCCGAGCCTTGCCGACCAGCGCTCGGCTCGAATCTGGCGCCCCGGGAGCTTGCGAATCTCACGGCCGCCGGACGCTAAACCGCCGGCGAAGACAACGGCGTCAGATCCTAATGTCGGTCTGCCTCGCATTCGGATCGAGCATGCTGAACCTGGCCGTTGACGCCGCGCCAGCGTCCGTAGCGCCAAGGAAAGTACCAGCATGCGCCCGCCGGCAGCGACGTCGGAACGAAATCGAGCCCGGCCGTACCCCAAGGATGGCAGCGCAACAACCGGGCCAGCGTCATCCATCCGCCCGCCCAAAGTCCGAAGCGGTCGATCGCCTGCTCGGCGTATTCTGAACAGCTCGGCAAGTGGCGACATTGAGAGCCGACGAGAGAAGACAGCGTGTAGCGGTAGGCCTTGACCAGGCTGCCGCCGAACAGGCGGGGGGCGTCCGCCAGTGGCCCGAGGGGATTGTGCCGGCTACTCCGCCGCAGCCTTTGTGCCATTTTTGCCGTCGCGTTTGGCCTCGATCTGACCGATGGCGTCGACGACTGCATCGAACGTCAGCATGGTCGAGGCGTGACGCGCCTTATAGTCCCGGACCGGTTCGAGAACCGCGATGTCGGCCCATTTGCCCTCGCGCGGCGGCTCGCCATTTTCCTTGAGCATCTTGCGCACGGTTTCCCGGAGCTGCCGCAGTTCCTCGGCGTTCGAGCCGATCACGTGGCGCGCCATGATCGACGATGACGCTTGCCCGAGCGCGCAGGCCTTCACCTCATGAGCGAAATCGGTCACCTGATCGCCGTTCATCTTCAAATGCACAGTCACCGTTGAGCCGCACAGGCGCGAATGGGCAGTAGCCGTTGCATCCGCGTCGGGCATCTGCCCGATACGCGGAATAGTCCCCGCCAATTCGATGATTCGCCGGTTGTAGACTTCGTTCAGCATCGCGGGCTCGGGAATTGGACGGCGGCGACCCAGATTTGTTGTGTATGCTCGCCAACTCACTATATAGGCGCATGGTCGATAAACCGCCATTCCTGCCGCCGGGCGCGGCGACCGAACTCGAAGAGGGTTCGGCGCTCACCCCCAGATTCGACGCCGACGGACTGGTCACTTGCGTGACCACGGATGCCGCATCCGGCGAGGTGCTGATGGTCGCGCACATGAACGCCGAGGCGCTGGCGAAGACCATCGCGACCGGGCAGGCGTGGTACTTCAGTCGCTCGCGGCGGACGCTGTGGCGAAAAGGCGAAACCTCCGGCCACTTCCAGCAGGTCATCGAGATGCGGGTCGACTGTGACCAGGACTCGATCTGGATCAAGGTCGAACAGGTCTCCGGCGCTTGCCACACCGGCCGTCGCTCGTGCTTTTATCGCTCGGTCCCGCTCGGACAGACCGGCGGCGCCGTGACGCTCGAATTTCGTCAGGACCGCGTGTTCGATCCAAACAAGGTCTACGGCGAGTGATCCGTGGAGCCGCGGGGCGGCGCCAAGCGCGCCATCAGCCGCTCGGCGCGCGTGAGGTGAGGGCGGTCATACATGACGCCGCCGATAGCGACGACTCCAGTACCCGGTTCTTTGGCGAACGCATCAATCACAGCCCGCGCCTGGGCGATTGCTTGCCGACTGGGCGTGAACACCTCGTTGATGATCGGCACCTGTGCCGGATGAATAGCCATCTTTCCCGAGAAACCGTCGCGGACCGCCTCCTCACACTCGCGTCGGAGGCCATTTTGGTCGCGAAAGTCCACATAGACGGTGTCAATCGCCGGTACCTGCGCAGCCGCTGCCGCGGCCAGGCACAATACCCGGGCAAGCCGGTAAGGATCGAGAAAGGCGCCGTGACTGTCGCGGCTCGCACTCGCGCCTAGCTCGGAAGAAAGGTCTTCTGCACCCCAGGTGAGACCGCTCAAGCGCGGGCTGGCGCCGGTAAAAGTCCCTGCGAGGAACAGGCCGGCTGCGGTTTCGGTGGCGATCGGCAGGAGCTTGATGTGACCGTCGGGCAGGTTGCTCAGCGCCTCGCGCACCGCAAGCTTTGCGTCCGCGTGGGCGACCGAGGCGCCGCCTTCCGCCTTCGGCAACATGATGGCATCCGGCCTTTCCGGTACGACGGCATCAAGGTCGGAATCGGTGAGACCGGTTGCGAGCCCGTTCACGCGGACCAGAATGGAAGGCCGGGGCGAAATCGCGACGGCCTGTTTGAGGAATGCCGCCGCGCTCTGCCGCGCACTCGCCTTGCGGTCGAATACAATCGAATCTTCCAGGTCGACGATCAACGCATCGGCACCGCTCGCCATCGCCTTATCGAGCTTCGCGGCACTGTCGGCGGGAACAAAAAGCAGCGAGCGCATGATTCAGGGTCACTCTCCTCCGCGAGATAGGACGAGGAGGCAGAATCTTATTTCGGCCGCATGCGCATGAAGGCCTGCCGGCGACATTCGGCGACCAGCTTGCCGTTTTGGTTGTAGGCGCGATGGTGGAATTCGACGATGCCGGCGCCGGGCCGCGATTTCGATTCGCGCTTGCCGATGACCTCGGTGGTGGCGTGCACCGTGTCGCCCTCGAACAGCGGATGGGGAAATCGCACTTCGGTCATGCCCAGGTTGGCGATGGTGGTGCCGACGGTCAGATCGGAAACCGACATGCCGATCATCAGCCCGAGCGTGAACAGCGAATTCATCAGCGGCTGTCCCCATTCGGTTTCCTGTTCGCAGAAATGTCGATCGATATGAAGCGGTTGCGGGTTCAACGTCATGTTGGAATAGAGCATGTTGTCCATCTGCGTGACGGTGCGCGTGTAGCGATGCTCGACGACCTCGCCTGGAGTGAAATCCTCGAAATAGAGCCCGCCGCGCTTATGCCGCGTCACCGCCTGCTGGGTCATTTCCTTCTCCTGCCGTTAAGCCCTCATTTACCATAGTCGTTAATCATTCCTAACGCCCGAAGCAGCCGGTGGGAGCCGGCAGGGGAGCTTGGCAATGCTGGTCGATCCCAGCAATTCCGCCGCGGGCTCGACGGTGGCCGGCGCCATTCGCCAGGCGTCGCAGGCCACCGGCACGAGCTTCAATTATCTGCTGGCCACCGCGCAGGTCGAGTCGGGCCTCAATCCGCAGGCCGGCGCGCCGACCTCCTCGGCGCGCGGTCTGTTCCAGTTCGTCGAGCAGACCTGGCTCGGCACCATCAAGCAATCGGGCGCCGCGCTCGGCTATGGCCGCTACGCCGACGCGATCACCAGGACCGCATCGGGCCATTACCAGGTCGACGACCCGGTCATGCGCAGCGAGATCCTCAAGCTGCGCAACGATCCGACCGCGAACGCGGTCATGGCCGGCGCCTTCACCAAGGCCAATGCCGCGATCCTGACCAACAAGCTCGGCCGCGCGCCGAGCGAGGGCGAACTCTATATGGCGCATTTCCTCGGCGCCGGCGGCGCCGCGCGGTTGATCACGCTCGCCGCCAGCAGCCCGAGCGCAAGCGCCGCAGACTTCTTCGGCCACGCCGCGCGCGCCAATGC
>JASHOR010000070.1 GCA_030041005.1 Xanthobacteraceae bacterium
TCCGACCACGCCTTCGGCGCATCCTTATGTGCTGCTCAACTATCAGGGCAAGCCGCGCGACGTGATGACGTTGGCGCATGAGCTCGGTCACGGCGTGCATCAGGTGCTGGCGGCGCCGAACGGCGCCTTGATGGCGCCGACGCCGCTGACGCTCGCCGAGACTGCGAGCGTTTTCGGCGAAATGCTCACGTTCAAGAAGCTTCTCGGCGCGACGCGCGACAAGAAAGAGCGCAAGGCGATGCTGGCCGCCAAAGTCGAGGACATGATCAATACGGTGGTGCGGCAGATCGCGTTCTACACGTTCGAGCGCGCCGTCCACACGGAGCGGCGGAACGGCGAACTGACCGCGGACCACATCGGCGAGCTATGGCTTGAGGTTCAGGGCGAGAGTCTCGGCCCGGCGATCGAACTCAAGCCCGGTTACGAGACCTTCTGGGTTTACATCCCGCATTTCATCCACTCGCCTTTCTACGTCTATGCCTACGCGTTCGGCGACTGCCTGGTGAACTCGCTCTATGCGGTCTACGAGCATTCGGCTGACGGTTTTGCCGAGCGGTATCTTGCCATGCTCGCGGCCGGAGGAACAAAGCACTATTCGGAGCTTTTGGCGCCGTTCGGCCTCGATGCCCGCGACCCAGCGTTCTGGCAGGGCGGACTTTCGGTCATCGAGCGGATGATCGGGGAATTGGAGGAATTAGGGTAGAGCTTGATGGGTGGGCGATACCGCTTAGGAGGGACGATGTTTTCGCGAACCCATTTGGTGAAATCGCTATCTTCAAGGTTTCCGGCCGACAATTTTACCCACGTCTGGAGACCGGAGATTTCAGGTGCTGTGAAGTCGTGCCCGTTCAAGCGGACAAACAAGCGCGTCACCACCGCTGAAACACGCTTGTTGCCATCGACGAGAGGATGATTTTTGGCAATGCCCAACGCATAGGCCGCGGCTAGGGCCGCAACGTCCGGTTCAGGGTCGCCATATGCGGCCACGTTTTGCGGCCGCGCGAGTGGTTCCCACCAGTGGGATAAATTCCCTATGTACATCAAGCTTTTAATCGCGACCTGCGGCTCCACTTATAGCTGATCATGTCCTCCGACCGCGAAAAGAACCGCCTCTCCGCCCGCGCCGCGCGCTATGCGCGCGTTTCGGCCAATGTCGGCGGCGTGGCGGCGCGCTATGCCGGGCGACGGTTTTTGGGCGGGGAGCCGAACCGCGCCGGCGAGGCGCTGGCGCTGTCGACGGCGCTCGGCCGACTGAAAGGCCCGTTGATGAAGGTCGCGCAACTGATGGCGACCATTCCGGACCTGCTGCCGCCCGAATACGCGACCGAACTGCAGAAGCTGCAGAGCGACGCGCCGCCGATGGGATGGGCCTTCGTCAGGCGCCGCATGATGGCGGAGCTCGGCCGCGACTGGGAAAGGAAATTTGCCAGTTTCGAGCATCAGCCGGCGGCGGCTGCATCGCTCGGTCAGGTGCATCGCGCGGTATCGCCGTCCGGCGAACCGCTCGCCTGCAAACTGCAATATCCAGACATGCAGTCGGCGGTCGAAGCCGACCTGCAGCAATTGCAAATCCTGCTTGCGATTCGCCGCCGCTTCGATTCCGCCATCGATACCAGCGAGGTCGCCAAGGAGATTGGCGCGCGGGTCCGCGAGGAACTCGACTATCGCCGCGAGGCCAAGCACGCTTTGCTGTATCGTTTCATGCTCGACGGCATCGACAGCGTGCGCGTGCCGCGGCCGTGGCCGGAATTGTCGACCGGCCGGCTCTTGACGCTCGACTGGCTCGAAGGCACGCGCATGCTGACGCACCGGAACGATCCGCTCGAGGCGCGCAACACGCTGGCGACAGCGATGTTCACCGCCTGGTGGTTTCCGTTCAGCCGTTTCGGCGTCATCCACGGCGACCCGCATCTCGGCAATTACACGGTGTTCGAAAGCGGCGGCGATGGCGCGCGCCGGCGGGCTGCGGCGCCTGCCGGCATCAACCTGCTCGATTACGGCTGCATCCGCATCTTCGCGCCGAAATTCGTCCAGGGCGTTGTCGATCTCTATCACGGCCTGATGCACGGCAGGGACGATCTCATCGTGCACGCCTACGAGACCTGGGGATTTCGCGGGCTGTCGCGCGATCTCATCGACACGCTCAACATCTGGGCGCGGTTCATCTACGGCCCGCTGCTCGATGACCGCGTGCGCACCATCGCCGACGGCGTGGCGCCTTCCGAATACGGTCGCCGCGAGGCGTTCCGTGTGCACCAGGCGCTCAAGCAGAAAGGCCCGGTAAAGGTGCCGCGCGAGTTTGTCTTCATGGACCGCGCCGCTGTCGGGCTCGGCGGGGTCTTTCTGCACCTGCGCGCGGAGCTTAATTATTATCGGCTGTTCAACGAGGCGATCGAGCGTTTTTCCATCGACCGCGTCAGCAAGCGGCAGGCGGAGGCGCTTACGAAGGTGGGGCTGTAAAGCCTCGGAAGGACCGCAGCCGGTGAATTTGCCGGGATACACGGCAGGCGGCCGCCGCTAAGTTGGTCCGCTGCGCGTGCACTGGAGGACACCATGACGCCGCAGGCGATGATCGAGTTGTTTCAGAAGCATGTGAATGCCGAACTCGCCGGCGATCTGGAAACCACCATGGCGACGATGAACGACAATCCCCATCTCAATCATGTGCCGACCATGGCCGGGGGTGTAGGGCGTGATGGGGTGCAAGCATTCTATCGCGATCATCTCGTTGGCAGGTTTTTCCCTCCAGACGTTAAGATGGCAAGCGTCTCGCGGACGGTCGGTGAGAGTCAAATCGTCGAAGAACTGGCGATCAGCTTCACCCATACGACGGCGATCGATTGGCTATTGCCCGGCGTCGCCCCGACTGGAAAGCCGGTCGAGATGGTCGTGGCTGTCGTTGTCGGTTTCAAAGACGGCCGGATTTCCCACGAGCATGTCTACTGGGATCAAGCCGGCGTGCTTGTACAAGTAGGTCTGCTTGATCCCAAGGGGTTGCCAGTGACCGGCGCTGAAAGCGCCAGAAAGGTGGTCGATCCAAGTCTGCCGCCGCGCCGGATGTGAGTAGACGGCGGAACGCATTTGAACGACGCCGATCAGATGGATCGTCATTGCGAGCCAACGGACCCGTGCGAAGTCGCGCGATCCGAATTCCTGCCGCGACCTCGTCATGCGGACTTCGAAACCACCACACTAGCAGCAACTGCACTCGATGCCTTCGGCCCAAGTGAGCGTGTTCTTCATGAAGGCCGGCGGCAGGTCGTCCTCGGCCACTTCGGCCAGCGGCTTGAAGATTTGGAAGTGATGGCGGCCCGCGGCGGTCCAGAACACGACGTGAGTCTCGATCGGCGGGCAGCCGGGCACCGCGCAGGCGACTTCCGACACCATCACCGTCTCATCCTCGGCGAGCCTGAAGCGCGCCTGGGTCCACGCGCGCACGCGATCAATGGCGGCGCTTCGGTCGGGATTGTGCTTGGTGAAGCGAAGCATGGCGTTTGATCGTCCTGGCCGGGCCTTTGCCGGCCATCCACGTCTCTTTGATTTTACCCGCTAACGTATTAAGTCGTGGATGCTTGGCACAAGGTTCACGTACGGGCCGGCGGGAGGCCGGTCCGGCGCGTGCCGGGCATGAGGTCGGAAAGGATTTGACGTGGCAGAGCAAGTACTGGCGGCGGTGCGGACCGGACCGAGCAAGACCGAGCTTCGCGAATATCCCATGCCGGACATTCCGGAGGACGCGGCGCTGATGAAGATGGAGGTCGGCGGAATCTGCGGCACCGACGTCAAGCTTTACAAGCATCCGCCGAGCAACGCGCCCACCATCATGGGGCACGAGAATATCGGCATCATCGCCAAGGCCGGGCGCGAATTCACCCGCCGCAAGGGCTTCAAGGAAGGCGATCTGGTGTTCGTCGAGCACTACGTCATGTGCGGCAAGTGCGAGTGGTGCCATGCCGGCCAGTACCGGCACTGCGAAAACACCAACTGGCGCACCAATCCGGACGCCATCCGCTACGGCTACACCTCGGCCGAGAAGCCCCCGCACCTGTGGGGCGGTTTCGCCCAATACGTCTATTTGCCGTGGAACGCCGTCGTCCACCATGTGCCCAAGGGCGTATCCGCCGAGCTTGCCGGTCTGGTGACGCCGATGGCCAACGGCGTCGAGTGGTCGTTGTTCGACGGCGGCGTCGGCTACAACTCGACGGTGCTCATTCAGGGGCCGGGGCAGCAGGGCCTGTCGCAGACCGTCATCTGCAAACAGGCCGGCGCGTCGCTCATCATCGTCACCGGAACGCCGAAGGACCGGGCCCGTCTCGATGCGGCGAAAAAGCTCGGCGCCGATCACGTCATCGACGTGCAGAAGGAGGATCCGCTCGCTCGCATCATGGAGATTACCGGCGGCAAGGGCGTCGATGTCGCGCTCGACTGCACCGCCGGGGCCGGCACCATTCCGATCCTGCTCGGCATCGAGGCGCTCAAGCGCAAGGGCGGCACCATCGTGGCGCAGGGCGAGCTCGCGCAATTCCCGAATTTTCCGCTGGAGAAATTCACGGTGAAATTCATCACCATGAAGAGCGCGCGCGGCCATAGCTACAAAGCGTGCGAATTGGCGCTGGCGCAGCTCGCCTCCAAGCGCTTTCCGCTCGAGCTGATTACCACGCACCGCTTTGGACTGAAGGATGTCGATCTCGCGATCAAATCGGTCGGAGGCGAAGGCGTACCTGATGTGATCCACGCTTCGCTCATGCCGTGGCTGTAAGCAGATACGATATGCGCGGATGCCGCGGTGCAGATGCGCGGCGGGCGTGCTAACGGTTTACATTACCGCCAGATCGGGAAAATCGAGAACGCGACGCCCGCCCGGCAAACTGGAATGAGGCGCCGCCTTGCAAGCTCGGAAAAGGGGGGTCCAATGACACTGTCGAAGACGCTTTACCGCCGGTTTGTCGCCGGCCTCGCCGTGGCGGCGGCGCTGACCTTTACCGCGCAGGCGGGAGCCAGCGAGATCACGGTAGGCACGATCGGCGCGGCGAGCGATGCGCCGCTCTTCATCGCCGACGCCAACGGCTATTTCGCCGAACAGGGCATCAAGGTGACCTTTAACCGCTTCGATTCGGCGGCAAAGATGATCCCCTCCATCAGCTCCGGCGAGATCGATGTCGGCTCCGGCGCCACATCCGCCGGCCTCTACAATGCCGTCGAGCGCGGCATCAACATCAAAATCGTTTCAGACAAGGCGCGCAACACCAAGGACAACAGCTTCGAAAACATCATGGTGCGCAGCGACCTCTACGACAGCGGCAAGGTCAAGAGCCTCAAGGATTTCAAAGGCCTCAAAGTGGCGATTTCGGCCAAGGGCAACAGCGAAGATGCGCTGATCAATTATGCGCTGACGAAGAACGGGCTGAGCATCAAGGACATCGATCCGATCTATCTCGGCTTCCCCAACCAGATCGCGGCCTACGCGAACAAGGGCATCGACGCCAGCCTCACCGTCGAGCCGACGGTGAGCAAGCTCCTGCAGCTAGGCTTCGCGAAGAAATTGGTCACCGCCGACGAGGTTTTTCCCGGATTCCAGACTGCGGTGATCTTCTACAGTCCGAAATTCATCAAGGATCCGGTGACCGCCAGGAAATTCATGATCGCGCTGGTCAAGGCGATCCGGTTCTACGACGGCGCCCTCAAGGGCGGCCATCTCGCCGGCCCGAATGCCGACGCGGTGATCAAGATTCTGGTCAAATATTCCTTCATCAAGGACCCGGCGGTGTATCGCGCCATCGTTTCGCAGACGGTCGATCCGGATGGAGAAATCAATCTGCCGTCGCTGCAGATGGCCTGGCAGTTTTTCAAGGATACCGGCGAGATCGACGGCAAGGTCACGGTCAAGGACGTGATCGATCTGAGCTACGTGCATGAGGCGGCAAAGGTCCTCGGTCCGTATATCAGAACGACGCACTGACCGACTCTTGCGGACTCTTGCACGCGCTCGGCCTCGGGCGGCGCGCGACCTTGCTGCGTCGGCCGGACGACGATGAAGCCCGCAAGGAACTCGCGTCGCCCCCAGGTGGTGCAATTCATCGTCAGCATCCGCCAGCGCGAATCGCTGCGCGATGTGACCGGCGACCGTTGGAACGGCCGCTCGCTCGAATGGTCGACACCATCGCCGCCGCCGGTCGCGCAAATCGGCGTGCATCTGGTATTCTTCCTGCACCTGACGACGGCGCCGGATAACACCAACAACGTACTGGCGCTCGTCTTCGGCATCCTGATCGTCGTGCTTATCATCGTCGGCTCGATCTGGATCATGAATCATTTGGATCAGAGAATGATGCCCATGGGCCAGACGATGTAGATGCAATCCTGATCTGGCTGCGGCGTGTTGCGGCGGCGTCCATCACCGAAACGACGTCGGCGGTAACATGCTCCCCACTCATTGCACCGCGACAATTGCCGCATGATACTTTGGCTATGACAAGTATCTGGCTGCGTAAGCCGATCGCGGCGCTCCAGGCTGAGGCCAACGAACCGGACGTCCAGGCGCTTAAAGGGCATGACGGCCTCCCGCTCAAGCGCAGCCTGTCGGCGCTTAACCTGGTCTCGCTCGGCATTGGCGAAATCGTCGGTGCCGGCATTTTCGTGCTTACCGGTCACGCCGCCGCTTCCTACGCCGGGCCGGCGATCACGCTGTCGTTCCTGTTCGGCGCGTTCGCCTGCGCCTTCGCCGGCCTGTGCTACGCGGAAATGGCCTCGACCGTGCCGATCGCCGGCAGCGCTTACACCTACGCTTATGCCACGCTGGGCGAAGTCGTTGCCTGGATCATCGGCTGGGATCTGGTCCTCGAATACGCGCTCGGCGCGACAACAGTCGCCATCGGCTGGTCGGGCTATGTCGTCAGCTTTCTCAAGGATTTCGGCCTCGTCGTTCCGCCGGCCTACGCCCGCTCGCCGTTTTTTTTCGACGCGGCGCATGGCGGCTGGCACACGACCGGGGCGCTGCTCAACGTGCCGGCGATGCTGGTGGTTGCCGCCATTACCGCGCTCCTGGTCGTCGGCATGCACCAATCCGCGCGCGTCAACAATGTCATCGTGGTGATCAAGCTAGCCATCATCGTACTGTTTATCGCCGCGGCGGCGCCGTTCGTGTCCACAGCCCATTGGGTCACGCCGGGCAATCCGCATGGACATTTCATTCCGCCCAATGTCGGGTCGGGAGAATACGGCTTGAGCGGGGTCGTGCGTGGCGCCGCGGTGGTGTTTTTCGCCTATATCGGCTTCGACGTCGTATCCACGACCGCGCAGGAGGCGAACAATCCGAAGCGCGACATGCCGATCGGCATTCTCGGTTCGCTCGCGGTCTGCAGCGTTCTCTATCTCGCGGTCGGCTTCGTGCTCACCGGAATCGTCTCCTACGACAAGCTGGACGTTCCAGACCCGATCGCGGTCGCCGTCGACGGCATTGGGCTTGCCTGGCTCGCGCCGTTCGTCAAGCTCGGCATCATTCTCGGCCTGACCTCGGTCATTCTCGTGGGGCTGCTGGGCCAGCCGCGGATCATCTATTCGATGGCGCGCGATGGACTGTTCCCGGCTGTTGCCGGCAAGGTTCATCCGCGGTTCCGCACGCCCTATGTCACTACCATCGCGACCGGCTCGGCGGTAACGATACTCGCCGGGCTGTTGCCGATCGGGCTGACCGGCGAACTGGTGAGCATCGGCACGCTTTTCGCGTTCATGATCGTCTGCCTCGGCGTGCTGGCGCTGCGCATCGCGCAGCCGGACCTGGAGCGTCCGTTTCGAACGCCTGCGGTGTATCTGATCGCGCCGCTTGGTGCGGCGTCATCGCTGTTCCTGATGTCCGGACTGCCGTTCGACACTTGGCTGCGATTCGCGATCTGGCTTGCGATCGGCCTCGTCGTCTACGCCCGGTACGGAATTCGTCACAGCCGCGTGCAGGCGGAGGACGCCGGCTGAAGGCGCTTCGCGCAAGTCGTGGCGTCTTTGCGATGACCGGACGCTATGCTAGCAGGTGTTCCTCGCATTGCGGACAAGTCCATGGAACCGATTTTTGTTGCGCGCGGGACCGCGGAGGCGGTTCCGATCTTCTTCGTCACCGCGGAAACCTATCCCGATATACGAAAGCGTCTTGGCGGCGACCTCTGCGCGTTCGCCGACGCTGCCGGATTCGCGCCGAAGACCGGGCGGCAGTTGCTGCTGCCCGGCAAGGATGGTCTCGGCGGTGTCCTGTTCGGGCTGGAAAGCGGACACGAGCCCAGGAACCTGTTCCTGCCTGGCCGGCTGTCAAGGGATCTGCCTGCGGGCAGCTATCGTTTTGCCAGCGAACCGCACGATCCCCGCCTCGGGGCGATTGCATTTGCGCTCGGCCTGTACCGCTTCACACGCTATCGCAAGTCCGAAGCTCCGCAGGTCAAGCTTGAATTGCCGCAAAGCATCGATGGCGACGACCTGCAACGCATCGTCGAGGCGATCACGCTCGCCCGCGATCTCATCAACACGCCGGCGAACGACATGGGCCCGGCGCAACTCGAAGACGCCGCGCGCGGGCTCGCTGCACGCCATGGCGCAACCGTCCGCGCGGTGGTCGGCGATGATCTGCTGGCGCAGAATTTTCCGCTGATCCATGCCGTCGGGCGCGCCGCCGGCGCCGGCGCCGCGCCGCGCCTGATCGACATGACCTGGGGCGACGCCGCAGACCCGCGGGTGACGCTTGTCGGCAAGGGTGTGTGCTTCGACACCGGCGGTCTCGACATCAAGCCCGAATCGTCGATGCTCAACATGAAAAAAGACATGGGCGGCGCCGCTACCGCGCTGGCCTTGGCGCACATGATCATGGCGCGCGGGCTCAAGATGCGGCTGCGCGTCCTCATCCCGGCGGTGGAGAATTCGATCGCGGGGGCAAGCTTTCGTCCGCGCGACATTTACACCTCGCGCAAAGGCATTACCGTCGAGATCGGCAACACCGACGCCGAAGGCCGGCTCATCCTTGCGGACGCGCTTGCCCTTGCCGACGAGGAAAGCCCCGAGCTGATTGCCGATTTTGCCACGCTGACCGGCGCCGCCCGCGTGGCGCTCGGTCCCGATGTGCCGCCGTTTTTCACCGACGACGACGCGCTTGCGGACGAGCTGGCGCGCTGCGCGGCGAGCGAGAACGACCCGCTCTGGCGCCTTCCGCTCTGGCGGCCATACGAATCGATGCTGGAGTCGAAAGCGGCCGATATCAACAACGTCGGCGGCAGCCAAGGCGGCGCCATCACCGCGGCGCTGTTCATGCGCCGGTTCGTTACCGCCAAGTCGTGGCTGCACGTCGATCTGTTTGCGTGGACGCCGTCGGACAGGCCGGGGCGGCCGGAAGGGGGTGAGTGTCAGGCGGCGCGGGCGCTCTACGCGCTGCTTGCGGCGCGCTACGGCTGAGCGCAATTCCGTGCGCCGACGGTGGCACCTCCGCATTGCCGTTTTCGCGAAAATGAGCTTAACGCAGCCATGAGCGCTTCCGATCCCCGCATCACGCCGGCGCGCGATGACCTCGCCGCAAGGCATTTGCAAGGCAAGGTGAAGGCGGCGCGTTTCGTCGAGGGCCGCGCCTGCGAAGTGGTTGCATCGCAGGCACCGTTGCGGCCCGAGCCGCGGCCGGACGCTCCGCTTTTGACCGAGGCGCTCAAGGGCGAGCGGGTCACGACCTACGACGGCAATGACGAAGGCTGGGCCTGGGGCCAGCTCGACCAGGACGGTTATGTCGGCTGGCTGCCGGCGAGCGCGTTGGGGCCGTCCGGTCCGCCGCCGAACTACAAGGTCGCGGCGCTGCGGACGCTGGTGTTTCCCGGTTCTTCGATCAAGCTGCCGCCGATCGAAGCGCTGCCGCTCGGCGCGAAGCTCGCTGTGGCGCGGATGCAAGACCGCATGGCCGTCACTCAAGCGGGCCGCTATGTGCCGGCGGCGCATCTGCGGCCGGTCGACGAATACGAGGCGGATTACGTCGCCGTGGCGGAGCGTTTCCTCGGGGTTCCTTATCTGTGGGGCGGCAAGACTGCGCTCGGCCTCGACTGTTCAGGCCTGGTACAAATCGCGCTCGCCGCCTGCGGGATTGCCTGTCCGCGCGACAGCGACATGCAGGAAGCGGCGCTCGGTGCGCCGGCGGCCGCAGCCGCCGATTTTTCGGATTTGAGGCGGGGCGATCTCGTGTTCTGGAAGGGTCACGTTGCCATCGTGCGCGAGCGCGGCAGTCTCGTTCATGCCAACGCCTTCCACATGGCGGTCGCCATCGAGCCGATCGGCGAGGCGATCTGGCGCATTCGCGGCGCGGGAAGCGAGATCACGAGCGTCCGGCGTATCCATCGCTAGATTAGAAACACAAGTCATATCCCGAGTAGCGTTTACTGCCGTCTATGATCTACTCTTAGGCGACGAGATTGCTCGTCGACCGTTTGGAGCCCGCACGATGAGCACTGCCGATTCGGGCCAAGCCCCGCACTCCGGCATCCCGCAGCCGAACTCGCGGGCGCGCCACTTAAGTTTTTGGATCAGGGAATTGCCTTTCAGTATCGTACTGGTCCTCACCCTGATCGGGGTTGCCTATATCAGTTTTTCCAAGAAGCCGATTACCGGCTACTGGGAAATCCTTGCACCGCTCATCGCGCTGATCTGCGTCGGCGCGGGATGGCACAGTGCTGCCGATACGCGCGGGCGGCTGTGGCTGATCGGCAAACAGGTCTTGCACTGGCTCGCATTTCTGGTGGTGATGAATATTGTCCTGCTGTCGAGCGTGCAACGGCTGTTCAGCGCTACTGCGACCGGCCTGACCATCTTCACGTTGCTCGCGCTCGGCACCTTCACCGCCGGCGTGCACGCGCTCTCGTGGCAAGTTTGTCTGCTCGGACTCGTCATGGCGCTTGGCATCCCGGCGATTGCCTGGGTCGAAAATTCGGCGCTGATTTTCCTGCTGCTGGCTGGCGTGATCGTCGGGATCGGCGCGGTGTTCTGGTGGCATCTTCGCGAATGGCGCGGCCACCGCGCTTGACCGAGGCGCGCTGTGTGTGAAGGAATCGTGCCTCATTGGCAACTCAAATAGTTAGCGCGCGTCGTCGCGCGTTTCCACGGATTTTCCACAGCCTCGGCAGCTATTGGAGGCGAAGTGAACTTCGGGCGAGGCGACCGTTCCTCCGAAACGCCTTTTCCAAATTTTAGGCTCTAGGCACGTGATGTCGCCTCCACCCGTCAGTCGCGAATGAACGGAGTCGGCTAGTCGTTGAGGAGAAGAGCGTCCCTTTGGCTTGCGCACACTCGACGCTTTCAGCCGGCAGATAGCACCAGCCGCATTTTTTATGCAACAGATCACGTCAACGGAGTAGCGTCGAACGCGGGGCTGTTACCCTCGAACTTTTCTCTGAATTTACACCGCGCACAAGATCGACTACCTTGAGAAATGACGACTCCTCGTCGCCGCGCCAAGCCACGTGTTGATCGGGCCGCACCAGCACAAGCTTTCGCTCGTACACCGCCGCGCTAGAAACGGCGTCCTGTTCGCCAGCAATCGGGAGTGCTGCAACGCTCGCGGCAGCGGCGACTCGAGTGGAATTTGCCCTACCCGGAGCGAATGAGCTCTCCAAGCAGTTCGAGCGCACGCGTGGCGAAGGTTTCCATATTCTGACACCGCCCCAGGCTACCGGTGCGCAGCGTGATTGCCTGCTCAATCGGTCCGGCGATTGCAATGCATGTGTGTCCCGCCGGATCACCGTGCCGATTGCCGCTCGGTCCAGTTGCGCCGCTTTCGCCGATGCCCCAAACCGCAGCATGCCGATCGCGCACGCGCCGCGCCAGGAGCGTCGCGTAGGCCTCGGTCGCCGAACGCAAGCCCTGCATCTCGGCATCGCCGATGCCGAGCAGCGCCGCGCGCGCCAATTCTGTGTACACCACCGCGCCGCCGAGAAAATAGGCCGAAGCACCGGGCACTGCCAATAATGCAGCCGCGATAAGTCCGCCAGTGGACGATTCGGCGATGGCGATAGTCTCATGGCGGTCGATGAGACGCTTCGCCAACGTTTCCGCTGCAGGGAGAAATGCGTTCACGGTGCTTCCCGGCCTGTTCGTGTGGTCGCGATAAAAATTTCAGTTTTCCAAGTGTGAGGGGCCATTCAATCTCTCGGCATCATTGTTGCCGCGGGCTCGTTATGCGGATTTCCGAACCGAAGCACATTAGACCTAACCGTGCTCGAAGCGAGGATCACACATCTCGCAAATGCGAGCCATGGACGTTCGCAATATTGCCGATCAGCTCTCGCTCGGTCGCATCGCACCAACGACGTCCCCGGTAACGCGCCATAATCTCGTTTTCTGTGCTGTGACACCGAAGTGCACGCCGCTTGTTTCGATGTTCCAAACAGCGATGAACAAGTCGCTCGATCACCCCGGTCCAGACGGTGCGGGTTTCCGCGCCTGAACAAGCTTGCAGCACCTTCACAACGGCATCTCTCCTGCATTTTGGCGCAGGAGCTAACTTTACAAAGAGGGCTTGATCTCTCAAAATGAATAAATACGATCATATAATTCTCATGGAGAGATACATGGATCTCACCGACCTTCGCATTTTTAACGCCGTCGTTCGCGCGGGCGGCATCACCAGGGCGGCCGAAAAGCTTCATCGAGTACAATCGAATGTCACGACCCGGATTCATCAGCTGGAGCAGAACCTCGGTGTTTCGCTCTTCATCCGGGAAGGCAAGCGGCTACATCTCACCCCCGCCGGGCATCTGTTGATCGACTACGCCGACCGGCTGTTAGCGCTTGCTGACGATGCGCGAAACGCGGTGCAGGATTCGCGTCCGCGTGGACTATTCCGTCTGGGGGCCATGGAGAGTATTGCGGCGATCAGGCTTCCTAAAGCTCTAGCTGAATTTCACCGGCGTTATCCAGAAGTAACGTTACAGCTGCGTACGGGGAATACGCAGCAGTTGGCATCGGCTATTTTGGCCGGAGAACTCGATGCTGCATTGGTTGCCGAGCCACCCGCCGAGGGCCAATTTGAGAAGGCTCCCGCGTTCATCGAGGAACTCGTCATCGTCGCGGCGGCCGGGCATCCAGCAATCGGCAAACGCAGCTCCATTCCGCGCACGATTATTGCGTTCGAGCAGGGCTGCGCGTATCGCAAACGCCTGGAGGAATGGTATGCAGTACGTGGCGTAATGCCGGAGCATGCGATCGAGCTGAATTCGTATCACTCGATGCTCGGCTGTGTCGGGGCGCGTATGGGCATCGCGCTATTGCCGAAAAGTGTGCTCGCGACATTTTCGGCCAATGCGGAGATTTCAGTTCATAATCTGACATCCAAAGAAAACCGCATAGCGATTGTTCTGATTTGGCGCAAAGGCGCGAGATCGCCCAAGACAGAGGCTTTTAGGCAGATTCTGTCCGAAGGACGTGTAAAGAGTTCTGCAAAGACAGCAGTCGCTGCGCCCAAAAGCTCGACTGCAATGAAACTTGGAACATGATTTATCGCGTTTGCGGCAAACGTCGTGGTGAAGCCGCGGGCAAGCGCCACTTCTGGTGAGGTTACGCTAACCACCCGGTTTCGACGGCAGCACATGTGCACATGGCTACGATCAGCAGTGATCGGCAGTTGCAGACTGCTTTTGGCAGCTAGCTTTGCCAGAAGCGCTTCCTGGTTTCTTCGTAGACGCGATCCTGTCGCAGATCGTTGCGCGCATCCAATTCCAGAGTAGCCAAGTGGTCCCTGTCTCGCGCTCGTTGATAGAATGTGAGCAGCAAGGTCCAGATCCGCTTCAGGCGGCCCGGACCACCGGCACGATGGTCAGAGCAAAAATCTGCTGTGGCTGATAATCCAAAATGATGCTCCACGCTTCTGCTACACTGCTGCGTTTTATGGCTCGGCCGCGGCAGGCCCTTGATGCGAAAGTGTAGCATGATGTTCTCCCGCTTTCGTGGAGAACATGGCGCGACCGTGCACGTCGCGACACCCGATTTCTGTTCTAGTCCCGGGAGCCCCGCCTCATTTTGGTGATCAGCCTATAAGCGGAACTTCCGCAAACATGCAGCCATAGAGGGTCAAGCCGACGTGCAGTCGAACCCGCGTGGGGAGAATGGACCGGCACTTATCTGGCGGCTTGGGTTGAGGCTTTGGCCGTATCGCCCGTCGCAATCCAGATGCCGGCAAATACCGCGACCAGGCCAGCCACGACGTTGAGAGTAATAGGCTCGCCGACCAACTGTGTCGCCAGCAGCGCGGCAGCAATCGGGTTGATTGTCATGGTGTTGGCGACGAGCGTAGGCGTCGTGCGCTGCAGCGCCATCACCCAGAGGATGAAGGCTGCGGCTCCGCCGCCGATCCCGAGGTAAATCGCGGCGGTCCATTGTGCGGCGTTGAAACCGGCGAGCACGACGATGCGGTCGGTAAGAACGCCCACAATAACGAGCGCCGCAGCCCCGGCACCCATGCCGACACAAAGGAATCCAAGCGCGCTTGACCGTACGATGAAGCGGCGGGAGTAGACGTTATAGAAAGCCATGCACAGCACTGCGCCAATCATGATGGCTTCGCCACGCCATGCGCCTGTAGGTGCGCTGGTCAGGCCGGAAGCAAGCGCCGCGAACACGCCGAGCATGGCGATCGCGACCCCCAGACTCTTGCGCAGCGTCAGCGCCTCGATGCGCAGCACCGCGCCGACAATCATGGTCTGTAACGGCAGCGTGGACAGGGCGAGGCTTGCGCGCGCCGCGGTCGTGTATCCAACCGCTATGTTATAGAAGATGAAGAACAGCCCGAAAAAGCAGATGCCCAGCGCGGTAACCGCGGGCCAATCGGCTCGTGGCGGAAATTTTACGCGCAGCAACAGCGAGGCCGGCAGCACGACGATAAAGCCGATGCCCCAGCGCAGAATGGCGAGCGTAACCGGATCGGCATCCTTGACGAGGTAGCGCGTCACCGCAGCCGCTGAACCGCCAAGGCAGCTTGACGCGATGGCGATCAACACGCCCAACGTATTCTCCATCGCGGCCTCCCTATTTGAGCGCACTGTGCTATTCCATCGTGCTCGACGTCGGAGCCCTCAATCAACTACCTGGCAGGTACTTATGCCGAGAAAACGGAATTTCGCTGCGCTTTTGCGCTGGTGGCGCGCGCAGCGCGGCCTGTCGCAGCTCGCGCTTGCGCAGCGCGCCCGCATCTCGCAACGGCATTTGAGCTTCCTGGAACTCGGACGCGCGCATCCTAGTCGGGATATGGTCGAGCAGATTGCAAATGCACTCGATGTCCCGCTCCGCCAGCACAATGCGCTGCTCGTAGCTGCCGGCTTTGCGCCAGAGTGGCGGGAAACCGATCTCGCAGCGCCGGAGCTTGCCGCTGTGAACAGCGCGCTCGATTACGTGCTGGCGCAGCAGGAGCCCTATCCGGCCGTCGTGGTCGACCGTCATTGGAATCTGCTGCGTGCGAATAAGGGGGCCGGGCGGCTGGTTGAATTTTTGGTTGGGCCTCTGTCAGCTGATGCCAAGGTCAACCTCGCTGACGCGCTGATCGCGCCCGACATTCTCAAGCCTTACCTTGCCAACTGGCGGGAAGTAGTCCGGTATTTCCTCCACAGTGTGGAAGCCGATGCGGCGGCCGATGGAGCCGAAGAGACGGCGGCTTTGCTTGCACGGCTGCGCAGCTATGACGGTGTGAGCCAGGCTATGGCGAATGCGCCGCCGGCCGCGGACGCGCCGGTCCTACCGATGCATTTCCGCAAGGGTGAAACCTCGCTCAAACTCTTCACGACGATCGCAACGCTGGGAACGGCGCAGGATATCACTTTGCAGGAGCTGAGGATCGAGAGCTTTTTCCCCATGGGCCGGGAGACCGCTGAAATTCTACGGAGCTGGGCGCGCACCAATCATTCAGCAAAACATTAGCATGCGCGAACCACGTTTTTGGTACATTTCGACCGACCACCATGTCCGCTCCACGCAGCTCCCGCGAGAGCCTTCTTGCCGCGCTCAAAAATTCAAACTGATGTCGTTTAGGTATCGATTGCGGGCAAGTTGCCCCTCGACTTGCCCTTGCCCCGTCGGCGATGATCAGGTCAAAGCATCAAAACTGCAACATCATTTCGGCCTGAACATGCGCTGCGAGACATCGCGCCGTGTCCAGAACACTGTCGCGATCAGGTTAAGAGCGGACACCCGAGTCCGGGATGGCTCTGGTGGGGGTGTAGGGATCGAACCTACGACCTCTCGCGTGGATGCGGCGCGCTCGGCATGCCGCCCACGGCTACTGCGCGGTCTCGGAGTGTCCCGGGTGCTCACCGGCCCGCTGCGGCAGAACGAGGATACAGACGATGATGAAGACGCCGATGAACGCGGAGGCAAGCGGACGGCTCAGCGCCATGCCGCCGTCGCTCACGGGCTTGTCGAGGTAATCGCCCACGGTGGCGCCGAGCGGCCGGGTCAGGATGAAGGCGGCCCAGAACAGAAAAACCCGGGACGCGTTCGTCAGATAATAGGCGAGCGCTATCAGCGCCAACGCGGCGCCGAAAACAAGCGCGCCGCGCCCATAGCCAAGGCCGGTATCGTCCGCCATCCAATCGCCCAGCGCCGTTCCCAGCGTCTGCGAGAAGGTGATGGCAAGCCAGTAGAAGACCTCGACCTTCGCCGTATTCACGGACGCGACGGATATGGTCCCGAACGACCAGTACCAGACGCCGAGTACGGTCAGGAGGCAGGCAAATAACAGCGACGAGCCGCCGGCGTATCCGATGCCCAGCGATCGGTCGGCAAAGTCCGCCATCGTCGTGCCGGCGGTCGTCGAGGCCACGATCGTCGCCCAGTAGAGAAATGGGTGCAATGTCTTGGCTCTGATCTGGAAGAAAACGAACACCGCGAACAGCGAGAGAAATATGGCCGTGCCGACGAGGTAACCCCAATTCAGCGTCATGGTGACGCTGTCGCCGCCGGTCTCGCCAAGCGTCGTCGCGGCGATCTTGATGATCCAGAAGACCAGCGTTACTTCGGGGACCTTGGTCGCCACGCGCTCGGCAGTGCTCGTCATCTTGCCCTCATCGCCGGGACCGTTTCCGAAAAAGGCTGGCGACTGCTACGTCGATCCTGTTCACCTTCTAAGGAGGGCCGCGAGCGACCGCCGCTGTCGTTGCCGCTGCGTGCGCGCGAGATCGGCCGGCGCTTCCTTGGAGTCTTTGACGCGGGTCAGATCAGGCCGCGGCGGTGCGGCGTGTGCGGATGCGAATGGTCGTGCTGCTGGTAATGCTGGCGCAGCAGGTCGCGACCGTAATCGTTGCCGTTCGGCGTGCGCACGACCGTGTGGACGTGGTCGCGTGTCGGCTGTGAATTATCCCAGATGATCCCCGGCAAATGATCGAACTCGATCAAGATCACGGGGCTATGAATGCGGTAGTAGAACGGGCTCGACTCATCCCAGCCGCCGATCCAGCCGAAAAACGTCGCCGATAGATGCCTGAGCACCTCCGCCATGCGCACGCCGGCATGTCCCGGACGGATGCGGCCTACATAGGTTTCAATGAGCTTGCGCAAGAGCTGGCGTTGCAGCGGCGTCAAGGCGTCATAGCAAATGCCGCCGTAGTCGAGCTCGACATTGTCGACCTGCGCGGTGGTAATGACTTCGCGCGGCACCGTTGTCCCGATCACCGCCGCCTTCTGCTGCTCCGGATCGAGGGCACGCATCAGCTCGAGGCCCAGAGCTTCCTCCTCGCGAAAGACCTGCGTACCGGCGTATTTCCCGAATTGCGCCAGGGTCGGCTCGGATCCGCGAAAATCGGGCGTCATCACCAGTTGATCGCCCAGAATAAAGCAATTGACGATCAGATGGTGGCCGTCGATCTGCCAGCCCCACGGCTCGTCAGATGACGGTTTCCCGAAAAGGCTGAACCAGTAGTACCATTCGCCGAACTCATCGAAGCGCGTGGTGATTTCGCCGGCGTGTTCATTCAACTTCATGATGTCGCGGGCGTTCTCGTAACCGCTCGCGCTCGAGCTGGCGCGAAGGATGTTCAACGCGGCTTCGCGGGGGGCTTCGCCGAGGTCCCGCAGCAGCAGCCCGTGCCGCAACAGGAAGCAATGCATATTGTGCCAGGATCTCCACGCATTGCTGTCGATGTCGAAATTGACGGTCTGTCGTTGGGCGTCTGTCAAAAGCTCCGTAAAGGCGTCCGTGGCGTCGATGATCGGCTGCACCGAGACGCCGGTCTTGACGATCGGGAATAGATCGGACGCAGGCGTACTGCCCGCGCTAATGCCCTTGAAGTCCTCGGCCAACGCCTTGCGAGCCCGCGCCAAGGCTTTCTGCACGCTGGTGCGCGCGGGTTCCGGGAAATGCGCCGGGTCGGTAAATCGATCGGCCGCGGCCAGCGCCGGTCGTACTTTCCGTGAGGGGATTGCGTCCATGGCTCTGCGACCATTTCGCTGTTTGCGGATCGCGCGGTCCGTCAATGACCCTGCAACTACACCGTAGGACGATCGCCGGTATGTTATCGCAGTTCGGGGCACGTTGCGAGCCTGCGCAAACGTCGCCGCCTTCGATGATGCGGTGAAGTTCAAGCCCTTCTGTTATGGGCGTTCCACTCGCGTTCGAGGTTGGCGATCAGCGCCGGGCTGAAATGACAATAGGCCTGATCGCGGGCGTAGGCGGAGAAATACCGCCGGAACAGATCGAGCGGTTCCTCGCCGACGCGCAGCGCGCGCCGATTTGACGTGGCGCTGACCGCACCGGAACTGGTCAGGCGCTCGATCACGCGGTCGAGCGCGGCGTCCATGTCGGCCGGCGCGGCGATCTCGTCGCAAATCAGCCGGCCCTCCGGGCTGTCGCAGATGAGCTTGCGCTCGTACTGGATGGCCTGGCGGGCGATGCGGTCGCCGGTAAAGCGCGGCAGGCGCAGATTTGCCGCACCGGGGATGATCCCCTCCTTGCGCGCCGGCAGCGTCATGAATGCATCGTCGGCGGCAAGGATGTAGTCCATGGTCAAGAGAGTCTGGCAATGGCCGCCGATGGCGAAGCCGTCGAGCGCCGCGATCCATGGCTTTTCGACACCGGTGCCGTGCACGTCGTCCGGCAAAGCCTCGGGCCGCGCCAGCCCGCGGAACAGCTTGTGTACAAAACCTAGATCGCGCTTGAGGAACCAAACAAACGGAATTTTCCCCCGATAAAGATGGGTCAGATTGATGCCGGCGCCAAACAGCCGTCGCCCTCGGTATTTGGCGTGCTCGACCCTGCCGCCGCGCAGCACCGCAACCTCGCTCATCGGATCCAGGGTCGCGAGATCGACGGCGATCTCGGTGGCGTCGATGGTCGTATTGTCCTCGGCGTTGAGGAATCGGGCGTTGCTCGTTGTCACGAAAACCGCCTTTCCGTGGCGCTCGACCTGGGCGGCGCCGAGGTCGAGGCGGTTATCGGCTTCGAGCTTCTTGAGAAAGGCGGCGGTCTCGGACCGCGGCAGCAACATCGCGTGGCACAGATGACGGCCGGCGGTGTCGTTGGCGAGGACGTGCGCCAGGAAAATTCCCTGATCGATCTCGATCGGGTCCTTGTCGCGCTGCAGCAGGTCGTTTTGCGCGGCGACGTGCGCCGCCGTCGGCACAAGGCCCGGCACGGCGGTCGCGGCGGCGAAGACCAACTCTTCCAGCCGAATGAACCACGAGCGATTGTGCGTCAATTCGTCGTAAAGCGCCTGCACGTGGGCGGCAAGAAAGCGCTCGCGATGATCGCGCGCGGTGCTGAAAATGAAGTGCGCGGCCTCGGCTTCGGCGCGGCTGCGCCTCGCTTTCTGCGGCAGCCTGGTCACCAGATCGTCGCAGCGTTTCCAGAAATGGCTGAACCGGCTGCGGTCGCGCGCAAAATCCGCCGTATCGTGGATGGCGCTAGCGGCCCACTCGGCGACGGTCTTCGCATCAAGCCCGGCGGGCTGCAGGCTGTGTGCGGCCGCGGCGGCATCAAGGCCCATGGTGCAATCCTCTTTCGCTGATTTCAGCGGTCTGGCGGCGCTCAGTTCTTCGGCCGCCGGTCGACCACCCGCTTGGCCTTGCCTTGGGAGCGCTCGATCGTTGCCGGTTCGAGCACGCGCACCGTCGCCGTGAGACCCACATAGGCCTTGATCAGGTGCTCGGCCTTCCGTGCAAGCGCGGACATCGCCTCGGCGTTCAATGTCCCGGAAAGCTCCGGCCTTATTTCGACCAGGACATCCAGTTCGTCCAGGCTCTGCGGTCGGCGCACTTCCAGAAGGTAGTGCGGTGCGAGCTGCGGCTCGCGACCGAGCACGGCTTCGATCTGCGACGGAAACACGTTGACGCCGCGGATGATCAGCATGTCGTCAGAGCGGCCCTTGATGCGCTCGATCCGCCGCATGGTGCGCGCCGTCGGCGGCAATAACCGCGTCAGGTCGCGCGTGCGATAGCGGATCACCGGCATCGCCTCCTTGGTCAGCGTCGTCAATACGAGTTCGCCGGCCTCCCCGTCAGGCAGCACACGGCCGGTGTCGGGCTCGATGATTTCGGGAAAGAAATGATCTTCCCACAGCGTCAGGCCGTCCTTGGTCTCAAGACATTCCGCCGCCACGCCGGGTCCGGTTACCTCGGACAGGCCGTAGTGATCGAGAGCATCGATGCCGATGCGGCGCTCGATCTCGCCGCGCATCGTCTCGGTCCACGGCTCGGCTCCGAGAATGCCGACGCGAAGGCTGCAATCGCGTGCGCTGAGGCCCTGGCGCTCCATCTCGTCGGCGATCGCCAGCGCGTAGGACGGCGTCGCCATCAGGATATCCGGCTTGAAGTCGGCGATGAGCTGCACCTGCCGCTCGGTATTGCCGCCGCCGACCGGGATGACTGCGGCGCCGAGATGTTCGGCGCCGTAGTGCATGCCCAGGCCGCCGGTGAACAGGCCGTAGCCGTAGGCAACGTGAACCTTGTCGCTCGCGCGCCCGCCGCCGGCCCGGATCGAGCGCGCGATCAGCGATGACCAGGTAGCGATGTCGCCTTTGGTGTAGCCGACGACGGTCGGCTTGCCGGTGGTGCCGCTCGATGCATGAATGCGCACGATCTCGTCCATCGGCACCGCGAACATGCCGAACGGATAATTTTGCCGCAGGTCGTCCTTGGTGGTGAACGGAAATCTGGCAATGTCGGAAGCTCGATTGAAGTCGGAGGGGTGAACACCGGCGGAATCGAATTTCTTCCTGTAGTGCGGGATGCGCTCGTAGGCGGCGTGAAGCGTCCTTTTCAGCCGATCGAACTGCAATGCGAGGAGCTCGTCCCTGCTCGCCGCCTCGATCGGTTCAAGTTTCTCGGTGGCTTTCATATGCGGGACCGAACGAGACGCTACTGCGTAGTCTTGATGCCAAGAATCTTGGCGAGCCCAGCGAGCTTGGCGCGCTGTTCCTGTACGCTCGCTGCAAATTCCGACGGCCCTTCAAGCGTCATGATCTGACCGGTCTTGCCGAGCCGGTCGGCAATGCTGGGGTCGGCCTCGGCGACCTTGCGAAAATCGGCCGCGATGCTTGCGCGGACTTTGTCGGATATCCCGCGCGGGCCGAATACGCCGCCAAGGCTGTCGAACGTCAGGTCCGGATAACCCGCTTCGGCGGCGGTCGGCACGTTCGGCTGGCTCGGCGCGCGCTGCCGACTGGTGACCAGCAGCACCTTGATGCGGCCGGCCTGGGCAAGCGGCTGAACGACCGCGAGCGACGTCGACAGCACCTGGATGCGGCCACCGGCGAGGTCATTGGGCGCCTGCATGATATCGCGGTAAGGGACGTCCACGACTTGCAGGCCAAGCTTTTTGAAGAAGCCGAACAGCAGAAAGTCGGAGATGCCGTTGGCGGCCGATGCATTGAGTTTTCCCGGCTCCGCGCGCACCAGCTTCACCAGTTGATCGATCGTGTCGATCTTCATCGAAGCCGGAGTCGAGACCGCGAGAGCGACGTTGGAGATGCTGACAATCGGAACGATGTCGCGCTGCAGATCGAACGACAATGTGTCTTGCTGGTAAGGCAGGACATTGAAAGCGCCGGCCGGTCCAAACCAGAGCGTGTGGTCGTCATGGGCGGCGACGAAAGCATTCAGCGAGACGAGGCCGTCGCCGCCGGGCCGGTTCTCGACCACGACCGGCTTGCCCCAGAGCTTCGACAAGCGCTCGGCAAACATGCGAGCCGCAATATCGGTCGCGCTCGCCGCACCATAGGGCAGAATGAAGCGAACGGTTCGCGTCGGATAGGTCGCCGGCGCCGCCGCAGCGTCGATCGCCTGGAAACCGATCGCGAGTGCCAACCCTGCGAGCGCCGCGAGCCCCATCGGGAGCCGCCTCAGGAGCCATCGCATCGGGTCCTCCCTGCCTGAGCCGTTTTGGCGCGCAGACTAACATTCTTCACGCCTTGGCGCATCCGCACCGTTGGCCATTGCAGCCGCTCGGGTGGACAACAAGGCAAGGAGCGAGGGCCGGTCGCGCGCCGACGGAATGAGCTTGGACGATTGCGGAGGCGGCGGCGAATCGCTCGTCGTTGCATCGGTATTTGATGCGAATAGGGGCGGTTGCTATTGTGATGGGCGAAGTCGATTGCCGTCGGTCAGAGCGTGAGATCTGGTGCAATAGGTCTTTGGTGCAATAGGTATGGGCGGACGTGTTGCTGGAAAGGTTGCGCTGATCGCCGGCGCCGGCTGTGTCGGTCCGGGCTGGGGCAACGGTCGCGCCGCGGCCGTACTGTTCGCGCGCGAGGGCGCCAAGGTCTTTGCGGTCGATAAGAATGCCGATGCGATGGCCGAGACTGTCGCGCGCGTCGGCAGCGACGGCGAAATCGTAACGCACGTCTGCGATGTCACCGACGGCGATCAGGTGCTGACGATGATGCAGGCGTGCCGGAAGGCGTTCGGCCGTATCGATGTTCTCGTCAACAATGTCGGCGGATCGGCCCCGGGCGGCGCCGCGGAGCTGTCGGAGGATGTTTGGGACCGGCAGATCGAGTACAATCTGAAATCCGTGTTCCTCACCTGCCATCACGTCATCCCAGTCATGATCGGGCAAGGCGGCGGCGCCATCGTCAACACCGCCTCGACGTCGGGTATCAGCTATTCCGGTTCGCCACAAATCGGCTATGCCTCGGCAAAGGCCGCAATTATTCAGTTCTCGCGAGTGACCGCCGTCCAGTATGCCAAGCACGGTATTCGCGTGAACACGGTGGTGCCCGGCCAGATGCACACGCCCATGGTGGAAGTCCGTCTCGCCAAGCAAAGAAGCGGCGGCGATGTCGATGCGCTGCTCAAATCGCGACTTGCGCGAATTCCACTCGGCTTTGCCGGTGACGGCCGCGATACGGCCGCCGCCGTGCTGTTCCTCGCCTCGGACGAAGCGCGCTTCATCACCGGCACGGAAATCGTGGTCGACGGCGGTATGACCGCGCGGAGCGACTGACGGTTCGGATTCGAGAACGTGATCCGAACGGATTGAATCGGATCGCGGGAGGGCAGTTTCCGGGCCGCCGCATTCTAGTCTAGATCGGCGCGTTGCCCTCGCATATCACCTTGCCGCATTTGGCCGCCGCATCGACGATCGCCTGCAGCGCATCGCGGCCTGGGTAGCCGAGTATGGCGGTGCCGGCAATGATGAATGAGGGCGTGGCGGCGAGGCCGAGCGCATTGCCCAATGCCAAATGCGCCTTCATGATCTCTGTGATCTGTTCGCTGTCGCCGAGCGCGCTGACGGCGCGCGTGTCGAAGCCGAGTTTGCCGGCAACAGCGAGCGCCCGCAGTCCGTCGTTGACGCCGCGCTGCGCGTACATCATGCGGTAGAATTGATAAAATTGCCGGGCGTTGCCGAGCTTGGCCACGGCGAGTTCGACCCGGCTCGCCGCCACGGATGCTGCGCCGAGAACCGGATAGGGCACGAGAACGAGTCTCAGGTCCGACTCGGTGTCTATCAGGTCGCCGATATCGACCGACGCGATGCGGCAGAACGGACAATTGAGATCGTAGAACTCGACGAGCGTGACCCGGCTGCCGGGACTGGCGACGGTCACTGCGCCGGGCAGTTGCGCGATGGGTCCCGGCAGCTCGACCGCGTGATTGGCCACGTGCTGGCCGTCGTCGCCAATAAGCGGAAATTGGGTGACGAGCCGCATCGAGCGGTCGCGCTGCTGCGCGACCGCTGCCGCGAAGGAGCCCAGCGCGATGGTGAGGGCAAGAGCGGTGAAAAGGATATGGGCAGAGCGAGCTTTCATGGACGCACTATCTAACATGACCCTTCCGCGGAAGGGAGAGGTCAAAGTTCGGCGGCATTGCCCGATCCACCACCTCCCCGGCCCGCATCGCCAGGAGTTTGGTCGCCGGCGTGGCAATTGCCGCGCCGTTGTGCGAAGGTCGTGCATCCCGCAAGTCGGAGCGGATCATGTCGATCTTCGCCGTGAACTACCTTTGCCGCGAGGTGCTTCGCGACCACGCGTTTCGCGCCGCCATGAAGGCCGATCCCGCGAAGGCGCTGGCGCCCCTCGACCTCAGCGACGAGGAGCGGCGCGCATTGATTGCCGGCGACGTCGGCGCGCTGTTCCGCTTGGGCGTCAACGGTTTTCTCATGGGCTATCTGGCGCGTTTCGAGGTCTGTGGCCTTAATGTCCAGGCCTACAACGAGCGCATGCGCGCGGTGAAGGTCGACGAAATCGGCCGGCCGGTGGCGTGAAACGAGGAATAAACCGAGGAATAAACAATGGCGCAGATCGTCGCCGGATTCGGCGTGCCGCATACCCCGATCTTTCCGCATTTCGTCAAACGCGACGGGCCCGATTGCGAGATTGCCAGGTTGTTCGGCGCGCAGAAGAACGAACTCGCGGCGGTGCGGCCCGATTTGATCCTCATGTTCGACACCGATCACCTCAACACGTTCTTTTTGAACGACCTGCCGATCTTCGCCGTCGGCATCGATAAAACCTTCAGGGCGCCGAACGACGAGCCGCGCGACGTACCCAATTACGTCGTGCCGTCGCATCGCGATTTTGCCGCGCACGTCCGTGCCGTTGTTGTGGCGGCCGGCTTCGACGTCGGCATGACGCAGAACTTTTCGGTTGACCACTCGATTACCGTGCCGCTGCATTTCCTCACCCCGGACATGAGCGTGCCGGTCATTCCGTTCTTCATCAGCGGCCATATTCCGCCGCTGCCGAAGGCCGCGCGGTGCTATGCGCTCGGGCAGGCCGTGGCGCGCGCCATCGAGGCGTGGCCTGAACAAAAGCGCGTCGCCGTCATGGGTTCGGGCAGCTTTTCGCTTGAGGTCGGCGGCCCGCGCATGGCGCCCGGCCGCTCCGACGGCGTGCCCGATCCGGATTGGGCGATCCGCGTCATCAAGTTGCTTGAAGCGCAGGAGACCGATCGGCTGATCGCGGAATCGACCGAGCATCAATTGCTCAAGGCCGGCAACGTCGGAGGCGAGCTTTTGAACTGGATCGCCATGCTTGGCGCCATCGGCAACCGCAAACCGAATTACATCGCTCCGCAAATGCAAAACGGACACGCCTACGGCGTGTGGCGGTGGCAATGATGCGCCTGGACGAGGCGCGATCATTGACGCCCGATGTCCGCTGCCGGGGCAAAACGGACATTCGGCAAAGTGGCGGCGATGTCCGCTTGTGGATCCATCGCGTTACTTTGCCATCGTCAATTGCTGCATTGCGAAAGGGTTATTTGATTACCTGTCGGCGGCGAAAATCCATCCTTGAACGGATCACCGGCAGGGGCGGCTAGGCGCGCGGCTCCCAAAGTTGATAAAGAACGGCGGTTTAACGAAACACCGCGGGCGAGGGGCACTGAGTGGGCGACACTTTATTGCACAAGCTGTCTGCATTCCCAGGCGATCCGCATGTCCGCGAAGTCTGTGAGCGAGCCGGCGGAGAAGGGCGATGCAGATACTTAACGGCTGTGTACACGCCCGGTGGAACGTTCAGGAACACCTGCGAGAAGTATGGGAGGCTGCGATACGTCATTGATCAACGCGTGGCTGAGAACTCCATGAGGAGGAAAGGCGATAACTGTGATGGGTTGGTCGGCGTGTTGAAGCACGAACTCGGATCGCTGGTCGGCACACGGGTGGAATACATGGAGATCTACCCAACGTTAACGGTAGGTGGGACTCTCAAAGAGATCGACATAGTTCCTTCGGTCTCGACCTCCTATGGGAACGACACGATTGAACGCGGTAGCGCCTACTCCTTGAGGATGAAAGTGGACTGGGAGGATGGACGAGACTATAGCCCTGGCTACTATCTGCATGATTTGCAGATAGATGTCGCCGCGAATAGTGTCTCGTTTAGCGTGCGAGGCGCTGGGACGTTCGCAGGTGTCATTGTCGTTCGCCTTTGAAAATCGGAGGGCGTAGGGCGGGTTAGTCAGAACAGGACGCCCCGCTCGCTATCGATGATCTCCGCCCTGTTTACCCAGCTCGCAAGATGCTGAACGCCCCAGCGATCTATCGCGAAGCGATTTTGTGCGGTGGCACATCGCCGACAAACCCGATGTCCGCTTCCACAGTAGCAATCGAGGGTAAAGCGTGCTTGGGTAGGTGTGGTCGAAAACGGCGTTCTTGACCCTCAGCCGATGGCCTGTTGATTCGCCTAGGCAGGTATGGAACGTCGGGAGGATCGCGCTATTCGGCTTTTATGCCCGCAGTTCGGATCACCTTGGCCCATTTCTCGGTTTCTGCGGCGACGAACTTGCCGAACTCGCCAGGGGTCATTGGTATCGGCTCCTCCCCTAAGTCAGTAAGGCGAGCCTTCACCTTCGAGTCCGCGAGAGCGGCGTTGACCGACTGATTGAGCCTATCGACGATCTCGGAGGGCGTATTTGCAGGCGCACCGATACCCATCCACCCGCTCCACTCATAACCTGGTATGGATTCGCCGACGGTTGGGATGTCTGGCAATGCTTCCGCGCGCTTCGCAGTGGTGACGGCCAGCGCCCGCACTTCACCGGCCTTGATGTGCGCGATTGATGACGGAATAAAGTCAAACATAAGTTGCACCCGCCCACGAATGACATCAGTGAGCGCTGGTCCTGGATTGTTGTACTGTACGGTGACCAAGCCGACGCCCGCCATCGTCTTAAACAATTCGCCGGCAAGATCTGACCCGGACCCGACCCCAACGGCCGCCATGTTGATCTTTCCAGGATTGGCTTTGGCATAGGCGATGAACTCCGGAACGGTTTTGGCTGGGACGGCAGGATTTACGTCCATGACCCCCGGGGTCCGCGCAACGCTTGCGACCGGTACGATGTCGCGGATGAAATTGAAATTGAGATGACGGTAAAGTGTCGCGTTACTCGCGTTTGCTGTTACGACGGCGAGAAGCGTGTAGCCGTCCGGAGCTGCCCTGACGACCTGCTCGGTTGCTAAGTTGGTGGCTGCACCCGGTCGGTTCTCAACGACAAATGGCTGGCCAAGATGCTCGGATAGATATTGAGCGATAATGCGCGCGACGATGTCGATTGGGCCGGCAGGACCATAGCCAACGACAATGCGCACTGGCCGGGTCGGATAATCGAGCGCCAATGCGTTCCGAGGAAAAGCCGATAACATGCTAGTGCTGGCAGCGAGGCGCAGAAATTTCCGACGAGGGATTTTCATCGTGGTACCTCCACGAGCGTTCACCACCTTGCCAGCCGCCGGCACAATGGCCGTCTTGGAAATCGCACGAAGTCGGCATTCCCGCCTGGCAGCTCTGCACGATAAGCTACCCTGGCGCCTTCACGTGTGAATGCGATCCGATGTCGCTCTTGGCACTTCGCGACGCAAAAGGGCGCCGCTCCCACGTCGGCTTTCAGCGCGAAGCGGACATCCCGATTCGTGAGCCCCGGCCTAAAACATCGGATAAGCGGGATTGAGCGGCAGGCCGAATTCCATGCGGCCGAAATTCTCCGCCGGTACGTCCCAGTTCATCACCACGTGCGAGGAGATGGCGTGCGCGTCGCGCCAGCAGCGCTGCACGCTGTTGTCGTCCAACAGGCCGCTGGAACCCGAGATTTTCACCAGTTCGTCCATCGCTTCGCGCAAGCTCCGCATCGCAAAGGTGAAATCGCGCCGCAGCAGCGTGCGGGTCTCGAGCGACATGCCGGAATAATCCGCCCGCGCCAGCGCGAAGGCGCGGCGCGCCAACAGCTCCGCAGCATCGATCTGCGCGGCAATCTCGGCAATGCGGATTTGCACCGGCACGTGCTGGGCGATGGCGAGCTGCGTGTAGGTGAGATAGCGCTTGCGCGTCCAGTCCGTGAAATCGGCATAACCGCCGCGCGCCAGCCCGAGCACTGGACCGAGCAGCGCGTAGCTGTGCACGGCGATGAACGGCGTGCGGTAGATCGGATTGGTATTGACCTTCGAGCCCGGCGAGCAGCCCTCGCGCAAGGCCGAAAACGATACGCTGCGGTGTTCGGGCACGAAAACATCGTCGAGGACCGATGTGTTCGAACCGCTGCCGCGCAGCCCGGCGCAGTACCAGGTGTCGTCCTGCTTCACCTGCGACACCGGCACCAGATAGAGCCGCATGTCGGGATGATCTTCGCTCGCGCGCTGCACGAGCCCGCCGATCATGATCCACTGCGAGTGTCGCAAGCCCGAACACCACGACCAGCGGCCATCGAGCCGATAGCCGCCGGGCACCGCCCTGACCTTGCCGGTCGGTGCCGCCGAAGTGGCGACGCAGGCTGCCTTGTCCCGGCTCCAGACGTCGTGCTGCGCCTCCTCGGGAAACAGGGCCAGCATGCAGGCGTGATCGGCAAGATAGTTCAAGCACCAGGCGGACGAGCCGCAGGTCGATTTGCCGAGTTCGACCGCGACATTGAACGCCACCTCATGGTCGTGCTCGTAGCCGCCCCAGCGCTTCGGCTGCAGCGTGTGAATGAGACCGGAGGCGATGAATTCGTCGACCGATTCTTGCGGGATGTTGCGCTCGCGCTCCGCCCGTACCGCGCGTTCGCGGAGCTTGCGCGCCAAGGCGCGGGCGCGAGCCACGAGTTCGTCGGCGCTTGGAATGTTTTCCGGCGCTGCGGCCGGTCGCAATTCCGAGACGCTCATGATCCCTCCGCCTGATGGGGCGAAGATTGCGCCGCGCATTTGGCGGGATCAAGCGGCATTGCGAGAGGGCGGTTACGGCGCGATCGTTTCGGTCGAGACCGTGTCCAGGTTGAACGCGGCGGCGAACAGCGCCCGCGTATAGTCGCTCTTGGGGCTGCGAAAAAGTTCGGCGGCATCGCCCGATTCCACCACCTTGCCGGCCCGCATCACCAGGAGCTTGGTGGCCAGGGCGGCGACGACGCGCAAATCGTGCGAGATGAACAGATAGGTGAGGTTGTGCCGCCTTTGCAGGTCGCAGAACAGTTCGACCATCTGCGATTGAATAAGCATATCGAGCGCGCTGGTCGGCTCGTCGAGCACGACGAATGTCGGCTCCAGCACGATGGCGCGCGCCACGGCGATCCGTTGTCGCTGGCCGCCGGAGAACTCGTGCGGAAAGCGGAAGCGGGTGTTCGGATCGAGCCCGACGTCGCCCAGCGCCTGCACGACGCGAGCATCCCGGTCGCGTTCCGGCAGTTCCGGATGATGGACTCTCAGTCCTTCCTTGATGATGTCGGCAACCGACAGCCGCGGCGACAGCGAGCCGTAGGGGTCCTGGAACACGATCTGCATGTCGCGACGGAACGGCCGCATCTGCTTGAAGCGCAGCCCCTGCAGCTTGTTGCCCATGAACACGATCGGACCTTCGGAGGAGATGAGGCGCAGCAGCGCCAGCCCGAGCGTGGTCTTGCCCGAACCCGATTCGCCGACGACGCCGAGGGTTTCGCCCTTGCGCAGCGCGATATTCACGCCATCGACCGCCCTGACGTGACCGACCGTCTTGCGCAGCACGCCGCGCCTGATCGGAAACCAGACTTTCAGATCCGTGGCTTCGAGCAGCATCGGCGCGCCCGGCTGGTGCGGCGCCGGATCGGGCTTCGGCTCTGCGGCAAGCAGCGCGCGCGTATAGGGGTGCGCCGGCGCGGTAAAAATGCCATCGACCCCGCCCTGTTCGACGATGCGGCCCTGCTTCATGACGCAAACCCTCTGCGCAATCTTGCGCACGATGCCGAGGTCATGGGTGATGAAAAGAAGCGACATGCCGAGCCGCTTCTGCAGATCGTTCAGCAGCGTGATGATCTGCGCCTGCACGGTCACGTCAAGCGCCGTGGTCGGCTCGTCGGCAACGAGCAGATCGGGCTCGTTGGCAAGCGCCATGGCGATCATGACCCGCTGGCGCTGGCCGCCGGAGAGCTGGTGCGGATAGCTCTTGAGGCGGCTTTGCGGGTCGGGAATGCCGACCTGGTTCAAGACCTCGATGGTGCGCGCGCGCGCCGCCGCGCCGGCCAATCCGCGGTGCAGCAGCAATACTTCCCCGATCTGCTTTTCGATCGTGTGCACCGGATTGAGCGAACTCAGCGGTTCCTGAAAAATGATGGTGATGTCGTCGCCGCGCACGCGCTGCATGTCGCGTTCCGACAGCGGCAATAGATCGCGGTCCTTGAAAAGGATCGAACCGGAGGGATGGTGCGCCGTCGGGTAGGGCAAGAGCTTGAGGATCGAAAGTGCGGTGACCGATTTGCCCGAGCCGGATTCGCCGACCAGCGCCACGGTCTCGCCCTTGCCGATCTCGAACGAGACGCGATCGACCGCGAGCGTCTCCCGCGTGCCGTGGCGGAAAGCGACGGAAAGATCGCGGACCGAGAGGAGGGGATCGGCGCTCATGCAAACGTCTTTCGCGGATCGAAGGCGTCGCGGACCGCTTCGCCGACGAAGATGAGAAGCGAGAGCATGATTGCAAGCGAGAGAAATCCGGTGAGACCAAGCCACGGCGCCTGCACGTTTGCCTTGCCCTGGGCGAGCAATTCGCCGAGCGAGGCCGAGCCGGGCGGCAGACCGAAGCCGAGGAAATCGAGGGCGGTCAACGTCATCACCGACGACGACATGATGAACGGCAAAAAGGTCAGCGTCGCCACCATGGCGTTCGGCAGCAGATGGCGGAACATGATTACGGCGTTCGACACCCCGAGCGCGCGCGCCGCCATGATGTATTCGAAGTTGCGCCCGCGCAGGAATTCGGCGCGAACCAGCCCGACCAGCCGTGTCCAGGAGAACAGCAGCAGAATGCCGAGCAGGACAAAGAATCCGGGCACCAGCACCGAGGAGATGATGAGCAGCAGGTAAAGCTCGGGCACCGAGGTCCAGATTTCAATGAAACGCTGGAACAAAAGGTCGGTCCAGCCGCCGAAATAGCCCTGCACCGCACCGGCAGCCACGCCGATGATCGAGGAAATCACGGTCAGAATGAGCCCAAACAGCACCGAGATGCGGAAGCCGTAGATCAGGCGCGCCAGCACGTCGCGGCCGACGTCGTCGGTGCCGAGCCAGTTGTATTGCAGCGTGCCGCATTTGCCGTAGCCGTTCCTGGCGGCGAATTCGCAGTCCTTCTTGCTCAGCAGCCACGTCGGTTTGGAGGGAAACGGCGAGGGCGGTCGGCTGACGATCGTGTTGTAGGAGAACGGGATCGGCGGCCAGATGGTAAAGGCGTGACGGTCGGCAAGATATTTCTGCAGATGCGGATCGAGATAATCGGCCGGAGTGCCGAAGACGTCGCCGAAATCCGTGTCCGGGTAGGTCATGAAAACCGGAAAATAATTCTTGCCGTCAACGTGAATGAAGATCGGCTTGTCGTTGGCGATGAATTCCGCGAACAACGAGATGACGAACAGAACCAGGAAAATCCACAACGACCAATAGCCGCGCCGGTTGGCCCTGAAATTCCGCCAGCGGCGGGCGTTGATCGGCGAGAACTCGTATCCCTTCGGCGGCACGGCGAGCCCGAGCGGACCGGCCGGCTCGATGCCGGGCGTCAGTTCGGGCGCCGTGAGGCGCACGTCCAGGGGCGCTTCGATATCCTCTCGGCCGCCGGTGCGCTCGTCCACCTCACACCTCCCGCGTCTCGAAATCGATGCGCGGATCGATCAGCGTGTAGGTGAGATCGGAAATCAGCGTCACCACCAGGCCGATAAGGGCAAAGATATAGATGTTGGCGAACACGACCGGGTAATCGCGGTTGAGCACGCTTTCAAAACTGAGGAGTCCGAGTCCGTTGAGCGAAAAAATGGTCTCGATCAGCAGCGAGCCGGCGAAGAAGGCGCTGACGAAGGCGCTCGGAAAGCCGGCGATCACAAGCAGCATGGCGTTGCGGAAGATATGGCCGTACAGCACCCGCCGTTCGGAGCAGCCCTTGGCGCGCGCGGTGAGGACGTATTGCTTGCGCAGTTCGTCCAGGAAGCAGTTCTTGGTCAGGAGCGTCATGGTGGCGAAGGCGGAAAGCCCCATGGAAATGATCGGCAAAGTAAGATGCCAGAAATAATCGAGGATCTTCTCCCACCACGGAAACTGCGACCACCCTTCCGAGGTCAGCCCGCGCAACGGGAAGATCTGCCAGAACGAACCGCCGGCGAACAGCACGATGAGAAGAATCGCGAACAGGAAGCCGGGAATGGCATAGCCGACGATGATGACGCTCGAAGTCCACACGTCGAAATGCGAGCCATCGCGGACCGCCTTGCGGATGCCGAGCGGGATGGAGATCAGATAGCTCAGGAGCGTCATCCAGATGCCGAGCGATATCGACACCGGCAGCCGCTCCTTGATCAGCTCGATGACGCTCACGTCGCGGAAGTAGCTCTTGCCGAAGTCGAAACGCAGATAGTCCCACAACATGATGAAGAAACGTTCGTAGGCCGGCTTGTCGAAGCCGAACTGCTTTTTCAGACTCTTGATGAAGGCAGGATCGAGCCCTTGCGCGCCGCGATATCTGGAATTGATGCCGCTTTGCGCGCCGCCGGCGAGCCCGCGTGCCGTGAAGTCGCCGCTCGAGGAACCTGAGACGCGCGACAGCGCGCCGGCGCCGGTGCCGGAAAGCTTGGCGATGACCTGCTCCACCGGACCGCCCGGGGCGAACTGCACCACGACGAACGAGACCAGCATGATCCCGAAGATCGTCGGGATCATGAACAGGAGGCGGCGTATGATGTAGGCGGTCATTTGCTTCTTCGCCTTCGGCTCGTGCGGCGGGATGGGCTGCGGCTGGATTCGTCACATATCTCAGTGTCCAACGCGCGCCTGCCACCCAACCGGCGCGCGCGCCGGCTCGTTCCCGCCACGCACGCTATTTCGCCTTCTGCATCTTCGCCGCCTTGACGGCATCAGACCACCACGTATCGGGAATGCCGCGAAAGTAGCGCGGCTGCGCCGGCGGCCGGCCGAACGCATCCCAATAGGCGATCCAGTGCGACGGCTTATACCACTGCGGGACCCAGTAGTGGCCGGCGCGGATGACGCGGTCGAGAGCGCGGCAGGCGGTCACCAGAGCCGGCCGCGTATCGGCGGCGATGACGGTTTCGATCAACGAATCGACCACCGGGTCGGCGATTCCGGCGATGTTGTTGGAGCCTTTGAGCGCCGCCGCTCGCGATGAAAAAAACGATCGCAGCGAGTCTCCCGGCGTGGCGGAAAAGCCGAAGCGGTCGACGGTCATGTCGAAATCGAAGTCATCAAGCCGGGCGCGATATTGCACCGGATCGACCAGGCGGATCGTGGCGTCGATGCCGAGGATGGCGAGGTTCTTGATGAACGCCATGTGATGCGGCTCGAACTCCGGCTCGTCGAGCAAAAACTCTATCGTCACCGGCTCGCCGTCCGGCAGCAGGCGCTTGCCGTTCCTGATCATGCAGCCGGCCTCTTCAAGAAGCGCCACGGCATGCCGCAGCATCGGTCGGTCGTCGCCGGTGCCATCGGTGACCGGAGGAACATAAGCATTGCCGAACACGCTGTCGGCGACGCGCCCGCGAAACGGCTCGAGCAGCGCCAGTTCGGCCGCGCCCGGCTTGCCGACCGCCATCATCTCGGAGTTTTGAAACACCGAGACCGTGCGCTCGTAGCAGCCGTACATGATCGTCTTGTTGGTCCACTCGAAATCGAAGGCATTGTTGAACGCCTCCCGCAGCCGCGCGTCGGCAAATTTCTTTCGCCGCGTGTTGATGAACCAGCCCTGGGCGCCCGAGGGCGTATCGTCGGGGATCGTATCGCGCTTGACGCGGCCGTCCCGCAGCGCCGGAAAAGTGTAGCGCGTCTTCCAGGTGCGCGAGGTGAACTCCTCGCGAAAAAGATAATCTCCGGCGGTGAAGGCTTCGAACCCGACTTCGCGATCGCGATAATACTCGAAGCGAATGCTATCGAAATTGTTCTGGCCGCGCGCGACCGGCAGGTCGGCGCCCCACCAATCCTTGACCCGTTCGTATTCGATGTAGCGGCCGGGATCGAAGCGACCGACCTTGTAGGCGCCCGAACCAAGCGGCGCATCGAGGGTCGATTCGTCGAACTTTTTCGACGCGTAATAGGCGCGGGAGAAGATCGGCAGGCCGGCGACGAACAGCGGCACGTCGCGCGCGCGCTTGGGCGCAAAAGTCACGGTCACGCTGGCGTCCTCGTTGGCCACCGCGCTCGCCATGTCGCGCAGCGACTGGGCTATGAGAGGGTGGCCTTTGGCCTTGAGAATCGTGAGCGAAAACGCGACATCGCGCGCGGTGAGCGGCGAGCCGTCGTGAAACCGGGCGTTGGGCCGGATGAGGAACCGATAGGTGAGGCCGTCCGCCGAGCGAACGACCTTCTGCGCGGCGAGGCCATACATGGCATCGGGCTCGTCGCCGGAGCGCACCATCAACGTGGCGAAGGTCAGCTCCATGCCCTGGGCGGCATCGCCCTTGAGGATATAGCTGTTGAGCGAATCGAAGGTCAGGAAGTTTTGATTGTATTGCTGATTCGGTCCGATCTGCGAAAAGGTGCCGCCCTTCGGCGCGTCGGGATTGACGTAGCGGAAGTGCTGGAAATCCGCCGGGTAGGCAAGATCGCCGAAGGCTGAGAGGCCATGGGACTCGACATGGGACTCGATGTCCTGTTCGGCGTCCGCGCACTGCATTGTGCGCTGGAGCGTTGCGGCTGCCACACCTGCGGTGAGATAAAGCGTTCGTCGGCGCGTAAGTGTCGGGGCCGAACGGGCGGTCACGATTTGGTTCCCGTCTTTGCCGCTTTCGCCGCGTCCCACCACCACAGGGTCGGGAAGGCGTCCATGCCGTATTTCGGCAGCGGATCGCGACGGCTGAATCGATCCCAGCGCGCGCTGCGCACCTTGCTGTAGGTCCATTGCGGCACGACGTAGTGATTCCACAACAGCACGCGATCGAGCGCCCCGGTGGCGGCGACGAGATCGGCGCGGCTCTTGGCAAAGATCACATTGTTGATCAGCGTATCGACTGCCGGGTTCTTGATGCCGATCACGTTGAACGAGCCCGGCTGATCGGCGGCCTGCGAGCCCCAATACCCGCGCTGCTCGTTGCCGGGCGACAGCGATTCCTCCCAGGCGTTGGTGACGATGTCGAAATCGAAATCGCGCAGCCGGTTCTGATATTGCGCGTCGTCGATGGTGCGCACCGTGACCGTCATGCCCAGGCGTTCGAGCGAGGGCTTATAGAACAAGGCCACCCGTTCGAGCGCCGGATCCTCGTCGAGGAATTCGACCGCATAGGGCTCGCCGGTCTTGCTGTTGACCAGCCGTTCGTTGCGCACCTCGTAGCCGGCCTCCTGCAGAAGCTGCACGGCCTTGCGCAGGTTGTCCCGATCCGCCTGCGGATTGCCGCCGACCGGGTTGGCATAGGGCGTGGTGAATACTTCCGGCGGCACTTCGTTGCGGACCGCCTGCAGTATTTCCAGCTCGCGGCCCTTGGGCAGGCCCGTTGCCGCAAGTTCGGTGCCCTGGAAATAGCTGGCGATGCGGGTGTACTGGCCATAGAAGATCTGCCGGTTCATCTCCTCGAAATCGAACGCGTAATTGAACGCGAGCCGGACCCGCGGGTCCTTGAATTTGTCGCGGCGGATGTTGAAGGCGAAGGCCTGCATGATCCCGACATTCCTGATCGGGAATTCTTCGAGGATCACGCGCTTCTGGCTGACAGCCGGAAAATCGTAGGCCGTCGCCCAGTTCTTGGCGCTGTTCTCGATGCGCCAATCCACCGAGTCGGCCTCGAAAGCCTGGATGGCGACCGTATCGTCGCGGAAATATTCGAAGCGCAGCTCGTCGAAATTGTCGCGTCCGATTCGCACGTTGAGGCCGCGGCCCCAATAATCCTTGACGCGCTCATAGACGACCTCGCGGCCGGCCGAGAAGCTCTTGATGCGATAGGGACCGCTGCCAAGAGGCGGCTCGAGCGTGGTGTTGGCGACATTGCGCTTGTTGCCGTTCTTGTCGGTTCCCTCCCACCATAGTTTCGGAAGGATGGTGAGTTCGCCTACGATCTGCGGCAGTTCGTGGTTGCCCGGGCGGTCGAAAGTGAACGTGATTTCGCGATCGCCGCTTTTTTCCGCCTTGAGTACGTGTCGGTAATAGGCGGCAAGCTGGGGACTGTATTTCTTCCATGCGTCGAACGAGAAGATCACATCCTCGGTGGTGACCGGACTGCCGTCGTGCCACTTCGCTTCCGCCCGCAGCCGGTAGGAAACGGAGGAGAAATCGTTCGGATAACGCACCGCCTCGGCGAGCAGCCCATATTGGCTCGAAACCTCGTCGAGGGACCCTTCGAGCAGCGTCTCATAGATCAGGGTAATGCCCGACGCGAGGTCGCCTTTTACTCCGGCCACTACCATGTTGAAGCTGTCAAACGTGCCAACCGTGAGCCGTCGGGCGGTTCCTCCCTTCGGCGCGTCGGCGTTCACGTAATCGAACTGCTTGAACCCGTCGGGATATTTGAGGTCCCCGTACAGCGACACACCGTACCGCCAGGGAGCATCTGCCGCGGCCGGCGAAGTCGCGGGAGCGCCCGCCGGCTGCTGCGCTTTGGCGCGGGCGATCCAACCGGGCAATGGCAGCCGCGCAGCGGCAAAAGCCACCGCTGCGGATTTGAGTAGGAATCGCCGATTCACCTCATGCTCCAGTTGGCTCCAGGCGTCGGGCAGACCGGGGTGGGTCTTGCGAGCCGCGCCGAAGGCGCGCAACGCCGCTCTCTTGCCGGCGGCAAGTCGCGCAGGCTCACGCCCATAAGCACGAGGCTGCTTATGTCCTTCCCGATTGCGGCGCCAGCATGCCCTCGCATGCCGCGACGAAATGCACTTCACATCCCCGTGCGATGCCCGTGCGGGCTCGCCGCTACTTCGCCGGTGTGGAAGGGGCGGCAGGGGCCGGGGCCGCCGGTGAGGCGGGCGGCGTCGGCGTGGCGGCCGGCGCCTTCGTCGCATTCGCCGGTGTTCCGGCGGAGGGTGGCGTGCCGGCCGCGGATGCCGTCGGCTTGGCCCCAGCCGGCGGCGTCGGCGTGCTCTGCGCCGCCTTCGGCAGCGGCAGAGGATGGTCGGAATTCGAGTTCAGGTAGGCGATCACGTCGGCGCGCTGCCGTTCGCTGGGAATGCCCGCGAAGGTCATCAGCGTGCCCGGAACGTCGGCCTGGGGATTGGTGAGCCAGATGTTGAGCGCATCAAAGGTCCAGTTGGCGCCCTTGGCTTTTGCCTTCAGGGCCGACGAGTAATTGAACCCTGCTTCGGAAGCGATCGGCCGCCCGACGACGCCATAAAGGTCGGGCCCGATCTTGGCCCCCTGGCCCTTGCCGAGGTTGTGGCATACCTCGCATTCCTTTGCGGTATCGGCGCCCCGCTGAACGGAAGCCGTTGCCAGCAGGCTCTCGATCGGCTGCTCTGCGGGGGCCTTGGCGGTCGGCGCGGCCGGTTGCTCTTCCTTCACTTGGACGATGTAGCCGGGTTTTGCCGCCACCGGCGGGGAGAAGATCGTACCGGAGGCGAGATGGACGGCTAGCAGTAGCAGGCAGGTTCCCAGCAAAGCGCCGAGAATCTTATTGATTTCAAACGAATCCATTGCCGAGAGGCTCCGCAGGGGCAGGGTAGTGCGGCGCACAGATAGCCGGTTTGCGGCGCGCCTTGCAACCCGTATAAGAAAATCAGGCTGTTGCGATGGCTAGCGTCCTCGTCCTCATCCCTGCGCGCATGCACTCCACCCGGCTGCCCGGCAAGCCACTCGCCGTGATCGCCGGAGAGCCAATGATCGTGCATGTTTGGCGCCGCGCCGTGGCGTCGAACATCGGTCCGGTGTGGGTCGCCACCGATTCTGCCGCCATCGCCGAGGCGGTGGATAAGTCGGGCGGTCGCGCCGTGATGACCCGCGCCGACCACGCCTCCGGCACCGATCGCATTTCCGAGGCGCTGCAGACGATCGACCCGGACGGGAGCGCCGAGGTGGTCGTCAACATGCAGGGCGATCTGCCGACGCTCGAACCCGCCAGTCTCGGCGCTTGCGCCGCTCTGTTGCGCGATCCCGCGGTCGACATCGGCACGCTTGCCGCCGAGATCCGGGATGCGGCGGAGCGCGACGACCCGAACGTCGTCAAGGTGGTGGGGACGCCGCTGGCGCCGTCGCGGCTGCGGGCGCTGTACTTCACCCGCGCGACCGCGCCGGCCGGCCCGGGGCCGCTTTACCATCACATCGGGCTGTACGCTTTCCGCCGCGCGGCGCTCGAGCGCTTCGTCGCGTTGCCGCCTTCGCCGCTGGAACAGCGTGAGAAGCTCGAACAATTACGGGCGATCGAGGCGGGCCTGCGGATCGACGTGGCCGTCATCGAGGCGGTTCCGCTGGGGGTCGACACGCCAAAGGATTTGGAAAGGGCGCGCGCCATGTTAACGAGCCGGCCATGAAGAAGAACCGCCGCAACATTGCCTTCCAGGGCGAGCCGGGTGCCAATTCGCACATCGCCTGCAACGACGCCTTCCCGGATCACGAGCCGTTGCCCTGCCCAACCTTCGAGGACGCGTTCGCGGCGGTCCGCAGCGGCAAAGCGGTCCTCGCCATGATACCTATCGACAATTCGGTGGCGGGTCGCGTGGCCGACATCCACCATCTCATGCCGCAATCGGGGCTCAACATCGTCGCCGAATGGTTCCTGCCCGTGCAGCATCAATTGATGGCGCCGAGGGGCGCCAGCCTGAAGACCATCCGCACGGTCGAGAGCCACGTGCATGCGCTCGGCCAGTGCCGCAACATCATCCGCAAGCTCGGCGTCAAGGCGCTGGTTGCCGCCGACACCGCCGGCGCCGCGCGCGAGGTGGCGGAGGCGGGGGATATCGCTCGCGCCGCATTGGCGACGGAACTGGCGGCGAAAATATACGGACTGAAAATCCTGAAGAGGAACGTCGCCGACGCCAAGCACAACACGACCCGTTTCGTCGTCCTGGCGCGCAAGCCCCGCTGGGCGAAACGCGGCGATCAGCCGGTCGTCACCACCTTTCTCTTCGAGGTGCGCAATATCCCGGCCGCCCTGTACAAGGCGCTGGGCGGGTTTGCCAGCAACAGCATCAACATGACCAAGCTCGAAAGCTACATGGTCAACGGCAGCTTTGCCGCGACGCAGTTTTACGCCGACGTGGAGGGGCATCCGGCCGACCGGCCGCTGGCGTTGGCGCTGGAAGAGCTGGAATTCTTCTCGCGGCCGAAGTCGCTGAAGATTCTCGGCGTCTATCCCGCCCACCCGTTCCGCGAGACCTTCAAATAAGGATGCACCCGATGAACAGCGGCGATGCAAAAGTCCGGCGAACATTGCAACTGCGATTCACGCTTCCCGCAGCGGATTCTGGACAGCTTGCCGCCATGATCAAGGCTGCGGCGCCGTTCTATCAGATGTTCGGCAACGCTCAGGTGCGCCTTTTGCAGAATGTCGACGATCCGGCGAAGTTCGTCCAGGAGATCGAATACGAGGCGCAGGAAGACTGGGAGCTCAGCCGGCAGCGAATCGCCGGCGACGTGCGCATGCAGACGTATCTTCAGGCCTGGCGCGCGATGTTGCCCGGCGCGCCGGAGATCGATGTCTATCAGGAAGTGTAATTGATCCTCGCCACGCGGGTAAGGGAAGGGGCGGCCTTCGTCCGATGGTACGAGCCAATCAATGACCCGAAGCGGTCATGTCTGCAGGAGCTGGCCCGCCTTCAGAAGAATTCATCCAACAGGCGATAAAAGCGGTTGCGACCTTCGTCGATGCTTGTGATGCCATACGCCCGGAGGAACGCTCCGACCCGCTCCGATCCGAGATTCGTCGCGATGCTGCGGCATGCTAGCGCAAGGTCTTGGTAACGATCCGAGCGTCCGAGCCGGCCGCAGTCCACAAAACCCGAGAATCGTCCGCGATCGAGCATCATATTTGGCAGGCACGCGTCGCCATGGGCGACCACAATGTCCTCCGTCGTCGGGCGCAGCCGCTCCATTTCGCCGAATAGTTCGGCCGCTGTCTTACCTCGATTTTCATCGTCAAAATCATCCGCATTTACATCATTCGACTTCGCTCTTTCCGCGGCGCGTGCCAGCTTGACGGTGAGCGTCTCGTCGAATGGACACGTATTCGCATCGATCGCGTGGATCGCTCTTAACGCTTTCGCCAGTTCATAAGTTTTGACAGCAGGTGGATCGCGAGACCTGGCGGCATCCTCCCCCGGAAGACGCTCCACCACAAGCCAAACGTAGCCGTGGGCTTCTGCAAGGTGGATGACGTGCGGCGCAAGGATTCCGACGCCTGTCAGCCATTTGAGGCGGGCGGCTTCGGCGAGAAGATCGGCCGCCTTAGGGGCAGCGGACAGCTTGGCAACTAACGGCCGGCGATTGGGTGCATAAAGCCGAAATACCGCCGCGCCCGAGCGGCCCGATGTTTCCTCGCGCGCTTCATAACCGCCAAGCTGCACCAACAAATCCGGAGGAAACGGCGGCAGTTGTTGCATGGTCCGGAAGCTTAACCGGGAGCGAGGTCCTCACAATATCACACCTACGGCGGACTATGCCGGCTATCGGCCCCTCGCGACGGTGGCGACCGGCGTGACGATCTCGGCGATCGGGGTATGAGCCGACGTGAAGCAGACATTGCCGAAGCGGCGAAATTGACCCGAAGCGGCCATTGGCCAGGGCTCCGAGGCCCGGTACTTTGGCCACATGTGTCATGAGAACGATCAACGGCCGGATGACATGCCGGGCATTGATGCCTGGAATCCCTGGCACCCCAGCGAGGCGATGAAGCAGCTTGCAGGCATATCATCCTGGTGGTGCGTCGCTGGCGGTTGGGCGCTTGATCTGTGGTTGGGTGAGCAGACACGTCCCCACCGCGATTTGGAGATCGCGGTATTGCGTTCGGATTTTTCGACTTTCCGGGCGCGACTTAGTCGCTTTGATTTCTTTGTCGCGGCGGATGGCAAAGTATCTGTCTTGCCTTTAGAGGCATGTCCAGACCCGCAGCACCATCAGGTTTGGGTTCTCGACCAACCCGCAAAGATTTGGCGCATGGATATTTTGTTGGAACCAGGAGATAACAACACATGGGTCTTTCGGCGAGATGAAACGATTCGTCGCCCGCGTTCGCAGATGACCGCCACTACGAGGGAGGGCGTGCCTTATTTGAAACCTGAAGGCGTTTTGCTCTACAAGGCCAAAGCAACGCGGCCAAAAGACGAAGACGATTTCAGAGCCAGCGCCCCACTTATGGCAATTGCCGCGCGCGCTTGGCTGAAGAGTGCCCTGGTCCGTTCATATCCATCGCATCACTGGATCGACCAGCTCGGATAGCCCACGCAATGCATTCTTGCTGCAGTGCAATGGTCGAAGCTGGCCCGAAGTGTCGTTTGGCGCGGTGCAACGGTATGTCGGCGATCGGGGCTATAGCTACCATCCGGCCCACGCTTCGCGGGGGATTATCAAATCGTTTGATTATACTCCCCTACCTCCTTGTGCGTGCGCAGCACCGCGTCGAGCGCCCTGAACATCTCGCGCATGCGCGCTTGCGACACCGGGCTCTCGACCACCACCACCAGTTCCGGCTTGTTGGATGAGGCGCGAACCAGGCCCCAGGTGCCGTCTTCCACGGTCACGCGCACGCCGTTGACGGTGACGAGATTGCGGATCGCCTGACCGGCGACCTTGCCTCCTTTCTTCTTCTCCGTCTCGAAATGCTTCACGACCTCCTCGACGATCGCGTACTTGGTCTCGTCGGGGCAATGCGGCGACATGGTCGGCGACGACCACGTCTTCGGCAGCGCGTTCTTCAGGTCGGCCATGCTCTTTCCCGGATTGCGATCGAGCATGTCGCAGACCGCGAAGGCAAAGTTCAGGCCGTCGTCGTAGCCGCGGCCGAAAGGCGGGTTGAAGAAGAAGTGGCCGGATTTCTCGAAACCGGCGATGGCGCCGATCTCGTTCACGCGGCGCTTCATGTAGGAATGGCCGGTCTTCCAGTAATCGGTCTTGGCGCCGTTTGCGATCAACATCGGATCGGTGGCAAACAGCCCGGTCGATTTCACGTCGGCAACAAACAGCGCGTCCTTGTGTTTGGCTGAAATGTCGCGCGCCAGCATGACGCCGACCTTGTCGGCGAAAATCTCCTCGCCTTCGTTGTCGACCACGCCGCAGCGGTCGCCGTCGCCGTCGAAGCCAAGCGCGATATCGGCGCCGCTTTCGAGCACGGCGTCCCGCATGGCATGCAGCATTTTCAGGTCTTCGGTATTGGGATTGTATTTCGGAAAGGTGTGGTCGAGTTCGCAATCGAGCGGCACCACCTCGCAGCCGATCTTTTGCAGAGCCTGCGGCGCGAAGGCGCCGGCCGTGCCGTTGCCGCAGGCGCAGACCACCTTGAGCCGGCGCCTGAGTTTCGGCCGATCGGTGATGTCGGCGATGTAGCGCGCCGGAAAGTTTTCGATGAATTGATAGCCGCCGCCGCCCTTGGCCTTGAACCGGCCGTCGAGCACGATGTCCTTGAGCCTGATCATCTCCTCGGGGCCGAAGGTCAGCGGTCGGTTGGCGCCCATCTTCACCCCGGTCCAGCCGTTGTCGTTGTGCGAGGCGGTGACCATGGCGACGCAGGGGATGTCGAGGGCAAACTGCGCGAAATAGGCCATCGGAGTGAGCGCCAGTCCGATGTCGCGGACCGTGCAGCCGGCGGCGATCAGCCCGTCGACCAGCGCCATTTTGATCGAGGCCGAATAGGAGCGAAAATCGTGTCCGGTGACCAATTCCGGCTTGGCGCCAAGCTCGCCAATCAGCGTACCGAGGCCGAGGCCCAGGGCCTGCACGCCCATGAGATTGATCTCGCTGCCGAACAGCCAGCGCGCGTCATATTCGCGAAAGCCGGTGGGCTTCACCATCGGCTCGGATTCGTAGGCGTAGGTGTTGGGTTTGAGCGAGGGCTTCGGCTTGGGGAACATTGTGGCGATGCAAGATAGGGGGAGCCGTGCAGCAGTAGCTTAAACTACATGGAACTCAAATGGTTTCGCCATCGCGCCGGTCAGCGCTTGCCGCTGCCAGCGATGGCCGGCAGCGGATCGTACGGATCGCTCCCAGACTTTGGCCGCGATCGCGCTGAACACTGCATCACGCGCCGGCGTGGAGGACAACGGCGCCGTCTATTGCTCCAGCACCAGTTTTCCCCGGCTGTATTCGAAGTGACGAAGCCGCGACAGAAACGACAGACCCAGGAGATTCTCGCTCAGCGCGCTATCCGGCAGCACGACGGCGGCCACGTCATGCACCATGATGTCGCCGATCTCGACCAGGCCGAGCGTTGCGGGTGCGGCCCGGACCGTCCCGTTGGCCGTCTTCAAGAGGACGGTATAGTCGACGGGAAAGGGATGGATGCCCAGCGACGATGCGTCGTCGGCGGTGAGCGCAATGACCGACGCTCCGGTATCCACGATGAAGGCGAGCCGCCGCCCATCGACGTTGGCTTCGACGCGAAAATGTCCGGAATTATCGCGCGGCACGACAACGGAATCGAAGCCGGATGCGCCTCGTTCCGCCGTGCTCGGCGCCGAAGCGGTCGCCGGTCCCGGCATCGTTTGGTGGTTCACATGTTCCGCATAGCGCGGCACGATGCTTCCCGCGACCAATGCCATCGCGGCGAAAGTGATGACAGAGCGCATGGCGGCAGACCAGGGTCCACGACTATCGCGCCATGAGAGCAGCCTTGCGCGAAGAACCTGCTAACGAGCCGCGCGCGCCCTGCCTGATTTGCCGCGTGATGGTGAGCGGAACGCTAGGCAATTTGCTCAAACTTTACGTCTTGGCCGATTTGGCGCGCCGGGTGGCCGTCGCCGAGACCGGGTCCTCGGGCCAAGGGTGTTTGGGATACCGTCCGCGCATCTCGGCGCGCACCGCGGCGTAGCTGCCGCGCCAGAACCCCGGCAGGTCGCGCGTGGTCTGCACCGGTCGGTGCGCCGGGGATAAAAGTTCGACGACCAGCGGCACCCCTCCGTCGGCGATGGTCGGATGACGGTCGAGACCGAAAAGCTCCTGCACCCGAACCGCGATTTTCGGCCCGCCTTCGGCCTCGTAATCGATGGGCATGCGTGAGCCGGTGGGAACTTCGAAATGGGTCGGAGCCTCGGCATCCAGCCGGCGCGCCAGCGGCCAGGGCAGGAGAGCCCGCAACGCCGCCTCCACCTCGGCAGCGGCAATTTCGGAGAGCGAAGTCTTCGATCCAAGAACTGGCGCAAGCCATTCGGCGATGGACCGGATCAGGGCCGAGTCGGAAAGGTCGGGCCATTCGTCGCCTTCGCTCGCCCGCAGAAACATCACGCGGTCGCGCCATTGCCGCAGCGCCTTGCTCCATGGCAGCCGATCGAGGCCGAGAGTGGCGATACCTGCGGCGAGCTTGTGCGCGCTCTCCTCGCCGGCGAGGACCGGTACCGGCTGCTGCGAAAGGACGAGGGCGCCGAGACGGCGGGTCTTTCGGCCGCGCAAACTCGCGCTCGCAGGATCGAAAACGATCTCTTCGCGCTCCTCGATGCGGTCGGCAAAGAGCTGTTCTATCTCGGCAAGCGATATCGGCGCCGCGAGCAGGATGCGGCCGGAGGCGGCGCTGCCGGTAAGCTGAGCCACCGCCAGATACGGCTCCCGCGCCAGCGGCGAGGCCGGATCGATATTGGCGCCGCGCCCGTTGGCCAGCAAAAATGCGCCCGTCGCCCCGCCGCGGCTCTTGGCAATGCGTTGCGGGTAGGCGGGTGCGAGCAGGGCGCCGAGCGAACGATCGTTGCGCTCTGTGCCGGCTGAGTCGGTCGTGGCGCCGGCAGATGCAGCCGGCCGCCGTTCCGCCATCCGCGCCAGATCCGCCGCCATCTGCCGCGCCTGCTGTGCGCGCGACGAGCGATCGTTGAGGAAAACGTTGAGCCGGTCGCGCAAATCGACATCGTCGCCGCCAAGACCACGTTCGCTGACGAGCAGCGCCAGCCTGGCTGCGGTCCGCGCCTCTGCGCTGCCCGCGGCGTCGACCACCATGCGCGCAAGCCGTGGCGGCAGCGGCAGTTTGCGCAAGTGCCAGCCCTCGTCGGTGATGCGGCCGTCGACATCGAGGGCGCCGAGTTCGACCAGCAGCGCCTTGGCCTCGGCCAACGCGGCGCGCGGCGGCGGATCGAGGAAGGCGAGCTGTTCCGGGGCGCTTCCCCAAGCGGCAAGGTCGAGCGCGAATGACGAGAGATCCGCGGCGAGAATCTCCGGCTTGGCGAATGGTTCGAGGGCTGCGGTCTGCGGCTCATCCCAGAGCCGGTAGCAGACGCCGGGCTCGGTGCGGCCGGCGCGGCCGCGGCGCTGGTCGGCGGCCGCGCGCGAGACTCGCACGGTTTCAAGCCGCGTCACGCCGACGTCGGGCTCGTAGCGCGGCACGCGCGCGAGCCCGCTGTCGACCACGATGCGCACGCCCTCGATCGTGATCGAAGTCTCCGCGATCGAGGTGGCGAGCACGATCTTGCGCCGTCCGGGTGGAGCAGGGGCGATGGCGCGGTCCTGCTCGCCGCTGTCGAGCGCGCCGTAAAGCGTAACGACGTCGGTGGATCGATCCAGACGGCCTTCGAGGAAAGACAGCGTGCGACGGATTTCCGCGGCACCGGGCAAAAACGCCAGCACTGAGCCGTGATCGGAACGCACGGCGCGCACGATCGTGTCGGCGACTTGCGGTTCGATCGGCCGCGCGTCGCGGCCGACGTAGCGGGTTTCGACCGCAAAGGTGCGGCCGGCGCTTTCGATCACCGGGGCGTTGCCGAGCAACGCCGCGACGCGAGCACCGTCGAGCGTCGCCGACATGACCAGGAGCCGCAGATCGGGACGCAAGCCTTGCTGCACATCGCGGGCCAAGGCCAGGCCGAGGTCCGCATCGAGCGAGCGTTCGTGAAATTCGTCGAACAGAACAGCGGCGATCCCGCCCAGCATGGGGTCGTCAATCACGAGTCGGGAGAAAACGCCCTCGGTGACAATTTCGATGCGGGTGCGCGGCGAAACCTTGTGATCGTAGCGAATTCGCAGGCCCACCGTCTCGCCGACCCGCTCGCCGCGCGTCCAGGCCATTCGTTCCGCGGCGGCGCGGGCGGCGAGACGGCGCGGCTCCAGCATCAGGATACGGCCGTCTCGCGCCCAATTTTCCGCGGTCAGCACGAGCGGCACTCGCGTGGTCTTGCCGGCGCCCGGCGGCGCCACCAGCACGGCCGCGGTCTCGCGGCGCAGCCGCTCGGTCAAATCCGGCAGCACCACGCTGATCGGGAGTGGCGGCTGATCCACAATCTTGCCCAACGGTCGGCAGCCCTCCGGTTTGCGGTGCCAATCCGCACCGAGCCCCTATATATTGACCGGCATGCCCACAGCACAAAAAGCTTCGGCCAAGGCACAAAAGGCGCCCGGGGCCGCCGCCAAGCCGGTGAAGAAAGGCGATCACGTCTTTCTGGTCGACGGCTCATCCTACATTTTCCGCGCTTATCACGCCCTGCCGCCGATCAACCGCAAGACCGACGGACTGCAGCTCAATGCCGTGTTCGGCTTCTGCAATATGCTGTGGAAGCTTTTGCGCGACATGAAGCCGGAGGAAAAACCCACCCATCTCGCGGTGGTATTTGACCTGTCGGAGCACACGTTCCGCACCGACATGTATCCCGACTACAAGGCGCACCGGCCGGACCCGCCGGATGACCTGCAGCCGCAGTTCGGATTGATCCGCGAAGCCGTTCACGCCTTCGATCTGCCGTGCCTCGAACAGCGAGGCTTCGAGGCCGACGATCTGATCGCGACCTATGTGCGGCAAGCCAGCGAGGCCGGCGCCACCTCGACCATCGTCTCCTCGGACAAGGATTTGATGCAGCTCGTCAGCGACGGCGTGGTCATGTTCGACACCATGAAGGACAAGAAGATCGGTCCGGCCGAAGTGGTGGAAAAATTCGGCGTCCCGCCCAACAAGGTGATCGAGGTGCAATCGCTGATCGGCGATTCGACCGACAATGTGCCCGGCGTGCCTGGCATCGGCGTGAAGACGGCGGCCCAGTTGATCGGCGAATATGGCGATTTGGAAACGCTGCTCAAACGCGCGGGCGAGATCAAGCAGGAAAAGCGCCGGCAATCGCTGATCGACAATGCGGATAAGGCGCGGCTGTCGAAAAAGCTGGTCACTCTCGACGATCACGTGAAGCTCGACGTACCGATCGGCGATCTCGCCGTGCACGAGCCCGACTACAAGCGGCTGATCGCCTTTCTCAAGGCGATGGAGTTCAATTCGCTCACCCGCCGCGTGGCGGAGTTCGCCGGCATCGATGCCGGCGCCATCGAGGCGGACGAAGGCCTCGCGGGTGGTTTCGCTGGGCAATCTTCTTTCCCCTTCCCCCGCGAAGCGGCGGAGAGGGTCGCCGCGAATGAAATGGGCGGCGGGGTGGGAGGTGGCGAAAAAGAGCCCCTCTCCCCACCACGCGCTGCGCGCGCGGGGGGAGGGGAGGCGGCCGCGCTGACGCCGAAGGCGCTGGCGGCAGCGCGCATGGAAGCTGCGCGCAGCGCACGATTCGACCGCGTCAAATACGAAACCGTGCG
>JASHOR010000071.1 GCA_030041005.1 Xanthobacteraceae bacterium
CCCGAAGGCGCGCCGGAGGAGCGCTTGGCCTTGCGGTCCGACGAATGTCCGTAGAACGAACGGGTCGGCGCGAACTCCCCGAACTTGTGGCCGACCATCTCCTCGGTGACCATCACCGGGATGTGCTTTTGGCCGTTGTAGACGCCGAACGTCAGGCCGACAAACTGCGGCAGGATGGTCGAGCGCCGCGACCAGATCCGAATCATTTCGTGACGGCCGGACGCACGCGCCGCGTCCACCTTTTTCATCAGGTAGCCGTCGAAAAAGGGGCCCTTCCAGACAGAACGCGCCATGATCGCCTATCTCTCCAACCTGCAATTCGTCATCACTTGTACCTACTTTTTCTTCTTCCGTGCGTGACGGCTCACCATGATGAACTTGCTCGTGCTCTTGTTCTTCCGCGTCTTCTTGCCTTTGGTCGGCTTGCCCCAGGGCGTCACCGGATGGCGGCCGCCGCGGGTACGCCCGCCAAGCGGGTGATCGACCGGATTCATCGTCTCGCCCCGCACGTGGCCACGCCAGCCCATCCAGCGAGTGCGGCCGGCCTTGCCGATCGAAACATTCATGTTGTCGGGATTCGACACGGCGCCGACCGTGGCGATGCAGTGACCGTGAACCAGGCGCTGCTCGCCCGAATTCAACCGCAGAATGACGTACTCGCCGTCGCGGCCGACGATCTGCGCGTAGGTTCCGGCGGAGCGCGCGATCTGGCCGCCTTTGCCGATCTTCAGCTCGATATTGTGAACGATCGTGCCGACCGGAATGTTGGCGAGCGGCATGGCGTTGCCCGGCTTTACGTCGACATGTTCACCCGCCACCACCGTGTCGCCGACCGCGAGCCGTTGCGGCGCCAGAATATAATTGAGCTCACCGTCCTCGTATTTGATCAGAGCGATGAAGCCCGTGCGGTTCGGATCGTATTCGAGCCGCTCCACTTTGGCGGGCACATCGAATTTGCGGCGCTTGAAGTCGACAACACGATACGCCTTCTTGTGGCCGCCGCCCCGATAGCGGCTGGTGATGGATCCGGAATTGTTGCGACCGCCGGTCGAATTCTTGCCTTCAGTCAGCGCCTTCACCGGCTTGCCGGCGTAGAGGCCTGAGCGATCGATGAGAACGAGCTGACGTTGGCCCGCCGTGACCGGATTAAAGTTTTTCAATGCCATCGCGCCCTTCCCTACAGTCCCGTCGTAACGTCGATCTTTTCACCCTCTTGCAGGGTGACGACCGCGCGTTTGCTATCAGACTGACGTCCCGCACGACCCTTGAACAACTTCCATTTGCCGCGTCGGCGCAGCGTGTTGACGCTCTTGACCTTGACGTCGAACAGCTTTTCGACCGCTTCCTTGATCTGAGGCTTGGTGGCGTCCATAGCCACTTTGAAGATTATCTTGTTGTGTTCGGATGCGTTCGTCGCCTTCTCGGTGATGACCGGAGAAAGAATGACGTCGTAATGACGCGGATCAGTGGTGCTCATTTGAACCGCGCCTCCAACGCATCCACGGCAGCCCGTGTAAGCACGAGCTTTTGCCGCCGCATCACGTCATAGACATTGATGCCCGCTACCGGCAGCACGTCGATGTTTGGAATATTGCGTGCCGCCGCGCGCACATTGGCGGCGACTTCGGCGCCGTCGATGAACAGCGCATTGGCCAAGCCGAGCTTTTGAAGGCTCGTGCGCAGTTCCTTGGTCTTGCCTTGCTGCACGCTCAGCGCCTCAATGACGATGATGCCGTGGTCCTTGGCCTTGGCCGAGAGCGCATGCTTGAGCGCGAGCGCCCGCACCTTCTTCGGCAGCCCGATTTCATGACTGCGCGGCTGTGGTCCAAACGAGCGGCCGCCGCCGCGGAACAGATTGACCCGGGCGGAGCCGTGCCGCGCGGAACCGGTGCCCTTCTGCCGGTACATCTTCTTGCCCGTGCGATTGATGTCCGCACGGTTCTTGACCGCATGGGTGCCGGCCCGACGCTTGGCCAATTGCCAGACGATGCAGCGATGGATGAGGTCGGAACGAGGGTCGAGCCCGAAGATCGCATCCGAGACTGCGATCGCACCGGCTTCGCCTCCTTCGAGGGTGGTGACTTTGAACTCCATCTCACGCACCCTCCGTCGCTTGAGCGGGCTTGGCGTCCGCCGCGGCTGCCGCGGGCACGGTCTCGGCGAGCCTGAACTTGCCGGGCTTCGGCGCGCCATCCGGCAGCTTTTTCTTCACGGCGTCCCGCACCATGATCCAGCCGCCCTTGACGCCGGGCACGGCGCCTTCAACCATGACGAGGCCGCGCTCGACGTCGGTCTGCACGACTTTGAGATTAAGCGTGGTCACCCGCTCGACGCCCAGATGGCCCGACATCTTTTTGTTCTTGAAGGTCTTGCCGGGATCCTGGCGGCCGCCGGTGCCACCGATCGAACGGTGCGAGATCGACACACCATGCGAGGCGCGAAGGCCGGCGAAATTCCAGCGCTTCATGGCGCCGGCCCAGCCCTTGCCGGTCGAGGTCCCGGTGACATCGACAAATTGCCCGACGACGAAATGGTCGGCGGTGATCTCGGCGCCGATCGGAATCACCGCATCGTCATCCACGCGGAATTCGGCGAGCTTGCGCTTCGGTTCGACCTTGGCCACCGCGAAATGGCCCCGATCGGCCCGGTTGGCGCGCTGCACCTTGCGGGAGCCGGCGCCGAGCTGCAGCGCCACGTAGCCGTTCTTTTCCTTCGTGCGGTGGGCGACGACCTGGCAATTGGCAAGTCGCAGCACCGTGACCGGCACATGCTCGCCCGTCTCGGTAAACAGCCGCATCATTCCGACTTTTTGCGCAAGCACCCCGCAACGCATTTTCCAATCCCCTCGGCGCGCCTTACAGCTTGATCTCGACGTCGACGCCTGCCGCGAGGTCGAGCTTCATGAGCGCGTCCACTGTCTGCGGCGTCGGATCGACGATGTCGAGCAGCCGCTTGTGCGTGCGCATCTCGAACTGCTCGCGGCTTTTCTTGTCGACGTGCGGCGATCGGTTGACGGTGAACTTCTCAATCCGCGTCGGCAGGGGGATCGGGCCGCGCACCTGGGCGCCGGTGCGCTTGGCAGTATTGACGATCTCCCGCGTCGATGCATCGAGGATGCGATGATCGAACGCCTTGAGCCGGATGCGGATATTTTGGCCGTTCATTGGTTCGTCTCGTTCTTCTCCCTCTCCTCGCTTGCGGGAGAGGGATCGGGGTGAGAGGGCTTAGTCGATTGTCAGAACTCGCGGCCAGGCCCCCTCACCCGCTCGCTTCGCTCGCGACCTCTCCCCGCGGGGAGAGGTAATGGGTCATTCCAGGATGCTCGCTACGACGCCCGCGCCAACGGTGCGGCCGCCCTCGCGGATGGCGAAGCGGAGCTTCTCTTCCATGGCGATCGGCACGATCAACGTCACTTCCATGGCGATGTTGTCGCCCGGCATCACCATTTCGGTTCCTTCCGGCAGCGTTACCACGCCGGTCACGTCCGTGGTGCGGAAATAGAATTGCGGCCGGTAATTGGTGAAGAACGGCGTATGCCGCCCGCCCTCTTCCTTGGTGAGGATGTAGGCTTCCGCCTTGAACTTGGTGTGCGGCTTCACCGAGCCGGGCTTGCACAACACCTGGCCACGTTCCACTTCCTCGCGCTTGGTGCCGCGCAGCAGACAACCGACGTTGTCGCCGGCCTCGCCCTGGTCGAGCAGCTTGCGGAACATTTCGACGCCGGTCACCACGGTCTTCATCGTCGGCCGGATGCCGACAATCTCGACTTCCTCGCCGACCTTGATCACGCCGCGTTCGATACGGCCGGTGCAAACGGTGCCGCGGCCGGAGATCGAAAATACATCCTCAACCGGCATCAGGAACGGCTGATCCTTCGGACGGTCCGGCTGCGGGATATATTCGTCGACCGCCTTCATCAGAAGGGCGATCGAGTTCTTGCCGATCTCCTCGTTGGTGCCCTCGAGCGCTGCCTTTGCCGAACCCTTGACGAAGGGGATCTTGTCGCCCGGGAACTGGTATTTGCTGAGCAGTTCGCGCACTTCGAGTTCGACGAGTTCGAGCAGTTCGGGATCGTCGACCATATCCACCTTGTTCAGGTAGACGACGAGCGCCGGCACGCCGACCTGACGCGCAAGCAGGATGTGCTCGCGGGTCTGCGGCATCGGACCATCGGCGGCGCTCACCACCAGGATGGCTCCGTCCATCTGCGCGGCGCCGGTAATCATGTTCTTGACGTAGTCGGCATGCCCGGGGCAGTCGACGTGCGCGTAATGCCGCTTGTCAGTCTCGTATTCGACGTGGGCGGTGGCGATGGTGATGCCGCGCGCCTTCTCTTCCGGAGCCTTGTCGATCTGATCGTACGCCGTGAACTGCGCCTGACCTTTTTCCGACAGCACCTTGGTGATCGCCGCGGTCAAAGTGGTCTTGCCGTGATCGATGTGCCCGATCGTGCCGATATTGCAATGCGGCTTGGTGCGCTGGAATTTTTCCTTTGCCATGGGACTCTCCGTTCCGGCTCTTTTCGTTTGGAAACCGATCTCAGGCGTACTTTGCCTGAACTTCGTCTGCGACGCCTTTGGGAACCTCGGCGTAGTGATCGAATTGCATGGTAAACGTTGCCCGCCCCTGGGACATGGAGCGAAGGTTGTTGACGTAGGAGAACATGTTGGCGAGCGGCACCATCGCCGAAATGACGTTGGCATTGCCGCGCATGTCCTGTCCCTGAATCTGGCCGCGGCGCGAATTCAGGTCGCCGATGACCGAGCCCGTATAATCCTCCGGCGTGACCACTTCGACTTTCATGATGGGCTCGAGCAGCACCGAAGCCCCTTTCTGCAGCGCCTCGCGCAAAGCGGCGCGCGCGGCGATCTCGAACGCCATCGACGAGGAATCGACGTCGTGGGAGGCGCCGTCCACCAGGCTGACTTTCAGGTCCACCACCGGAAACCCGGCGAGCACGCCCGAACCCAGCATGGCTTCAAGGCCCTTCTCGACCGCGGGAACGAACTCCTTCGGCACCGCGCCGCCAACAACCTCATTTTCAAACACAAACCCGACGCCTGGCGCGGCCGGCTCGGCCACGATCTTGATGCGCGCGAACTGGCCATGGCCGCCGGTCTGTTTCTTATGGGTGTAGTCGACGGTGGCCGGGCGGGTGATCTTTTCCCGGTAGGCAACCTGCGGCGCGCCGATATTGGCGTCGACTTTGTAGGTGCGCTTGAGGATGTCGACCTTGATGTCGAGATGCAATTCGCCCATGCCCTTGATGATAGTCTGTCCGGATTCCTGGTCGGTGGTGACGCGGAATGAGGGATCCTCGGCTACCAGCTTTGCCAGGGCTACGCCGAGTTTTTCCTGGTCGGCCTTCGACTTCGGCTCGATGGCGATCTCGATGACCGGATCGGGGAATTCCATCTTCTCCAGGATCACCGGCTTCTGCGGGTCGCAGAGCGTGTCGCCGGTGCGCACTTCCTTGAGCCCGGCCAGGGCGACGATATCGCCGGCGAAGGCTTCCTTGATATCCTCGCGGTTGTTGGCGTGCATGAGCAGCATGCGGCCAACGCGCTCTTTGCGATCCTTGGTGGAGTTCATCACGCCCGAGCCGCTTTCGAGCTTGCCCGAATAGATGCGGCAGAATGTGATGGTGCCGACGAACGGATCATCCATGATCTTGAAGGCAAGGAGCGACATCGGCTCGCTGTCGGAGGCCTTGCGCTCGACTTCGTTGCCCTTGAGATCGACGCCTTTCACTGCCGGCACGTCAAGCGGCGACGGCAGGTAATCGACCACGGCATCAAGCAACGGCTGCACGCCTTTGTTCTTGAAGGCCGAGCCGCAAAGCACAGGAAAGAACGTACCGTCGATGGTGGCCTTGCGAATGAGCCGCTTGAGCGTCGCCTCGTCGGGCTCGTTGCCTTCGAGATAGGCCGCCATTACTTCGTCGTCGAGTTCGACCGCGGCTTCGATCAACTTCTCGCGGTATTGCTTGGCCTGATCGGCAAGCTCGGCCGGAATTTCGATATCGTGGTACTTCGCCCCGAGCGTCTCCTCGTCCCAGACCACGCCGACCATGCGAACCAGATCGATCACGCCGTTGAACTGGCTCTCGGAGCCGATCGGCAGTTGGACGGCCACAGGCTTGGCGCCCAGCCGGTCCACGATATCCGTCAGGCATTGGAAAAAATCGGCGCCGATCTTGTCCATCTTGTTGCAGAACACGATCCGGGGCACACGGTAGCGGTCGCCCTGGCGCCACACGGTTTCGGTTTGCGGCTCGACGCCCTGATTGGAATCGAGCACGCAGACGGCGCCGTCGAGCACGCGCAGCGAACGCTCGACTTCGATCGTGAAATCCACGTGGCCAGGCGTGTCGATGATATTGAGCCGCTTGCCGTTCCAGAACGCGGTCGTCGCCGCCGAAGTGATGGTGATGCCGCGCTCCTGCTCCTGCTCCATCCAGTCCATGGTCGCGGCGCCTTCGTGCACCTCGCCCATTTTGTGGCTCTTGCCGGTGTAATAGAGGACACGCTCGGTCGTCGTCGTCTTGCCGGCATCGATGTGGGCCATGATGCCGAAGTTGCGGTAATCCTCGATCGGGTGGCTGCGGGGCATGAAATGAATATCCTTCGCTGTCCTGGCGTTCACCAGCGATAGTGCGAGAACGCCCGATTGGCCTCGGCCATGCGGTGCGTATCTTCGCGCTTCTTGACGGCGTTTCCCCTATTGTTGGATGCGTCGAGCAGCTCCGCGGAAAGCCGCTCCGTCATCGTCTTCTCGCTCCGGTCACGCGCCGCCGAAATGAGCCAGCGAATGCCGAGCGCTTGCCGGCGGGAGGTGCGCACTTCCACCGGGACCTGATACGTGGCGCCGCCAACGCGCCGCGAACGCACTTCGATCGAAGGCATGACGTTGCCGAGCGCCTGCTCGAAGATCGCGATCGGATTCTGCCGAGTCTTGCCTTCGATGATGTCGAACGCGCCGTAGACGATATTCTCGGCGACCGATTTCTTGCCCGCGTGCATCACCGAATTCATGAATTTCGTCACGACGATATTGCCGAACTTCGGATCCGGCAGGATATCGCGCTTGTCTGCCCTGTGGCGGCGGGACATCTCGTTGTTCCCTTCGTCCTTCGTTCCTTAAAAACGCAAAGCGACCCGTTAGCTACTTGGGTCGCTTCGCGCCATACTTCGACCTGCGCTGCTTGCGGTTCTTCACGCCCTGGGTGTCCAGCACACCGCGCAGAATGTGGTAGCGCACACCTGGAAGGTCCTTCACACGGCCGCCGCGGATCATCACCACCGAATGCTCCTGCAGATTATGGCCCTCGCCGGGAATGTAGCCGATGACCTCGAAGCCGTTGGTCAGGCGAACCTTGGCGACCTTGCGCAAAGCGGAATTCGGCTTCTTCGGCGTTGTCGTGTAGACGCGCGTGCACACGCCGCGCTTCTGCGGGCTTTGCTGCAGAGCCGGCACCTTCTTCTTGGCATGTTGCACCACACGCGGATGGCGAATGAGCTGATTGACCGTCGGCATTCGTTCGTCTCGTCTTCACAGGCGGGCTGGAGCCCGATCATCCAAGCTAGGGCTCGCGCCCTCGCGAATTCTTCGCGCAAAGCCAAACGCGCCATCCGCTTCCAGGGCGGAAGGGCGCTCGGCGTTGCAGAGGACCGCGGTGGCAGCCGCGGTCATGCTTCCAATGTCTGACTTGTCCTAAGTCAGAGGCAGCGTTTGAGCCTGCTTATGTCGAGGCGTCACGCCGCGCCCTAGCCAAGAAAGCCACTGACTTTCAATAGCTTAAAGACGGACCCGGCAGGCCGTTCCGACGGGCGAAGCTCACCGCCTGCCGAAAAGTGCGGCGTATGTATCGACGCTATCGAGCGAAGTCAAGACGACTCACGCGGAAAAGCGCGATGGCGCAAGCACATCGGCCCATTCCCACGACCCTTACTCAGGCCGGCTCCATGCCCCTGGCACGGATGATGGACGCCACGTCGGCCCTGCCTATGAATCCGATGAAAGCGCGCGCGGCTGCGGCATTCGCGGCTTGCGCCGAGAGCCCGGCAGTGTAGACGATGATGTTCTGCAACTCGCTCGGCAGCGGCCCGACCAACTCGACACCGGCGACCGGCAGGATGGCCACAATCTGCTGGATGCCGATCTCGGCTTCGCCGCTCGCCACCAATTCGGCCACCGGCGCGCTGGTCAGCCGGATTTTCGGCTTCACGGCCTCGGCAATGCCGAGCCGCCCGAGCAACTCCGCCACGTAGGCGCCACTCGGGCCGTCACTATGGCCGAGTGACCGCGCACCAAGAAGCACACGCTTGAGGGCATCGACCGTCCCGATATCGGGTCTGGCTGCGCCGGAACGAATGCAAAGTCCGATCGCCGAGCGGGCGATGTCGGTCTGAGTTCCGGCGGCAATGCGGCCGCGTTCGGCAAGTGCGTCAAGCTCCGCCCGCGGCAACAGCGCGACATCGAAGACCGCACCGTCCTCGATCTCCTTCGTCAATTTTGATGTCAGGGCGAAGCGGGCATCGACCTTGGTTTCGTTCGTCCGCTCGAACAGCGGCGCTGCCTCGGTGATGAGGCCCCGTATCGCGCCGCCGCTGAGGATTGTGAGCTTGGACATCTTTGCCGACGCGGGCTGCCTAAAAGAAAGGGCCGCCACCGGCGGCCCTTGATCGCGACGCGGCGGCTTTCACTCCGCCGCCGGCAATGCCGCCGGTTCGGCAGCCGCTTCTGCCTTGAGCGCAGCCTCGCGTTCGCGCTCGGCGAGGATGAGCTGATCGCGCTTGATTGCGATCTCGCGGATCTTGTTCATCATCGCGCCGGTTCCGGCCGGGATCAGTCGGCCGACGATGACGTTCTCCTTCAGTCCATCAAGCGTGTCGACCTTGCCGTTGACCGCGGCCTCGGTGAGCACGCGCGTGGTCTCCTGGAACGATGCCGCCGAGATGAACGAACGGGTCTGCAGCGAAGCCTTGGTGATGCCGAGCAACACCGGGTGCGCGGTCGCCGGCTTCTTGCCTTCCTCCGCCGCCCGTGCGTTGACCTCGTCGAACTCGACCTTGTCGATCTGCTCTCCCTGGATCAGGTCGGTCTCGCCGGAATCGTCGATCTCGACCTTCTGCAGCATCTGCCGCACGATCACTTCGATGTGCTTGTCGTTGATGTTGACGCCCTGGAGCCGGTAGACCTCCTGGATCTCGTTGAGCAGATAGCCGGCCAGCTCCTCGACGCCCTTGATCGCCAGGATATCGTGCGGCGCAGGGTTGCCTTCGACGATGAAGTCGCCCTTCTCGATGATGTCGCCGTCCTGCAGGTGGATGTGCTTGCCCTTGGGGACGAGATACTCCTTCGGCTCCTCGTCCTTGTTGGCAGGCTCGATGGTGATGCGCCGCTTGTTCTTATAGTCGCGGCCGAAACGCACCGTGCCGGAGATTTCCGCGATCACCGCAGACTCCTTCGGCCGCCGCGCCTCGAACAGTTCGGCAACGCGCGGCAGACCGCCGGTGATGTCGCGGGTCTTGGCGCTCTCGGTAGGGATGCGGGCAATGACGTCGCCAGCCCTCACCTTGGCCTCGGGATCGACGGAGATGATGGCATCCACGGCCAGGATGTAACGGGCGTCCCCGCCGCGGGCGAGCTTGAGAAGCTTGCCGTCCTTCCCCTTGATCACCAGCGCCGGGCGCAAATCCTGCTGGTTGCGACCCGAACCGGTGCGCCAATCGGTCACCACACGCTTGGCAATGCCGGTGGTCTCGTCGAGCGTTTCCGACATCGACTGACCTTCGATCAAGTCCTCGAACCCGACCATGCCCTCGACCTCGGTGAGGATCGGGCGGGTGTACGGATCCCACTCGGCGATGCGCTGGCCGCGCGTGATGTGGTCGTCGTCGTTGACCTTCAGCCGGGCGCCGTACGGGATGCGATGCACGGCCCGCTCGGTGCCGTCAGGATCAAGTACGGCAACGCTGAGATTGCGGCTCATCACGATGTCGTCGCCGTCCGAATTGCGCACCACATTCCTGTTCTTGACCTTGACGGTGCCCTCGAAGTTCGACTCGACGAACGACTGCTCCGAGAGCTGCGCCGCACCGCCGATGTGGAAGGTCCGCATGGTGAGCTGGGTGCCCGGCTCGCCGATCGACTGCGCGGCAATGACGCCCACCGCCTCGCCCATATTGACCGGCGTGCCACGGGCAAGATCGCGGCCATAGCACTTGCCGCACACCCCCGTTGGCGTATCGCAGGTCAGCACCGACCGAATGCGCACCTCCTGGACGCCGGCATTGACCAGACGCTCCAGCTCCTTTTCCTCCAGCAGCGTTCCGTTCGGCACCAGGATCTCGTTGCTCGACGGGTCGCGCACGTCCTCGGCCGTGGTGCGGCCGAGGATGCGGCTCGCCAGCGAGGCCACGACCTGGCCGGCATCGATGATGGCACGCACCTTGATGCCGCGCGTGGTGCCGCAGTCCTCCTCGGTGATGATGCAGTCCTGCGCCACGTCGACCAGGCGGCGCGTCAGATAGCCGGAATTGGCGGTCTTCAGCGCGGTATCGGCAAGTCCCTTGCGGGCGCCATGGGTCGAGTTGAAGTACTCGAGCACCGACAGCCCTTCCTTGAAGTTGGAGATGATCGGGCTTTCGATGATCTCGCCAGACGGCTTGGCCATCAGTCCGCGCATGCCCGCGAGCTGGCGCATCTGTTCGCTCGAGCCGCGTGCGCCCGAATGCGCCATCATGTAGATCGAGTTGACCTGCGCTTCGGCGCTCTTGTCGGCGCCCGGCTTGGTCGCTGAGATTTCCTTCATCATCTCGTCGGCGATGCGCTTGGTGCATTTTGACCACGCATCGACGACCTTATTGTATTTCTCACCCTGGGTGATGACGCCGTCGTTGTATTGTTGCTCGAAGTCCTTGACCTGCTCGCGCGTATCTTCGACGATCTTTCGCTTGGAGTGCGGCACCACCATGTCGTCCTTGCCGAATGAGATGCCGGCCTTGAACGCGTGATGGAAGCCGAGCGCCATGACACGGTCGCAGAAGATCACCGTCTCCTTCTGCCCGCAGTGGCGGTAGACTGTATCGATCATCCCCGAGATTTCGCGCTTCGTCATCAGCTTGTTGATGAGGTCGAACGACACCTTCGGATGGCGCGGCAGCACCTCACCCAGAAGCGCGCGGCCCGGCGTGGTCTCGTACGCCTTGCGGTAAGGCTTGCCGTCCTCGCCAATGCCTTCCCAGGAGTACTTGATCTTGCTGTGCAGGCCGACGGTCTTTCCGGCGAGCGCATGCTCGACTTCGCTGATGTTGCGGTAATAGCCCTGCACGATATTCTGCTTCTTCGGCTCGCGCTTGAGCTGCTCCTCCGGAAACAGTTCGACCTTGTACTGGCCGGGGCCGTTGTCGACCATGATCGACAGGTAGTAGAGGCCCAGCACGATGTCCTGCGACGGCACGATGATCGGCGAGCCGTTCGCAGGATGCAGAATGTTGTTGGTCGACATCATCAGCACGCGCGCCTCGAGCTGAGCCTCGAGCGACAACGGCACGTGCACGGCCATCTGGTCGCCGTCGAAGTCGGCGTTGAAGGCGGCGCAGACCAGAGGATGCAGTTGGATCGCCTTGCCTTCAATCAGCACCGGCTCGAACGCCTGGATGCCGAGGCGATGCAGCGTCGGCGCCCGGTTGAGCAGCACGGGGTGCTCGCGGATGACCTCGTCGAGGATATCCCAGACCTCCGGCTTCTCCTTCTCCACCAGCTTCTTGGCCTGCTTCACCGTGGTCGACAGACCCTTGGCATCCAGCCGCGAATAGATGAACGGCTTGAACAACTCGAGCGCCATCTTCTTCGGCAGCCCGCACTGATGCAGTTTCAGCTCGGGGCCGACCACAATGACCGAACGGCCGGAATAGTCGACGCGCTTGCCGAGCAGGTTCTGCCGGAAACGGCCCTGCTTGCCCTTGAGCATGTCGGCGAGCGACTTCAATGGCCGCTTGTTGGCGCCGGTGATGACACGACCGCGGCGACCGTTATCGAACAGCGCGTCGACAGCCTCTTGCAGCATCCGCTTCTCGTTGCGGATAATGATGTCCGGCGCGCGCAGTTCGATGAGCCGCTTCAGCCGATTGTTGCGGTTGATAACGCGCCGATAGAGGTCGTTGAGGTCGGAGGTAGCAAAGCGGCCACCGTCGAGCGGCACCAGCGGACGCAGGTCCGGCGGGATCACCGGCACGTGCGTCAGGATCATCCATTCCGGCTTGTTGCCGGATTGGATAAAGGCTTCGATCAGCTTCAGCCGTTTGGCGAGCTTCTTCGGCTTGAGATCGGACTTCGATTCCACGATCTCCTTGCGCAGATCAGCGGCCATCTTTTCCAGATCGAGCGCCTTGAGCATCTCGCGGATCGCTTCAGCACCGATCATGGCGGTGAAGCTGTCAGCGCCGAATTGATCCTGCGCCTTGATGTACTCTTCTTCGGACAATAGCTGCCGATCCTTGAGCTCGGTCAGTCCCGGTTCGAGCACCACGTAGTGCTCGAAATAGAGAATGCGCTCGAGATCCTTGAGCGTCATATCCAAAAGAAGACCAATCCGGCTCGGCAGCGACTTGAGAAACCAGATATGCGCCACCGGCGCGGCCAATTCGATATGACCCATGCGCTCGCGGCGGACGCGCGACAGCGTCACTTCGACCGAGCATTTCTCGCAGATGATGCCCTTGTATTTCATCCGCTTGTACTTGCCGCACAGGCATTCGTAATCCTTGATCGGCCCGAAAATGCGCGCGCAGAACAGACCGTCGCGCTCGGGCTTGAAGGTCCGGTAATTGATGGTCTCCGGCTTTTTGATTTCGCCATAGGACCAGGACAGAATCTTTTCCGGGCTCGCGATGGAAATCCGGATCTGGTCGAAAACCTGAGCCGGCACCTGCGGGCTGAAAAGATTCATGATCTCTTGGTTCATCGCATTCTCCGCTTGCCGATCATGTCGGCCGCTATCGTCATTCTCTTTTGCTCGTCATGCCCGGGCTTGCCCCGGGCATCCATGCAGCTTTGCCGCCCCATGGATTGCCGGGTCGAGCCCGGCAATGACGAATAGGTTGTTACTCCGCGGCCTCGGCGATCTCGCCGCCGCCGCGCTGCTGTTTCGAATTGTGCAGGTCGACGTTCAATCCGAGCGAACGCATTTCCTTGACCAGCACGTTGAACGATTCCGGAATGCCGGACTCGAATGCGTCGTCACCGCGCACGATCGACTCGTAGACCTTGGTGCGGCCGGCCACGTCGTCCGACTTCACTGTCAACATTTCCTGCAGCGTATAGGCGGCGCCGTACGCCTCCAGCGCCCATACCTCCATTTCGCCGAAGCGCTGGCCGCCGAACTGCGCCTTGCCGCCCAGCGGCTGCTGGGTGACCAGGCTGTACGGCCCGATCGAACGGGCGTGGATCTTGTCGTCCACGAGGTGGTGCAGCTTCAACATGTAGATGTGACCGACCGTGACCTTGCGATCGAAGGGTTCGCCGGTTCGCCCGTCGAACAGCGTCACCTGTCCGGAATGATCCAGAGCGGCGAGGTCGAGCATATGCTCGATGTCCGCCTCCTTGGCGCCATCGAACACCGGCGTCGCGATCGGCACGCCGTGGCGCAGATTGCTGCCGAGTTCGATCAAGCCCTTCTCGTCGAGCGTCTTGATCGTCTCCTCGTCGCCGTAGACCTTGCGCAGCAGCTCCTTCAGCGGCTTGAGGTCGTGCTTGCTCTGATAGAGATCGACCGCGTGGCCGATCTTCAGTCCGAGACCGGCGCAGGCCCAACCGAGGTGGGTTTCCAGGATCTGTCCGACGTTCATGCGGCTCGGCACGCCGAGCGGATTGAGCACGATGTCGACAGACGTGCCGTCGGCAAGGAACGGCATGTCCTCCAGCGGCACGATCTTCGACACTACGCCCTTGTTGCCGTGACGGCCGGCCATTTTGTCGCCCGGCTGAATCTTGCGCTTCACGGCGACGAAGACCTTGACCATCTTCATCACGCCGGGCGGCAATTCGTCGCCGCGCTGCAACTTTTCGACTTTGTCGAGGAAGCGCTGTTCGAGCCGCTTCTTCGATTCGTCGTACTGCTTGCGAATGGCTTCGATCTCCGCCATCACCTTGTCGTTGGGCGAGGCGAACAGCCACCACTGCGAGCGCGGGTACTCTTCGAGCACCGCGCGGGTGATTTTCATGTCCTTCTTGAAGCCTTTCGGCCCGGCGATGCCCTGGCGTCCTTCCAACAGCTCGGCAAGACGACCATAGACGTTGCGGTCGAGAATCGCCTGTTCGTCGTCGCGGTCCTTGGCGAGCCGTTCGATCTCTTCGCGCTCGATCGCCAGCGCCCGTTCGTCCTTTTCCACACCGTGACGGTTGAATACGCGCACTTCGACGACCGTGCCCTGCACGCCGGGCGGCACACGCAACGAGGTGTCGCGGACGTCGGAGGCCTTTTCGCCGAAAATGGCACGCAGCAGCTTTTCCTCCGGCGTCATCGGGCTTTCGCCCTTGGGCGTGATCTTGCCGACCAGGATGTCGCCGGCGCGCACCTCGGCGCCGATATAGACGATGCCGGCCTCGTCGAGATTCTTCAGCGTCTCTTCCGAGACGTTGGGAATGTCGCGGGTGATCTCTTCCGGCCCGAGCTTGGTATCGCGCGCCATCACCTCGAATTCCTCGATGTGGATCGAGGTGAAGACGTCGTCCTTGACGATGCGCTCGGAGAGCAGGATCGAGTCCTCGAAGTTGTAGCCGTTCCACGGCATGAACGCGACCAGCACGTTGCGTCCGAGCGCCAGCTCGCCAAGATCGGTCGACGGACCGTCGGCGATGATGTCGCCCTTCTTGACCTGATCGCTCACCTTCACCAGCGGTCGCTGGTTGATGCAGGTGTTCTGGTTCGAGCGCTGGAACTTCTGCAGCCGGTAGATGTCAACGCCCGGCTTGGTCGGATCCGGCTCGTCGGTGGCGCGGATCACGATACGCGTGGCATCGACCTGATCGACCACGCCGGTGCGGCGCGCCGCGATGGCGGCGCCCGAATCGCGGGCGACCACGCCCTCCATGCCGGTGCCGACGAACGGCGCCTCGGCACGGACCAGCGGCACCGCCTGACGCTGCATGTTGGAGCCCATCAACGCGCGGTTGGCATCGTCGTTCTCAAGGAACGGAATGAGCGCCGCCGCCACCGAAACAAGCTGCTTCGGCGACACGTCCATGAAATCCACCTTGTCGGGCGGAATGAGCTGCACGTCGCCGGCATGCCTCACGACCACAAGGTCGTCGGTGAAGCGGCCCTTGGCGTCGATGGCGGAGTTCGCCTGGGCGACGGTGTAGCGGCCCTCCTCCATGGCCGACAGATAGATCACCTCGTCGGTGACCCGGCCGTCCTTGACCTTGCGATAGGGCGTTTCGACAAAGCCGTATTTGTTCACCCGCGCGTAGGTCGCGAGCGAATTGATCAGTCCGATGTTCGGCCCCTCCGGCGTCTCGATCGGGCAGATGCGGCCGTAATGGGTCGGATGCACGTCACGCACCTCGAAGCCGGCACGCTCGCGGGTAAGGCCGCCCGGTCCGAGCGCCGAAAGCCGCCGCTTGTGGGTGATTTCCGACAGCGGATTGGTCTGGTCCATGAACTGGGAGAGCTGCGAGGAGCCGAAGAACTCGCGCACCGCTGCCGCCGCCGGTTTGGCGTTGATCAAATCCTGAGGCATCACCGTGTCGATATCGACCGACGACATGCGCTCCTTGATCGCGCGCTCCATGCGCAAGAGCCCGATGCGATATTGATTCTCCATCAGCTCGCCCACCGAGCGCACCCGGCGATTGCCGAGATGATCGATGTCGTCGATCTCGCCCTTGCCGTCGCGCAGGTCGACCAGAGTGCGGATCACCGAGACAACGTCTTCCTTGCGCAGGATGCGCATGGTATCGGGCGCATCGAGATCGAGCCGCATGTTCATCTTCACGCGGCCGACGGCGGAAAGATCATAGCGCTCCGGATCGAAGAACAGCGAGTTGAACATGGTCTGCGCCGTATCGATCGTCGGCGGCTCGCCCGGACGCATGACGCGATAGATGTCGAACAGCGCCTCTTCGCGCGTCATGTTCTTGTCGACGGCAAGCGTGTTGCGGATGTAGCCGCCGACATTGACGTGATCGATGTTGAGGAGCGGCAGTTCCTTGTAGCCCTGCTCGTTGAAAACCTTGAGATTCTTCTCGGTGATCTCTTCGCCGGCCTCGGCGTAGATCTCGCCCGTCTTGGGATTGACCAGATCCTCGGCGAGGTAATGGCCGAGCAGCTCCTGGTCGGACAGCCGCAGCGCCTTCAGACCTTTCTCGGCCAGTTGCCGCGCCTGGCGCACGGTCAGCTTCTTGCCGGCCTCCAGCACGACTTTGCCGGTATCGGCGTCGACCAGATCATTGATCGCCTTGTAGCCGCGCAGCCGGTTGGCATCGAACGGCACGCGCCAGCCGTCCTTGGTGCGCCTGTAAGGCACCTGTTTGTAGAACGTGTTGAGAATCTCCTCGCCGCTCATGCCAAGCGCGTAGAGCAGCGACGTGACCGGGATTTTGCGGCGGCGGTCGATGCGCGCATAGACGATATCCTTGGCGTCGAACTCGATGTCGAGCCAGGAGCCGCGATAGGGAATGATGCGTGCGGCGAACAGAAGCTTGCCGGACGAATGCGTCTTGCCCTTGTCGTGATCGAAGAACACACCGGGCGAACGATGCATTTGCGAGACAATGACCCGTTCGGTGCCGTTGACGATGAAGGTGCCGTTGTTGGTCATGAGCGGGATATCGCCCATGTAGACGTCCTGCTCCTTGATGTCCTTCACCGACTTGGCGCCGGTCTCTTCGTCGATATCGAAGACGATAAGGCGCAACGTCACCTTCAGCGGCGCGGCATAGGTCATGCCGCGCTGGCGGCATTCGTCGACGTCGTATTTCGGCGCTTCGAATTCGTACTTGACGAACTCGAGCATCGAGGTCGAGGAAAAGTCCGAAATCGGGAACACCGATTTGAAGACGGCCTGCAAGCCCTCATTCGGGCGGCCGCCTTGCGGCTCCTTGACCAGGAGGAATTGGTCGTAGGACGCCTTCTGAACCTCAATGAGGTTCGGCATCTCCGCGACTTCTTCGATTTTTCCGAAAAACTTCCGTACGCGCTTCCGACCGATAAACGTCTGCGCCATCATGTCCTCTCGCTCAATCGAACTGCGACATTCGAACTTCCCAGCCCGAAGCATCGCGCTCCGAACCCGCTCCGGGTCCGGGTATCGAGGCGATCAAGACGACTCTCCGGAAGGCCGCAATCCATCGCGACCATCGGGACAGGCGTCAGTCGCCTCCTTCAATCCGGCGATTCGGTCAAGTCCGAACCACCCGTCGGGTTCGCCGCTTGGCGGCTCTCCCTGCCTCGTCATGGCCGGGCAGAACCCGACCATCCACGCCACTCAACCTCTGGAAATCCCAGGCACTCGCTCCGCTCACCGAGTGTCCCGATTCCGAAGTTCGCATCATTATGCGGCACCCTCGTTTGCGAACTTCGGAATCGAAGGACACTAGCAACTTATTGATCCAGTGTGGCTTTGGTTCAGAAATCCGCATGACGAGGTCGCGGCAGAAACGATGCGGACCTCTGAACCGCCACACGAGGTTCCACTTAAGTAAGCATTGTTTACTTAAGCTCAACCTTGGCGCCCGCCTTTTCCAACTGCGCCTTGATTTTGGCCGCCTCGTCCTTGTTGACGCCTTCCTTCACCGGCTTGGGAGCGCCCTCGACCAAGTCCTTGGCCTCCTTAAGGCCAAGACCGGTTATGGCGCGAACCTCCTTGATCACCTCGATTTTCTTTTCGCCGGCGGCGGCAAGCACCACCGTGAATTCGGTCTTTTCCTCGGCAGCCGGCGCCGCCGCGGCTCCGGCCGCCGGACCGGCGGCCACCGCAACGGCGGCAGCCGCGGACACGCCCCACTTCTCCTCAAGGAGCTTGGCGAGTTCCGAGGCCTCCAGCACCGTCAGGCCGGAGAGGTCGTCAACGATTTTCTGCAGATCAGCCATGATTTTCTGTCCTTCGGTTCTAACCTTTGCGTGCGGGGCCTGATTCAGGCAGCCGCGCCTTCCTCGCTCTTTTTGGCATAAGCCTGGACCACGCGCGCGACCTTGGCCGCGGGTGCGGTGACCACCTGCGCGATCTTGGTCGCCGGAGCCTGGATCAGCCCGACAATCTTGGCCCGCAACTCATCAAGCGACGGCAGCGCCGCCAGCGCCTTGACCCCATTCGAGTCGAGCGCGGTCTTGCCCATCGCGCCGCCAAGAATGATGAAACGCTCATTGGTCTTGGCGAAATCGACGGCCACTTTCGGCGCCGCCACCGGATCGCCGGAAAAGGCGATCAATGTCGGCCCTTTGAGCAGCGGGGCAATCGAAGCCACGTCACTGCCTTCGAGAGCAATCTTGGCGAGCCGGTTTTTGGCGACCTTGACGCTTGCTCCAGCTTGTTTCATCTGCCGCCGCAAAGTCTGCATTTGGGCGACCGTCAAACCGGAATAATGAGCGACGACAACGACATTGGTGGCCTTGAAGGCCTCGCCAAGGCTGCTGACGAGCTCGCTTTTTGCCGCGCGATCCAAGAGTTCTCTCCGGTTGGCGGCCCGCCTCAACGAAGCCGCCGGCTTGGGAAATCCCTGCCCCCCGGGGCTTGCGTTGCCGCCGCTCCGGGCCGTCGAGGTTAGAACCGAGGGGCAGCTACGCCGCCCCGGTTTTCACCCGTCTATGCAGGCTCTCGCGACTTAAGCCGTTGCCGGCACCTGCAGTCTCGGACAGGAATGCCTCCCGAATACCGCCAAGCCCTGCCCCTCCTTAGAGAATCCGCGCGGGATAGACTAAGAAGCGACCTCGCCTTCGTGTTTTCGAGAAGCGCACAAAAGCGCGCCGACAAACCGGGCCGGCACGCCCAGGGCCTCTATCTAGCCTCTTCCACCGGCGTTGCCAAGAAGATTCCGCTGCGCGGCTCAACATTTCCGATGCTATGGACATGCGACAGGTGTGAGCAACCAACAGGAATAGCGCCGGGCTGCATCTCATGATTGAAACCAAGGGCTTTTTCACCGACGGAGCCGCCTACGAGCGCATGATGGGGAGCTGGAGCCGGAGCGCTGGGAGTGTTTTTGTGGACTGGCTCGACATGGCGCCCGACCTGCGCTGGCTCGATGTCGGCTGTGGCACGGGGACCTTCACGCAGCTCCTCCTCGACATCGCTCATCCCCACGCGGTGGGTGCCGTCGATCCTTCCGAGGACCAAATCGCCTTTGCTCGCACGACGCCCGCGGCCAAATCGGTGAATTTCCAGGTCGGGACCGCCCAGTCGCTCCCATTCGCCGACGACTCATTCGATGTCGCCACGATGGCGCTTGTCATCACTTTTCTTCCCGAGCCGGCAAAAGCGATCGCGGAGATGAAGCGCGTGGTGAAACCGGGAGGGACGATCGGAACTTATGTATGGGATTTCGCAAGCGGCGGTTCACCCGTGCAGCCGCTTCGCGCCGCGATCGAGGCGCTCGGCGTTCCCATAGCACCGACGTCGGGCCACCAACATTCGATCCGCGAGGCGCTGGGCGGCATTTTTTCTGCGGCAGCGCTCAACCAAGTCGCGACGCGCATGATCGAGATTGACGTCAGCTATCCTGATTTCGATTCTTATTGGAGGAGCCAGACAGGGCTCGCCAACAACGTCGTGCAATACCTGCAAAAGATGACCGCGGCGGACGTGGAAAGGGTCAAGATGTACCTGCGCGAGCACTTGCCGAAGGATCAGGCAGGCCGGATCGCCTACAAAGCGAGAGCCAGCGCCGCGAAAGGCCGCGTGCCAGGCACTTGAAAGTCACGCCTGCGCGGGATCGACGCGAACGTATCGCAGGTGGCCCACGATCTGATAGCCCGTGCCGGCCTTGGCGCCCCGATCCGTCGGATGATTGATCCCGTCGATGACCGGGACGTCCTCAAAATCGAACGGACTGACCCCTTCCAGGCAGGCTACATTGATCCCGTACTGCTTCGGATTCGAACGGCGTCGATGATGGGTATAGATTCCGCATTTGGAGCAGAAATAATGCTCCGCGACGCGCGAATTGAATTGATAAAGCGTCAGCGCCTCTTCCCCGGCGCGGAAAGTGATATCGCCGGCGTTTGCGGATACCGCGACCGCGCCCCGCATCCTGCAATACGAGCAGGTGCAGCGACGAGCGGTGTTAAATCCGTCCGTCAGCTTCACGCGGAATCGCACCGTTCCGCAGTGACACGCGCCGTCCATCTCGATGGGGTCCGTTGTCTGCATCACGCCGCTCCCGAGCTTTGCCGAGTGTTCTTCGAAGGCATACGATCGCGATCAAAGTGAGGGAGGACGCAGTATGCCACAGAACACCGATCGAATCCTCACCACCCATGTCGGCAGCCTGATCCGACCGCCCAAGCTGATCGAGTTCTGGCGGTTGATCGAAGACGGCAAGCCCTACGATGAGGAGGCATTCGAGGCGTGCCTGACCGACTCGGTCGCCGAAGTGGTGCGCCAGCAGGCCGACGTCGGCATCGACATTGTCAGCGATGGCGAGTTCGCAAAGGGCCTCAACTGGGCCTTTTATATTTTCAAGCGGCTCAGCGGCATTGCGGTGCGCCCGGCGACAGCCGAAGAGATGGCCGATCCGATGTCATCAATGGGCGGCGGCCGCGATCATCGGGCGTTTCCCGAGTTCTACGCCGAATATGACGCCGCGTCGGGGCTGGGAAAACGTCTGGGCAACCGCGTCGTGATCAACGGACCGATCCGATATTCGGCGCAACAAGTCACGCGCGATATTCAAAATCTCAAAGCCGGCGTCGCCGGCGTGAAGGATGGGAATCCGTCGCTTGCCGGATTCTTGCCGGTAGTCGCGCCGGCGAGTGCGCTGCCTGGCGCCAAGCTCGAGCATTACAGGGACGAGGAGACTTATCTGAACGCGCTGGCGGACGCGTTGCATCAGGAATATCGAGCGATCGTCGATGCCGGGCTTTACCTGCAGGTCGACGACGCCTTCCTGCCCTACATGTACGAGCGCATGGTTCCGCCGATGAGCCGAGTGGATTACCGGCGCTGGGCGGAACTGCGGATCAATGCGCTTAATCGCGCGCTCGCCGGCATTCCCGAGGAACGCTCGCGCTATCATATCTGCTGGGGAAGCTGGAACGGCCCGCATGCTTTCGACGTGCCGCTCAAGGACATTATCGATCTCGTGCTCGAAGTGCGCGTCGGCCATTACTCCTTCGAGGCCGCTAATCCGCGTCACGCTCACGAGTGGCGGGTCTGGGAGACGGTGAAGCTGCGCCCCGGCCAGGTGCTGATCCCCGGCGTGATCAGTCATGCCACCAACATCGTCGAACATCCCGAACTGGTGGCGGAGCGTCTCGTACGCCTCGCCAGAATCGTCGGCCGCGAGAATGTCATGGGAGGCACCGATTGCGGCTTTGCGCAAAGCCCATTCGCACGCCGTGTTCATCCCTCGATCATGTGGGCGAAGCTTCGTTCCCTGGTCGAAGGCGCGCGCATCGCGACGCAAGAGCTGTGGGGCGGACAAAAGGTGGCGTAAATTGTCATTCCGGATTGCCGCAAAGCGACAAGTCCTGAATCCATAACCACAACTCAGCGGGTAATGACCTGCTCGTGTCCCGATTCCGAAGTTCGCATCATTACGCGGCACCCTCGTTTGCGAACTTCGGAATCGAAGGACACTGGCAACTTATTGATCTCGTGTGGCTTTGGTTCAGAACTCCTCATGACGAGGTCGCGGCAGGCAATGATGCGGACTTCTGAACCGCCACACTCGTGTCCCGATTCCGAAGTTCGCATCATTATGCGGCACCCTCGTTTGCGAACTTCGGAATCGAAGGACACTAGCAACTTATCGATCTAGTGTGGCATTGGTTCAGAAGTCCGCATGACGAGGTCGCGGCAGGAATGATGCGGACTTCTGAACCGCCACACTAGAGCGGGATGAGTTTAGCTTGAATCGATTTGGGATTCCCAAATCAGCTGGTTTCTGATTCGTCATGCTGGCTGGAATGGAGGCCAGCATGGATGGGCAAGCCTTACCCTTTGGCGTTTCGGAAGCGGGTTGTTGCTGCGGTTGAGAGTGGCGGACTATCGTGCAACCAAGCAGCCAAGCAGTTTGGGATCGGC
>JASHOR010000072.1 GCA_030041005.1 Xanthobacteraceae bacterium
ACCGTCAGCCAGTTGAATAGCGCGTTATCGCCCTGAAAGACGACGGCACGGTCGATGCCCGGGCCCTTGATGGGGTCACCGCGCAGCAAAATCTTGCCCGAGGTCGGCTGAAGAAAACCTGCAATCATCCGCAAGATCGTCGATTTTCCGCACCCGCTCGGTCCGAGGAGACATAGGAATTCTCCCGGTGAGATCGACAGGTTGATTGTCCGCAATGCTAAATATTCGCTGGCACCTTCGCGACGACTCCTCACTGCAAATGCGCAGGAAACATTCATGACCTCCACGTCCGGTGTTGGCAAGGCGACGCTCCAGCCGGTAGCCTACTTCTTGTCCATAGCCATAGCCTGATCAAAATAGGTGCGATCGATCACCTTGGTCCAGTCGATGGGATTGCCCTTCAGGCGATCCTTGCTTCGCATCCAGGCTTCCTCAGTCTTCGCTCCCATTACCACCCTATTGGTGAGGGTCAATTTGAATTTGTAGAGACTCAGGATGTACTCCGCCATTTGGGGCGTCATCTTGTTTCGCTTGGCCGCAATCTTGACAGCGTCGGCGTGGTGGTTGGCCATATAGTCACTGGCATCGCGCATGGCGGAGAGCAGCCGGACGGTCACGTCAGGATGCGACTGGACGAACGTCTTGTTTCCGACAACGACGAAGCTTTGAAAATAACCGACGTCCCCGCTGCTGGCGAGAATATGGACCTTGTCTTTGCCGGAAATCTCAACCGACTTCGAAGGCCAAGGCTCCCAGGAAAAGAACGCCTGAATGTCATTGCGATCGAGTGCCGCGGGGAGTTCGGGCGGAGTTACCGGAACGATGTCAAACTTGGTTTCCGGAATGTTCAGCTTTTTTGCAACAAGAGCCCAGAGATAATCGGTCGTGCTGCCAGCCACCGTCCCGACGCGCTTGCCCTCCAAGTCTTTCAAGGATTTTATTGAAGTCAACGCGGCCATTTTGAAGTTGTTGGTCGAGGTGGCCATGGTACCGACAATCAAAAGTGCCTCCGAGCGGACGAAGCGAGGCATCCAGGTCGCCGTGCCGGACGAGCCAAAATCCATTTCGCCAGACATTGTTGCATCAGCCAAATCCGGACCGCCGGAGAACTGCGTGATTTCGGCATTGATGTTGTATTTCTTGAAGAAGCCTCGATCCTTGGCGACCCACCACGTCGTAAAGGACGGATCGACGCCAACGCCAATACGTACCGTATCCGCCGCCCTTGCCGGCCTCGCAGAGAAGGAAAAAAGGCCAATGGCGATCGCGCCGACGATTGCTGGAATGCGTGCTAAGCTTGCGTTGATCTTGGTCATTGTCGTTCCCTTTCTCGCTCGCTGAGAGGCCGACAAATTCGACGATGATCAGCGCCACGCGAGGCCCGAACCCGCGCCGCGACGTCGCGGTTGTCCGGTCTTCATTGCGATACAAATAGACGACAACAGTAGGTGACCAAAATTTGGTGCGGTTCGCAAGCAGTATCTTCCAATCAATTACGGCAAAATAGTCGCAACGGGGCTCGGAAAATCGTCACTTGGCATGTCATCCACCCACACAAATAGCCGCACAAGTGATAAAAATGTTCGCGCGCGTGCGGCATCGTTTGCGGCACTGCTTAACGAATCGCAATCGAGGTGCGCTCGCTTCAGGATTTCCCGAATCGAGGAAACAGGGTCAAGGCGTTGTCGCGCATTATGGCGCGGCGCGTGCTCTCCGACGCGACTACTTCCTCAAGTCCATCGATGTGAGATGGGATGGTCAAATACGGATAATCGGTTCCGAACATGATGTGAGAGGCGGTCGCAAGAGCCTGCAACCCTGCGAAACTCGACCGATGATATGCATTGGCAATTTCGTAGTAGAACTTCTTCAGCTCAAACTCGATCCCTTTAGGGATTCTCTCAGCACGGCCTTCGTCGTGTTTAGTCAACTGTTCGATGCGGCCCGCAAGCGACGGCAACGCCCCGCCGCCGTGACAGAAGATGAATCGAATATCTGGCAGCTGGGACGTCGTTCCGCTGAGGACGAGGCTGACGATCGCGCGAGTCGAGTCAAATGGGAATTCGATCGTGGCCGGACGAACACCCGAGAGGACATTGTGGCTCGGGGGCAGAAACGGGTGGATAAAAACGACCGCGTTTCGCCTATTCAATTCCTGCAGGACCGGCCTGAACGCGGGATCGCCGGGATATCTGCCGTCGTAATGCGACATAAGCTGGATGCCGTCCGCGTGCAAAACATCGAAGGCATATTCGATCTCGCGCAATGTGCTGTCGATGTCGGGCATCGGCATGGCCGCTAGCATTCCGAAACGTCCAGGAAAATCGCGCGTCATCTGTGCCGCATAATCGTTCCACTCGCGCGCCAAATCTCGTGCAGCTTGCACGTCGCCAAACCACACCCCTCGAGCAGAAATCATCTGGACGATGGCTGTGGCAACGCAATTGCGATCCAATTCATCGCGTGCAAATGTCGGTGTCCAGGCCTTGATGTCGATAGTCGCTGGCACCACCTGCCGCGCGTCGCTCGCACCCCATTTCGGATTCCGCTTCTCCTGATTCGCCATGAACCGCTGTGGGCAGATGTGATAATGGACGTCAATGCGAAATGGCTTGCCGTGTTGTTGATGATGATGCTGAGCAGCCTCGGCCATTGAATCCTCCACGCCAGTTCGGGCAAACCACAATTCCGCTAATTAATGGAATAGGCCCCGCGTTGACGAGCATCCACTTGACCTCAGATGAAGTCAATTATCGAGAGCTGCCGGCTGAGGCCGATCATTTTCACTTTTCCGTAGCAGAACGGCGAACTTGGCGGAAAGAACCAAGCCGCACAAATTGCCAAGCAAAATTGGCCAGGGATAAAAGTGAATCACGCGGATTTCGAGCGCTGTGACACATGCCATGGAATGGCGATCCGCTCCGAAAGCTCGATCAGGCCGAAGAGTATCACCGCCAGCACGGTGAGGACGATCAATCCCGCAAACAGCAGTGGCGTATTCACGGCCGCAATGGCGCGTAGCAGAAGTATTCCGAGGCCCTCGTCTGAACCCACGAATTCCCCAACGACCGCGCCGACCACGGCGAGCGCGATCGCCACCTTAAGGCCCGCGAAGATGCTCGGTAAGGCGCGATACAGACGTATCATCCGAAAAGTGCGGTATTGCCCGAGCCCCATCGAGCGAGCGAGAAACTCTAATTCCGGCTCGACAGAAGCGATGCCCTGGACTGTGCTGACCACAATCGGAAACACCGAGATGAAGAACGTCATGAGCACTTTTGGCAATAGCCCGAATCCGAACCACACGACAAACAGCGGTGCGAGGGCCAGCTTGGGTATGGCCTGGGATCCGACCAGCAGCGGATAGATCGACTTTTCGAAAGCGCGCGAGCTGCTGATCATCACGGCGAGTGAAGCGCCGACCACCACGCTCAGGCCATAGCCAATTATAACGACCACGGTCGTCGATATGGCATTGCTCAAGATAACCGGCCAACGCGTCAAGAAAATGCGCAGCACGTCGCTGGGTGCTGGCAGGGCGTAGGCAGGTGTGGCGCCAAAGCGCGTCAGAGCGTCCCACGCCAGCAACGCCAATGCGACGGTTGCGGTTGGATAGAGGATTTTGGAATAATCGCGGTCGATCGTTTTCATGCGGTTTGCCTTTTGCATGTCACTCTTTTGTTTGGGACGACGCCGGTCAACCGCGAATGACACCGTGAATGGCAAATCTTTGCTTGATGTCACGCACGTATCGGGAAAATTCTGGTGTCTCTTGCGTGTCGAGCCCGCGCGGCCGCGGGAGATCCACTTCGACGATCGTGTCGACTGTACCGGGCCTGGGAGACATCACGACAATACGGTCTGACACGAAAACGGCCTCTGAAATGCTATGGGTGACCAACAACACGGTGATCGGGTCCAGCATCCACATCCGCTGCAAATCGAAATTCATTTGATCCCTGGTCAGGGCGTCGAGCGCGCCAAAGGGCTCATCCATCAGGAGCAAGCGCGGTCGGTGTACGAGCGCCCGGCAAATTGAGACGCGTTGTCGCATGCCGCCGGAAAGCTCGAAAGGATACTTATCCTGGAAGTCCTCAAGGCCGACCGAAGTGAGTAACTGCCGCGCTCGCGGCAAATAGACCTTACGGTCCAGGCGCCGTGCCTCAACCTGAATCATGACGTTTTCAATGCTGGTACGCCAATCAAGCAGGACTGGCTCCTGAAAGACGATGCCAAGATCAGTCTGCGCTTCCCTGACCAGGGTTCCTTCGATGTGTATCTCGCCTGCTGTCGGCGCGACAAGGCCGCCGATGATCATGAGAAGCGTGCTCTTGCCACATCCGCTCGGGCCAAGCAGGGAAACGAACTCTCCGCGGCGGACCTGCAGCGAGACGCGCGCCAGCGCTTCGACGGAACTTTGTCTGCGGGAATAGACCTTTCGTACGTCTCGAATGTCGACGAAATTCTCGACATGCGGACCGTCGAAGGCTTTCATTGCGACCTGCCAGCGTAATTTCCCTCAAACACGGACTAGTCAGGCATTCTAGCGCTTATCTTTTCCTAAGACGTATACACAGGGGCTATGAACCGCGTCACTGCCCTCGGCATCGCTCTTGCGCTGTCGGCCCCATCAACGAATGATCCCGCCCGCTTCTCCAAGTAGATGCCCGCCCCCGCAGCTCACGCGACCCTCGGTCGGTCAATCTCTGCTTTACCTCCCGTTCGGTCAGTTTGCGGCCGGCAGGAACTGATTCGTGAAAACGTCGGTCGGGGAAGGCGGATTCTGCAAGCCGCCATACTTGGTCAGGACGTCGAACGTCTCCTTGACATCCTTCTCGACCACAAAGCCAGTCGGCCGGCCGACGCTGTTCGCAGTGTGGATAAGTGGAATGCTGATATCGAACTGACGCGCCATGATATCCTTCCTGGCGTCGGGAAATTCCTTCAGCAAGGCGTCAACGGCTTCGGACTTGTGCTTTATCGCATAATCCCAGGATTTGACGGTGGCCGCCATGAAACGCTTGATGAGATTGGGTTGGGTTTTGATCAAATCACGATGGACGATGATGCCATGCGCAAGAACGTTGGCGCCGTAATCGGCAAAGTAAAGCAAGTTGTCCTTTTTCCCGGCGAGAATCGCCGCGGCCGCGCCTTCGCCGTTCGCCACACCGACTGTCGCATCCAACCGGCCAGCGACCAGTGCCGGTAGCAGCGACGGTCCATCCATCATGATCATATGTATTTTCGCAAGATCAAGATTGTTGCGTGCCGCAAAGGCGGTCCATACTGAATCCTCTCCCACCGGCGTTATGCCGACGTTCATTCCGTAGAGATCGGTTGGTTTATTCAGCGGCTTGAACGAAATCGCACATACGGGTGTGCGCTGTTGAAGAACACCCACAACGGTCACCGCTCCGCCGCCGCCAGCAACAATGATGGCCGACGTGGTGTCCGCGAATGCAAAGTCATTCGATTTATTCGCTACCAACTGCACCGCAGTGAGGGAACCGCGCCCCGCTTGCAGCTTCAAGGCGATGCCTTGTTCCAAGAAGAAGCCTTTTTCAATGCCCAACGCAAACGGCGCGTATTTGCCGTTGGCCGTCCAGTCCAAGCGGAGGACGACGTTTGTCGTGGCCGGCTTATTGGGTGGGGACGTCGTGCCCGGCTGGGCCGAACCCGGAGAAGCGTTCCCGGCAATCGCCAGAACCAGACCAATGGCGATTGCGGAGAGAATCGACAAGCTGCGGTGTCGGCTTACGTTGATCTTGATCACTGTCGTCCCCTCTTCCTCATTCGCCGGGAATGTGGGCAAGCTCGATGATGATCAGTGCCACGCGCGCTCCGCATACATCGCGTTGCCGTATCTGTGTCTCTTCCGGTACATATACGTATGGCTGATAGGTGACCAGAACTTGCTGTCGGCCGCAAGCAGTATCTCGCCAGCCGTTGGCGAAAACTGCCGCAACCGCAACCGGGAATTCCCAACTCGGTGCCAGATGTCCTAGCACAAATAAACATACAAAATTTTGGACGGTTGGTGAGCGAAAAATGCAAACAGCGTCGCTGCATGCGCTTAGAACACGGTCCGAAAAGGTGGAAACGTTTCGTCCGAATATCTTTGCTCCGGAGAAACATCACACCGTCAATCCATTACGGCAACGACGCTGAGGTCAGCAGCGACCTGGCCAGCAGATAACCCGAGGCCGCATTCACACCGCTTCCCGGCCATTGCGAAGCGCCGATCATGAAAAGATTACCTATCGGTGTCTTATAGCGCGTCCAGCCGAAGGCGGGGCGTGCAATGTAATACTGACGAAGATGATGACTGCCGCCGTTGCAATCGCCGTCGATCAGGTTGGGATTAGCGCGCTCGAGGTCTAGCGGAGAGACCGCATGTCGCGCGAGCAAAATCGAGCGAACATTCGGTGCGTGTTCGGCGAGCATACCAATCAGGCGATCGGCGAGAGGTTCCTTGACGCTGTCCCAATCCCGTCCTTTGATCAGGCCGGAGGCATCGCCAAGAATATTGGCAGGAAAGGCGCGCGCATGAATGCGCGCGACGTGCTTCCCGCGCGGTGCTCGCGATCGATCGAGCTGAGTTGTCTGACTCACGATGAGCATCGGTCGTGACGGAAGAAATCCATCCAAAGCCTGCTTGTAGGTCTGGTCGATTTCCTCGGCCCTGCCGTGCAGGTGGACATAGCTAAATTCGGATAGGTCCTCGGCGGCCTTCCATTCGAGCCTCTTGTCGAGCGCCAGATGGAGCACAAAGGTCCCGACGGCGTAGCGAAACCGGCTCATGCTCCGGATGAACGGAGAGGGAAGATGTTCGGACGACACCAGGTCACCGAACAGCCGTCGCGGCGTAACGTTTGCGATGACAGCCTTAGCAGCGGCGATTGCGCCGCCGGGCTCGACTTTGACTCCCACGGCGCGCCCATTGCGCACTTCGATAGCGGTCACGGTCGTGTCGGTCATCACCTGACCGCCATGGTTTTCGATAAGCGTCCGCAAGGCCGACATAAGTTGGCCGGCGCCACCTTCGACGACGTTGAGGCCGCGAACATGGGCGGAGATGGCAGCAACAAAAGAAAACATTCCGCCACCACGAACATCAGGCCCATAATCGAGGTGGAATGCCCATGGCGTGAAGAGGCCTTTCACCTCGTCAGACACAAACGCGCGATCGGCGAATTGCCGGGACGTTTCGAGGAGAACGCGACTGAGCGCAAGCGCGGCCGACGGCCGTTTCGCGACGATGCGGCCGAGATGCTGGAACGTTTCAAGCGAGGGCATGGGGCTGGAGTACAGGCGCAGAAAAGTCGGTGCGGTATCCTTGAACAGCGCGACCACGGCACGCCAGCCAGCGAGATCTGATTTCGAATAACGCACCATTTCAGCATCGGTCATGTTCGGATCGCGATAGACACGAGCCGCGGCTCCGCTAGCGTAGGCGCTTGCATAGGGATAGTTGTTGGACAGAAAACGTACGTTCAAATCCTCGAGCGCGGCGCGGACATCCTGATAGGCCGGTGAGCCGGTGAATGATGTGAAGTTTGTAGCAAACAGATCGTGCTTGAACCCGGGCAGTGTGACTTCACTGGTCCGCGCAGCGCCGCCGACATCGGATGCCTGCTCCAGAACCAATACGCGCCACCCAGCGCGCGCGAGGTACAGCGCGCACATCAGTCCGTTATTGCCGCTACCAATAATGATGGCGTCATAATCCGCCATAAGCACGGTCCCTTTGCGGGCGTCAGTGGGCGTGACCTCGAGGTTCAGGCACAGGTTTCGAGAAATCGCTCTAGGGCGGCGTTGAATGCTTGCGGGGCCTCGATCATCGAGAACCTTCGAGCGCCGGGAATCCAGACCTGATCGAAACTTCTGGCGTCCTTGAGCAGTTCGGGATTGTCTGGCGAGGGATCGTCACTGCCGCAGACGCCGAGGATATGGCATTTGATTTCCCTGAGCCGCGGAACGAGATTCGGCATCGACGTGTAATACTCGGCCGCCTTGATGAAGTGCTCCGGGCAGTGGCTCGCAATCATTCTCATAACCCGTTCCCGTGCGTCGCTAATGACCGGAAGAATGGGCAGCAGCGTATCGCCTTCCTTCCGAAAAAGCTCGATGAGACCCTGTGGCCCGCGGTCCCGCATCACCTCATATTCGAGCATGTGGAATTTGCCGAATGTCATTGGATGCTTGTCTTTTCGGCGGGCCTCCATCTGCGGATAGCCATCCAATTCGTACCAGGACGCCAGCACTAGGCCCTTGATCCGATCGGGATGAGCAAGCGCGAAGCTCGCGGCGATCGGCGTCGCCATCGCCACAGCCACGATGACTGGACGATCGATGTGCAGATGATCCAGCAGGCCGGTGAAATCCAGAGTCTGGTTGTGAAGCGAATACCCGAAAGGAGTGAGCTCGCTTTTTCCGTGGCCGCGGCGGTCATAAACGGTGCAGCGGTACCGATTCGCCAGGTGGATGACTTGATGCTCGAACATCTCGCTGCCATGATCCTCACCGTGTATGAAAACGACATCGCTCCCGTTTCCGTCTGTTTCATAGTAAAGTTCGCAGTCATTGACCCTTGCGATCGGCATTTTCGCGACTCCCATGCCGTGTGCTAGATGACGGGCGGCACTCGGCTCAGCTCACATCTGTGACCTTCTGAAACAGTCTGAGGTGCTGCGGCCAGCTCGTGCGGCGCGGCAGATAGCGCCCGTTGGGCGCGGCCACGATCTTGCCGTCGCGAGCGACGACCTTGCCGCCTTTGATGATCACGACCGGCCAGCTGTGGAGCCGTTTGCCGTGAAACGTCCGACACGCCCTGCAAGTCTTCAGCGCGCACAACACGCTTCGGGCTGCTTGGTCGCAAGCGCGTGCGACGTGTTGTCGGCCCCACAGTGTTGATCGTGCCCTCCGTGATGCCTTCCCACAGCGTGTCTTTATGCTCTGGCGGGCGCACCGGAGGCACCATCTTGGCTATGAAGCCGTTCGGGTCGCTGCTGTTGATGCCGAGATAGGGCGTCGCAGTCCCCACGGTGATTTCATTCAGGCGCGGCGCGCCGTTCGCGCCACGTCCAGGCCCTGCCGGCTGGACGGATGCGCGACATAGAAGTGTGCGCCCACGATCTCGGCGAGATAGAGCGTGTCTGGATGGCGAGGGCTTCTGCCACAGCGGGATGAGCGCCTCCAACGAAAGCAACAAAGGGAGAGTCTTAATTAGGACACTGCCAAACAAACTATCACATTGTTTATCGATTTCAACGCCACGCTGCGGATTGGACCCCGTTGAGAGCTAAATCAGATAAACCTCAATAGCTTTCCAACATCCTTCAGGCATCCCTGTTTTAATCTTGAAACGCCGCACGTCGATTGATCGGCGGAAGGTGCGCTGCTCCGCATGTTGTATTAGTCAATGTATCATGTGAAGGTGGAACAGTGCTGATCATGCCAAGGGTCATGCGAAAGTGCCGATACACCCTTGCTTCGCCAACTGAAGTTCGACTAAAGACAATCGTGATGTAAGCCGCTGGCTGGGAGTACAACGATGGCAAATGCCAAAGGAGTTCGTGTCGTCGGTTACTTCGATTGTCCGGGCGGCGGACAAGTGGTGGTTCGCAACAACGTAGCCTATGTGGGTCACGTAAAACCCCCTGACGGCACCAGCATTATAGACGTGAAAGATCCCGCGCGTCCGCACAAACTGGCGGAGATCAAGGTACCGGAACGAACGCTGTCGCACAAAGTGCGCGTGGAAAATGATATCATGCTGGTCAATCGAGAGGTGTTTCCGATCGGCCGCATCGATCCCGATTTCAAAGGCGGACTGGAAGTATTTGACGTACAGAATCCTTCTAACCCGAAACGGATCACGACCTGGGCGGCCAGGGGCATGCATCGTTTCACATTCGACGGCCGTTATGCCTACGGCTCACCCGAGCAGGACGGCTACCTCGGCAATATCGTTGGTATCATTGATTTCAAGGACCCTGCGCGTCCGCAAGAGGTCGGTCGCTGGTGGATGCCCGGCCAATGGAGTGCCGGCGGTGAAAAGCCGACATGGGAGGGCACGGCGCATCGCTGCCACCACCCCATGCGGGTCGGCAATCGTCTCTATGTGAGCTACTGGCACGGTGGCTTTGTAATCCTCGATATCGACGATATTACCAAGCCGAAGTTCGTGTCAGGCCTGGATTGGAGTCCTCCTTTTCCGTGGCCGACCCATACGGCTTTGCCGGTTCCTTTTTTGCTCCGCGGCAGACGGGTCATGCTGGTCGCGGACGAGGACGTGGTAAGGCTCGAACCTGCCACGCCATCTTTTCTATGGCTGGTCGACATCACCGATGAGACCCGCCCTATTCCATTCGCCAGTTTCCAGGTCACGGAGGAGGATGGTACGCCCAAGGAGGATTACACCGGGCTACATCAGTTCTGCGAGGAAATCCGCAGCACTGAGATACCGATCGCATGGTTCGCCCACGGATTACGCATCGTGGATATCGCCAATCCGCACGCGCCGCGTGAAGTCGCATCGTTTATGCCGGACGTACCGCAAGGTGCGAGGCGCGTGCAAAGCAATGACGTATGCTACGACGACCGCGGGCTGATCTATCTTATCGACCGCACCCGAGGTCTGCATATCCTGGAACGCATTTAGGATTGTACGGCGAAAGAATGGCGGAGGCCGCGATCGACATGGGCCTGATCATCCGCAACGCCCGCGTTCGCGATCGGAAAGAGCCGGTCGATATCGCTATGGAGGGCACGCGCATTGGCGCCATAGGGACTAATCTCGATATACGTGCTGCCACGACCATTGACGCTGCCGGCAGTTTGGTCTTGCCGGGATTGTTCAATCTCCACTTTCATGCAGACAAATGTCTGCTCGGCGAAATCATGCGGCCGAACGTCTCTGGAACACTGCCGGAGGCCATCGAAATCACCAATGATTTCAAGCGCAACTACGATCCGGCCGAGGTGGCGGGGCGCGCCACTCGCGCCCTTGAAGCCGGTATCATCAACGGCACGACGTTCTTCCGATTGTTTGCCGACGTGGGCACCATAGGTGGCCTGCGCGCCGCGCGCGGCCTGCTGCTCGCGCGCGAGAAGCTCGCCGACTATTGCCGGATCGAAGTTGTGGCATTTCCGCAGGAGGGCATTATTCGCGATCCTGGCGCCGCCGAGCTCATGGAGGAGGCTATAAAGGAAGGCTGCAATATCGTCGGCGGTCTACCGTGGTATGAGTACAGCGATGAGGACGCGCGCCGGCACATCGACATCTGCTTCGATATCGCGAAGCGTCATGATCTGGACATCCACATGCTGGTGGACGACACGGATGATGCGAACTCGCGCAGTTTGGAATATCTGGCACTCAAGACGATGAGGGAAAACTTCTACGGACGCGTCGTTGCCAGTCATTGCGGAGCGATGGCCGGATATAACGACGTTTATGCCGCCAAAATAATTGACATGGTAGCCACTGCTGGGATTACCATTTCGGTCAATGCTCACATTAATCTAGTTTGCTCAGCGAGAATGGATCGCGAACCGAAGCGACGCGGCATTGCGCGCGTCAAAGAGCTGCTTGCTCGCGGGGTCAACGTTGTGACCTCGCAGGACGACGTCAATGATCCTTACTACCCTTTTGGAAAGCCCGATCCGTTGGAATGCGCGTCGATGATCTCGCATGTGGCCCAGCTGACGCTGCCTAAGGAGATCGAGCAGGTGATCGACATGATTACGATCAATTCGGCCAAAGCCGCCCGGGTGAACGATTATGGACTGGAACCGGGAAAACCGGCCGATCTGGTCGTGCTCGGAGCGCCAACAATTCATGAAGCGTTACGTGAGCAACCGCCGCGGTCTTGCGTGATCAAAGCCGGGCATGAAGTAGCTCGATCAACGTTGACACGAACATTGTTGCGATGATCGGCCCGGATCGAGGTTCTTATAGTGCCATGGCAGACGAATGGAAACGATCATGACTCAATCATCGAAGCCAACGTCGCCGCTCGACCTGATCGTTCGCGGTGGTAAGCTGGTTATTCCGGGAGTCGGACAAATCAAGTCGGACATCGGTATCCGCGGCGGCAAAGTTGCCTTGCTCGGCCAGGATCTGGCTGAACCGGCCGCCGAATATTACGACGCTACCGGACGGGTCGTGCTTCCCGGTATTTTTGACCCGCATACTCACCTCGGAAATGAACGTTCCTACGAGAGCGAGGCGGAAACCGAGACGCGCGCCGCCGTGCTCGGGGGTGTGACGACAATCGGTATCTTTCTGCGCAGTCTCGAGGATTCTTATTTTGATCACTTGCCCAGCTTCCGGCGGGCAATGGATCAACACAGCTACGTTGATTCGGTGTTTCATCCGCAGATTTTCACCGAACAGCAGATCGATGAAATTCCCGGCTATGCCGAAGAATACGGTATCCGATCATTCAAGTTCTACATGTCGGGCATGCCCGGGATCGTCAAATCGGTCACGGACGATGTTTTGCTCGAAGGTTTTCGCAGGGTGGCTTCACTCGGTCCCGATGCGGTTGCCTGTGTCCACTGCGAGACCGGCGCGCTGATCGACCGCGCCCGCAGCCAACTCGCGGTGCGCAAGCCTGAGGGAACGCTGGCCGACTGGGAAGATGCGCACCCCGCGATTGCGGAGGCGCTTTCCATTCAAACTGCCCTGTACCTTGCCAAAGTTGCCGGCGCACATCTCTACGTGGTGCATCTGTCGAGCTGGCAGGGCCTGGATGTCGTCCGCGCTGCGAGACGCGCCGGCGCAAACTTTACCGTCGAAACGATGACGCCTTATCTAGGAATTAACAGTCTCGATACCAACGGCTTTCTTGTCAAAATGGTGCCGCCGGTTCGTACTCCTGAGCATCAGGCGGCGCTGTGGAAGGGCGTTCTCGACGGTTCGATCAACACGGTAGGGACCGACAATACGTCCCGCGCCCGCTCGACCAAGCGGCCTGAGGCGGGCCTTCATGGCTCCCGGCCGGGTTATGCTGTGCTTGGGACCCATCTACCCGCACTGTTGCACTATGGTCGGGAGGCTGGAGTGCCGCTCGACATACTCGTCGAGCGGGCGACGCGAGCGCCCGCGCGCGTTTACGGAATCTACCCGCAAAAGGGCACGATCGCCGTCGGGTCGGACGCCGATCTGGTGGTAGTTGATCTCGAACTCGAACGTGTCGTCCGTGCCGAGGATCTGCAAGGCATGTCCGACTTTTCCCCCTTCGAGGGCAAGCGGCTCCGCGGCTGGCCGATTGCAACGATAAAAGGCGGAAAGATTGTCGCGCGCGACGGCAAAATCGTTGCGCCCGCGAATGGCCGCTATCTGCCTCGACGACCCGGCCCGGCGCCAAGCCTCGAATGGTTTGACCGAGTGCGTTCGCTTGAGCTTGTGCGATGATAGGCCGTCCGGCACTTGTGGGTGGAAGTACGGATCACGCGTCAAAATGTTCGAAGGTCGCGGAGCTGGATAGGAAAAGCTAACGTGGCGAAGGAGGGTACTATGGTGAGGGTATCTGCCGCTGTCGTCTTTTCTGCTTGGCTCGCATTGTGTGGCGTGCTCGCTAGCGGCGCGCCGGCGCACGCCGCCGATAGTCTGACGAACGTCACCTTTTCTTTGGACTTTATAGTGCTCGGCCGTGATGCTCCATTCTTCGTCGCGCTTGACAAGGGTTATTACAAAAAAGAGGGGCTGAACGTCAGCATCATTCCATCCAAGGGAACCGCGCAGGCAATCCAAAACGTCCAAAGCGGTGTAGCGCAGCTCGGTTTCATTGATGTTCCCAGTCTAGTCGTTGCCCGCGCCGGCGGCTCGACAGTCAAAGTCGTCTCCGTGATCTACCAGAAGGCGCCGTTCACCTTTTTCTCGCTCGATCCCGGCGCGGACGTTACGAAGTTGAAGGATTTTGTCGGGTTGACGGTTGGCTCGAGTAGCGGGAGTTACATTTCGAATATCGCTCGCGCCATGATGCGCAAAGCCGGTCTTGATCCGAATACTCTAACAGTCGAAAACGTCGAACCCTCTGCTCGCCTGGCTATGCTGGCCACCCGGCAGGTTCCGGCAATCGATTTCTATATTATAAGCAAGCCGGCAGTGGAGCGGGCAGTCAAAGGTGCAAAGGTGGTAACCTTCTTGTTCGCCGACCACGGTCTCCAACTTTACTCCAACGGCATCGGCGCAACTGAAGCTTATCTGAAAGAGCATCCCGACGTCGTAAAGGGCTTTGTCCGCGCTACGCTACGCGGCTATCAATACACATTTGCTCATCCGGAAGAGGCAGCCCAAATAATAAGAAAGTACGCCCCCGCCCTCGACGACAAAATCACCGTCGAGGAGCTGGGCATCGTTCGCAACTTGGCGGTGACGCCGGCGATAGAAATGGATGGCCTGGGGACCTTTAACGCTGCTGAGATGAAATCGTCAGTCGAATGGATGGATGAAAACGGTGGCTTTGCCAAGGACAAAGCACCCAAGCCCGAAGATATCTACGCCACCGGCTTCCTGCCAAAGCCCCCGATCATGCCATGAGCGGCCGGCGGTGCGCCCACCGCTCTGACCGCTAATCGACGCTGTCGAGCACGTCGAAACCCATCGTCATCTGTCGATTGCCAGACAGGCACGGTGCCGAGCTGTTTTAGTTGCGCTCTCTCAGACCCATGAGGAAGGCTATGAAAGTCGTCGATCTGTCGCATGTGATGAATGTGCATACGCCGGGCTGGGTCGGTTATGCCGGCAACAAGATGTATTACGCGCAGAATCTGCAGACGCAGATGATCGTTGCCCAACGGATCGATACGGCGCTCCACGTCGGAACCCATTTTGACGGAGCGATGCATGCGAGTGATGGCCGTAACGGCGATATGGCCCATCTGCCGCTTGATTACCTGCTCAACGCCGGCGTCGTGGTCGACATTTCAAAACACATGCACGACTGGTCGGTAATCACGCCCGACATCATCGAGTCGTCTGGTGCGGAAATCCGCGAAGGTGACATCCTTATTCTGCACACCGGGTGGCACCGTCATTACGAAGGCAAGCCGCAGCAGGATCTGGTGAAATACTTCTGCTACCATCCGGGTCCGAATATCGACACGCTGCGCTGGATGCTGGAAAAGAAAATCAAATGGTGGGGCATGGATACCGGATCGTGCGATCACGCGATGAACACGTCGATCCGCCGTATGCGGCCCGATCTTGCCGATGAATTCACCCGCGTTCACGGCAAAACGCCGGCCGAATTTTTCGGTACATTCGAATACGTTCACAAGCGATCTGGCCGGCTCGTCCGACAGGACATGTTTCCATTCCACAGTTGGGCCTTTCAAGAAGGCTTGCTGCATGCCGAGAATCTGGGCGGCGACATCGAGCTGGTACTCGGCCGCCGTTGCCTCATCGGCGCGTTTCCCTGGCGCTACGAAGGATTGG
>JASHOR010000073.1 GCA_030041005.1 Xanthobacteraceae bacterium
ACGTCGGCATCGGGACGACGGCACCCGGTGCGGTATTGACCATTCTTGCCAACAGCCCGGCGGCAACCACGACCGAGAGCAGTTCCGGCATGTTCGACATCACGACGGGCAGCAATAAGCAAAGCCTGTATATGAGCTATGATGGGACCAATAATATCGGGTTTATCGAGGCCTCAGAGACCGGTTATATCGTACCACTCGTATTGCAACCGAGAGGTGGCTACGTCGGCATCGGGACGACCTGGCCGGTTTACCCGCTGGATGTAAACGGCAATCTGAACGTGAGGTCTGGAAGTTATTATTTATATGCCGGTTCGGAGCTGGCTTGGGCTCAACCCTCGACTAGCAACTTTTACTTCGGCCTCAACGCCGGTAATACCTCCGCCACCGGCTCCGGTAACACCGGATTAGGCGTGAACGCGCTCACCGACCTCAGCAGCGGCAACTACAACACCGCCGTGGGGGGCGCTGCATTGGATACCGCCACCAGCAGCACCGGGAATACCGCCGTTGGATATGGCGCTCTCCTGGCCGTCACCACCAGTTCCGGCTACTACAACACCGCCCTTGGCATGGAATCCGGTTTTAACGTCACCGGTGCTTACAACATCCTTATCGGCGTGGGCGGTTACGTCAATGGCAGCGGCACGGGCGGCATTACCAGCGGCAGCAACAATATCGTCATCGGCGAAAATTTGACATTGCCCACCCCTGCCAATTCCAATCAGCTCGACATCGGCAACCTGATCTTCGCCACCGGCCTTGCCAGCGGCGGCACGCTTTCATCCGGCTACGTCGGCATCGCGAACGCAAGTCCCTCCTACGTTCTCGACGTAACGGGCGAGGCACGCTTTACCGGGGGCTACACGACCTCCGACCGGCGCTGGAAAAAGGACATCGCGCCGATCAAGGACGGGCTTGCGATCGTCGACCGGCTGCAGGGCGTAACGTTCGACTGGCGGCGCAGGGAGTTCCCGAAGATGCACTTCGCCGAGGGGCGGCAATTCGGGTTCATTGCTCAAGAAGTCCAAAAGGTCGTCCCCGAGGCCGTGAGCACGGATAAGGAAGGGTACGAGAACGTCTCCTATCAGAGCTTCATCCCCATCCTCGCCGAGGCCGTGAAACAGCTCAAGGCCGACAACGGCAATTTACGCGCGGAGTTGAAGGCCACGAACGACGATCTGCGCACCGAATTAAAGGCCGCGAACGACAACCAAGCTGCCGACGGCAAGGCGATCGCCGAATTGCGCGGCGAGGTCGCGGCGCTGAAGAAGGAAATTCACGCGCAGTGAAGGCCGGGCGCGAGCGGTTTCGCGCGGTTCGATTTTTCTCTTTTCGGGTGGAGGCGCGAATGCCTTTGCGGTGGAGATCAAGGGTTCTTGTAGTTGTTGTGGGCGCTCTGTCCGCCCTTTCCCTGCAGGCCCATGCCAACGGCGTCGACACGCCGAGCGACAATCCGACCTTGCCGCTCAAGGTCGAAGGCGTCATGGGCATGACGCTCTACAACACGACGAATTCCACGGCCGGGCCGGTCTATGTCGGCATTGGCACGGCGAGCCCTATCGAGACACTCGAGGTGAATTCCGGCGACTCCGTCGTAGGTGCAAATGTATATGTTGCAGGAGCGGGCGCCCAAGGACTCTATATTCAAGCACTCGATACCAGCGCGAACGCACAAGCCACCATTACATATGCAGATACCGCCGGCCTGGCCTTGGCGGGACTCGCGGTCACGGCAGGGCGAATCTTGCAGACTTCCACGGCCAACAGTTTCATATTCAACAATCGTATCGGGCCGATTGTTCTTTCGGCGGACGCAAATTTTAGCCGGCAGGATATTTACATCGCCACGAACGGCTATGTCGGCTTTGGAACGACAAACCCGTCGGGCAGGATCGATTCCGAAACGGGAACGGCGAGCTTATGGGCGGGAATGTTCAACTATAACGACGGAGATCCGACCGGCGCCTATGGCGTATGGACGTACGGCACCGCCTATGGTGTCTATGGGCAAACCGTGAATGGCTACGGCGTTCAGGGTAACGCAACCGGCAACGGGAACGGCGTGCTCGGCACAAGCGCCAGCGGGTGGGGAGGCAATTTTCAAGGAACCTATGGCGTCTATGGGCAGAGCACCAATGACGGCTGGGCCGGGGAGTTCAACAGCACAAACAGCCAAAACGGCGTCTGGATCGGCAACAACAGCAACAACGCCCAGCTTTGCCTCAACGGCGGTTGCGTTACGTCGCTTTCAGGCCTCAGCACAGCTACCTTGTATCAATTTGCATCCGTGTATGGCACCAGAGACCTCGGCACACACAAATTTTGCGTTCTCTCGCTGGTCCAGGATGGATGGAATTCCAGCGTTGGAAACACATGGGTTTCCGTCGCCGGAACCTTCAATGGCAACTGGTATTACGAAGTCACGGGATCGCATGCCCAAGATGAAGGTGCGGCAACCTGCTTCGATTGATCCATATGAGGGTCAAGGTTCGGTTTCGCACCGAGCGCCTCACGGCGACAAATCCCGCCGTGCCAGCACGTAGCTGATATTGCGCAAGGTCGTGAGGGCGCTCGCGCGCTCGGGCGAGTCGTCCGGGAACTGATTGTCAGCACGCGCATTGTTTCCATCGTGTTCCGGCCGCGCCAATCGCGGCTTGCTGACGGATGCCCTTGCGCCGGAGGAGGCGGCCGCACCGCTTGCGGCGGGAACAAAAGTGAACAAGCGCCGAGCGCTTGCGGCCATGAACTGATGCCGGCGCGACATGGCCGTAAGGAAGGACGGATTTGGTGTGGGCCGGATCCAGGAAGCGGGTTACCGATTTGAGCGACGTGCTCGGATGCGCCGAATTTCCGCGAGGAGAATCTGCATGACGGACTGGAAGCGTCACTAGGAGGAAACGGCCGGATTCTTCCTTGAACGGGGGTCATGCAGTCGGGATTGAGAGTCTGGCCGACTTGGCGGACTCGCTTGCGAAGCGGAGATTGCCAGCCGAGAGTTGCCATTAATTCGGGCTTCTGCCCTCGCTTGCGAGTCGGCGGATGCGTTGTAACTGACGGTTTGCCATATTACCTTAACCCAGTCGCGCCGCGGCTGCGCCATGCGCTTTGTGGTAACCGGCTTGTTGCTCGCCTTCGTGTCCTTGGCCGTCGCGACCCGCGCGCAGTCACAAGCCGATGGCCGCCTTATGCCAGAAGACCTGGCGCTCGATGCGGAGCGCACGCTTTACTCGGCTCGGCCCGACACCCGTAGCCTGACGATACTCCATGAATTGGTGCGTGCGTTCGATGCGCGTCGGGTAATTTGGGCCAAAACGCAGCTGTTTAACGTTTTCGCCGCTACCGTCGGCGAGGCCTGCACGGCCGCCCTGTCGGCACCTTTGGCGCACGTATGATTGGTGCATCCCGGCGAAGCCGTCAGGAGATCAATCTCTCCAATGTGCTTGCGGAGTTTTCCCAGATTGATGCGCTCGACACGACCCGTCAAAACATGCGCGCCGGCTCGCCGGCGGTAAGTGGCGTCCAGCCGTGATCGCGCACCCTTTCAGCCTCGTCCCGGCAATTCGGAGCCGCGACGCTGCACAACGCGTCCGTCTGCCGTGCCAGATCTGCGCCGTCGATCCGCCACGCCGGGTCGGAATCGAGCAGGTTCGAGCGGCCATACTGTTCGCAAATGTCGAGCCAGTCGCGAAATTCCGCGATACTGCCGACAAAACGCTCTAGCCGGAACAATAGCGAAGCCAGGGCGACCGCGTTGAGGCGGCAGTCTTTACAGTTGACGTTCGGCGTGCAGCACTTGGCGTTGCTGGGCCTGAGATCCACCCGATACGACTGGTGCCACTGAAAATTACGGCCGCCGCAGTTGGTCGCGATGCCGGTTGTCGGATCGACGTCATAAAGCCCGGCGGGGTCTGTGCAAACGCGGTTGAAGGCGTGGGTATGGAACACAATGCCAGGATAGAGGTCGATGATATCGTCAATGGTGTCGCGCGCGCGCTCCAGCGCGTCCGCCGTCAGGAGAAAGTTGTCCTCCCTTGAGCTGATGCGGAAAAACTCGTCGTCGTTCTTTGCGTTGGCTGCGAGCTTCGCCAGATACGAGCTGGTCGGCGAAAAATAATTGAACGATAGCGGTATGCCGAAGTCGCTGACGATACGCGTGACCGGCGAGATTTGCCCTATATTTTTGGCATGCACCATGAAGAGAGCGCGGGCGCGCCGATCGCCCTTGTGCGTTTTGAGCGCCTTCCAGAACACTCCGCCACCGCGAAACGTCCCCGTCGTTTCCGGATCGCCCCAAATCGAGATCACTATCGAATAGTTGATGGATGTCCTGATTTTGATGGTGCCGTTGGTGAAGATCGCGCCGCGCGGTATGCAGTGATTGGCGATTTCGAGCCGATCCTGCTCCAATGCCGGTTCGGCTCCGGCGAGGCTGGCAAAAGTGACGCCACGTTTCGCCTGGTCCTCGAAGAACGCCCGCCAAATCGCCAAGTCCTCCTGTTCGGCGGCCTGCTTGTAATCGTCACCCTCGAAATAGAAACAGCCCTCGCAGCGCAGGTTGCACCGCGAGGTGACATCAAAGTTGCTGACTTGGCGCAGGATGCGCCGGAACTCCTTGGCGCGGGCGTAACGCGGACCAAGCGCCGGCTCCTCCGCGATGAATGCCTGGACGCGACGTGCGGTCTCGCGCGACGGGACCACAAAGTTCGGCGGGCGGTCATTGTTGGTGTCGCCAGAACCTGAGGCCGCCGTTGACCCTGTGATTTGAGGCATAGGAATCTCCTATGGCGTTTCGGCCATCTGACTCCGGCTCGAAGAGAGGTTGTGTTGGTGAGGCGCTAGGCGCTTGGTGCGGTAGGCGGCCAAACAACGGGATGGATCGCGTTGTCGAGGGGAGCGCCATCCGTCACATTGGCGCGATGCAACGGTTGCGGCGGTGCCCCTGCCCGGTGGCGGTACGGCATCGCCGCATCGATATAGCGCAGCGAAATCGCGCGCCGCTGCGTGCCGCCGCGGTTACCTTCGGAGCCGTGGATCGCGAGCAGATGATGCACCAGCACGTCGCCGGGTTCGGCTTCGATGTATTGGACACCAAATGAATCCGGGTCAGCATCGATATCGGGCATGTCGAGCCCTTCGCTGCCGGGGAATGGCGTCTCGCTTGCGAAAATGTTCGGCTTGAACACTTGCTTCCACAAGTGGGAGCCGGGCACGTAGGCCATGCGGCCACCGCCCCTGCGCACCGGATCAAGCGGAATCCAAAACACGCATCCCGCGGAGCCGCCGAGGTGGAAATAGGCCAGGTCCTGATGAAAAGCGGTACGATCGACGGCGCCCGCTTCCTTGACGAAAATCTGGTCATCAAAAAAGCGAATTGAGGCCAAGTCAAGCAAGTCGGCGGAAACGGCCGGCAACGGACCGCGCAACGCAAAATCGGCAAGCGCTGGCACGCGACGCCATACGCCGGTATCCAACAGGAAGCTGCCTCGTGGTTGGCCGGGGCGCGGTGGATCGAGAAGGCGAGGCCTATCGGAGTCTTTTACCGCCTTGGCGAGAGCGCCGAGATCATGCTGCATTGAGGTCTTGTTGTCATAGCCTGCGCCTGTCCCCCACAGCGCATCGGCTGCCGCCGTGACGTTATAGCTGTTCGGGCTCGCCTCGAACGTCTCAATGCCCGCATTCACTGCTGCGCGCAGCATCTCGACCTCGCTGCTGGAAAGGAACCCTTCGAGCTTGACATAGCCGTTTGACCGGAATTGCCCGACATGAGCGGCCTTGAGGGCATGAGCGACACGCATCTGTGCCAGGTCGGCGCGAACCCTTTCAGCCGCCGACATCGCGCTATTCCGATGCTCAAGCGCATCGGCGGTTGCATCGATTGCCAGGGTCAGAAAGTGGCGATCCCACGGGTTCTGAAAACGCGCGAGCACGCGCTCCACGAAATCCATGTCGCCTGAAAGGTCCAGTCCCTGCTGCGGCACAGCTGCGCTCCTCAGCTTGATCGCGCTTACGTTGCTCATGCTATGGCTCTCCCCTTGTGATCGTTGGCAAGCGATGTGGGCGGAACGGCCCGGTAAACGTACACGGGGCCTTTGACCCCGCGCGTCTCCCGCGTATTCGCGATAGCCTCTTCGGAAACTTCGAACAGCACCGCGATGCAGGTACCCTCGGCGTAAGGCGTAAGCGGCCCGAGCGCCCGTACCTTCCATCGCATCTCCAGCATCGTTGACATGAAGAAGGCGTCGCACAGGAGGCTGATATGGGTCAGGCCAATGCTCAGGCCGTGTTCGAGCATCGCCGTCGTCAACTCGCCGGCCGCAAGGCGCCGCGCGTCGCGCGGGAGGCGTCGCGGCACCACGAAATAGCGCGTGATCTCGTAGATGGTGTCGCCGACTGGAATCGGCTCGAAAATCACGGCGTGCGGAAAGAGCGTATTGATGAGATGCGGCTTCGTCGTGGGATTGAGGCGCAAGCCCGAAGTCACCGCGCCTTCGGCGTCGAGTCCGAGAAAGTAGATCGTATCTTCGGTGTCGAACCGATCGATGTCGCGCCCGTCAGGACGCTCCAACGCGCGCCAGCCTCGGCGATGGACATAAATTTGATGGCGGACCCGGTACATGTCTTCGAGCTGACGGAGGAACGCCGCTCGATTGTGCCGGTCGATGATATGGATCACGACTGCCCCCCGAAACCATTCGGGAGTCAGTTAGAGGATCGAGCCGCTCTGAAGATATCGGGTGTTTACCTGATTGATACCCGCGCTGCCCCAAGAGAATCGAACGCCGCCGGATCAGGCCGCCGCGGGCATGTGAATGACGCCGCGTTGCACGGCATAGACCACGGCCAGCATGCGGGTCGAAACGCGGTATTTCTGTTTGATGTTCTCGATATGAGTATTGGCGGTTTTCTCGCTGATCGAGAGGATCTCGCCGATTTCCCAATCGGACTTTCCGGCGGCGACCCATTGCAGGCATTCACGCTCGCGCGCGGAAAGAGACGGCAGCGTCGGGCTGTCCCGCTTTGATAACAGACGAATCTGCGAATGCGTGTAGATGGCCGCGAGATGCAATACCGCGCGATCTCGGAGGTCGAGTTTTCGATTGCTGCCGGCGATCGAGATTATCGCGATGCCCCTTCCAAAGCCGATGACCGGAATAAGCAAGCCCTCTTTCATGGCGAATTCGCCGGCCTCTTGCACGATCCGCTTTTGCGCTTTCGTATAGTCGGGACAGGCCAACGTGTCGGACCAGGTGTAGGGTTCGACGCCATGGGCAAGATGCAATTGCGCGGGGTCGTTGCGCAGATATCGCTTTTCGAAATAGCGAGTCCGCCACTCGTCCGGCCAGGACAGGCAAAGCGTGGTGTCTTCGAGGCGTTCTCCAGGTCCGGGCATTTCGGCGAGGCCGCCGAACTCAAGACCAAACCGCGCGGCGAATTCCATGAAGCACTGCCAAGCTTCGTCCACCGTCTTGGTCCGCTCCAGCCCAACCACAAAATCGAGCGCCTGGGCGTGAATTTCCATTGTCCACTCCGTAAGTTCGCGGCTCGCCTCCCACGAGCATTTCGCCCGGTTATCAACCTTAACAAAAATTTTATGTGGCGCTAGTCTTGTTCCAAAGGTGCTAAAAATTAACTGTGAGTAACTTTCGCTGTCCGTGGAAGCGATCAGGCCCTTTGCTGCGCTGCAACCGTCTCGATTACCGTCAGCAAGCAACGGCGTAGCCTTTGGTTGGAGATGTTGGCGAAGGCCTGAAGCGCGCGCACCGCATAGGGATTCATGAGGAGATCGGAAACCGAAGCTCCGACTTTGGAACCTCTCCTTAGTTCGGATCTTTTTGGGAAAAGACGTTCAATCCGAACGCCGAGCGCATCTGCTATCTGAGAGAGACGAACTGCATCCACCCGATTGGCGCCCGTCTCGTATTTCTGGATTTGCTGAAATGTCACGCCGACCGCGCGCCCAAGCGCCGCTTGCGAGAATCTCTTGTTCGTTCGAAAAAACCGGATATTCCGCCCGATGAGCTTATCGAGGGTCTCTGCCGGTCTTGGGGATCGAGGCATCGGGTCCTGCAACCGAGTTGCATCTTATGGTATCGAGATCGCTCCAATAAAGTGCAAAAAAACAATCGTCGATTGTAACAATCGGCGAATAGTGAGACGCGTCAATCAGTGACCGGGTCTTCTGCTTGTAGACATACAACTGTCGTCACCCAAAGACCTTTCCGCGGAGAGGGTAGCCGAGTGGTTTAGCCCGTCCTGAAATGCTGATGAAGCTCTGCCGCCTGTGCGTCGCGGGCGCAATTTCGGCCGACTTATCCGGAAAAAAGGCCCAATAATTTCCCTGCACCGATCTGTCTGCCTGTCCAAGTTGGTTAGCAAAATGGATGGCGGACAGCCGAGCCGGCCTAAAGGGACTCCGCGCAGCCGGGTATCCCGATTTCCCGCGGCGCCTTCGGCTTGTGCAGACCGGGTGATCCCTCCTCCCGGCTGACGTCCGTCCGCTTGCGACCTACGGTCTCGCCGACCGCAGGGGTTCATACGCGGACTTAGCAAGCCTTTGCTCAAACTGTTGTGCCCGTGCGGTGGCTTAACCCGGATGACTCGGACCGTGCGTTCGGCCTTTGCGATCTCGGCAGGGGCGTTCCCGAAATCAGGCGCGTGCGTCCTTCCGAAATCGATGCCGGTCCTCGCCGGAAGGGCTCTTCGAATCGCTTGCAAGAGCCGCCTCGCAAGCGAGCCGCCGCAAAATGCGACAAAATAAGCCGTGATGCCTCTTTGTTCGATAACGCTTGACCAAACAAACACGCATTGGCAGCCTCAGCGTCGAAGGTAGAGAAAGCCTGCCTTCGGGGCGTAGCAACCTCTTTGTGGACGTATTGGCATCACGTGACGATGCCGCTTCTCGGTCTTACGGCCGGGGGGCGGCGGCGAATGTTTTGCGCAAGCAACCCGTTCGGATGTCCAGGCCTCGCGGCTAAAGGCCGCCGCGATCGCTCCACAGCGATTTGCTAACTCCCGCGCCACCAGAGTATCGCCTCTTGTGGCCTTTCCGAGCTTTCCGGGAAGGGAGTCTGGCGGGTGCGTATCGGAGTCTGGATTGCCCTTTTAGTTGTCGTCGCTCTCTGCGCCGGATCATCTTCCGCGCGGGCGCAGGCGACCGACGGGCTTTTTTCCTCCTCCCCCAACACCGTCGGCCTGTGGGCCGACGGCACCGAATATCTCCACATCACTAGCACCGGGAATGTCGGGGTCGGGACGACGGGGCCGCAATCGGTCCTTGATGTTCGGGAGGGAACCAACACGCATGTTGCTATGCGTGCGGCCTCTGTGTTTGGTGGAGCATCTGGCACAGCAGCAATCGAAGCCTACAACGATGCCGCGTCTGCAACTGTTCCTTTGGATATCGAAGGATCGACGCTTATTTTCAACAGTTTTGGCGGCAACGTCGGTATCGGGACGACGGCGCCGCAAGCAACGCTCGATGTCCGCGGGATTATCAGCGGGGGCAATAGCGCATCGACTAACGGCAGCACGATTCTGGAAGGCTATTATACCACCGGCGCTCTCTCCGTCTGGGGCAGCGAATATTCCTCCGGCGCGCCGGTCATGGGCTACGCCGTTTATCCGAGCTCCTCGGCGGTCGGCAGCTTTTTATCGGCAACAAGCCTTGATATCGCCCGTGCCGCACTGAACGTCGGCAGCAGTGGGAACATCACCTTTTACACCGGGACGGCGCAGACCGTAACCGTCGGTTCGGCCGTAACAATGGCGCCCGTCATGACGATCCTTAACGACGGCTACGTCGGTATCGCGAACACGAGCCCCTCCTATGTGCTCGACGTGACAGGCGAAGCGCGCTTCACCGGAGGCTACACGACCTCCGATCGCCGCTGGAAAAAAGACATCGTGCCGATCAAAGACGGCCTTTCGATTGTCGATCGGCTACAGGGCGTGACGTTCGACTGGCGGCGGAAGGAATTTCCGCAGATGCACTTTACCGAGGGACGGCAATTCGGGTTCATTGCCCAGGAGGTTCAAAAAATCGTCCCTGAGGCCGTCAGCACGGATAACGCGGGATACGAGAACGTCTCCTATCAGAGCTTCATCCCCATCCTGGCTGAGGCCGTGAAGCAGCTCAAAGCCGACAACGACGATCTGCGCGCCGAGCTGAAGGTCGCGAACGACAGCCAAGCTGCCGACGGCAAGGCGATCGCCGAATTGCGCGGCGAGGTCGCGGCGCTGAAGAATGAAATTCACGCGCAGTAAAGGCCCCGGCGCGATCGGTTTCGCGCCGGTTTGTTGTTCTCGTTCTTGGGGGCTCATGTATCGACTTACTGTAAATGCCGCGTTCGAGCGCGCATTCCGCATGTGCAATCGCCGGCACAACATCGTCCTCGCGATTTTATTTTTGCTTTGCATTTTTGGCTTCTCAGCTCCCGCGTGGGCGCAAGAGGAATGCTCGGTCGAGCATAGCTGCCAGTACCTGCCCAACGGAACCACCGCGTCGGTGATACCGGCCTTTAACGGCCAATCCTACAGCCCCGATTGCGAGAGGGTGACCGACAATTGCGGCGCCGACATCATGGTGCCGTTCGCAACCGAAGACGAATGGAACGGGCCGTATGGCTTCGTCGGAAAGCACGAAAGCTGCGCCACGCTCGCACCGTGCAATCCGGATTATGTGGTTTCCTACAGCGTGTGCTCGGCAAGCTGCGGCGGCGGGACAGAGACGCCGAGCTATTCTTGCCAGTTGAACGGCGCCACTGTCTCAAACACTATCTGCGCCAATGCCGGCCTGCCGACGCCGGGACCCGTAAGCTGTAACATACAGTCCTGCGCCGTAAGCTGCACCGCGACTGTTCCGGGCGGTTATGAAAGCACGACCGTCCCTGCGGGCGGCATGACGATTACCGGTTATGCGTTAGTCGGCGGCGGAGGTGGCGGCGGCGGCGGTGGCGAGTACATTCCTGGCGCCGGTGGCGGGTGCATTTTCAACTGCTACGACGCATACGACTGGACAGGCGCTCCGGGCGGCAACGGTGGCTCCACGGGCTTTGTTGTGAGCGGATCGGTTTCGTATTCGGCGTCAGCCGCTGGCGGCGGCAGCGGCGGCGGGGGTTCCGACGGCAATAACGGGACTGCCGGAAGCAACGGCCAAACGGTCAATAGCCCCGGCGGTTTTTCACTGGAGGTCCCCGCAGGATCGACAGTCACGGCCATACTGGGCGGTGGTGGCGGCGGCGGCGGTGCAGCTTTCGACATCCGTCCGGGTGCCGGTGGTGGCGGCGCCGGTGTGCAAGGACCGGGTTCGGCAGGATTTAGCGGCATGAATGGGAGCTATTGGATTTCTGCTGGCGGAGGCGGCGGTAATGGGACCACCGGCGGAGCCGGCACCACCGACGACGAGTACATGGCAATCAGCAACATTGTAGAATTTTTTGAAGGCTACGGCGGTGGCGGAGGCGGCGGCTACGGCGGCGGAGGCGGCGGTGCTGGCGCAGGTTCCGACGGCTATGAAGGGGACGGTTTTGGTGGTGCCGGCGGCAACAGCGTGTTCGCAGGCCAGGCCGGCACTGGCTATAGCGGGAACGGCTTTACGCTCTACGGCGGCGCCGGCGGCGGCACCGGCAGCGGCGCCGGCGGCGCGGCGGGATATGGCTTTTCAAACAACGGTTCCATCAACTGGGATTATGAGCATGGTTCGGGCTCGGGCGGCTTCGGAGGATCGGCCTCGATTACTTATGCGGCGTCTAGCTGTTTTCTTCAGTAACACAGTGAAAAAAAGAATCTGAAAAAGCGTCAGCGATCGAAGCCGGACGGCGGAGACGGCGTGCCGGCTCCATTCACGAGAGCGCGGCCCGAAGGGCCGCCATAGAACTAAAAATCGGCAAGCGCGGGCAGTTGCAACATTTTCACCGGAGCATGCGGGCCCAATTATACCAGCACAAGTTTCAACCCGCCGGGCAACGGCGGCGGCGGCGGAGGCGGAGGCGGAGGCGGTGCTGGCGCAGGTTCCGACGGCTATGAAGGGGACGGTTTTGGCGGTGCCGGTGGCAATAGCATGTCCGCAGGCCAGGCCGGCACTGGCTATAGTGGGAAAGTGGGAACGGCTTTACGCTCTACGGCGGTGCCCGCGGCGGCACCGGCAGCGGCGCCGGCGGCGCGGCGGGATATGGCTTTTCAAACAACGGTTCCATCAACTGGGATTATGAGCATGGTTCCGGCTCAGGCGGCGGCGCGGCGACCATCAGTTACACGGCGTCGTCGTGTTTCCTTCAGTAAAGACGAAATCGAGCGGCGCCGGTGGCCGCTTTCATGCTCGATCTTGCAACGACGGTCAGAGTGCTCGCATTACTGAATCTCACGGCGAGTAGTCGCGCCGTGCCAGCACGTAGCCCAATGTCTCGCAAGCTGGTCAGCGCGTTGACGCGTTCCGCCGAGCCGCCCTCTGACGGAGGCCCCTTTCACCGGAGGAGGTGGCTGCACCGCTTTGCGGCGGGACCAAAGTGGACGAGCGCGCGAGCGCTTACGGCCATGAGCCAAAGAGCGGCGCGATCAGGCCGGAAGAAGGATGCGGTTGGTGCGGCGGAATGGAGGAGAGGCGGATACTGACGGTCCGAACGCCAGGGGGCCGCGGCGCGCGAAAACCAAGCGCAAACCGCAGCGTAGCGCCGCGCGGTCACTCTAGCGCTGTTAAAAAACCGAGATGCGGTCAG
>JASHOR010000074.1 GCA_030041005.1 Xanthobacteraceae bacterium
GCGGTAAAGCGCGGCTTGCCCTTCGAAGCCGATGCCCGGCCGGTCGGACAGCGTCAAATACCCATCGACGAGTTCGGCGTCGTCGCCAAAGCCGCCGAAATCGCCAAAGACTCCGGGATAGGATTCGGCGCCGCCCAGCCCGAAACCGGCGGCAATCGCCAGCGACATCTGATTGCCGCCGTGCGGGAACAACAGGCCGCGCGGCCACTGCCGGCGGGCGAGCATGTCGAGCGTGCGCGCATATTGCACGATGCCGTAGGCCTGCGGCGGGTCTATCTGGATCACGTCGTTGCGCGCCGCCTTGAGCCCGCCGAAGCGCACCAGGTTCTCCACGTCCTGGGTGGAGAACAGATTCTCGCCGGTGGAAAGCGACGCGTCATAGCGCTCGCCGATTTCGGCAAGCAGCGCAAAATCGAGCGGATCGCATGGCTCCTCGAACCAGCGCAACCCGAAAGGTTTGAGCCCGCGCGCATAGGCCAGCGCCTCCTCGCGGCCGAATTTGCAGTTGGCATCGACCGCCAGCGATGAGCCCTGCGGCAGGATCGATTTCACCGCCTCCACGCGCTCGAGGTCCTGGGCCAGCGGCAGGCCGCCGACCTTCATCTTCACCATCGTGTAGCCGGCATCGAGATGGCGCCGCATCTCGTCCTGCAAATCGGCGGTCGATTTGCCGGGCGCGTACCAGCCGCCGCCGACATAGCAGAAGACCTTCGCGGCGACCTTGCCGCCGTTGTAGCGTTCGGCGATGAGCCGATGCAGCGGTTTGTCGGCGATCTTGGCGACCGCATCCCAGACCGCCACCTCGATCGTGCCAATGCCGATCGAGCGTTCGCTGTGGCCGCCGGCCTTTTCGTTCTGCATCATCGCGGCGAGAATCTTTTCCGGCGCGAAATTGTTCCCGGCTTCGTTGATGAGCGATGCGGGCGGCGCCTTGAGGATGCGCGGAATGAAGCGCGCGCGCATCTGCGCACCGCAGGCGTAGCGGCCGGTCGAGTTGAAGGCGAAGCCCACGACCGGCTTGCCCGCGCGTTTGACGTCGGTGACGACGGCGACGACCGAGGTCGTCATTTCGGAAAAATTGAAGCTCGAATTGGCAAGCGAGGAATGAAGCGGGATCGAGGCCTCGCGGATATCGACGATGCGCATGACCACCTTCCTCCTTCTCCCCGCGTGCGGGGAGAAGGTCGGGATGATGGAGCATTTCCGCTGGGCTTAGAATCGCGGCCGCGCCCCCCTCACCCGAATTGCTTCGCAATTCGACCTCTCCCCGCACGCGGGGAGAGGTAGACGAACCTGTGCTCCCGGGGATCGTGCAATGCTATCATCACCCGACGGCGATCAACAGCAGGGCTGGAAAAGGACAGGACATGGGCGCGCGCAAGATCACGCGAGACGACCTCCGCCAGGCGGCAGAGAAATACAAGAACTGGGGGAAGTGGGGCCCGCACGACGAGATCGGCACGCTCAATTACACCAGCGCGGAGGACATCGTCGCCGCGGCGCGGCTGGTCAAGAAGGGCAAGGTGATCTCGCTCGCGCTCAATTTCGACAACAACGGGCCGCAGGGCGGCAAGACCAATTACCCGGCGCTCGGCCGCATCAATCCGCTGCACGCCATGCTGCGCACCGGCACCGATGCCTATTCGGGCGTGCTCGACAAGCGCGGCATCCGCGCCGCCGATGACATGGTGGTGATCCCGCTGCAATGCGGCACGCAATGGGACGGCCTCGGTCATGTGTTCTACGAAAACAATATGTGGAACGGCTACGATTGCCGCGAAGTGTCGTCGTTCGGCGCGCAAAAGTGCGGCATCGAAAAGACCAAGGCCAAGATGGTCGGCCGCGGCGTGTTTTTGGACGTGGCGCGCGCAGTCGGCAAGGATTTCTTGGACGACGGCTACGGCATCACCTGCGAGGACCTCAACAACACCGCCGAGGCGCACAACGTCACGCTCAAGCGCGGCGATTACGTCATCGTGCGCACCGGGCAGATGGAACGCTGCCTCAAGGCGGGAAGCTGGGACGGTTATCCGGGCGGCGACGCGCCGGGCTTCGCGTTCGAGACGCTGGAGTGGATCGCGCGCACCGAGCTTGCCGCGCTCGCGTCCGACACCTGGGGCTGCGAGGTGCGGCCGAACAATACCGAGGGCGGTATCAACCAGCCCTGGCACTGGATCACCATCCCGATCATGGGCATGACCATGGGCGAGATTTTTTATCTGAAAGACCTCGCCGAGGATTGCGCCGCCGACGGAATTTACGAGTTCATGTTCGTGGCGCCGGCGATCCCCATCACCGGCGCGGTCGGCTCGCCGACCAATCCGCTGGCGATCAAGTGAAGAGCCCGCCGGCCCGATCCGCCCGATCGACCGCCGATCACGGCTGCGTACCGCCGGTCGCGGCGAGGTTGCGCTTTCCCCTCCATCGATTACCTTTAGGGACATTCTCCCCGAACACACGGTAGCGCCATGAGCACCACCACCAGCACCACCACCGATACCAAGCAATATCCCGTGACCCACACCGATGCGGAGTGGCGCAAGCTCTTGACGCCCGAGCAGTTCCACATCATGCGCGAGCACGGCACGGAGCGCGCGGGGAGCTGCGCGCTCAACTACGAAAAACGCGCAGGAACTTTCTTTTGCGCCGGCTGCGAGCAGGCGTTGTTCAAGTCGAAAGAGAAGTTCGAGAGCGGCACCGGCTGGCCAAGCTTCAACGATCCGGTACCGGGATCAGTCGAAACATCGACCGATCAAAGCTGGGGCATGACCCGCACCGAGGTCCATTGCAGCCGCTGCGGCAGCCATCTCGGCCACGTCTTCGAGGACGGCCCGCCGCCCACGCATCTGCGCTATTGCATCAACGGCGTGGCCATGAACTTCCGGCCGACGCCGTAGCGCTTACGTCGCCTTCGTCTCCTTGATCGAGTCGGGACTGGTGAGCGCCCAGCGGGCGAGCGCGTCGGCGCGCGCAAACCAGACGCCGCTGTGGCGCTGGGCATAGCCGACGAAATCGTCGAACACCTTCACCCGGTTCGCCCGCGCCACCGAATCGTGCAGGGTGACGACCATCATCCGGCGCTTGAACTCGGCTTCGGCGTAGAGGGCGTCGAACTCCAGCTTCAAATCCTCGGCGAAGCTTGCCGCGACGCCGTGGTTGTTGAAAAACGGAATGTCGTTGAGGTGGGCGGTGTAAGGCACCACCGCGAACGGCTTGCCGTTGACCGGTATGACGAACGGCTCATCGCGGCTGATGTCGTCGATGTGATAGATGAAGCCCAGTTCCTGCTCCAGAGACAGCGTGTTGGGACTGCGGAGCTGGGCGCGGCAATTGTAGCCGACCGGCCGCTGTCCGGTGACCTTCTCCACCTGATCGGCCGCGGTCTTGATGAAGTCGCGCTCGGCGTCGCGCGAAAGCTGGAATTGCACGGAATGACTGCTGCCGTGCGCGCCGCATTCGTGGCCGCGCTGCGCGACCTCCTTGGCGAGCGCCGGAAAGCGTTCGCATGATTGTCCGCACATCATGGCGGTGACCTTGATGCGGCGTCGATCGAACATGTCGAGCATGCGCGGGATGGCTTCGCGGGTCGCGTATTCGGCGGCGGTTTCGGCGTAGAGATTGGGATAGGTCTTGCCATCCGGACCCTTCGTGGTCGGGGCCGGATCGGCGCCGGTTTCGACCACCATCGAGACCGTGATTGCAAGCCGCGCCCCGTCCGGCCAGAACGCGCGCGATGCCGGATGCTTCTTCGCCGCCGCGTTGCTCGACGACTGCGCCAGCACGGCGGCCGCAGTGGCGGCGGTGGCGCCGGCGGCGACGAAGTTCCGGCGGCTCACGCCCGGCGCTGCATCGTCGTTGCGGCTCTCCGAATTATGTCCTGCGTTTGTCATGTTTCCTCTTTCCTCCCTTTGCCAACCGGTGTGCGCTCGGTGCGTCGTATGGCGGCTGGGCGTCGCCAGTTCGCTCAGCCGGTCGATGGCGAGCGCGCCCAGATTTCCGGTCCTTTGGCGCGAGCGCGTACGACGGCCGAAACGAGCGCGTTGCCGGCCGACGCGTCGGCTATGCCGAGTTGCAGAGTGTACACGCCGTCCTCGACCAGCTCGCTGTCCGCTCCCGCGCGGAATTCGGGTTGCTCGTTGAGCGATAAGCCGATGCCGTGTCCGACGCTGCCGCCGAGAACCGTGTGCAGTCGGAATGGCGCGAGTGTGTCTATTGCTCTGCCATGAATTTCGCCGGCGCCTGCGCGCGGCCGCACGGCAGCGATGAGTGCGTCGAGCGCAGTCTCGGCATGGCGCGAAGCCCGCGTGCGGCGCTCGTCCACCATGACGAACAGATCGGCCCAGTAGCCCATCGCCTTCACGGCCACGTAGCCGACCAGCGGTCCGGCCTTTTTCTCGAAACGGCCCTGATAAGGAACGAGCGTGCGACCGCCGTCGAGGCTGATCAAGGTGCGTACGTCCTGCGCCGCGAGCGAACGGGCGAGGCGTTCGGCCTCAAGTGCCGCGGTCTCCGGCTCGCCGGTCTTGCGCCAAGCGTCGGCGAAGGCTTTGGCGGCGGCTTCGACGAGCTGGCACGACATCCGCATCATCGTCAGTTCGCGCGGGCGCTTGCGCTGCGGCGGTATCGCCAGCGCGTCATCGGCCCGTCGCAGCGAGAAACGCTCGCCCAGGCTGCGGCGCACGCTCTGATGCAGCAGCGGCGCCATGATGTCGAAGCCGAGCGTGCCGAATTCGACCGTTGCCTCGCCGGCGAAGCGTGCGAACCACGGCGTGAAAGCGTTTTCCCATTCGGCGCCCATGCCCGAGCGCACGTCGGCGATCCAGCTCAGCGAGCGCATCGCCGGGAGATCGCGCGTGCTCATGGCGCACAAGAGCCGCGGTTCCCCCGATCGCGGCAACAGCGCCATGCCCCAGCGTACGCGCGGAATGAAATTGCTCAAATAGGCGAGCGCGGCATGCTCGCGCACGTCGCCATAGACCAGGACGGCCGGCCAGCCGTTGCGCTCCATGGCGGCGCGCAAGCCGTCGATCCGCAGGGTGAACTCGTCGTGCGGCAGGCGATCCTGCGCCCACAGATAGGAGCCGATGGTGACGGATGGCTGCATGGTCAGCATTGTGGCGCCCTAATGGTCCGATTCCAACATTCGCATCGGGACACTCGTGTGGCGGTTCAGAACTCCGCATCCTTCCTGCCGCGACCTCGTCATGCGGATTTCCGAGCCAAAGCCACACTAGATCAATAAGTTGCCAGTGTCCTTCGATTCCGAAGTTCGCAAACGAGGGTGCCGCATAATGATGCGAACTTCGGAATCGGGACACTAGGCTATCGACTCATTAAAGCGCATCCAAATTCGAATTGAGGCGAGTTGGACGGATGCAAGGTAGTTGTCGTCGCGCTTGTCGTATCGGGTTGCGACGGCGCGAAAGTGCTTGAGTTTGTTGAAGAAGCGCTCGACGAGATTGCGCTTTCGATAGAGGCGTCTGTTAAAGCGCGGCGGCTTGAGCCGGTTTGGC
>JASHOR010000075.1 GCA_030041005.1 Xanthobacteraceae bacterium
CTGTTGCGCATCATGGCCGGCCTCGACACCGAGTTTTCCGGCGAGGCCTGGGCGGCCGAGGGCGCCCGCGTCGGCTACCTGCCGCAGGAGCCGCAACTCGATCCGGCAAAATCCGTGCGCGACAACGTCATGGACGGCGTGGCGCCGCAGAAGGCGATCCTCGACCGCTATAACGAGCTGGCGGCGAACTACTCCGACGAGACCGCCGACGAGATGACCAAGCTGCAGGACGAGATCGAGGCCAAGGGGCTGTGGGATCTCGATTCCAAGGTCGATCAGGCGATGGATGCGCTGCGCTGTCCGCCGGATACCGCCGATGTGGCGTCGCTGTCCGGCGGCGAGCGCCGCCGCGTGGCGCTGTGCCGGCTCCTGCTCGAACAGCCCGATCTGCTTTTGCTCGATGAGCCGACCAATCATCTCGACGCCGAATCGGTGATGTGGCTCGAAGGCCATCTGCGCAATTACCCGGGCGCCATCCTCATCGTCACCCACGACCGCTACTTCCTCGACAACGTCACCGGCTGGATTCTCGAGCTCGACCGCGGCCGCGGCATTCCCTACGAAGGTAATTATTCGTCGTGGCTCGTGCAGAAGCAGAAGCGGCTCGAACAGGAAGGCCGCGAGGAAGAGACGCGCCAGCGCACGCTCGCCCGCGAGCAGGAGTGGATCGCGGCGTCGCCGCGCGCCCGCCAGGCCAAATCCAAGGCGCGCTACGAGCGCTACGAGGAATTGCTGAAGAAGGCCGGCGAGAAGCAGACGCAAACCGCGCAGATCGTCATTCCGGTCGCCGAGCGGCTCGGGCAGAACGTCGTCGACTTCGATCACCTGCGCAAGGGCTTCGGCAACAATCTCCTGATCGACGATCTTTCCTTCAAGCTGCCGCCGGGCGGCATCGTCGGCATCATCGGACCGAACGGCGCCGGCAAGACGACGCTGTTCCGCATGATCACCGCGCAGGACAAACCCGACAACGGCACGATCAAGATCGGCGAGTCGGTGCATCTCGGCTACGTCGACCAGTCGCGCGATTCGCTCGACGGCAAGAAGAGCGTGTGGGAGGAGATTTCCGGCGGCCTGGATCAACTGCAATTGGGCAAGCGCGAGGTCAATTCGCGCGCCTATTGCGCCGCGTTCAATTTCAAGGGCGCCGACCAGCAGAAGAAGGTCGGCTCGCTGTCCGGCGGCGAAAGAAACCGCGTGCATCTTGCCAAGATGCTCAAATCCGGCGCCAACCTGCTCCTGCTCGACGAGCCGACCAACGACCTCGATGTCGACACCCTGCGCGCGCTCGAGGAGGCGCTGGAGGATTTCGCCGGCTGCGCCGTGATCATCTCCCACGACCGCTGGTTCCTCGACCGCATCGCCACCCACATCCTCGCCTTCGAAGGCGACAGCCACGTCGAATGGTTCGAGGGGAATTTCCAGGACTACGAGAAGGACAAGATGCGGCGGCTCGGCACGGACACGGTGCTGCCGCAGCGGATCAAATATAAGAAGTTCACGCGCTGAATCGCATTTGCCCGTCCGGCGCCGGACTTGTGACGGGATCGGACGGGCTGCATTTCCGCGACTCAATGCCCATATGATGGCAGCGCAAAGCCTGTTCATTGCGCACTGAGCGGACGGCATGGTGAATAATTTGCCTGCTGTTTCGCGACAAAGGAGAGCATTTTGGCAACAAAAGCCAGCGAGATGGGGTCAAGCGCCGCACGCGCCCGTGCCGAAGCAACCTTCAAGAAGGAAGAACGCGCCAGGGAGGGAGCCAAGGCCATGATGGAGTATCAAGCCAACGCCAAGGCCGTCGGGGAGAAAATGGCGCGGTTGCGGGCATTGCGGCTGGCCAAGGAAGCGGCCGACAAAGCCTGTAAGGGCTGACCTCAGAGATGCCTTGAAACGAATGCATCTTTGGCGCATATGACGGGCGCGGCCCTTGAGGATGGTCCCGAAGAAAGCCGATTTTTTAGGCATCGTGCTCCATCGAGATGGTGTAGCGGAATGACGAGAAAGGTCATTCCACTTTAGCGGTCCGCAGCGAGCCGCGTGTACGGGATCCCGTCAAAGGCTTCTGGCTCGCCCTTTTTTGTGCACCGACAGCCCAGGTCGCGCGGGGTGTCTGCTCACCCGGCGTGCGGCCATGGCGCGTGGCGCCATGGCACGAATGCGCGCAACAGAAAGCTCCCACTTTGACCAACTTCCATGATTTCAAGCTTCACGAGGCGATCGCACGCGCGCTCGCCGAACAGAAATATCTGACGCCGACGCCGATCCAGGCGCAGGCGATTCCCGCCGTCATGTCGGGCCGCGACGTGATCGGCATCGCGCAGACCGGAACCGGCAAGACCGCGGCATTCGCGCTGCCGATCTTGCACCGCCTCGCCATGATGCCGCGCCCGGCGCCGCAAAAGAACTGCCGCGTCCTTGTGCTGAGTCCGACCCGAGAGTTGTCCGCTCAAATCCTTCAAAGCTTCCGCGCCTGCGGCCGTCACTTGCGCCTCAAATCGGCGCTGGCGATTGGCGGCGTGTCGATGGGCGGGCAGGTTCGCGCGCTGCTTGGCGGTGTGGACATTCTCGTCGCCACGCCGGGCCGGCTGCTCGACCTCGTTCGCGCCAATGCGCTTCGTCTCCACAGCGTGGAATGCCTTGTGCTCGACGAGGCCGATCGCATGCTCGACATGGGGTTCATCCACGATATCCGGGCCATCGTTGCAAAACTGCCGGCGACGCGGCAGACGCTGATGTTCTCCGCGACGATGCCCCGCGTCATTACCGAGCTTGCCACGCAGATGCTGCGCGATCCGGTCAAAGTCGCCGTGGCGCCGCCGGCGACGACCGCGTCGCGCGTCGATCAGCGTATTGTCCGCGCCGATCGCGCCACCAAGCTTGGGGCTCTCATTGACATCCTGCGGGGCGAACCGATCGAGCGCGCTCTGATATTCACGCGAACCAAACATGGCGCCGACAAGGTCGCGCGCGGTCTGTCGCGGGCCGGCATCGCCGCGCAGGCAATCCACGGCAACAAATCGCAAGGCCAGCGCGAGCGCGCACTCGGGGCATTTCGCAAGGGCGAGAGCAAAACGCTCGTTGCCACGGACATCGCGGCGCGAGGAATTGATGTCGAGGGTGTGAGCCACGTGATAAACTACGATCTGCCCAACGTGCCGGAGACTTATGTCCATCGCATCGGCCGTACGGCGAGGGCGGGTGCCGAAGGCGTGGCGATCTCGCTGTGCGACGCCGAGGAGGCGGCCTATTTGCGCGATATCGAGAAGCTCATTCGGATGTCGATTCCCATGATCGACCGGCGCGGCGGACAGCGGCAGTCTGGGCTGGCGCCCATGCATCGCGGCGCCGCACGGCCGCCGGGTACCGGAAGTCCGCAAGGCCGGCACGACAAGCCGGGCAAGAAAGGCCGGGCGCGCAGGCCAAACGGCTTGTCGCGCAGTCCTGCCGCGGCGGCCGAGCGCCAGCAGCGCTGGGCCGCCCATTCGAAAGGAGTCTGACGTGCCGAAAGAGGAACTTTTGCAATTCGAGGGACTCGTCACCGAGATTTTGCCGGACGCCCGGTATCGGGTTCAGCTCGAGAACGGGCATGAACTCGTCGCCTACACCGCGGGCCGGATGAAGAAGAACCGGATCAAAACGCTGGCCGGCGACCGCGTTACGGTCGAGCTGTCGCCTTATGACCTGGAAAAAGGGCGATTGGTCTTCCGCCACAAGGACGAGCGCGGACCGCCGGCCACCCGCCCGCCCCAGCGCGCTCAGTTTCGCCGACGGTGAGGTGGCGCGCCAATTGGCAAGCTTATCGAGAGGGAAATGCAACCATGGCAGATAGCCCACACAGATTTAAGATCGGCCAAACGGTGGAGCTGGTTGCCACGTCGCTTCGACCCACCGAGTCCGGGCACTATGAGATCGTCGGTCTGCGGCCAATCGAGGACAGCAACAGCAATCCGCTCTATCGCGTGAAGAGCGAGGGCGAACCGCATGAACGCGTAGTTGCCGAGAGCGATCTCATCCCCGTCGGCGGATCGCCGTCAGAGGATTAGGCCGCAGTCGCACCGGCGCAAGCCGTTCCCGATGGCGCTGGCTATTCGGCCGCAGCCATGACGTGCGCGTCGCGGCCGGCCCGCACGAGTCGGCCGGGCAGGGCGCCGGTATGTTCGCCGCGCTCGAAGATCGGGGTGCCGGCGGCAATCGTCATTTCGTAGCCGTCGACCTTCTGAATGAAACGCCGGCCGCCCGCCGGCATGTCGTGGACGAGGATCGGCTTCTGCACCTGCAGCCGATCGTAGTCGATGATGTTGACGTCGGCGCGCAATCCGGGCGCCAGCCGGCCGCGATCGGCGAGCCCGAAGAAATCGGCAGTCTCGCTGGTCTGCCGCTTGACCAGCCTTTCCACCGGCAGCTTCGGCCCGCGGCTTCTGTCGCGGCTCCAATGCGTGAGCATGTAGGTCGGCACGCCGGAATCGACGATCGAGGTACAGTGCGCGCCGCCGTCGCTCAGGCCCAGAAGGCAGGCCGGGTCGTTGAGCATTTCGCGGATCGGCTCGTGATCGCCGGTGACGTAGTTGACCACCGGGAAATACAGATATTGGCCGTCATCGAGAATGTAGTCGTAAGCGACTTCCTCCGGCGTGCGGCCTTCGCGCTTGGCGATCGCCGCCACGCTCTTTTCCGGACCGGGTTCGTAGTCCGGCGGGTTACCCATGACGAAGAATTTGTCGAAGGCCTTGGCGACCACCTGGCGGAATTGGGCGAGCTTTTCGATCTCGGCTTCCGACGGCGTCTCGGACAAAATCTGCCGCCGCACGGCGGGATCGCGCAGCCGCCGCCGTTGCTCCTCGATCGGCAGGCTTTCGAGCTTCTTGTAGGTCGGCCGCACCGTGAACGGGTTGAGCGCGGTGCCGATGCCCATCATGACGCCGATCGGCCGGCCTGCCATCTGTGCGGTCACGGGCAAACCTTCGGCGCGCATCTCGTGCACGGCTTTGATGATGCGGCGCCAGCGCTGCGGATCGTTGTAGCGGTCGGTCAGCAGGAACCAGACCGGGCGGCCGGTTTCACGCGCCTGCTTGCGAATCCAGCGCAGTTCGTAGTCCTCGTCGTCGAAATCGGAGTTCATGCCGAAGGCGCCGGTGCCGGTGACGCCGAGCGCCGAGCCGATGCCGAGGAGTTCATGATCGTCGGCGTCGCGCGAGGGCACCAGTTCGCCGTCCGGCGTCTTGTGCGAATCCGTGCGCGATGTGGTGAAGCCGAAGGCGCCGGCGCGCAGCGCCTCGATGGTGAGCCTGCGCATCTCGACGATGTCGTCAGGCGTCGCCGGCTCGCGCCTGACGGCGCGGTCGCCCATGACATAGACTCGCGTCGGCAGGTGCGCGGCCTGCGCGCAGATGTCGATGGCGCGCGGCCGGCGCTCCAGTTCGTCCATGAATTGCGGGAACGTCTCCCATTCCCAGGAGAGGCCGGCGGCCAGCACCGGATTGGGAATCTCCTCGACGCCCTCCATCAGGTCCATCAGCGCGCCGCGATGCTCTTTCTTCACCGGCGCAAAGCCGACGCCGCAATTGCCGAAGATCACGGTGGTGACGCCGTGCCAGCATGAGGGCGAAATCAGCGGGTCCCACATGGCCTGGCCGTCGTAATGGGTGTGCACGTCGACCCAGCCGGGCGTGACCAGCAATCCGGCGGCGTCAATCTCCCGCTTGCCGGGACTCTGCTTGCCGCCGATGCCGGCGATGCGTCCGCCGACGATCGCCACATCGCCGGTAAACGGCGCTTTGCCGGTGCCGTCCACGATCGTGCCGCCGCGAATGACGATGTCATGCATGGGGGTCGCTCCCTGGTCGCGACTTGGTCGCCGCCATTTTGCTGATGATGCATCCGTCCCAAAGGCGACGCAACGCCTGCACGCCGGGATTGCCGGGCTTATTTCGCCAGCAGCCCGTTGAGCACCAGATCGAGGTGCGCGTCGAAATAGACTTTCAGATCAAGCGGCTGGCGTTCCTCGAACATCATCATCCACAGATCGACCAGCGCGATCGGCGCGATCACGACCTGCGGAGAGTGAACGATCGGCGATTCGCGAATCTCGCCGCGATCGACGCCGCGCTGGATCGCCCGCTTGAGCAAATCGAGACAGGGTCGCAGGATTTCGTCGTAGTAGCGGTCGGCGAGTTCGGGAAAACGCGGGGCTTCCGCGATCAGCATCCGCACCACTTCGCGCCGACGGGTATCCTCGACAATGTGCCGATAGATGAAAGAAAATTGCGCCCGCAACAGATCGGCGGTCGAGCCTTCGTGAGTTTCGAACATCTGCTGGACGGTTTCGTGCGCGCCCTTGGTGGACTCCTGCACCATCGAGATGAAAAGGTGCTCTTTGTTCTCGAAATAAACGTAGATCGTGCCCTTGGTGACACCGGCGCGTTCGGCGATGCGGTCAAGTGTCGTGGTGGCGTAGCCGTTGCGCGAGAACTCGGCGAAGGCGGCCTCGAGAATCTCCTGCGGGCGCTCGGCCTTGCGCCGTCGCCGGACCTCCGGCCGCATTTCAGACACGTCAGTCATTCCAGCATCGTAGGGGCGGTGTGGAGAAAAAGTCAAGTTATTGACTAACCGGATAGTAAATAACTAATCTACCCGATCGGGGGATGTGCAACGGTGACTGGGTTTGATCGATTCACATGGCGCCGCAGCCGGTTGGCGGCCGAAAAGAGCGGTGCCGCGTCGCCTCGCCTCGGGCTCTGTCGGTCCCGAGCCATCGGCGGCATGGCGGCGCTTTTGCTGGTGTCGGCCTGCGCCGTGGGGCCGGATTTCAAGGTGCCGCCGGCGCCGCCGGTCAGCGGCTATACCCCCGAGCTGCATCCCGCGCCGACGGTGGGAAGCGCCGGTCCGGGCGGCGCCTCGCAACAATTCGACATCGGGCGCGACATTCCCGGTGAGTGGTGGAAGCTCTTTCATTCGCAAGGATTGGACCGGTTGATCGACGAAGCGTTGCAAGCCAATCCCACTTTGCAAGCGGCCCAGGCCGCGCTGTGGCAGGCGAAGGAGAATCTCTACGCGCAGAAGGGCAAGCTGTTGCCGTCGCTCGACGCCAACAGCTCGGCCACGCGCGAGCAGTTCTCGCCGGCGGAATTCGGCGAGACCGGGGCGCCTTTTATTTTCAACCTGTTCCAGGCCACCGTGAACGTCTCCTACACGCCCGACGTGTTCGGCGGACAGCGTCGGCAGGTCGAAGCCGAGGCGGCGCTGGCCGAGTACCAACGTTTCGAGCTTGAAGCGACCTATCTGACGTTGACCGCCAATGTGGTGACGGCGGCCATCGCCGAGGCCTCGCTGCGAGGGCAGATTGCGGCGACGCGCGACATCATCAAGGTGGAGAGCGACCAGCTCAACGTGGTGCGCGATCAATTCAATGTCGGCGCCGCCACGCGGACCGACGTGCTGACGCAGGAATCGGAAGTGGCGACGACGCAGGCAACGCTGCCGCCGCTGCAGAAGCAGTTGGAACAGGAACAGCACGTTCTTCTGGCGTTGATCGGACGGTTTCCTGATGAACGGCAGGGCGATCATCTGACGCTCGCCGCGCTGCGGCTGCCGACCGGGTTGCCGCTGAGCTTGCCGTCGCAGCTTGTGGAGCAGCGTCCCGACGTGCGCGCCGCCCAGGCCGAGCTGCATCAGGCCAGCGCCGCGATCGGCGTCGCCATCGCCGCCAGGCTGCCGCAATTCTCTCTCACCGGGGAATATGGCAGCGCCTCTGCCACGGCGGCATCGCTGTTGTCGCCCGGCACGACGATCTGGACTCTTGCCTCGAGCGGTACGCAGCCGATCTTTCACGGTCTTTCGCTGTTGCATCAGGAGCGCGCCGCCAAAGCGGCCTACGACATGGCGCAAGCGCAATATCGCAACACGGTGCTCGCAGCTTTCCAAAATGTCGCCGACGCCCTGCGCGCGCTGCAACTGGATGCGGCGACCCTGAAGGCGCAGTACGCCGCCTTGCAGGACGCCTCGGCGACGCTCGATCTCGCGCGCGGCCAGTATCGCTTGGGGGCGATTGCCTATGTGACGCTGCTCAATTCGGAGCGCAGTTACGCGCAGGCGCGGCTTGCGATCGTGCAGGCCAGGGCGACGCGCTTCGCCGATACTGCGGCGCTGTTTCAGGCGCTCGGCGGCGGCTGGTGGAACCGGATCGATGTCGAGACCAACCCCTTGAGTGCGGAAAAGCCCGGAGCGGCGACGACCAAAAACCTGGTCGCCGGCGCGCGCGGCGTCGGTACGGAGACCAGGCCATGATCAAACGCATGCTGATCATGCTGATCGCCGTGGGCGTCGTGTTCGGCGGGATCTTCGGCTTCCAGGCCTTCAAGGCGAAGATGATCAAAAAGTTCATGAGCTCGATGACGGCCCCGCCGCAGACCGTTTCTGCGACCAAGGCCGAATACAGCCAATGGCAGCCGAACATCGAGGCGATCGGCAGCCTGCGCGCGGTCAAGGGCGCCGATCTTTCGCTCGAAGTGGCCGGCGTGGTCGATTCGATCTCGTTCAAATCCGGCGACGACGTCAAACAAGGCGCGGTCCTGCTGACGCTGCGCGCCGCCGACGACGAGGCCAAGCTGCAGTCGCTGCAGGCGATGGCGCAGTTGAGCGAGCTGACCTATCAGCGCGATCTCAAGCAGTTCAAGATCCAGGCGGTCAGCCAGGCCACTTTGGACACCGATACCGCCAACCTGAAGAACGCCAAGGCGCAGGTTGACGAGCAACAGGCGGTCCTCGACAAGAAGACCTTGCGCGCGCCGTTCGCCGGCCATCTCGGCATTCGCTCCGTCGATCTCGGACAATATCTGAGCGCCGGGACCACGATCGTGACGTTGCAGGCGCTCGATCCGATCTTCCTGGACTTTTTCGTGCCGCAGCAATCGGTCGATCAAATCCGCATCGGCGAGACGGTGGCGGTGCGGGTGGACGCCTTCAAGGATCGAACCTTCCCCGGTGAGATTTCCGCCATCAATCCCAAGGTCGACTCCAATACGCGCAACATTCAGGTCCGCGCCACGTTGCAGAATCCGGATCACAAGCTGCTGCCCGGCATGTATGCGACCGTGGATATCGCGACCGGCGCGCCGCAGAATTACGTCACGCTGCCGCAGACCGCGATCACCTACAATCCGTACGGCGATACGGTTTACGTGATCGGCGGCAAGAGCGCATCGGCCGGCGACAAGCCGCAGCTCATCGCGCGGCAGACCTTCGTCACCACCGGCGCGACGCGCGGCGATCAGGTCGCCGTGCTCAAGGGCATCAAGGCCGGCGATATGGTGGTGACCGCCGGCCAGATCAAACTCCATAACGGCGCGCCGGTATTGATCAACAACGCGGTCACGCCGACGGCAGACGCGGCGCCGGCCGTTCCGCTCGATCGTTAGGCGGTCGCGGTGAAGAGCATTACCGACATCTTCATCCGCCGCCCGGTGCTCGCCTCGGTGGTGAGCCTCTTGATCCTCGTGCTCGGCCTGCGCGCCTATTCGGTGCTGCCGATCCTGCAATATCCGCGCACGGAAAACGCCGTCGTCACGGTGACCACGATCTATTACGGCGCCGATGCGGACGTGGTTGCCGGATTCATCACCACGCCGCTGGAGAACGCCATCGCGCAGGCCAACGGCATCGATTACATGACCTCGACCAGCCAAAGCGGCGTGAGCACCATCACCGTCTATCTGCGTCTCAACTACGATGCCGACAAGGCGCTCACCGAGATCAACACCAAAGTCAATTCGATCCTCAATCAGTTGCCGCCGGGCACGCTGCAGCCGACGCTTTCCGTCACGGTCGGCCAGACCATCGACGCCATGTATATCGGCTTCAACAGCGACACCCTGGCGGCCAACCAGATCACCGATTACCTCGTCCGCGTGGTGCAGCCGAAGCTGCAGGCGGTGCCGGGCGTGCAGACCGCGGAGCTGCTCGGACAAAAAGTGTTCGCGCTGCGCGCCTGGCTCGATCCGAAGAAACTCGCCGCCTACGGGCTCACCGCCGCCGATGTCAGCCAGGCGCTCACCGCCAACGACTACATATCGGGCATCGGCACCACCAAGGGCCAGATGGTCCAGGTCAATCTCAGCGCCTCGACCAGCCTGCATTCGGCCGAGCAGTTCCGCAACCTCGTGCTCAAACAGAGCGGCGGCGCCGTGGTGCGGCTCAAGGACGTCGCCAACGTCACGCTCGGCGCCGAGGATTACGAATCCGAGGTCGGCTTCGACGGCAAGCAGGCGGTCTATATCGGCATCCAGGTGGCGCCGACCGCCAATCTGCTCGACGTGATTGCCGGGGTCCACAAGGTCTTCCCCCAGATCCAGGCGCTGCTGCCGCACGGGCTCAACGGCCAGATCATCTACGACTCCACCGAGTTCGTGAACAGCTCGATCCATGAGGTGATTCACAGCCTGGTCGAGGCGCTGTTGATCGTCACCGCGGTGGTCTTCCTGTTTCTGGGCTCGCTGCGTTCGTCGGTCATCCCGACAATCGCCATCCCGCTGTCGCTGGTCGGCACGTTCGTCATCCTTCTGGCGCTCGGCTACTCGATCAATTTGCTCACGCTGTTGGCGCTGGTGCTGGCCATCGGCCTCGTCGTCGACGACGCCATCATCGTGGTGGAAAACGTCAGCCGCCATCTCGAAGAAGGGACGTCTCCGGTCGATGCTGCGATCGCGGCGGCGCGCGAACTCGGCGGCCCGATCATCGCCATGACCGTCGTGCTGGCCGCGGTTTACGTCCCGATCGGCTTCCAAAGCGGGCTCACCGGGGCGCTGTTCTCGGAATTCGCCTTTGCGCTGGTCGGCGCCGTCACCGTGTCCGGCATCATCGCGCTGACGCTGTCGCCGATGCTGTGCTCGCGGCTGCTGCGGGCGCATTCTGCGGATGGTCGGGGGCTCGAGGCCAAGTTCACCGATTTCGTCGATCGCAGCTTCGTCCGCCTGCGCAAAGGCTACGAGGGGCGCCTTCACGGCAGCCTGGACTATCTGCCGGTGACGCTGGTGTTCGCCGCGATCGTGCTGGGCAGCATCTATTTCCTGTTCACCAGCGCCAAGACCGAGCTGGCCCCGACCGAAGACCAAGGCGTCATCATCACCCAATCCATTGCCGCGCCCGATTCGACGCTGCAGCAGCGCCAGCTTTATTCGCGGCAAGTGTACAAGGTCTTCGCCAGCCATCCCGAGACCGAGCACGTCTTTCAGCTCGACGTGCCCGGACAGTCGATCGCCGGCATGGTGTTCAAGCCGTGGGATCAGCGCAAAAAGACCACCAACGAGCTGCAGCCCGTGGTGCAGCAGGAGCTGAACAAGATCGCCGGCGTGCGCGTCGCCGCGTTTCAGCCGCCGGCCTTGCCGGGCAGCTTCGGGCTGCCGATACAGTTCGTCATCGTCACCACCGATCCCTACGCGCGCTTGAACCAGGTGGCCCAGTCATTCCTGCAGCAGGCGCTGCACAGCGGCATGTTCATCTTTCTCGATTGCGACCTGAAGTTCGACGCTCCGCAGTCCAATATCACCATCGATCGCGACAAGGCCGCGCAGCTCGGCTTGCGCATGAGCGACGTCGGCGGCTCGCTCGCCGCCATGCTCGGCGGCGGCTATGTCAATTATTTCAGCATCAGCGGCCGGTCATACAAAGTCATTCCGCAGGTGCAGCAACGCTACCGGCTCAACGCGCAGCAACTGCTGAACTATTACATTCGCACCGCCGACGGCTCGCTGGTGCCGCTGTCCACCATCGCCAGCCTCAAGACCACGACGGTGCCGGAATCGCTCAATCATTTCCAGCAGCTCAACAGCGCCACGATCCAGGGCGTCGCCATGCCCGGGGTGGCGCAGGGCGACGCGCTCGGGTTCCTGCAGGATTTGGCGCGGCGCACGCTGCCGCAGGGCTATTCGATCGACTATGGCGGGCTCAGCCGGCAATACATTCAGGAGAGCAGCGGCTTCGTCACCACGTTCGGTTTTGCGCTGATCATCATTTTCCTGGCGCTGGCGGCGCTGTTCGAGAGCTTCCGCGATCCGGTCATCATCCTGGTTTCCGTGCCGATGTCGATCGCCGGTGCGTTGATCTTCGTCAGCCTCGGCTTCGGCGGCATGTCGCTCAACATCTACACCGAAGTGGGGCTGGTCACGCTGATGGGGCTCATCAGCAAGCATGGCATCCTGATCGTGCAGTTCGCCAACCATTTGCAGGCGGCGGGACGGTCGAAGCGGCAGGCGATCGAGGAGGCCGCCGCAATCCGGCTGCGTCCGATCCTGATGACGACGGCTGCGATGGTGCTCGGCGTGGTGCCGTTGATCACGGCGACCGGGGCCGGCGCCGTGTCGCGCTTCCAGATGGGCGTCGTCATTGCCTCCGGACTTTCGATCGGCACCTTGTTCACGCTGTTCGTGGTGCCGGCAGTCTATCTTGCGCTCGCGGCGGATCATCATCGCCACGAATTGGCACGCGACGACCGCGCCCTCCAACCTCGGCCGGTGACCACCGACTCGTAATCCGGGCCTTCGACGCCCGGACGCGGACGTTGAGCCGGGACCGGTTATCAGGTCCGCCTACTTGGCGGGTGCCGGGGCTGCCGGCGGCGGGGAAGCCGGCGCCACCGTGAGCGTCGGCGCTGCAGCAGCCGGAGGTGTTGTTGCAGCCGGAGGTGTTGCAGCCGCCGGAGGTGCCGGCGGCGGCGATCCGGGAGGCGGCGCCGGCATGTATTTGTCCGGCGGAAGCACCTGATACACAAAAGACGTCGGCTTCTGGGTCGGGCCGAACGGGCCGGGGACCTTGTTCTTCACCGGCGGCAGGGTTTTCAGATAGGCGGCAATGGCCAGCGCGTCGTATCGCGTCAAGTTGTGGAACGAATCCACCGGCATCGGCGGCGCCAGCTTGCGGCCATCCGGCCTGACGCCGGTCGTGATCGCGGTCGCAATCTGCCGCAGGGTCCAATTGCCGAGACCGGTGTCCTTATCGGGGGTCAGATTGGGCGCATAAAACACGCCGAGACCCGGGACCATGAACCCGACTTCCGAGCCGCCGAGATAGCGCGTCATGTCCGGGTGCCCAAGAAAGCTTCCGGGCGTATGGCAATCGGTGCATGGAATGATGCTGACGAGATACTTGCCTCGCTGCACGAGCCGGCTTGCCGCCTGCGCGTCGGAAAGCGACATGCCGAACGCGACACCCAGCAGCATACTCAGCAGCACCGGTCTTTTGACGCTGATCATGGTCATCCCCTCCCTTGGGCTGGCGCCGAGTAGATCATCAAATACTGCGGCCGTCGACCGGCTGCCGGTGTCGATTGTGGATTGGTCGCCTTCGCAAGGCTGGCGCGCATCGCCCATGCCCGGCCTTCGATGATCCATCGTTTGACAGCCGGCGCGCCGGCGATGCTATGGATCGCCGGCAGCCCGCCGAATCGCCAGACAAAAGGCCGCGTCGATGGAAGACTGGAGCGCACGCCAATACCTCAAATTCGAAGACGAGCGTACGCGGCCGCCGCGCGACCTCCTGGCCCGGATTCCGCTGGAGCGGCCGAGGCTCGTCGTCGATCTCGGCTGCGGGCCGGGCAATTCCACCGAGCTTCTGGTCGCCCGTTATCCGCAGGCGCAAGTGATCGGGCTCGATTCCTCGCCCGACATGCTGCGCAAGGCGCGCGAGCGGCTGCCCCAGCACCAGTTCGTCGAGGGCGACATCACGGCATGGTCGCCTGCGGCAGGCACCGATCTGTTGTTCTCCAACGCGGTCATGCAATGGCTGCCGAATCACGCGGCGGTGTTGCGCCGCCTCATGGAAGCATTGGAGCCGGGCGCCGCGCTGGCGGTGCAGATGCCCGACAATACGCGGGAGCCCGCGCTCGTGTTCCAGGGCGAAGTGGGAAGGAGCGGGCCGTGGGCCGATCATCCGGAGATCAAGGCGGCGTCGCGCGACGATCTTCCTCCGGTCGAGGCCTATTACGATCTGCTCAGACCGGTGGCTTCGCACATCGACATCTGGCACACGATGTACAATCACGTGATGGCGTCGCCGCAGGCGATCGTCGAATGGTTCAAGGGTTCCTCGCTGCAGCCGTTTCTGTCGCCGCTTGACGCGCCCGCGCGCGAGAAATTCCTTGCCGCGTACGCGGAAAAGATCGCCGCCGCCTACAAACCCCGGGTCGATGGAAAGGTTTTGCTGAAATTCCCGCGCCTGTTCATCGTCGCGGTGCGCTGATTGCTTTCGGCTCCAAACATCGAGACGCGGGGTGGTCGCCGATCATGATCATGGCATCGACCAGGATGCGCACGGCTACCTTGGCCGTGCTTTGCATGGTGGCCGCCATTGTTGGCGCCCATGGGGCGGCGGCTGACGCCGCTTTCACCGCCTGGCTGCAATCGCTGTGGCCGCAGGCACGCGCGCTCGGCGTGTCGCGACAGACCTTCGATGAAGCGACGCGCGGGCTCGAGCCCGACCTTTCGCTGCCCGACCTCGCTTTGCCCGGCCGGCCGCAGCGCGCGCCCGGTCAGGCCGAGTTCGTGGAGACGCCGGCGGATTATCTGAAAGAGCCGCAGATCGCCGGGCTCGCCATCCAAGGCCGCAAGCTCTATCGGCAATATCGCCCGGTCCTCGATTCCATCGAGCGCCGGTTCGGCGTCGACCCCACCATCCTGTTGGCGATTTTCGGCCGCGAGAGCGATTACGGCCGTGCGCGCGACAGCAAGAGCGCGATCCGCGTGCTGGCGACGCAGGCCTATCTGGGTAAGCGCAAGGACAAGTTTCGCGAGGAATTCGTTCTGGCGCTGAAAATTCTCCAACAGGGCCGCATCAAGCTTGCAGATTTGAAAAGCTCCTGGGCCGGCGCCATGGGACTTCCCCAATTCCTGCCGTCGGATTATCTGAAATATGCGGTCGATATCGATGGTCGCGGCTATCCGGACATCTGGAATTCGGTGCCGGATGCGCTTGCGTCGGCCGCCAGGCAGCTCGTCGGCGAGGGCTGGCAACGCGGCGTACGTTGGGCCTACGAAGTGCATCCGCCGGCCAACGTCGACTGCACGATCGGCGTGCCGCAATACACGTTGCCGCTCGGCGAATGGCTCAAGCGCGGCTTTGTGCCGGCTTACGGCCGGACCCTCTCGCCGGCCGAGCGCGCCGTGCCGGCTTCTCTGGTTCAGCCGGCCGGGCTCTACGGTCCCTCGTTTTTGGCGACGGCGAATTATTTTGCTCTCAAGCAATACAATTTCTCCGATCTCTATGTGCTGTTCGTCGGACACCTCGCCGACCGCATGCGCGATCCGCGTCCGTTTCAGACGCCGTGGGGCAAGGTCGCGCAACTGCCGACCGGCGATCTCGTGCGCATGCAGCAGATGCTCACGGCGCGCGGCTATTACCGCGACAAGATCGACGGCAAAGCCGGGATGCTCACCCGCGCCGCGCTTGGCGAATATCAGAAACGCAACGGATTAAAGCTCGACTGCTGGCCGAGCGCCGCCGTGCTTGCCCATATGCAAGCGCATTGACGGCGTTCGCCGGCATTTCCTTACGGCGCGGCTCCGGAGCGGACGCATCATTAAGGTCGAATTTCGTTTCACGCCCGTCATTGCGAGGAGCGAAGCGACGAAGCAATCGGTGCAAACCAACTGCCATCGCAAGCCCCTTGGATGGCTTCGCGGAGCCTGCCATCGGACCGCGCGACTTCGCGCGGGTCCGCTGGCTCGCAATGACGCTCGATCAATCGTCGCCTGGAACGGCGAGCGGCAGATGATCATCGTCACCCGCGTCGCCGGTATTCCTTGACTTGATCGAGCCGGTCGTCCCGGAGGCGCCGTAATAATGCTGCGCGGCGTAGCGGGCGCGCGCGCGAGCAGCCGCAATCTCGCCCGGGATGGCGGCCGGCTCGCAGATGTGGGGGCGATACGTCCTTCGCATCAGGTCAACGTGCATGTGATTGTAGTGATAGACGTTGGCGCCGGGCGCCAGCACGGTATTGAAGTCGCGGCAGGCTGCCTGCTGCACGTCGTGCAGGAAGCCCTGCTCCTGCGGCGTTCCATGCCAGCCGTACTGCAGCGTGATTCGGTGGCCGTCGGCGAGATCGAATTCGGCGATGTCGATCGCGTTGCCGAAAGCATGCTCGGAAATGGGAGCGTTCGGGTTGCCGTTGACCATGGCGCGGCAGGAATACGAACCGATCTGTTTGATCTCGACGACCGGCTGATGGAACCACTTCCACGCCGCGGGCTGAACCGCATTGCTGACCCATCTGTCGAGGACGGAGACGATCGGGCAGGCGAGCGTCGCAGCGGGTTGCAGCGTGACCGGGCCTGACGAAGCGGCCGGCATCGCGGTCGGGGCAGGGCCGAGCGGCGGGGGAGGCGCATAGGTGGCGGGCGCGGCTTGCCGCGGATCGCGCGGCGCCATCATCGGGCGCGGCGAATAGAGCGAGGGCGGTAGAACGACTCCGCCGGCATTCGACGCGGCCGGCGCCGGCGCGTCGTAATAGGGGTGCGCGTCATTGTCGTCGTCGGCGTCGCTATCGTCGGGTGGCGCAATTCCCGGCGGATTGAGCGACATCGGCGCGCCGCCATTTGGCGCGGGATTGTATTGCGGATGGCCGTAAGGCTGCCAGCCGTATTGCTGTGGCGCGCCCGACCCCGCGTTGCGCGAGTAGGACGGCGCAGCGTCGTATGGCGACTGGCCCGATTGCGGCTGCGGGTATTGTTGTTCGGGTTGCGGCGGCAGTGGTTCAGGCGGCAGCGGTTCAGGCGGCAGCGGTTCGGACTGAACCGTTGCCCATTGCTGCGCCACCGAGCCCGTAGGAAGGGTGCTTGGCGGACGCATCGATACGGCGTCGTCGCCGGGCGGTCCGCCGAGACCCAGCTCCGAGACTTTCAGCGGATAATCGATGCCGCAGGCGCCGGGACCGTGGATGGTCGAAATCCGCACTCGTCCAGGCGCTTCCTCCGGCACGCCGGAATTGATGCAGGCGAGTTCGGCCTCGTGCCGCCACGGCGCGCGCTCCGTCAGCAGATAGTGGCTGCACCCGGCAACCCCGACCAAGGCGGCGACCACGCCGCAGCCGATGGCAGACCTGCGAAGGGCGGTCGTCATCAGCAAACAATGCGCGGAATTCCCTTAAGGACTCTTCAACATTATTTCTTCGCGCTGCACGCATTGTTAACCAATCCAATCATCGCCTGCCTGTCGTCGGCCGCGCGTGCGGTTTTTTCCCGAGCGCCGATAGGTGCGAGTTGCGTTGTCCCCGATCCCTGATTACTGATGCGGCATCGGCGAACCTGGGAGGCGGTGATGCTGTCGGCGCTCGATCTTGCCCGGCGGATCGAGGCTGGAGAATTGACGCCGCGCGCGGTCCTTGAACTGTGCGCAGCGGCGATCGCGGCTCGCGAAAGCGAGATCGGTGCGTTTGTGTGTCTCGATCTCGACGCCGCGCGGCGCACAGCGGACGAACCCGGCCTTGCCGACACTCCGCTGCGCGGTCTGCCGGTCGCGATCAAAGACATTTTCGATACCGCCGAGTTGCCGACGCAATACGGCTCGCCAATCTATGCCGGGCACCGGCCGCGCGCCGACGCCACCGCGGTGGCGCTGGTCCGGCGCGCCGGCGGAGTGATCCTTGGCAAGACGGTGACCACCGAGTTTGCCTCGCTCGGACCGTCGCCGACGCGGAATCCGCACGATCTCGCGCACACGCCCGGCGGTTCGTCGTCCGGCTCCGCCGCCGCCGTGGCGGCGGCGATGATCCCGATCGCCTTCGGCACGCAGACCGCGGGATCGGTCATCCGTCCCGCCGCGTTCTGCGGCACAGCCGGCTACAAGCCGTCCTACCGGCTGATCCCGATGGTGGGCGTCAAGGATTTCGCTTGGCATCTCGACACCGCCGGCTTGTTCGGTGCCGGTGTTGCCGACGTTGCCTTCGCTGCGGGCGCAATCCTTGACCGCGACCTGCGGGTGGATCGTGCCGCGCCGGCTGCGCCGCGCGTCGCATTCGTGCGCTCGCATCTGTGGCCGCAGGCCGGTGCCGCGATGCAGAACGCGGTCGAGACTGCGGCGCGTATTGTGAGCGCCGCCGGCGCAACTGTCAGTGAGGTGAGCCTGCCGCCGCTTCTGGAAAGCGCCTACGAGGCGCAATTCACCGTGCAGGATTACGAGGGGTTTCGCGCCCTGGCCTACGAGTACGACCGGCATCGCGATGCGATCGGCCGGCCATTGCGCGAGCAACTCGATCGCGCCGCCAGGATTTCCGCCGACGATTATGACGCGGCGCGGCGCACCGCCTCGCGCGCGCGTCAAGTTCTCGCCGACACGATGGCCGACTGCAATGTCATCCTCACGCCCTCGGCGCCCGATGTCGCCCCCGAGGGCCTCGGTTGGACCGGCGATCCGATGTTCAACCGGATATGGACGCTGATGGGCGCGCCGTGTGTCAACGTGCCGGGATTTTATCAGGGCCAACTGCCTCTGGGCATCCAGATCGTCGGTCGCTTCGGTCGCGACAAAGCCACACTTGAGGCGGCGCTGTTCGTCGAACAGGCGGTCGCGCGCAAGTTGTCCGCCTGACAAGCCTCACGCCCGTCGCCAGCGGGCCCGTCGAACCCGCCCAGGAATCATCAAACAAAGATCATATCGACGCCCCATTTTGTGCCGAGTTTTGCGGCGTCCGCGTACGACCGCGTATCACAATCAAACGCGTGCAGTGCTTCAAGCGCGGCGGGATGGGGTGGCATAGGACTTTGCGGACCTGCCGCGCGCGTGTGTGTTCCGCGTAACGCGTAGGTCGCCGCTCGGGGGTCATATGGGGGGATGTTCGGTGTTGCAGCCGCGTGGGCTGCGTGAAGGATTTTCGGCAACGGCCTTCGTGTTTCGGTCTTCCATTCAATCGAGCCGCGTCGCCCGCAGCGTCGAAGATGTCGTGGCTGAGCGCTGTTTTGCGCGCAGCCTTTGCCCGGGTATTTGTTGGACTGAACCGCCATGTCGATGATTGGCGACAGTGGCGGCCCGCCTGGCCATCCGCTCGCAATCGTTGAACGGATGGCGACGCGCAACGACTGGGACTTTTCGCGCACGGTGGAAGACGAAATTCTGCTCGCGATCGCGGGCAAGCTGACCGACTATCAGGTCTCGTTCACCTGGATGGAGGATATCAGGGTCCTGCATCTGGCCTGCGCCTTCGAGATGAAGGTGCCATCCCCGCGTCTGACGGAAGTGCAGCAACTCATCGCCAAAATAAACGAGCAACTGTGGATCGGGCACTTCGATGCATGGGGCCAGGACGACCTGGTCATGTTTCGCCATGCGCTGCTGTTGACCGGCGGCGTCTCCACGTCGGCACGCCAGTGCGAAGCCGTGCTCGGCGCGGCGCTCGATTCCTGCGAGCGATACTACCCCGCCTTGCAGGCCGTGGTCGGCGCGGGCAAGTCGGCGCGCGAGGCGATGGACGCCGCCATGTTCGACACGGTGGGTGAGGCGTGAATGATGCTGGCGCCGTTCGCCGGTTTGGACCTCTCGGGGACGCTCCTTGGGATGGCTTTGCTGGCCTCCTGCGCGGTGATGCCGGCGCTGGCGGCGGCTTACGGCCGGCAGTGGCTCGCGGCGCAGAAGGTTCGGCCGTTGTTTTCGCTGCGCCGATCCGAGGTGGCCGAATTGGACCGGGCGTTGCGCCTGCACGCCAAGGTTTGCAGGCGGCTGAACGAGATTGAAAATCGCGCGCCGCAATCAAACGGACTATGGCGCGCCGTTTTCGCCTTCGACCCCGATGCCAATCGGGACACCGCCGAGGAGCGCGAGGATCTGCAGGCGCACGCCTGCCACCTGCGGGCGACGATCGCGAGATTGCGCGCCCTTCCGCTGCGGAGCCTGACCGACTTTGTGCGAACCGTCAGTTTGCGCTCGGCTCTGGGCTGGTCGCTTGGCGCCTACGTCACGGCGTTTGCCCTCATGGTCCTGGGCTTGCCCCTGTGGGGGTGGATGCTCTCCGCACAAGCATTGATGGCCGCGCCGCGCGATCTGCCGGTTTTTCTTTTGTTCGATCGGACCCTGGTCGAGGCGAATGCCGCCGCTGCGGGCATGGCGCTTATTCTGGCGCCGCTGTTCTATTTGCTGCGACGGGCCCGCTTCCGCCGGGAATTCGCATTGGAGTTCTGCGTGCTCACGGACCTTGCTGCCGCCACGCCGGATCAAAAAATCTATGAACCCCACCTCGACCCGTCCGTCGGCGATGCGGGAGAGACGCCGAAAGGGCGTGGCCCCGATGCGAACGAGCGATGGTTTTCGATTCTTGGAGTTTCGCAATCGGCTGAGATCGGCGAGGTGCGTGAAGCCTACAGGAAACTGATCAGGCAGAATCATCCGGACCGAGTCCAGGACATGTCGCCTGCAATCAGAGAGATCGCCGAGGCCGAAACGAAGAGGCTCAATGCAGCCTATCGAGAGGCGTTGGCGTTGGTGAGTTGACGTGATCCGCTCCTGCGAGCGTCGCGGTAAAACGCGCTGCGCACTCACGCCGCGCGGCTGTCGAACATGAAAATGTCCATTCCGCCGGCGGCAAAGCTCGGCACGCCGGCCGCCGGCGCGGGTCACTCGGCGGCGTTGCGGGCGCCCACGGGATCGTAGTTGAGGATCGGCGCCAGCCATTTCTCGGCCTGTTCGACCGTCCACGTCTTGCGCGCCGCATAATCCTCGACCTGATCGCGTTCGATCCGGCCGACGCCGAAATAATGCGATTCCGGATGGCTGAAATAGAGCCCGCACACCGATGCGCCGGGCCACATGGCGAAGCTTTCGGTGAGCTTGACGCCGGTCTGCCGCTCGGCGTCGAGCAACCGGAACAGCGTCGCCTTTTCGGTGTGGTCGGGCTGCGCTGGATAGCCGGGAGCCGGGCGGATGCCCCGATAGGTCTCGGCGATCAATTCGGCGTTGGCCAAGCTTTCGTCGGCCGCGTAGGCCCAGAACTGCTTGCGCGCCTGCTGATGCGTGCGTTCGGCCAACGCTTCGGCCAGCCGGTCGGCAAGCGCCTTGGCCATGATCGCCGAATAATCATCGTTGGCGCCTTTGAAGCGTTCGACCACGGCCTCCTCGCCAATGCCGGCGGTAACCGCGAAGGCGCCGATGTAATCGGCCAGTCCGCTCGCCCGCGGCGCGACGAAATCCGCAAGCGCCAGGTTGGCGCGGTCGTCGCGACGAACGAGCTGCTGGCGCAGCGTGTGCAGCACCGCCGCCGTTTCGCGCCGCGTGTCGTCGGCGAACAGGACGATATCGTCGCCTTCGCTGTTCGCGGGAAAGAAGCCGACCACGGCGCGGGTGCGGAACCAGCGCTCGGCTGCGAGCCGCTGCAGCATGTCCTGCGCGTCCGCGAACAGGCTTTTGGCCGCGTCGCCGACTCTGGCGTCGTCGAGGATTGCCGGATATTTGCCTTTGAGTTCCCACGTGGAGAAGAACGGCGACCAGTCGATGTAGTCGATGAGGTCGGCGACCTGTATGTCGCTCAGGGCCTGCGTGCCGATCAGCCGCGGCGGCGGCGGCACATAGCTGCCGGACCAATTCAGCTTGAGCGCATTGGCGCGCGCCTGCCCGAGCGACAGCCGTTTCTTGTTTTCTTCGCCGCGCGCATGGGCGGCCGCAATGCGGGCGTATTCGGCGCGGACTTCGCTCACCGTGCGCGGCCGCGCTTCGGGCGACATCAGCGACGACACCACCCCGACGGCGCGGCTCGCATCGTTGACGTGCACCGCCTGCCCGCGCCGATACTTGGGATGGATCTTCACCGCCGTATGCGTGCGGCTCGTGGTCGCTCCGCCGATCAACAGCGGCAGCTCGAATCCCTGCCGCTCCATTTCCGCGGCGACGTGGCACATCTCGTCGAGCGACGGGGTGATCAGGCCGGAAAGGCCGATGATGTCGGCGTTCTCCTCCACGGCGGCTTGCAGGATCTTCTCCGCCGGCACCATCACGCCGAGATCGACGACGTGGTAATTGTTGCAGGACAGCACGACGCCGACGATGTTCTTGCCGATGTCGTGCACGTCGCCCTTGACGGTCGCGAGCACGATCTTGCCGTTCGACGACGTATGGGCGCGGCCGTCGCGCTCCTGTTCCATGAACGGCAGCAGATAAGCGACGGCCTGCTTCATCACCCGCGCCGACTTGACCACCTGCGGCAGGAACATGCGGCCCGAGCCGAACAGGTCGCCGACCACGTTCATGCCGTCCATCAACGGGCCTTCGATGACGGCGAGCGGACGCGGCGCCTTCTTGCGCGCCTCCTCGACGTCGGCGGCGATGAAATCGATGATGCCGTGGACGAGCGCGTGGGTCAGCCGCTTCTCCACGGGCCATTCGCGCCAGCCGAGATCGGCTTCCTTTTTCTCCTTGCCGGGCCCGCGATGGCGCTCGGCGAGCGCCAGGAGCCGCTCGGCCGCATCCGCGCGCCGGTTGAGCACGACGTCCTCGCAGGCCGCGCGCAATTCGGGATCGAGGTCGTCATAGACCGAGATCTGCCCGGCGTTGACGATGCCCATGTCCATCCCGGCGGCGATGGCGTGGTAGAGAAAGACCGAATGCATCGCTTCGCGCACCGGCTCGTTGCCGCGGAACGAGAAGGACAGGTTTGAAACGCCGCCGGAAACGTGCACGTGCGGCAGGTTCTTTTTGATCCATCGCGCGGCCTCGATGAAGGCGACGCCGTAGCCGTTGTGCTCCTCGATGCCGGTCGCCACCGCGAAAATGTTGGGATCGACGATGATATCCTGCGGCGGAAAGCCGACGCGGTTGACCAGAATGTCGTAGGCCCGCGCGGCGATGGCGCTCTTGCGCTCGAGCGTGTCGGCCTGGCCGGATTCGTCGAAGGCCATGACGACGACGGCGGCGCCATAACGGCGCACGATACGAGCCTGGCGGATGAAGGCCTGCTCGCCTTCCTTGAGCGAGATGGAATTGACGACCGCCTTGCCCTGCACGCATTTCAGCCCGGCCTCGATCACCGAAAACTTCGATGAGTCGATCATCACCGGCACCCGCGCGATGTCGGGCTCCGCGGCGAGCAGGTTGAGAAACGTGGTCATGGCCTTCTCGGAATCGAGCAGGCCCTCGTCCATGTTCACGTCGATGATCTGAGCGCCGTTGTCGACCTGGTCGCGCGCCACCGCGAGCGCGGCGGAATAATCGCCGGCGGTGATGAGTTTGCGAAAGCGCGCCGAGCCGGTGACGTTGGTGCGTTCGCCGGCATTGACAAACGGTATCTGCGGCGTGAGCGCGAAGGCTTCGAGGCCGGACAGCCGCAGCAGCGGCGCCACCTCCGGCACGATGCGCGGCTTTTTGCCGGCCACCGCCGCGGCGATGGCGCGGATATGATCGGGCGTGGTGCCGCAGCAGCCGCCGACGATATTCACCAGGCCGGAAGCGGCGTATTCGCCCATCTGCGTCGCCATCGCCTGCGGGCCTTCGTCATAGTGGCCGAACTCGTTGGGCAGGCCGGCATTCGGATAGGCGCAGATGAGCGTGTCGGCGACGCGGCCCAGCTCGGCGATGTGCGCGCGCATCTGCCGGGCGCCGAAGGCGCAGTTGAATCCGACCGTGACGGGCGCGGCGTGCGCGACCGAATTCCAGAAGGCCTCGGGCGTTTGGCCCGCCAGGAGACGGCCGGAGCGGTCGGTGATCGTGCCCGAGATCATCACCGGCAGATGAAGGCCGCGCTCCTCCAGAACTTCGGCGATGGCGTAGATCGCCGCCTTGGCGTTGAGCGTGTCGAAGATCGTTTCGATAAGCAGGATGTCGACCCCGCCGACGATCAGTCCGCGAACCTGTTCGCTATAGGCGAGGCGCAGCTCGTCGAAGGTGATCGCGCGGAAGCCGGGATTGGAGACGTCGGGGGAGATCGAGGCCGTGCGGTTGGTCGGGCCGATCGCGCCGGCAACGAAGCGTTCGC